>JAXJTD010000057.1:0-105749 GCA_036309745.1 Acutalibacteraceae bacterium | reverse complement strand
GGTGGCAGGATGAATTCTGGAAACACATGGTCAAAAAATATCCCGATATGGAACGCGGTGAATCAGCAAGCGTGACGGGAAGAACTCATATTCCGCCGTCGCTTTTCAAGGAAGCAGTACATCTCAACCGCATGAAAGAACAAATTATGCAGATTCTTGCAGATACAAATATGCTCAACAAAAAGACAAAAACAGAAGAGCTTGAGACTCTTCTTGAAAGATACATTCCCGGTGTTGAAGCCATGAGAACCAAACTAAAAAAATATGACAAGGTATACAAAGAACTGACTGATGAAGTCAGTGAGCTTGAGAAGAAACTTGACTCTGCATCCAAAGACAGCGTGCAGAGAAAGCTAGAAATAAATCAGAAGCTCAGCGAACTTGAGGAACTGAGGAAAACAGTTGATGGTCTACCGCCCGAGCTTATAAAAATCGCAAGAAACAGCGCGGCGAATAAAGAAGTCGCCACAAGTAAAAATAAGGAAAAAGGAGTGTGATTCTATTTGGAAATTAACGTCAGAGATGACAAGAAAATTGTTGATATCTGGCTGACAAACGCCGAAAAAAAAGACCCCGCTGTACGCGAAAGTCTCAAGGAAAAATTTGAGAGATACAAGAAAGAAAAATATCTTGTTGCCGTGTTTGAATCGGGGGAAAAAGATCTGTATCAGGGCACATTGGATTTGCTCGCATATAACAAACGACGTATTCCTGAGTTGGAAGTAAAAAAAGCAAAACAGGAAGTTTTATAATAAATTATTTTTCCCACTTGAATTTTATCGGAATTCGTTATACAATGTTGTCTGTAATAACACAAAGCAAAAACAGATAACCTTGACAACAGAAGAGAGGTGTTAAAAAAGTTGAAAGAAAAATTTAACATTGCAGGCTATGTCCGAATTTCGGTCGATGACGAACTTGACCGAGACAATGTTTCTATTGAAAACCAGAAGGCGATTATTGCCGATTATGTAAGGTTCAATTTCCCCGGTAGCGATCTCACTTTTTTTGAAGACCGTGACCGTTCAGGTTACACTTTTGAACAGCGTGAAAACTATCAGGAAATGCGAAAAGGTCTTTTATCTCATAAATACGATATTCTTATCGTAAAAGACTTTTCAAGATTCTCGCGCCGTACCAGTCAGGGTCTTATGGAATTGGAAAATTTCCGTGACGAAGGCGTGCGTATTATCTCTATCGGCGACAGCGTTGACTTCCCCAATAACAACGACTGGTTTAAAATTTCGATTCATTTTATTATGAACGAAATGCCCGTTACGGAAACTTCAAGAAAAGTCAAGAACGTTATTGAACGTCGCCAGAATGACGGTGAATGGATTTGCGCCGCTCCTTACGGCTATATCATCAATGCTCACAAGAAATTTGAAATTGTTCCCACAGAAGCAGAGATTGTCAGAAAAATCTTTGACCTTTATATTAATGAAGGTATGGGTTATAACAGCATTGCAAATCATCTGACTGATAACGGTATTCCCACTCCGAGAATGTCAGAGCAGATACGAAAGGAAGCCGAAGGTAAAGAATACAAACGGCAGGTCAAGGCAGTCTGGGCAATCGAAACGATTCACGGTATCCTTCAGAACGATTTCTATATCGGCACTCTGAGACAAAGCAAATATACACGAGTGAAAATCAACGGCAAAAGCAAAAAACTTGATGACGGAGAGCATATTGTCCACGAAGATCACCATCAGGCAATTATTGATTACCGTACTTTCGCTCTCGCCCGTGCGGCTATGGAAAGCCGTTCACGCAACAACTACCGCGGCGTAAAAATCAACGATAATATTTATTCAGGTTTACTCAAGTGCGGTGACTGCGGAAGCCCTATGTTTGCGATAAACAAAAAGGGTTACAAACCTGCTTACAACTGCGGAACCTATCACCGCAGAGGACCAAAGGAATGTCCGAGCCATCTTATTAAAGCAGAAACGCTCGATAATCTTATCCGACTTTATGTTGAAAAGATTATGCAGAATTCTGCAGCTATGATTGATCAGCTCAATGCTGACCTTGAATGCGAAAATGAGAATATTGAAGAAACCGAGCAGACTGCAGAAAATATCGCTAAGGTTCTCGTTGATCTGAACGAAGAACTTAAGGTAACAAAACGTATGCGTATCCGCGAAATAATGAAAAACCCTGACCGTGAAGCGGATATTGAAGATATGTACGACGAGCTTGAATCTGATTTGCAAAGAAAGATTGACGGTCTGAATCATCAGCTTGATTTGCTCTCGGACAAGCGCAATACAATTATAAGAGTTAACCGTGTTGCAAAAACTGCAATCGATATTTTCTCCGATATTCTCACAAAAGAAAAGCTAGAACGCAATGATCTTGAGCTGATTATTGAATCGGTTTATGTGTATGGAGATCATGTTGAAATCAAGCTTCAGCGCGATATTGATATGATTATCAGATGCGGAGTTCTTCCCGAAGAAACGGAGAAAGCCGCAAATTTTAATTCAGGCACTGTAGATATCTTATCTGCTGAATTAGTCCAGGTGAGCAGGAATCACTCGGACAAGGTTTACAGTGTCAATGTTATCAGTGACGTAGACCCGTTGGAGATTTATACGGATGCAGATGGTGAGGTTATTTTTAAAAAATATTCGCCCATCGGCGAGCTGTCATCGATTACGGGTCAGTATGCGGATGTGCTTGCACGCGGCACGGGTCTTGCGGTTATTGTTACCGACAGAGACAGTGTTATTTCCTGTGCGGGTATTTCAAAAAAAGAAATTCTTGACCGCAGGGTGAGCCGAAGCCTTGAAAGTCTTATGGAGCGCAGGGAAAACTATGTTTGCTGTGTTGACAGCGAGCGAATCAAGCCCGTGGAAGGTGTTGACAAAGAAGCGGCGGTTGCATTCCCCATTGTTGGCGGCGGTGATGTATCCGGTGCCATTGTAATGCTTCTTAATGAAAACGGTTCGTGCCCGACTCAAACAGAAACCAAGCTTGCTCAGGTTGCGGCCAATTTTTTGGGAAAACAGATGGAAGAATAAGAAAACCCTTGTTGTTTTGCATAAAAACAGCAAGGGTTTTTTGTTGATATATACAAAGTTAAAATTTTTTGCGTGACAAAACGAAAAAACTGACATATATAATAAAAGGGAAAAATATTTTTTTAATTCAGACCACTACTCTATTTTGTATACCTAAATAACGCGGAGAAGGCAGGAGCGATGTTCGTTCCTGCCTTCTTTGCGTATATGCATAATTCTGTTTTATATTTTTGCGGGGGCTGTGCGGTGCTTTCTGTTTTTGTGGTGGGGCTTGGGCTCGATGTTGCCTGCTCTTGTGAGTGCCCACTTTGTCATAACCGGTCCGAAAAGCTCATAGATAAGAACAGAGAAAAGAACAATATTTCTTATCATTTCACCAACCTCTCCAAGCTCCATTGCGGTAACGGACATACCCAGAGCAACACCTGCCTGAGGAAGAAGAGTGATACCCAGATATTTTGTTGTTTTCTTGTCGCATTTCATAAGCTTTGCACTGCCGAAAGCGCCAAAATACTTGCCGAGTGAACGGGAGAAGATATATGCAATGCCTATTCCGACAATGGCAAGGTCGGTAAATACGCTCAGTTCAAGTTCAGCACCGCTGAGAACAAAGAAAAGTGCAAAGAGGGGAACGGTCCATTTATCTGTCTTTTCCATAATTTCCGCAGAGAAATCACATATGTTGCAGAAGATTGTGCCCAGCATCATACACACGAGAAGTGCAGAGAATCCCACGTGTACGCCGCCGATTTCAAACTTGACCATCGACAGTGCAACAGTGAAGATAACGCAGGTTACAGAAAGGCACAGACGCTTGCTGTTTGAGCTGAAGAATCTTTCGAATATTGAGAAAAGGACACCCATAATTGCGCCGAGAGCAAGGGAACAAACGATTTCGATAACGGGTTCAAGAATGATTGCCTTCATGCTGAATTCACCGTGTTCAACCGCCTTTGCAATACCAAAAGAAATTGCGAAGATAATCAGACCTACGGCGTCGTCGATTGCAACGATAGGCAGAAGCAAATCCGTAAGCTTACCTTTTGCCTTATACTGACGTACAACCATCAGTGTGGCGGCAGGTGCGGTAGCTGCGGCAACTGCGCCGAGAGTGATTGCCATTGAAAGGGGGAGCTTTTCTTCACCTAAAATGAAGTGAAGACCGATAAGTACCGCATCAACCATCAGAGTTGCGATAAGTGCCTGAAAAATACCGATGAATGTTGCCGTGCCGCCGACTTTTTTAAGCTGTGAAAGGCGGAATTCGTTGCCGATTGCAAAAGCAATGAAACCGAGAGCAACATTTGAAATAATTTCAAATTCCTTTACATTTTCGTGGGAGATGAAGCCCATTCCTTCAATGCCGAAGCTGCCCAGACAGTAGGGTCCGATGAGAATGCCTGCAATAAGGTATGCGGTAACCGAGGGTAACCCCAGAGGCTTTGCCAATCGTGACATAATCAGACCTGCGCCAAGGGCGATAGAGATACTGAACAGAGTTTCCATTGATTAATACGCCTTCTTTAATAATGTAATTTTATAGTATGAATAATATCCTCAATAGGTATAGCACAACGGAAAAGCAAAGTCAAGAATTGTTTTTAATGCCGAACAAAAATTGTAACACTGTTACTAAACTTGGATATTCTATTGACTTTTTTATAACTAAAATGCTAATATTAAAATGCATAAAAAGTCATGCAAAAGGAGGAAATTTAAATGGATTTGAAGAAAATTATTGACCGTAAGGAATCGGCCGCAAAGTACATAATCGATGAGATTACTCATGTTATCAGAACCTGCGGCAAAAGAGAACCCGGCTCAGAGGGCGAAAAGAAAGCCTGCGAGTATATGGCAAAGGTGCTGGAGGACTGCGGCTGTGAGGATGTGAAGGTTGAATCTTGTGAGGTTGCACCCAGAGCTTTCTATGGCTGGGTTTACTTTACACTTACCTTTGTTCTTATTGCAATCGCTTTGTTTTTCTTTTTCCCTGTTGCAGGCATTCCTCTGATTATTGCCGGATTCGCTATTGTTCTTCTTCAATTCGGTGTTTATAAAAAGCTTCTTGACCCTCTGTTCAAGAAGAAAACAAGCCATAATGTAACAGCAATCAAAAAGTGCAGTGGCGAAACCAAGAGAAGAATCATCTTCAACGGACATCCCGATGCAACATGGGAATGGCCCGTTAACTATGCGCTGGGCGGCGTAGGCTTTGAGGCACACGCAGTCATCGTTGTTCTCGGTGCGTTATATTACCTTGTTCTTTCAGTGATGTTTGTTGCTCAGAATGGTGTAGCATTTGCTATGCCCGACCTTGAAAATTCTCTTATCAAAGCCGGTCTGTGGGGTCTTCTTTTTGTTCCCTTTACAATCGGACTCTATTTTATGGAGAATTACAAGATTGTTGTTGACGGTGCAAACGATAACCTTACCGGTTGCTATATGGGTATTGCCGTGCTTAAATATCTTAAAGATGCAGGCATTGAGCTTGAAAATACGGAAGTAGGCGTTATTCTTACAGGTTCAGAGGAAATCGGTCTCAGAGGTGCAAAAGCCTGGGTTGATGCACACAAGAACGATTTCAAGGATGTTCCCACATTCATTTATTCGTTTGATACAATCAATGAACCCAAGTATCTTATGGCAAACTACCGTGACCTTAACGGCACCGTTAAGTCAGATGCAGAGGTTGCAGACCTTTTCTATGAAGCAGCTCAGGAGATAGGCGTGCCTTGCAAGAAGGGTTGGATTCCTCCTCTCGGCGGTGCGGTTGATGCCGCAGCATTCACTCAGGGCGGATTCAGAGCAGCAGGTGTTACAGGTCTTAATCACAAGCTTGAAAGATATTATCACACAAGGCTTGATAATGTTGAAAGCCTCAACAAAGACGGTATTGCAAACTGCTTTGCCGCAACAGTGAAGACTCTTGAAATGTTTGATGCAGGAGCAAAACAGTAAAAAACAGTATTTGAAAGCGGGTTGCGATGCAATCCGCTTTTTTTATGATAAAGTGTTAATATATCATTTTGCGGAAGACTTTGACAAATCATCTTTATATTGTTACAATTAAACAACAGAACAGTTTCCGTAAAGGAGAAAGAGTATGCCGGTTTTTACAGTATCATTCTGCGTAATAATAGCATTGATTTATATTATTGATAATTTTATAGCGATACCCAGAACAGAAACGGTAACACTCAAAGAAAAACTGTGGTCGGGACACAACAAAGGTTACATAAATCACGCACTGCATCTGTCTGAAAAGAAGATCAGAAAGGGGCAGGTATGGCGCCTGGTGTCGTCATCGCTACTCCATATCGGAACGTGGCACATTATTTCAAATGTAACCGCAACCCTCATTGTCGGCTATGCCGTTGAATCACGGCTCGGAGCAGTAAAAACATTGCTCTGCTTTGTCGGCTCTGTGTTGGTATCAGGCTTGTATATGGCGTTTGTATATAAGCTTCAAGAGGGTGAAGGCGCATCAACGGGAATTTACGGTCTGATAGCCGTGTTTGTTATGCTTGCCGTAAAAAACGGGACGGTTATGTTTTCGGGCTTACCCCTTCTTGCTATTATAATTCTTGCTGTTTATACAGTCGGCGGAATGCTTGTGGGCAAAGCAACTGCATGGGAACATATTTCCGGATTTGCAGGCGGTCTGCTGATGGGATTTATCCTCATATAAACTGAATTTTACAATGTGGAAAACAGAAAAAATCCGAACCATCTCCTGATTTAAGGAGAGAGTTCGGATTTCTGTATTTTGGTCGGAGTGCAGAGTTTCGAACTCTGGGCCTCGTGGTCCCAAACCACGCGCGCTACCAGCTGCGCCACACCCCGATTGAATATTAAATTGTAAATCTATGCCTGCGGAAAGCGAGATGAAAAAAATCCGCTTTGCGCTACCGCTATCGGTCATTGCTTTCATCCGCAATATCTCGATTGATATCAGGTTGTGTAATGACTGCTATATATTTTATGATATTTACGGCGAAATGTCAACTGATATCACATTAATTTATTCAGTTCTTTCATAACTCTTGCCACGGGCAGACCTACAATATTGAAATAATCGCCTTCGATTTTTTCAACAAGCACGCAGCCCTTACCCTGAATTCCGTATGCGCCTGCCTTGTCCATAGGCTCGCCGGTTTCAACATATGCGTTGATTTCATCGTCGGTCAGGTCATAGAATTTCACCTTGCTTACCTGAGCGAAAGTGATTTTTTTATCTCCGCAGGCAAGGCATACGCCCGTTATAACCTTATGCTCAACACCCGAAAGCATTGAAAGCATACGGCGGGCGTCGGCTTTATCTGTGGGTTTGCCAAGAATTTTTTCGCCTGCAACAACGATTGTATCCGCACCGATAACAACGCTGTCCTTGTGGCTTTCCGCAACAGCAAGAGCCTTCTTCTCTGCGGTCATAATTGCTGCATCCTCCGGCTTTGTACCTTCGGGAACGGTTTCATCAACATCCGCAACAATAATTTCAAATTCCGCACCTGCGGTTTCAAGCATCTCCTTGCGGCGTGGAGATGCTGAGGCAAGTATGATTTTATTCATTATTGCCACCGCCTATAATTCCTCTGCGTTGCATTTCCGCAACACGCATAATGAGTGTCTGGGTTTTTCCGTCACGGATTTCGTTATTCATAACCATATCCACAGCCTTATTCAGAGGAATTCTTTCAACTTCAAGAAATTCGTCTTCATCAAGGTGAATGCCCACATCTTTGAGCTGCCAGCCTGCATAGAGATGAATGATTTCGTTAACATAGCCGGGTGTAGGGTAGAATTTGCCCAGGTCGGCATATTTTTCAGCGGCAAAGCCTGTTTCTTCCGCAAGTTCACGCTTGCCTGCTTCAAATGGGTCTTCGCCCTTTTCGAGTTTACCTGCGGGAAGTTCAAGAACAACCTCCATATAAGGATATCTGAACTGGCGAACAAAAAGAAGCTCATTATTGTCGGTCAATGCGGCAACGCACACACCGCCGTTATGCTCAACAACCTCACGGATACAGGGCTTGCCTGTATGGAGAGCCGCCTTGTCACGGCGTACATTTATGATTTTGCCTTCAAACACATAAATTTTTTCAGTTGTTTTCTCAAAAAGGTCCATAATATCCCTCCGACAACCTTTATATCATAATTATATCACAAAACTCCAAAAAAAATAGCCGCCCTTTTGGACGGCTAAATTAAAAGTGTCGGCGTCGACCTATCTTCCCGGGCCGCTTCCAGCCAAGTATTTTCGGCACTGTTGAGCTTAACTACCGTGTTCGGGATGGGAACGGGTGGACCCTCAACGTCATCAACACCGACTAAAAAAACGCAACGGCGTTTTTTGAATGCTTGATGATTATATACTAATTGTCGATGTTTGTCAAGGGCTTTTTGAAAAATTTTTCAAATTATTTTTAAAGAATATTTTTCTTTTTGAGATTGAATATTTTTCCTACTGCAATAAGACCCACAACAGTCAGAATCAACTCTATTGCCATATATGAACCGTTGTAGACAAAGGAATAAACTCCCACAGCCATATCTTCGGGGCAGTAGCCTGACCAGATTGTGATGCCGCTGACAAAATGGCATAAAAATCTGATGATACACACAACAGTACCGCCCAGAGCAAGCTCTGCGGTCTGATTATGCAGTTTATCTCTGAACATTCCGCCAAGTCCCAGGCAGCCGAAGGCTATGATATAATCCGCAAAGGCAACGATGAGGTATGCAGCAATGCCCGAAACATAGGCAAAGTTTTTGTAGCCCATAATCATTTCAAATATTGCCAGCGCCATTGATGCGGCAAGCCCGTTTTTAACACCGTGACGGTAGGAAACAAGAATAATCGGCACCTGACCGAACATACTGAATCCGCCGCCGTAGGCATAGGGCCAGGGAATGAATTCCGATACAATGAAAACAGCGATTGAAAGGGCGACCATCATTGCGCTTTCCGCAAGAATATGGTTTTTGTTGGTTTTTGACATAAGTTTTCTCCTTTCTTCTGAAAGGGTGTACATATAAAAAGCCCGACGAAAAATCGTCGGGCGTAAAATGCACTGAGGCTATTTTCCTACGCCCGCATTACCGGGATCAGGTTTGAGGGTATAATCTCAGCCGCCTTCGGGCAGCACCCCTTTTGTCATCTGAATTATATACTTTTTTAACAGGGCTGTCAAGCCTTATTTATTCTCTGCCTTGCCTTCGGGTGTGTCACGGTAATACTGGGTTTTGGGGTTAGGATGCTTTGTTGATGCCCAGAGTTCTTCCGCAACGGGTTTCCATGCCGCCGCAAATCTGTCACACTTTGAGCAAAGCTGATCTGCGGTTTCAGGCTCAATCAGATCCGTTGATTTTGCACCGGTCTGAGCCACCATTTTACGCAGGCAATCGGGATTTTCAAGCATGGGGCAGGGTCTTAAATGGTTATCGTTGAAGGGCTGATTATGATAATAAGCCTTGAAAAGAGGGCTTTGCAGACCTTCAAGAATTGTTTTTTCTCTGATATTGGAATCCGAATAGTGAATGAAAACGCAAGGCTCCATATCACCTTCTGAGTTTATGTGGAAGTAGTTTCTGCCGCCTGCAATACAGCCGCCTACATATTCGGCATCGTTCTGGAAATCAAGCACAAACATAGGCTTGCCCGTTTTGCTGTTTCTCACCTTGCGGAGCCATTTATACATATGCACACGCTGTTCGGGTGTGGGGATAAGCTCGGGCACAGCATCCTTGCCAACGGGCATATAGTTGAAATAAAGGCCGAAACGGACACCCTTTTCAACCATAAGGTCAAGAAATTCGTCGCTTGTAACGGCAGGGATATTCGCGCTTGTGTAGCATACGGAAATGCCGAAAAGCAAGCCGTTTTTACGAAGAAGATCCATTGCTTCGATTGTTGTTTTGTATGCACCGCCGCCGCGTCTTGCGTCGTTGCTTTCTTCCGTGCCTTCAATGCTGAGAGCAAGAGCCAGATTGCCCACGCTCTTTATTTCGTCGCAAAGCTCCTGGTCGATAAGAGTTGCATTTGTATAAGCAAGGAATGCACAGTCGGGATTCTCACGGCAGAGGGTGATAATATCCTTTTTACGGATAAGGGGTTCACCGCCTGTAAGCATATAGAAATGAGTTCCCAGTTCGGTACACTGATTTATGATTGAGCGCATTTCGTCAAGAGTCAGGTTTGACTTGTGACCGTATTCCGCAGACCAGCAGCCTTTACATTTGAGATTGCAGGCACTTGTGGGGTCAAAAAGCACCTGAAACGGAATGTTGCACTTGTATTTTTCTCTGTTTGCACGTACGGCCTTTGTGCCGTTTACGCCTGCACCCAGACCCAGAGCAAGCAGCATATTCTTGACAACATTTTTGTCACAGCCGTTGATGATATTAAGTGCGAAAGTGCGCCATACATTCTCTTTATCCTGCACGGCAGAACGGAACGCATCAAAATTCTTTTCGGGGAATGCACCGCCCATAAGCTTCTGAGCAAGGTCAACAAGCTTTATAAGATTTTCTTCGGGATTTTTTTTGATATACTTATAGATTCCGTCAAATGCAACGGAAGCGGAAGCACGTTCAATTTTTTCCTTCATTGTCATCATTGGCAGATTCCCTCCTTTTAAAGAATTTGGCATACACTTAAATATACCACAGGTTTTGCTCAATGTCTACTAAAATTTTGATTTAAAATGTTAATTTTCTTGCATTGCCGACGATTTTGGAGTATTATACATTATATAAATACTCGGAGGACTGTATGAAAGAAAAGTTTCAGAGAGGTTCCCACGCACTGGGACTTGCGGCAAGAATAATTGTTTCAGTTTTTATTATTGCCCTGATTATATGGAAATATGAGGATTTCAAGACCATTGACGTGAGAGGGCTTGTTGAGGCAAGCTCAAGCGTTATAGCGGCGGTTCTGGCAATATGGGGAATTTATCTGCTTAAATCAATGGTATTTGTTATCCCTGCATCACTGATTTACATTGCCGTGGGTATGGCATTCCCCGCACATTGGGCAATTCTCATCAACACGGCAGGAATTATGATTGAGGTTGCGGTTTCTTACCTTTTCGGGCGGATTATGGGCGGAAATTATGTTATAAATAAGCTCAAAAAGGTTAAATACGGTGATAAAATCATTGAGCTTCAAGGCAAAGGCAAGCTTTCGGCTATATTTGCAATAAGATTTATCCCGGTTTTTCCCATTGACCTTGTGAGCCTTTTCCTTGGTGCGGTAAAAATGAAGTTTCTTCCCTATTTTCTTATTTCACTGGGAGGAATTCTGCCCAGAGTAATTCTTTTCACAATTCTCGGTGACGGTCTTTACGATTATGTGCCCATGGATAAGATTGCCCTTGTTGCGGCAATTCTGCTGCCTGTGGCACTGGTTGCGTGGGTTATAAAATATGCCGTAAAAAGCAAAAAAGCCGAGGATATTGCAGATGAAGAAGCAAGGCTGAAAAAAGAAGAAAAAGCAGCAAAAAAAGCGGAGAAAAAGAAAAACAAGGAGCAACCGTGAGGTTGCTCCTTAAATTTTAGTCAAGTGCGAAAATTTCTTTGATGGGGCCTGCAAATTCTTTTGAAATGCCTGCGGGGATTCTGCCCGTTTTCAGCATTTTGTTGAACTTGTTCTTCGTATCGTTAAGAGTCTGGAATTTGGCAACGGTGTGGATAAGTGCCTGCCTTCTTTCCGTATTTTTAAGGTATACGCAATTTTCAACGGTGATTTCCGTTGTATCTTCCGAACCTGCGGTAACTGTTACGGAAAGAGTACCGTTTACGGTTTTAGCTTCAACCTTTTCGCCGTTGACGGTAACATAGCCGCTGATAATATCCTTGAAGCTTACGGTGTAGGTTCTTGCCTGAGGTACAACGGATGCGGTACCCTCCGCCTTTTCAATCTTAAAGCTGACTGTGTTACCTTTTTCCGCAACGGTGAAAGCGGTTTTGAGATATTCACCATCCTTATATGAAAGGGTTTCGCCGTCGTCTTCATAGAGAGTAAAGGTGTTGTTGCCTCTGTAAACAAGCAGTTCAAGGTTATCGGGGTTTGTGCAGTCGTTTGTTCTGTCATTTACTGCAAGGGGAAGGATTGTGCCTTCCTTTGCAAGCACGGGAATTGTTTCAAGGTCACGGTACATCTCAACAAACTTGTTGCCGCTGTAAATCCTGCCCGTGAAAACATCCGTATATCTGCCTTCGGGAAGCCATACATTCACCGATGCCATACGGGTTTTGGGTGAGGTGGGTCGGGTTATGGGTGCAACAATAAGCTCTGTGCCGAAGAAGAATTCGTTTCTGCATTTGTATGCATTCTCATCCTCGGGATATGCGTAATACATAGGCTCACAGATTGCCCTGCACTCGGTATGAGTGCGGTAATTCATTGTGTAGATATAGGGCAGAAGCCTGTGTCTGAAACGGAGAGCTTCCGTAGCAATTTTGCCGACCGAACCGCTGTAATTCCATGGCTCCTTGCCCATAAACTCGTTATTTGTGGAATGCAGACGCATTACGGGGCTGTAAACGCCAAGCTGTACCCAACGGAGATAAAGCTCGTCATTCTTGATGCCCATACAGTGACCGCCTATATCGTGGCTCCACCAGGGATAGGCAACGTTGGATGCGGTTGCGGTGAATCCGGGCTGATAGTCAAGGCTTTTCCAGGTCTGTGTTGTATCGCCGCTGAAACCGAGAGGATATCTCTGGCTGCCTGCACCGCAGAAGCGTGAAAGAATGAGAGGTCTGTGGTTATCCTTTGCATTATCAAGGAAATGGTAGTGATTCAGTGCCCACAGAGGGTCAAGACCTTTGACGGCTGTGTTTTTGCCCTGCTGCCAGTCAATCCACCAGAAGTCAACACCTTTTTCTTCAAAAGGATGGTGAAGAATATCAAAATATTTTTCAGTGAACTTTTTATCGGTAATGTCGAATTTAACGGGCTCTTTTGTTTTGGGGTCCTGACCCATTGCCTCGCACATTTCCTCATACTGGTCCTCAAACCAGCGCACACCCATCGAGGGATGAATATTAAAGGTGATTTTATAGTTATCCTCTTTGAGTTTTTTCAGGAAACCGTCGGGGTCGGGGAAAAGGTCGGTGTTGAAGCTGTAACCTGTCCAGCCCGTTGACCAAACATCATAGACATATTCCATAAAGTTGAGGTGCTTTGTAACCTTGTGGCTGTCCTTGCCGAATTTTTCTCTGATTTTTACCCAGTGCCAGTCCATATCAACCGTTGCAACGGTAATGGGGATTTCCTCAGCCTTGAATCTGTCCATAAGGTTCAGATATTCTTCCTGAGAATAATCCTTATATCTGCTCCACCAGTTTGAAAGGGCATAACGGGGAATGAGAGGCACTCTGCCCGTCAGGTTATACAAATCTGTTGTTGCGCCGATATAATCGTTGCCGTAGGCAAAATAATAGATATCCTTTTCTGCATTGTCACGGGGAAGGATTGCGCCGTCAGTCTTGATTGCAAGTGTGTCACTGTCATCAAGAATTGCAACACCGTTTCTGGAACAAACACCGTTGCCCACTCTGTCGATGGCGGTGATATCAAGAGTACGGCTTGTGCCTTTAAGGTTGCCTGCCTTGAAATTCTTTACATTTCTGCCGTCGGCAAGTCTGATATTAAGCATTTTATTTGCTTTGAGAGAATAAACAAAGGTTGCTTTTTCTGTTTTTATTTCTATGTTACTCTTTGATTCGCTGACCTGAAAATCACAGTCGCAAAAATCTCTGAACCATACACTCTGGGTAGGTTCATCGCAGAATTTGCCCTCCCTCTGCGCCTCAACACGCAGAAGGCAGGGAGTTATAACCGTAAAACGGATGTTCTTTTTGACGATTACATTCTTTTCAGGGGCAACGGGAGAGCAGTCGATTTTAAATCTTCGGGCAAAATTGTCCATATTCATATCCTCACTGAACGTCAATTTTAAGGCATTCTGTGCCGAGAAGTGCGTTACTTACGCCGTCAGGCTGATGTCCGCCCACATAAAGGCTGATTTTGCCGTCAGGGTCAACTCTGCTGCCGTCTTCGGTAACAGCTTTAATCCAGTAGTTATCAATGTCGAAGCTTACGGTTGTCTTTTCGCCACTTTCAAGCTCAACTGCTTTGATACCGCAAAGCTGGAAGTGGGGAGTAACGGTACGGCTGTCGGTGAATGAAGCATAAACCTGAGCCTTTTCAATGCCCTTCATCCTGCCTGTGTTGGTGATGTCAACTGTAAGGGTTTTGCCGTCAAAGGATGCATTTTCATAGGCAAAGCTTGTGTATGAAAGACCGTAGCCGAAGGGATAGAGTGCATCGCCTTCGATGTATCTGTAAGTTTTGCCAATCATTGAGTAATCAAGGAATGAAGGCAGGTTGTGGTCGCCTCTGTAAATTGTAACGGGAAGTCTGCCGCAGGGCGAAACCTTACCTGCAAGCACGTTTGCAACAGCAAGTCCGCCCATTGCACCGGGATACCAGGCGTGAATAATTGCCTTTGCGTGGTTTCTTACTTTATCGCCAAGGTCAATTGAGCTGCCGCACATAAGCACAACAACAACATTATCACAAACCTCGCAGACCTTTTCGGCAAGCTTCTGCTGAGTTTTGGGCAGATAGAGTGATTTTTTATCACCGCAAGCGGTATAATCGTTGTCAAAGCCGGTATCTTCGCCCTCGATTGACTGATCAAGACCCAGCGCAAGCACTGTAATATCAGCTTCGGATGCGGCGGCAACACCGTCGCTTATCATATTCTGGAAGCCTGACCAGTGATTCATGGATTCGTCGCAGTAGTTTGAACCCTTTTCAACCATAATGTGAGCATCTGTGAATACTCTGCGGATACCGTCGGCAACGGTAAGATTTTCGGATGCATAGCCGTTGTAGTTGCCTTCAAGTGCGGTAACCGAAAGTGAGTTGGGACCTACAACTGCAATCTTGCCAGCATAGTCTTTGCCGAGAGGCAGGAAACCGTCGTTTTTAAGCATAACAAGGCACTGCTCGGCAGCTTTAAGGTTAAGCTCCTTATGCTCTTTGCAGTCAAGCTTGTCAAAGCCGATATCTGAATAGGGTCTTACATCCTCGAATTCGCCCAGAAGAGCACGGATTGTATAGATTCTTTCTGCGGCAACAGTGATATCTTCCTCTGTAATGAGGTCCTGCTCATATGCGTCAATAAGTGCGGAATAGGTTTCGCCGCAGTTAAGGTCGCAGGTATTTTTAAGTGCAACAGCTGCTGCCTCTGCCTTTGTTTCAACAAAGTGGTGATCTGAATAAATATCCCTTATCGCACCGCAGTCGGAAACAACATAGCCGTCAAATTCCCACTGCTTGCGGAGGATTTCACCCAGAAGATATGAATGAGCACAGCAGGGCTCGCCGTTGGTGCGGTTATATGCACCCATAACGCCGGTTACACCTGCCTTGACAGTCTTTTCAAAGGCGGGAAGATAGGTTTCAAAAAGGTCGTGGGGATTTGCAATTGCATCAAAGCCGTGGCGGTCTGCCTCGGGACCCGAATGCACTGCGTAATGCTTTGAGCAGGCTGAGGCTTTAAGAAATTCGCCATCACCCTGAATACCCTTGATGAATGATGTGCCGAGAGTAGCTGTCAGATAAGGGCATTCACCGAAAGTTTCCTGACCTCTGCCCCAACGGGGATCACGGAAAATATTGATATTGGGTGCCCAGAAGGTGAGACCCTTGAAAATATCGTAGTCGCCGAATTTAACGTGCTTGTTGTATTTTGCTCTGCCTTCGGTTGAGATGACATCGGCAATTTTGTTAACCATTTCGGGGTCAAAGGTTGCCGCCATAGCAATTGTATGGGGGAAAACGGTTGCGGTACCTGCACGGGCAACGCCGTGAGCGCCTTCGTTCCACCAGTTATATTCCTGAATTCCCAGTCTTTCAATTGCAGGTGAATTATAAAGAAGCTGGGACATTTTTTCTTCAACTGTCATCTGAGCAACAAGGGCTTTTGCTTTTGCTCTTGCCTGTTCTTTGGTCATCGGAAATCCTCCCTATATAATAAGGTATAGTTTTAAAGGAGCGCCCCTCAGGACGCTCCTTTCAGGTTTTTATTTGTAGTATTCAACTGCGGATTCAAAGAGTTTGAGGTCAAATTCACCGGGAACATTCTTGTAAAGACCTGCTGCGGTTCTTTCTGAGTGACCCATCTTGCCGAGAACTCTGCCGTCGGGTGATACGATACCCTCAATAGCAAAGTCTGAGTTGTTGGGATTGAAGGCAATGTCGTTTGTTGCGTTGCCGTCAAAGTCAACATACTGAGTGATAATCTGACCGTTTGCCGCAAGCTTTCTGATGAGGGCTTCATCTGCAATGAATCTGCCTTCACCGTGTGAAATGGGCACGGTGTAAATCTCGCCCTGCTTTGCCTTTGAAAGCCAGGGTGAATTATTGGAAACAAGCTTTGTGCGAACAAGCTTTGACTGGTGTCTGCCGATGGTGTTGTATGTAAGAGTGGGGCAGGTTTCGTCAGTGTCAATAATCTTGCCGTAGGGTACAAGGCCAAGCTTGATAAGTGCCTGGAAGCCGTTACAGATACCAAGCATAAGACCGTCACGCTTTTCAAGAAGCTCTGTTACAGCCTGCTTGATTTCCGCATTGCGGAAGAATGCAGTGATGAATTTGCCTGAGCCGTCGGGTTCGTCACCGCCTGAGAAGCCGCCGGGAACAAAGATAATCTGGCTTTCTGCAACCTTCTTTGCGAAGTCTTCAACTGACTTTGCAATGCTTGAAGCTGAAAGGTTGTTGATAACAAAGATTTCTGTTTCTGCGCCTGCTCTTTCAGCGTGTTTAGCTGAATCGTATTCGCAGTTTGTGCCGGGGAATACGGGGATAAGTACCTTGGGCTTTGCTGTTCTGATTGCGGGCTTTGCAAAGGTAGTTGCCTTGTAATCAAAAGTTTCAATCTTCTTTTCGGGCATTGCGATGTTGCAGGAATAAATATCCTCAAGCTTATCCTCATAAACGGGAAGAAGCTTTGCAAAATCAATGCTTTCAGCACCAAGTGTGATGGCAGTCTTATCGGTTGTGTAGCCGAGGAGAGTACCGCAATCGGTATCGTCGTTAAGCTCAATTACAAATGAGCCGTAGGAATAGCCGAAGATGTCAGCAAGTGAAACATCTGCAAAATCAAAGCCGATGCCGTTACCCATTGCCATTTTGAGCACTGCCTCTGCAACGCCGCCCATTGTGGGTGTGTAGATTGCGGCAACCTTGCCTGCGGTTACGAGAGAGTAAACCTCATCGTAAACTTTAAGAAGTGATGCTGTATCGGGAAGATTATCAGCAGTGTATTCAGGTTTAAGAATAACAACCTTATGACCTGCTGCCTTGAATTCAGGTGATACGATGTTCCTGATGTTTTCGGTTGTAACTGCAAATGAAACAAGGGTGGGAGGTACGTCGATATCCTCAAATGAACCGCTCATTGAGTCCTTGCCGCCGATAGCAGCAATTTTGAGATCCATCTGTGCTTTGAATGCACCGAGAAGTGCTGCAAGGGGTTTGCCCCAACGCTTGCCGTCTTTCATAGGTTTCTCAAAGTATTCCTGGAAGGTGAGATAAACTTCATTGAAGTCTGCACCTGCGGCAATAAGCTTTGAAACAGATTCAATAACTGCAAGGTATGCGCCGTGGTAGGGGCTCTTTTCGGTGATGAAGGGGTTGTAGCCCCATGACATCAGTGAGCAGGTTTCGGTATCCTGCTTTTCAACGGCAATCTTGTGTACCATTGCCTGAATGGGAGTGAGCTGATTCTTGCCGCCGAAGGGCATAAGAACGGTGTTTGCACCGATTGTTGAGTCGAAGCGCTCTGAAAGACCTCTCTTTGAGCAGATGTTAAGGTCACCTGCAAGTGAGGTATACATATCTGTGAATGAACCGCTGATTTCCTTGCTGTAATCTTCAAGCTTTGCGGGAGCAATATCAATGTGCTTTTCAGCACCGTTTGAGTTAAGGAATTCACGGCTGATGTTACAGATTGCCTTGCCGTTCCAGTTCATAACAAGATAGGGCTTTTCTTTAACTTCTGCAACGATTGTTGCTTCAAGGTTTTCGCCTGTTGCAAGCTCAATGAATCTTGCGGCATCCTTTGCTTCAACAACAACAGCCATTCTTTCCTGTGACTCTGAAATTGCAAGCTCTGTACCGTCAAGACCTTCATACTTCTTGGGAACAGCATTAAGGTTGATTTCAAGACCGTCTGCAAGCTCACCGATAGCAACGGATACACCGCCTGCGCCGAAGTCGTTGCAGCGCTTGATGAGCTGAGAAGCCTCTTTATTTCTGAACAGACGCTGAAGCTTTCTTTCCTCGGGTGCGTTACCCTTCTGAACTTCTGCGCCGCAGCTTTCAAGTGATTTAAGGTTATGTGATTTTGATGAACCGGTTGCACCGCCGCAGCCGTCACGGCCTGTTCTGCCGCCGAGAAGGATAACAACATCACCGTCTTCGGGGCGTTCACGGCGTACATTCTCTTCGGGTGCAGCTGCAATAACAGCACCGATTTCCATTCTCTTTGCAACGTAACCGGGGTGATAAAGCTCGTCAACAATACCGGTTGCAAGACCTATCTGGTTACCGTATGAGCTGTAACCGGCAGCAGCGGTTGTAACGATTTTTCTCTGGGGAAGCTTGCCTTCAATGGTTTCGCTTACGGGTACGGTGGGGTCACCTGCACCTGTTACGCGCATTGCGGCATAAACATAGCTTCTGCCTGAAAGGGGGTCACGGATTGCACCGCCGATACAGGTTGCAGCACCTCCGAAGGGCTCGATTTCTGTGGGATGGTTGTGGGTTTCGTTCTTGAAGAGAAGAAGCCATTTCTGGTTTTCGCCGCCGATTTCAACATCAATCTTAACGGTACAAGCGTTGATTTCTTCGCTTTCGTCAAGCTTGGGAAGAAGGCCCTGAGCTTTGAGATATCTTGCAGCAATAGTGCCGATATCCATAAGGTTAACGGGCTTTGTTCTGTTGCAAGCCTTTCTTGCGGCAATGTATTCGTCATATGCCTTCTGAAGAAGCTCGTCCTCGAACTTAACTGAGTCAATGTTTGTGAGGAATGTTGTGTGACGGCAGTGGTCTGACCAGTATGTATCAATCATTCTGATTTCAGTGATTGTGGGGTCTCTCTGCTCGCTGAGGAAATACTTCTGGCAGAATTTGATATCGTCAAGGTCCATTGCAAGGCCGTAATCTGCAACAAACTGTGCAAGACCTGCTTCGTCAAGACCGATGAAGCCGTCAAGAGTTGCAACGGTTTCGGGAATTACATATTCGGTAACAAGGGTTTCGTATGCTTCAAGTGAAGCTTCTCTTGCTTCAACGGGGTTGATTACATACTTCTTGATCTGCTCGAATTCAGCGTCGCTGATATTACCGTAAAGGCAGTAAACCTTTGCACTTCTTACAAGAGGTCTTTCGCCCTTTGAAATAATCTGGATGCATTCTGCGCAGGAATTTGCTCTCTGGTCAAACTGACCGGGAAGAAATTCAACGGCAAAAAGTCTGTCGCATTCAAGATCGGGAGTCTCGGTGATGTCATCAAGCTGAGGCTCTGAAAGAACGGTGCCCTTTGAGTAATCAAAAAGCTCTTTTTCAATGTTTTCAATGTCGTAACGGTTGAGGACTCTTATTTTTTCAAGACCTGCAATGCCGAGAAGAGAAACAAGCTCATTTTTCAGTGAGCGAGCTTCGTTATCAAGACCTGCTTTCTTTTCAACGTATGCTCTGTATACCATATAAATCAAACCTCCAAGGCTTTTTTGCCGATATCGTGTCTGTAATAAGCGTTTTCAAAGCTGACTGTTTTAACGGTTTCGTATGCTTTTGCAACTGCATTTGCAAGAGTATCTGCGGTTTCTGTTACGCCGAGAACTCTGCCGCCTGCGGTAAGGAGCTTGCCGCCGTCAAGCTTTGCGCCTGCGATATAGATGTTTTTATCTGCGGGCATTGTGATTTCAAATCCCGAAGCATATTTGAGAGGATAACCGTCGGATGCCATAACAACACAGCAAGCGTGCTTGTCGCTGAATTTAACCTGCTCTGCTGTAAGCGTACCTGCGGCAACGCTCTTCATTATTTCAAAAAGGTCACTTTCAAGGAGGGGAAGAACAACCTGAGTTTCGGGGTCGCCGAAACGGCAGTTATACTCAATAACCTTGGGACCGTTTTTGGTTATCATAAGTCCGAAGTACAGACAGCCCTTGAAGGTTCTGCCTTCGGCATTCATTGCGTTTATTGTGGGAAGGAAGATTTCTTCCATACATCTTTCAGCCACATCGGGTGTGTAGTAGGGATTGGGAGCGACGGTACCCATACCGCCGGTGTTGAGACCCTCATCGTTATCCTTTGCACGCTTGTGGTCCATTGATGAAATCATGGGAACAACTGTTTTGCCGTCTGTAAAGGAAAGAACCGAAACCTCGGGACCTTCAAGGAATTCTTCAACAACAATCTGATTGCCGCTTTCGCCGAACTGCTTGTCCTGCATAATGGAAACAACAGCATCCTTTGCTTCATCGCGGGTCATTGCAATGATAACGCCCTTGCCAAGTGCAAGACCGTCAGCCTTGATAACTGTGGGAATGGGAGCAGTTTCAATATAAGCCAATGCCTTTTCAGCATCGTCAAACACTTCATAAGCTGCTGTGGGGATGTTGTATTTCTTCATAAGATTTTTTGAGAAAACCTTACTGCCTTCAATTATAGCCGCCTTTGCCTCGGGACCGAAGCAGGGAATGCCAAGCTTTGAAAGCTCGTCGACCGCACCGAGAACAAGGGGGTCGTCGGGAGCCACAACAGCAAAGCCGATGTCGTTATTTTTTGCAAAATCAACGATTGCGGGGATATCCTTTGCACCGATGGCAACGCATTCGGCGTCAGCCGCAATGCCGCCGTTACCGGGCAGTGCATAAATTTTTTCAATTTCTTTGCTTTCTTTAAGCTTTTTAATGATGGCGTGCTCTCTTCCGCCGCCGCCAACAACAAGAACCTTCATATTATCCTCCGTTTAATAATTCGTAATTATGAATGCGCAATGCGTAATTAAAGGATAGGCTCCGCCTATGACCGATTATATAACGGGTACGGGTGAAACCCGTCCCTAATTGCGAATTACGCATTACGAATTAGAAATTATTTCCTTACATATTTTTTCCGCAGAAAGGGGAAGAATTTTCCATTCAGCCTGCTCCATAACTCTTTTCTGCAGAGTTTCGGGGGTGTCGTCAGGCTCTATGTCAACGGCTTTCTGCATAATGATGCGTCCGCCGTCGGGAATTTCGTTAACAAAATGAACCGTTGCACCCGTCACCTTCACACCGTAGCCCAGTGCCGCCTCGTGAACGCGCAGACCGTAGAAGCCTTCGCCGCAGAACGAGGGAATAAGTGACGGATGAACGTTGATTATTCTGTCTTTGTAGTGGTTTGTGAATCTTTCGGAGAGGATGCTCATAAAGCCTGCAAGAACAATAAGGTCAATGCCGTCACCGTCAAGAAGTTCAATGAGTCTGCCCTCAAAATCGGGAGTTTCTTTTTTAAGAACGGTTTCGGTTCTGATGCCTGCCTTTGCGGCTCTTTCAAGGGCATAAGCTCCTGCCTTGTTGGAAATAACAAGGGTAATTTCGCCGCTGCTGATAATTCCCGATGCCTGAGCATCAATCAGCGCCTGCAAATTTGTTCCGCCGCCCGAAACGAGAACGGCAATACGGGCTTTATTCATAGTTTTCACTCCGTTCAAACTTTCTAATGCGTAATTATGAATGCATAATTCGCAATTAAGGACGGGTTTCACCCGTACCCATTATAATTGGGTGTGGGCAACGCCCACCCTACATTACGCATTACGAATTACTAATTGCGAATTGTTATTTGCCTCAGCAAATAACAACCTTGTCTTCTGACTTGATGATTTCGCCGATAATATAAGCATCTTCGCCGTTTGCTTTAAGAACTTCGATTGCCTTTTCAGCATCTTCCTTGGCAACAACAATGCTCATACCTACGCCCATGTTGAAGGTGTTGAACATATCTCTTTCGGGAATGTTGCCTGTCTTTGCAATAAGGTCAAAAATGGGAAGAATTCTGAGAGCTGATTTGTCAATCTTTGCGCCGAAGCCGTCGGGAATGCTTCTGGGGATGTTCTCGTAGAAGCCGCCGCCTGTGATGTGTGAAACAGCCTTTACGGTTACTTCTTCAAAGAGAGCAAGCATAGGCTTAACATAAATCTTTGTGGGAGTGAGAAGGGTTTCGCCAACAGACTTGCCGCCAAGCTCCGCAACAGGAGTTTTGATATCTGCATTGTCAACATCAAATACCTTGCGTACAAGTGAGAAGCCGTTTGAGTGAACACCGCTTGAAGGAAGAGCAATAACAACATCGCCCTCTGCCATCTTTGTGTTGTCAAGAACCTTATCCTTGTCAACAACACCTACGCAGAAGCCTGCAAGGTCATATTCGTCAACGGGGTAGAAGCCGGGCATTTCAGCAGTTTCACCGCCGATAAGAGCAGCGTTTGACTGAACACAGCCTTCTGCAATACCTGAAACGATTTCTGCAATTCTTTCGGGAACGTTCTTGCCGCAAGCAATATAGTCAAGGAAAAGCAGGGGCTTTGCGCCGCAGCAGATAATATCGTTTGCACACATTGCAACGCAATCGATACCTACCGTATCGTGCTTATCCATAATGAAAGCAAGCTTTAATTTTGTGCCTACACCGTCGGTGCCGCTTACGAGAACGGGCTTTGAGATGCCTGTAAGGTCAAGCTCAAAAAGACCGCCGAAGCCGCCGATATCGCTCATTGCGCCTGCGGTGAGAGTTCTTTTGATGTGGGTTTTCATAAGTTCAACTGCTTTGTAACCTGCGGTAATATCAACGCCGGCTGCTGCATAACTTTCGCTGAAGCTTTTTTCCATGATTTATTCCTCCTGTGAAATTCACATATTTTATAAATTCGTGTACGGGTCAGCCCCGTTATTATCCTTTTCCGTTCCAGCAATAGGTGCACACGCAGTCTGCGGGCAGACCGATTGCTTCGATAAGACCCTCTATGCTCTGATAAGCAAGGGTTGTGAGTTTAAGCTCTTTGCAGATAATCTCGCGGAGCTTCTTGCCTCTTTCGGTTGAAGCGTCGCAGTATTCATCAATGTATTTATCTCCGTCTTTACCTTCGAGGTCGTGAATAACACGGCGTGCGATAAGGTCATCGTCGGATGTATTGCGTGAGAAGTTGAGATATTTACAGCCGTACATAATGGGCGGGCAGGCGGAGCGCATATGCACTTCTTTCGCACCGTGGCTGTAAAGGAAATCAACCGTTTCTCTGAGCTGTGTGCCTCTTACGATACTGTCGTCAACAAAGAGCAGGCTCTTGCCCTGAATGAGGTCGTGTACGGGAACCATCTTCATTTTGGCAACCCTGTTTCTCTCACTCTGACTTGTAGGCATAAAGCTTCTGGGCCAGGTGGGAGTATATTTGATGAAAGGTCTTGCAAAAGGAATTCCGCTGGCGTTTGCATAGCCGATTGCGTGGGGTGTGCCTGAATCGGGCACGCCGCTGATTGAATCAATTCCTTCGCAAAGTCCGTTTTCTTTATCGTATCTTGCCATAACCGCACCGTTGCGGTTTCTCATAACCTCAACGCTTACTCCTTCGTAGCAAGCGGTGGGGTAACCGTAATAGCTCCAGAGGAAAGCGCAGATTTTCATTTTTTTCTGAGGCTCGGCAAGAGTGTGTACTCTGTCGTGATAGATTCTTACGATTTCTGCCGGACCAAGCTCTTTGACGAATTCATAATCCAGTTTTTCAAAGGAGAATGATTCGAAAGAAACGCAGTATCCGCAATCATCTTTACCGATAAGGATGGGCAGTCTGCCTACTTTATCTCTTGCGGCGATGATACTGCCGTCTTCAAGAAGAATGAGCAGTGACAGTGAACCGTCAATTTTCTCCTGAGCAAAGCGGATGCCGTCAACAAAATTATCTTTCTGGTTGATAAGTGCGGCGACAAGCTCTGTTGCGTTGATTTTGCCCGAAGTCATTGTTGTGAAATGACCGCCGCCGACAGAAAGGAATTCTTCAATAAGTTCATCGGCATTATTGATGCAGCCGATGATGGTTATTGCGTAAACCCCCAGATTTGAACGGATAAGAATGGGCTGAGGGTCGCTGTCGCTTATGCAGCCGATGCAGGCATTACCGTGCATTTCGTCACCGATACCTGCAAACTTTGTGCGGAAAGGTGAATTCTCGATATTGTGAATATCTCTCTGGAATCCCTTTTCTTTATCGACTGCCGCCATACCGCCTCTGCGTGTGCCAAGGTGTGAATGATAGTCAACACCGAAGAAAACGTCCAGAACGACATCTCTTGATGATGTTGCGCCAAAAAATCCTCCCATATAAGACCTCCTGAGTTAAAACGAAAATGAATGGATTTATTTGTTGTATTTTTCTTCGATTTTCGTGTTTGCGGCAAGAACCTTTTCGGTTGCTGCTGCTCTTGAAGCTGAAAGCTTTTCTGCAAGGCAGTCGTCTGAAACCGCAAGAATCTGTATGCATAACAAAGCGGCATTAACTGCACCGTCGATTGCAACCGTAGCAACGGGAATGCCTGCGGGCATCTGCACGGTTGAAAGAAGGGCGTCCATGCCGTCAAGAGTTGATGATTTTACGGGTATACCGATAACGGGGAGAGTGGTGTTGGCTGCGATTGCACCTGCAAGATGAGCTGCCTTGCCTGCGGCTGCAATGATTGCACCGAAGCCGTTTGCCTTTGCGTTCTGAGCAAAGCTCTTTGACTGCTCAGGTGTTCTGTGTGCAGAAAAAACGTGAACCTCATAGGGTACACCGTATTCGTCAAGAGTATTGATTGCTTTTTCAACAACAGGCAGATCGCTGTCGCTGCCCATAATAATTCCAACCTTTTTCATTATGGATTCCTCCTTTTCATAGCTTTCATAATTATACAATATAATACATATATAATGCAAGGGGTTAAGGCGTAAAAAATGATGAAAATTTAACCCTTTTTTTGTATGTTGCACCAAAAGAAAAATACACTGACGATTAGTGTTGACAAATCCTGATTTTCCGTGGTAAAATAATCAAAATCCCGGGTACGCGCAGTATCCGATTTTTTTATATGTCAAGGAGCAACCGTATGTCTTTATTAACACTTTTTATTACCGCCGTCGGTCTTTCCATGGATGCCTTTGCCGTTGCGGTATGCAAGGGTCTTGCTGTTAAAAAAGCAGGTATAAAACAAATGGCACTTGCTGGCTTGTGGTTCGGCGGATTTCAGGCACTTATGCCTGCGCTGGGTTACCTTTTCGGTTCAACCCTCAAAGTTTATGTTGAAAAATATGACCATTGGATAGCCTTTATTCTTCTTGGTATAATAGGCGCAAATATGATTAAAGAAGCCCTTTCAAAAGAGGATTGCGAAGACTGTTCAAGCGCATCAATGGGTATGAAAGAAATGTTTACCCTTGCGGTTGCAACCAGCATAGATGCTCTTATTGTAGGCGTAGGTTATGCTTTCCTGCCTGATGTGAATATTGTTGCCGCCGTGGCTTTCATTGGTGTAATAACATTTGTACTTTCGGGAATCGGTATCAAAATCGGCAACATATTCGGTCTTAAATTCAAGAAAAAAGCTGAGCTTGCAGGCGGTATAATACTCATTCTTATGGGTGTGAAAATTCTGCTTGAACACCTGGGAATTCTTAATATCGGTTTTTAAGGGGGAAGTCAGATGCCCAGAAAAGATTCGCGCAATACGAAGATGAAAATAGTCAATGCAGCCTGGGAGCTTTTCTATAAAAACGGTTTTGAAAATACAACTGTGGAAGATATTGTTTTTGAATCAAGCACATCAAAAGGCTCATTTTATCATTATTTTGACGGTAAAGAGGAGCTTTTAAGTTCCCTTTCAAGCCTTTTTGACAGCAGATATGAGGAACTTGAAGAAAATCTGACAGATGAAATGTCATGCTTTGACAAACTGATGTTTCTTAACAAAAAACTTTTCATAATGGTTGAAAACAGTATTCCCATCGATTTGCTTGCAAGGCTCTATTCCTCACAGCTTACAATGAAGGGTGACCGCAACCTGCTTGACCACAACAGAACATATTATAAGCTTCTTCGAAAAATCGTTGTTGAGGGTCAGGAAAAGGGCGAGCTGAGAGATGATGTTTCGGTTAACGAAATAGTAAAAGCTTATGCACTTTGCGAGAGAGCAATTATAAGCGATTGGTGCCTTTGCAACGGAGAATATTCCCTTGCAAGATATTCCGAAACACTTTTGCCATTGCTTTTTGGCGGATTTTTGAAAAAAATTTAATTTTGTTCAAAAACGGTTTTTCGAGAATTCTTGTTTTTGTACAGGTTAAAACTTAATAATATCAACGTAAAACACAAAAAAAATAAACGGAGTGCAGAAAATATTCTGTACTCCGTTCTGTATTTCATTCTTGTTTTGTTTGTGCTATACTGCCAATACTTTAAAATATTTCTTGAAAGGAAAATGATAATTATGACACCTCAGATTGCGGCGTTTATCGTTTATTTTGCGGCTGTTCTCGCAATCGGTCTTGTGTTCTTCTTCAAGTCAAAGGGCACAGGCGAAAAAGATTACTTCCTCGGCGGACGTTCAATGGGACCTTGGGTTACTGCTCTCAGCGCTCAGGCTTCTGATATGAGCGGCTGGCTTCTTATGGGCTTCCCCGGCAGCATCCTTGCTTTCGGTATGGGTCAGGTATGGATCGGTATCGGTCTTGCTCTCGGCACTGCCGCCAACTGGATTTTCATTGCCAGAAGACTCCGTAAGTTTTCACAGGCAGCCAATGACTCAATTACTGTTCCTCAGTATCTTTCAAACCGTTTTCTTACAAAGAATCCTGCTTTGCAGATTATCTGTGCAGTGGTTTTCCTTGTTTTCTTCACAATCTATGTTGCATCAAGCTTTGTTGCAGGTCAGAAGGTATTTATCCAGGTTGTTCCCCAGCTTGAAAGCAATCCTAACCTTGCACTTCTCATTTTTGCGGCAATTATTATCGTTTACACCTTCCTTGGCGGCTTCAAGGCTGTTTGCTGGACAGATTTCTTCCAGGGTCTTATGATGCTTGCTGCACTTCTTGCAGTTCCTGTTGTTCTTGTTATTGCAAAAGACCTTGATTACAGCGTATTTGAAGCAGTTGACGGCGGCGTGAGCCCCATGAACCCCTTCTCTGCAAGCTGGAAAGATATTGCATCAGGTCTTGCATGGGGTCTCGGTTATTTCGGTATGCCCCACATTATCGTAAGATTTATGTCAACGAAGAATTCAAAGGTTCTTAAAAAGTCAGCAACAATCGGTATTGTATGGGTTGTACTTTCACTGGGCGCTGCTATTGCAATGGCACTTCTCGGCAGAGGATATGCTCCCACACAGGCACTTGTTGATGCAGGCAGTCAGGAGCTTGTATTTGTAACCCTTGTTCAGGATATTTTCAGCGGTCCCTGGGCTTTCGTTGCAGGTCTTCTTCTTTCCGCAATCGTTGCTGCCGCAATGAGCACAGCAGACTCACAGCTTCTTGTTGCTTCGTCATCATTCACAAGTGATATTTATAAGCCCGTTTTCAGAAAGAAGGCTTCCGACAAGGAAACTCTTTGGGTAGGCAGAATCGTTGTTCTCATTATTGCTGTTATTGCTTATTTCATCGCAAGCAGTAAGAGTGAAGGTGCGGCAACCATTATGACTCTTGTTGACAATGCATGGGGCGGTTTCGGTTCAGCTTTCGGTCCCGTAATCATCCTTTCACTTTTCTGGAAGAGATTTACATACAAGGGTGCAATTGCAGGCGTTGTAGGCGGTGCACTTGTTGATGTGCTCTGGATGAATCTTCTTGCCGACACCGGTATTTATGAGCTTCTTCCTGGCTTCATTGCAGGTTTTGTATGTGCAGTTGTTGTTTCGCTTATCGACAAAAAACCCTCAAAGGAAGTTGAGGCACTTTACGAAAAAGCAATCAGCGCTGAAATTGAATAATCATTATAAAAATCTGAACCCCTGTCCGTTATTTCGGACAGGGGTTTTGTTATATTTAATACTGGTCAAGACATTCACGGGCAAGAGCTTTGAAATCCTCAATAACGCTCTGCGGTGAAATTATTTTTATATCGGCGCCGAAATTCATAAGCCAGGTAAGAAAAACGGGGCTTACCGCAACCTTTACGGTGATATCGAAATGCTCACTGTCGGCAACGGACATTATTGTTTCGGTGCCGAAACGGTCAACGATGATGTTGGCAAGATTGTTTTTGCACCTGAGTTTTACGGTTTCTTCTCTGCCGCCGAACATTCCGAAGGTTTTCTTTGAATAGATTGCCATATCAAAATCGTCAAAGTATTCTCTGCCTTCTCTTTCGTCTTCCGCAACAGAAATTTTCAGCATTTTATCAACACGGTAGTGCTTGATTTTACCTGCCGCCGAATCATAGGCGATAAGATAATAATTTTCGTCATCCCAGGTCAGCGCCCAGGGGCTTACGCAGTAAAAAGCGCCGTCATGTCGGAGAATTTTTTCCTTTTTGGGGCTCCATTCAAAATACTGAAAGGTGATTTTTCGGTTAAGAGTAATGGCGGTGTGGATTTTATCAACGGTCAGGTAAATGCTTTCGTTCATTGTTTTTATTCTGTTTGCAACAAAAACCTGACGGTGAAGAATATGAGCTTCGTGAACGCTTGCAAAACCCTCAATTTTTTTGATGAGCTCATCACTCTTTTTCCTTGTAATAAATTTTGAAGACTGAACCGCATCAACAAGAAGTTTGAGTTCGGGCATTTCAAAATCACGGCTTACAACTCTGTAATCCGTATTTCTGCCGTTGCGGGTCTGAATGATATCAAGCCCGTAGAAACGCAGAGCTTCAATATCATCATAAATGCTTTTACGCTCTGCCCCCACATCGTAACCGTTAAGGCTTTCAATAATCTGTGCAGTTGTCAGACCGTGCTCCTCATCGGTTTTTTCGAGCATTATTTTCATAAGATAGAGAAGTTTCAGTTTCTGATTTGACGATTTTGCCATTGTTCACCCTCCGATCTGTTTATGAGGTGATTTTACAATGTATCGCCGAAAAAATCAATACATATATTTTCAGGCACGGGCTTCCGGTCTGAAAAGTGTACCCTTTTTGAGAAGTGCAAGCATAGCAATATTCTGCTTTGCCGTGCCTATATATTCTTCGATTCCGTTGGCGGCGGCAATCTTTTTACGGTATGCAAATCCACTGTTTTCTCCCAGAGATTTAAGCGCATCCACAATGGATGTTTCGTTTTTTCTGCATCTGGCAAAGCATCGCATACTTTCGGGATATTTTATCCAGGGACATTTGCCCCAGTTTTCCCAGGGTCTTTCTTCAAGCTTTGTTTCCACAACACCGTAATGAAAGCCCCTTGCTTCTATAACCTTGCCGTCACCGCAGTAAACACCTACATGACCGGGCATAAAAACAAGAATTCCGGGGATTTCGGGCATTGTATACATTCTGCCTCTCTGTTTACATTTTTTCAGCATTGAATTTGCGGAAACATCCTGGGAAGCGTTGTATACGGGTGTAGAATTCACACTGTCGCTCCACAGACAGCCTTTGATAAGCCCCACACAGTCGTGAACTCTGAAACCAAGCTGCTCGTTATATCTTTCCATTCTTTCGCGCTGATAATGCTGAGGATACTGCGCGGTTTTTCTTTCGAGCAGGTCTTTTGTTGCTTTATTTCCGAATGTGCCGTACCAATAAGGCTTGCCAAGCTGTTCTTTTGCGTACTCAACAAGCTCTGTGTTTGTTTTCAAGCGGCGGCACCTCCCGACGTGATGTTTTTTGCTTCAAGCATTGTGTTCCATACTGCGCTTATACCTGCGGCGCTGCCTGCAATAAGCATGGAAATACCGATACGCTTGAAGGTATCAAAATCCGTTACACCCAGAAGTGCATCCACGGAAACCGTTGAAAGAAACGCCTGCACAAAGGTTTTAAGCGCTCTGATAACTATATCTTTTATAACTGTTTTGTTCATCTCATCCTCCTGTAAAATATGTCACTGTGGCGCTTACAGCCGCACCCAGCAAAGCAAAAATCACCTTGTCCCACATTGCAACGGGTCTTGTTTTCAGACCTTCCACCGTTGCTTTCAGTTCGCCTACAAGGGCAAGCAGATTGTTGAGAGTGGTTGTAACCGCAACAAGGTTTTTGTCAACGCCGTTGTATTTTGCGTAAAGCTCATTGATATTTTCTTCTGCTTTGTCAAGGCGGTGCTCAATTTCCGTCAAAGTGATTTCGGACATTATTCTGCCTCCGCATCTTCAAAGTATGTTATTCTTACGGAATACCAATCCCAGCCATCAACGATTTTCTGCCAGGTTGTGTCATTGTATCCGAACATGCAGAGTCCCGTAAAGAAGCACAGACCGAAGGGAGACATATACATTTCATCTGTCATTTTCAGCACGGGGAAAAAGGGAGTTTCAGCACAGAGCGCATCAACACTTATGTATTGGCTGTCTTCACTGAGCTTTATTTCGATTTTATCAATTTTCATTCCTTCGGCAAGGCCGGGAATCGGATCAGGAAAATATGCGAGTATCTGCATACAATCATACTGTGTTTTACCGCTGACGAAAGAATTTCCGTATTCGGAATAAAAAAAGACCAGGTTTTCACTGTTGAAAAATTCGGCAGATCTGATATTTCTGCCTGATTTGACGGGTTCGCCGTCATAAGTGAGCTTTCCGCCTGACTCACCCATTTTATCAAGCACCGATGAATTTCCGTGATTGTGTCTTGCAAGTATGTTAAGATTTATCTGCGAAACCAGACCGCCGTTTTCACTGTCGTAATCCGTTTCATCTCCTCCTGCCGAGGGCAGAAGTCTGAGCAGGGAAACGGGGCTTTTTACCACAAGAGAGCCTTTGTTGTCGTAACCTTCAAGCTGTACGCTGAGGGTGTGACCCTGAGTAAGCTGTGCACAGACGGGTACGGTTATCTCTTTTGCCTTGGGATGAAAATCCGTGCGGATAATTCTGCCTTCGGTAACAAAAGCCGCAATATAGCTTGTGATATCATCGCAGGCTGTCATTTCCTCCGTGGGAGATATGACAAGATGGGTGGCGTTGTGTTCACCCATTCTGCCGATTAAATCACCGTCAGGCAATATGTTTTCTGCATTAAAATCAATTCTGATTGTTCTCATTCTTCCTCCTTAAAATCTTCTGTTGTTTCGGGCGGCAGCATTGTGTCGCACCAGAGTTTTGCCTGAAAAAGAAAATCAAGCAACATGGAAAGTTTGGTTTTTACCGACTGGTATTCATTGAGAATTTCGGTAACACGGGGTGTACGCGCTGCATAAACGGCGGAGATATCCGAGCCTATGATTCTTGCGTATTCGAGCTGCTGGCTCAGCTCCGACAAGGGGATTCGCAGCCCCTCACAACAATTTTTCGGCATTAAATAGCCTCCTTTCAATAAATGTTACGATATCGACACATATATGTGTAAATAATAATGGCGATAGTAATATATCACCACTCATATTGTGACAGATAAAAGGTTTACACCTTGCTTGTTGGTTTATATTGTTTGTGTCGCTATCGACACTATCTATATTAACGGCAAAAATTGTCGTTGTCAACACTTTTTTTGAAAATATCTAAAAAAATGTTGCTTTTGCGAAACATTTATGTTATTGTATTGGTACAGTAATGTGAATTTTTTAGGTATACGGTGATTGAAATGACAGGAGAAAAAATAAGAGAATTAAGAAAAAAAGCGGGCCTGACGCAGACTCAGCTTTCAGAAAAACTCAACGAGGAATACGGACTCAACACAGACAGAGTTATGGTAAGTAAATGGGAAACCGGCTTTCAGACTCCGGTTGTATCCACACTTTCCTGCATAGCCAAGCTTTTCGGCGTATCGCTGGACTATATAAACGGCACACAGGTCAGTGAAAACGATAATATTGAAGCAGCCAAGGTTGCACTTTTTTCGGGCGCAGGAGAAGTGACCGATGAAATGTGGCAGGAGGTTGTGAATTTTGCAAAATACATTCAGGCAAGGGAGGCGGCAAAAAACGAAAACAACTGAACTCTATGAAATAGCGCAAAACAGCGGCACGGAAATCATCTGTTGTGATTTGCCGCAGACCCGTTCCGTTTCGGCAATGTCCTGCACAGGGGAATGTTATATAGGTATGGACCCTTTTCAGATTGAAACAACCGCAGAGGAGAGGGTACATCTTGCACATGAGCTGGGACACTGTGAAACGGGCTCATTTTACAGTGCATATTCGCCTCTGAATGTGAGAGGCAGGCAGGAATGCCGTGCAGACAGATGGGCGGCTTCAAAGCTTGTGCCTCCGCTTGAACTGAAAAAGGCTCTCAGTATGGGTATTACCTGCCTTTGGGAATTGGCGGAATACTTTGATGTGACCGAAGAATTTATAGAAAAAGTAATGCGTATCTACTGCGAAAAAAATATTTTGCATTTATAATAACAGTGTGCTATTATTTCCTTATAACTTATGAAAGGTCTGATATGAATGAAAAAAATCCTTTCGTTAATCCTTGCACTTGCAGTTGTAATCGCTTCGTGCACAATAATTGCATCGGCTTCGGGCAACCTTGACCCCGACGATATTTCGGAATATCCCGTAATAATCGTACCCGGCTATTCGGCTTCATCCCTCCGCCTTGAATCAGGCGAAGTTATATGGGGGCTTGACTGGGATGAGGTTCTGGACCGTGTCCTTAACAGAATAATTGACCTTGGAATGGGTCTTGGTGCTCTTACCGTAGGCAATGCGGAAATCCTTGCCTCCACTCTGGGTGAAGAAATCAGCGGGCTTTTTGAGAAAATGCGTTGTAATCCCGACGGTTCAAGCGTTTATCCTGTTGAAAGAGTAGTTGCAACAGCGGAAGAAACTTGCAGCGCCAACCTTAAAGTTACCTTCCCCAACGGCAACAACAGACACGAGCAGGATATGGCTGCCGAAATCGAAAAGTATGTGGATGACGATTATATTTTCAACTTTACCTGCGATTTCAGAATGGGCTCGGAGACCTGCGCAACTCAGCTTGACGAACTTATTCAGGATGTCAAAAAATATACAGGCAAAGACAAGGTGAATATCCTTGCCGTCAGCCACGGCGGTCAGGTAACCGCTACATACCTTGCCCTTTTCGGCTGGAAAAACGATGTTGACAATGTTGTTATGACCGTACCTGCCATCGGAGGTGCAGGCATTGCTTATGACCTTATGGCACAGGCCGTTGAGTTTGACGAAGAGTGTCTGCTCAGATTCATTGAGCACGGTATGCGCTGGGAAGAAGATTATAACTGGCTTCTTAAAGCACAGCAGCTTGGTTTCCTTGATGCGGTGCTCAATTCTCTTGTTCCCCATATTATGCCTGCTCTGGGCTATTGGGGCAGCTTGTGGGACTTTATTCCCGTTGAAAAATACGAAGCCACCAAAAAGCACCTTCTTGACTCTGAGGAAAGTGCGGCACTGATTGCAAAAAGTGACCGTTTCCACTATGAAATCTTCCCCACAATGGGTGAAAAAATGGCAGAATGCATTGCAAACGGTGCAAATATCTCCATTATTTCAGGCACGGGCAACAGAGTTGTGACAGGTCTTAAAGAAAACTCTGACGGTATTATCACCACAACTGCATCGACAGGTGCAAAAACCGCACCCTACGGTCAGAGATTTGCTGACGGCTATGTGCAGGTCAATCCCTGCGGCGGTAAAAACAAGGTTTCTCCCGATATGACAATCGATGCTTCAACCGCATATATGCCCGATAATACCTGGTTTGTAAACGGTCTTTTCCACGGTATGACTTTCTGGGATTATTACAGCAGGGAGCTTATGATGACTCTGCTTCTTACCGACAATATTACCGATGTTTATTCAGACCCCGACTTCCCTCAGTTCAAGGATACAACAAACCCCTCCTCGGCGGTTTACGCAAGCTTTGAAGGCTGTGAAGCAGGTGAAATAAACGGCGACGCAAAGCGTCTTGTAATCACAAACTGCTGCTGGGAAAACGATGTGAGCCTTTCGGCAATTCACTGCGACGGCATTGACCTGAGCGTTAAAATCAACCCCTTCAAAAAGCTTGCTCCCGGAGAGAGCATTGCTCTTGATTTCAAAGGCGAAATTCCTGAGGTAAGCGGTGCGGCGGCAAGCATTACCGTTTATTACACTATGGCAACAATCACTCCCGCAGGATACAGAACACAGTATTTTACCATCAATAACGGCGAGTCCGTTTCTTCATCCGACGGACTTGTTGACCTGACACCTCAATCACCCATTGAAAACCTTCCCGGCGGTGAAGGTATTGTAAAACTTCTCGGCACTCTGGGTCTGAGCGAGCTTGTTACAATGTTTATCAACATAATTTTCTATTGGATTAACACAATTTTTGCAATCTGAGGCGCATAACAAATGAATTATATTATGACTCTTGTTGCGGATTTGCTTTTTTCACTGCAATTCCTTTTTAATCAGCAGTTCCGCAAACGCAACGGTGACGGAATAGATTCCACATTCACCTTTTCACTTTACACAAACGGCATAAGTTTTTTTATTTTGCTCTTGCTTAACGGCTTCAAGCTTCATTTCACCTGGTTTTCCCTGCTGATTTCGGGAATATACGCAATAGTCATTCTGGGTTATGCGTATTCGGGTCTGAAATCTTTTGCAACGGCAAACCTTTCGGTTTACTCTATTTTTGCAATGCTGGGCGGAATGATTCTGCCTTTTGCATACGGAGTAATCTTCTGTGACGAAGCCTTCACAACCGCAAAAGCCTTCTGCATAGTGCTTATCGGTGTTTCAACCGCACTGAGCTTTGAAAAAGGTAAAAGCAAGGGCAATAACCTTAAATATTACCTTGCAGTATTCATTCTCAACGGACTTGTGGGTGTGCTTTCAAAGATACACCAGTCCAACGCTGAGCTTTGCGTTGACAGCGGCAGCTTTATGGCAACGGTCAACCTCTGGGTATTTGCAATCTGCCTTGTTTATCACCTTGTGAAAAACAAAAAGTTCCCCGTGCTTCCGATTAAAGAAGTGGGGAATCTGGGCTGTTACGCAGCTTGCAGCGGTATAGGCAATCTGCTTTGCCTTATTGCTCTGAAAACCCTTGATGCTTCGGTGCAGTATCCCATTATCACAGGCGGAGTAATGGTTTTCTCAACAATAATCAGCATTATCCGCAAGGAAAAGCCATCGGTGAGAACTCTTATCTCAACCGCAATCGCTTTTATTTCAACAGTGCTTATAATGTTCTGATAACGAACCCCCGTGGCATATGTCACGGGGGTTATTTTTAAAATTCCGATTCAATTATTTTAGGGCTTTCATCGGGTGAATACTGCCATCGGTCAATATGTCCGTCTTTGATGAAGTATCTGGGCTGTGAGGCAGGGTAATCCGCATCAAAGCAGTCAACAATAATCAGCTTTATTTTCATTTTTGAGGGAATAATGCTTTTGATGTAAACCCCTGCGTGGCTGCCGGGCTCAACACCCTCTGAAAATTCAGCAAGGCCTGCAAGGTTTGGTGTAAGTTCAACGAAAATTCCGTATTTTTCAACAGAGCGTACTATTCCCGGTACGGTTTCGCCTACGGTAAACATTTCCGCATTTTCTTCCCAGGTGCCCAGAAGCTCTTTGTGGCTCAGGGTAATTCTGCCTTCTCCGTCAATGTTTTTGACAACTGCAAAAATATTCTGGCCGGGAGTGAATCTTGCAGAAGGGTGAGGAATTCTTGAAACGGAAATGCTGTCTATGGGCATAAGCGCACTGATGCCTGCACCTATATCGCAAAACACACCGAAGCCTTCAATATGCGTAACCGTAGCAGGAACAACATCACCGGGGCAGAGTGCAGAAATATAAGTTTCAGTGCAATCCTGCTGTACTTTACGGCGGCTGAGAATTGCAGTTGTTTCACCGTTTTCGGTGCGGAATCCCGTAATGACAAAACACACAGGCTTATTGACTCTGGAAATAAGGGCAATATCTCTGACTGTGCCTTCTTCAATTCCGATTGCTCCCTCAACACGGGGGATTATGCCTTTCATACATCCCAGGTCAACGTGGAGATTATGCTCACCGTCGCAGCGGATAACTCTGCCTTCAAGAACCGATTCGCCGTAATATGCATCACGCAGTGCGAAGGGACTTGACAGACTGCGTTTGTTTTCTTCTGTTGATATAATCTGACCTTCTGGTTTGAACATTTTCATTTTTCCGACCACCGTTCCGCCTTTCGGCTGATTTTTATTGTCAGTTAAATATATATGTTTTATACGGAAGAAAATTACAAAATTGTTGTATACATTCTTTTTTGTTTGTGGTATAATTTATTGATATAAAATATACTGACGGAGAGATTTTTATGGATGTAAGGCTGGGCGATACTCTGCTTATGAAGAAAAAGCACCCTTGCGGCTGTGATAAGTTTGCCGTTCTGCGTATCGGTGCGGATTTCCGTATAAAATGTATTCAATGCGGCAGAGAGGTTATGCTTGAAAGAGTCAAGGTTGAGAAAAACATAAAAAAAATTATCCGTGACAATGAGGAAATATAAATGCTTGATAAACTGATAAAAGTAGAAGAAAGATTTGAAGATATAAATGCAAAGCTTTGCCAGGCAGATGTTGTCAATGACATTGCCCAATATAAAAAGCTTATGCAGGAATTGAAGGTTTTAACCCCCATTGTTGAAAAATTCCGTCAGCTTAAAGGTGCTCAGGCAACCTTGCAGGAAGCAAAGGAAATGCTTGATGCAGGCGGTCTGGAAAAAGACTTCCGTGAAATGGTTCAGGAAGAATATGAGGATGCAACCGAAAAGGTGACCGTATATCAGGAGGAGCTTAAAATACTTCTTCTTCCCCGTGACCCCAATGATGACAGAAATGTTATTGTTGAAATCCGCGGCGGTGCAGGCGGTGAAGAAGCTTCCCTTTTTGCAGGCGTGCTTTTCAGAATGTATTCCATGTATGCGGAGTCAAAGGGCTGGAAGGCGGAAATCCTTAACTCCAATCCCACGGAGCTGGGCGGTTTCAAAGAAATCAGCTTCAACATTTCGGGCGACGGTGCATATTCCCGTTTCAAGTTTGAAAGCGGTGTTCACAGAGTACAGCGTGTTCCCGAAACTGAAAGCCAGGGCAGAATTCACACCTCAACAGTAACTGTTGCAGTGCTTCCCGAAGCGGAGGAGGTTGATGTTGAAATCAACCCTGCGGATTTGCAGATTGATACCTACCGTTCAGGCGGTGCAGGGGGTCAGCACGTTAACAAAACTGAAAGCGCAATCCGCATAACCCACCTGCCTACGGGTACGGTTGTTGAGTGCCAGGATGAACGCAGTCAGCATAAAAATAAAGACAGAGCAATGAAAATTCTCCGCTCAAAAATTCTTGAAGCAGAGCGTGAAAAACAGCACGATGCCATTGCAGGCGAGCGAAAAGCCCAGGTCGGCACAGGTGACAGAAGCGAAAGAATACGCACCTATAACTACCCTCAGGGCAGAGTCAGCGACCACAGAATAAACCTGACTCTCTATAAAATTGAGGCAATTCTCAATGGCGACCTTGATGAAATTATTGACGCTTTGGTAACTGCCGATACAGCAGAAAAATTAAAAAATGAGTAAAAATATGAAAACACTTTATCTTAACGAAAAAGAAGAAAACGCCATACAGACTGCCGCAGAAATACTGAAAAACGGTGGTCTTGTTGCCATACCCACAGAAACGGTTTACGGTCTTGCGGCAAATGCGCTCGACGGCAAGGCGGTTGCGGAAATTTTTATCGCAAAGGGCAGACCTCAGGATAATCCGCTGATTGTCCATGTTGCCTCACTTGATGAAATTCCTCCTCTTGTTGAGGCGGTTGACTCCCGACTTTATGACCTTGCAGAAAAATACTGGCCCGGACCGCTGACTGTGATAATGAAAAAATCTTCTCTTATTCCCGATGAGGTCAGCGCAGGGCTTGATACGGTTGCAATCCGTATGCCATCTCACGAAACAGCAAGAAAGATTATTGAAATTTCAGGTGTGCCTCTTGCGGCACCCAGTGCAAATGCATCGGGTAAACCCAGCCCCACCAAGGCAAGCCACGTTATTCAGGATCTTGACGGAAAAATAGATGCGGTTGTTGACGGCGGTGAATGCTCCGTAGGCGTTGAGTCAACGGTTGTTACCCTTGCAACAGAGCCTCCCACGCTTCTTCGGCCCGGCGGAATAACTCCTGCCCAGCTTGAAGCCGTGCTCGGTGAAATCCAGATTTCTCCTGCGGTTTTTGAAAAGCTGAAAGAGGGCGAAAAAGCGGAATCCCCCGGTATGAAATACAAGCATTATGCTCCTGCGGCTCAGGTTACAATAATTAAAGGTGATTTTGAAAGTTTCAGAAAGTTTGTTCTTGCACAGAAAGAAACCGTCTGTGCTGTGTGCTTTGAAGGAGAAGGCAAACATTTTGAAAATTATATTGAATACGGTAGCGAAAACGATGCGGAATCCCAGGCACACAGCATTTTTGATGCTCTGAGAGAGGTTGATAAAACAGGCTGTAATACGGCATTTGTGCGTTGCCCTGTTTCAAGCGGTGTGGGGCTTGCGGTTTATAACCGACTTCTCCGCTCAGCCGCATTCAGGGTTATTGACCTTGATTTCACCATTCCCGTTATAGGACTGACAGGTCAGACAGGTGCAGGCAAGTCAACGGTTTGCACTATTCTTAAAGATAAGGGCTGTCACATAGTTGATACGGATTTGCTTGCACGCAAAGCGGTTGAAAACCCCGAGGTTATTGCAAGGCTTTGCCAAAAATTCGGCGATGATATTATCAGCGCCGAAGTGCTTGACAGACGGGAGCTTGCAAGGCGTGCGTTTGCAACACCCGAGGGCACAAAGGCTCTCAATCTTATTACTCACCCCGAAATCACACGGCTTGCGGTTGAAGAAATACATAAAGCTGAGTCAGAAGGTGCAAAGGCGGCAATTATTGATGCGGCACTTCTTTTTGAAAGCCCTCTTACTGCGGTTTGCGACAAGACAGTGTGCGTTGCAGCAGATGAAAAAATCCGCCTTGAAAGAATTATGAAGCGTGACGGTATTTCAGAGTCAGATGCCCGTCTGCGGATGAATGCACAGCCCGACGAAGAATATTATAAATCCAAATCGGATATAATCATAAATAATAACGGCGAAGATTTGAATGTTAAGTTTGATTTTATACAGGAAGGATGATAAATATGTCAGAAAAAACACAGGCAGAAATCCTGAAAGAGGAGCTTTTCTACACACCCGACCACGCATCGTATTTCTGCGATGACGATGAAATCGCACAGGCGGATGCTTTCTGTGAAGGATATAAGAAATTCCTTGATATGAGCAAAACAGAGCGTGAGGCGGCGGCTTATGTGCTTGACCTTGCAAAAAAAGAAGGCTACACCGAGTTTAAACCCGATGCAACCTATAAAGCAGGGGATAAGGTATATTATCTCAACCGTTCAAAGGCGCTTATCCTTTGCACTTTCGGTACGGAAAGCCTTGCCAAGGGAGCAAAAATCGTTGCTTCTCATATTGATTCTCCCCGACTTGACCTTAAACCCAATCCCCTCTATGAGGATTCGGAGCTTGCTCTTTTCAAAACACACTACTATGGCGGAATCAAAAAATATCAGTGGACAGCAATTCCTCTTTCGCTTCACGGAGTTATCTACCGCAAAGACGGAAGCTGTGTGACAGTGCGCCTTGGCGAAGATGAAGGCGACCCTCAGTTTGTTGTTACCGACCTTCTTCCCCATCTTGATAAAAAGCAGGCAGGCAGACCTCTTGATGAGGCGATTCCCGGTGAAAATCTTAATATTCTTGTTGGCAGCAGACCCTTTGGCAAAGACAAGGGCAGCGAAATGGTGAAGCTTAACATTATGAAGCTTCTCAATGATAAATACGGCATTGTTGAGGCGGATTTCCTTTCGGCAGAGCTTGAAATGGTTCCCGCATTCAAGGCGGCGGATATTGGTTTTGACCGCAGTATGATCGGTTCATATGGTCACGATGACAGGGTTTGCGCTTATCCCTCAGTTATGGCGGAATTTGAAGTGAAAGCTCCCAGATACACAAGCGTAACCGTAATAACCGATAAAGAGGAAACCGGTTCAGACGGCAATACGGGTCTTAACTCCGCATATCTTAAACACTTCATTGCAGATATCGCAAAAACTCAGGGACTTTGCGGCAGAGATGTGCTTCGCGCTTCCGAGTGCCTTTCAGCCGATGTAAATGCAGGTCTTGACCCCACATATCCTTCTGTTCACGATAAACTGAATGCTGCATTCATTAACAGAGGTATTGTTGTTACCAAGTATACGGGTTCAAGAGGTAAGAGCAGCACAAATGATGCACACGCAGAGTTTATGTCAAAAATCAGAACACTGTTTGATAACGGCAAGGTTGCCTGGCAGACAGGTGAACTTGGCAAGGTTGACGAAGGCGGCGGAGGCACTGTTGCAAAATATGTTGCAAACCTTGGCGTAGAGGTCGTCGACGTAGGCGTGCCCGTGCTTTCAATGCACGCACCTTTTGAGGTTGTTTCGAAGCTGGATGTTTATATGGCTTATAAAGGCTTCAAAGCATTTATTGAACAAAATTAATTATTAAAGAGAAAATAGTAAATAAAAAAGCAGATATTTGTCTATTTGTTTACAGTTTGTTCATATTTTCACAACAAAAATAAAGTATTAATGCAATATCATACAGATAGGCAGAAATTTGTCTGCCTTTCAGATTGACAACTTCTTTTTTCATTTTTATTTTCTCTTTCCCCAACAATGCCGGACGCTGCACACGTCCGGCATTGTCCTTTTAAAAAAACGGCTCGCAGAGGATTTTACCTTTGCAAGCCGTTTTTACTTATATTAATATGTATGGTCGCAGATTTCCTTTATTTTTCTTTGAAGTGCAAGGAAATCTTCCAGAGCATCGGGCTTCTGGTTGGGGTTTCTCAGAAGTGCGGCAGGGTGGAAAGTACCCATAAAAAGGATACCGCCTTTTTCAATAAACTGACCGTGCTGCTGAGTAACTTTGAAATCTTTTGAAATAAGCCTCTGTGCGGAAATTCTGCCAAGGCACACAATGATTTTTGGTCTGATGAGCCTTGTCTGCTCTCTCAGCCAGTCAATACAGCAATCCTGTTCCTGGGGGAGAGGGTCTCTGTTTTTAGGAGGACGGCACTTGACCATATTTGCAATGTAGATATTCTTTTTGCGGTCAAGGTCAATGGCTTCAAGGAATTTATCAAGGAGCTTGCCTCCTCTGCCTACAAAGGGCTCGCCCTGTAAATCCTCGTTTTCGCCGGGTCCTTCACCGATAAACATTACCTCAGCGTTTTCGTTGCCTACGCCGAAAACAAGGTTTGTTCTTGTTTCGCAAAGACTGCACTTTTTGCACTGCATACAATCCGATTTAAGCTGTTCCCAATTTTCATACATTGCTTTTTTCACCTCGGTTTTCAAATATTTCCCGTGATTTTTCCGCATCCTTATGAATTTGCACCGAAAGTTCATCCATTGAGTTGAATTTCACTTCGTCACGGAGATATTCAAGCAGTCTGACCTCGATTTCAAGGCCGTAAAGATTGCCGCTGAAACCTAAAATACAGGTTTCACTGCGGAAATCTTCATTTTCAAAAGAAGGACGCAGACCGATATTTGTAACGGAAGGATATTCCTTGCCGTCAACTATTGTGACGGATGCATATACACCCTTTTTCGGCTTTACAAAACCGCTGTCAAAGCGTTGATTTATGGTTGGTGCACCGATGAGTCTGCCTCTGTGCTGACCGTCAACAACAGTTTGTTTATAGCGGAATTCTCTGCCCAGCATTTCGTTTGCAAGCGGAATATTGCCACTTTCAACTGCCTGACGGATTCGTGTTGAGCTGACGGGATTTCCCATATAATCAACGGGCTTGCTGACTTCAAGCTTTACGCCGTATTCATCACAAAGACTGCGGAGCTCGTCAATTCCGCCTTCATTATTCTTGCCGAAACGGTAATTCCAGCCGCAACAGACGCCGCCTGCATTAAGTTTTTCAATAAGAATTTCTTTAAAAAACTCACGGCAGGTCATATCCTTGACCAAATCAAAGGGGACGATTCTTTTTTGAGCACCTGTTTCTGCAATTATCCCGTCACGGAGAGATGATTGCAACACTTTATCGGGAGCTTTACCCGAAAGTGCAAACATAGGGTGCTTATCGAAAAGAAGAACAAGAGGAACAAGCCCGTACTTTTTCTGCATTTCAAAAGCACAGGCAATAACCGTCATATGTCCCTTGTGTAAGCCGTCAAAGCTGCCCAGCGTGACGGCTGTTTTTTGTTCGCACATTTTATTTCTTTCTGAACTGTTGTTTCATACGCAATTCCTTTGAAAGGATACGCTTGCGAAGTCTGAGTGAAACGGGAGTTACTTCCAGCAGTTCATCATCCTTTATAAATTCCATACACTGTTCAAGGCTAAGCACGCTGTGAGGCACAAGCCTGAGAGCATCGTCGGAGCCTGATGCACGGGTGTTGGTAAGATGCTTCGTTTTACAAACGTTGCATACTATATCTTCATTCTTTGCACATTCGCCTACAATCATACCTTCGTAAACATCAACACCTGCGGGGATGAAAAGTCTGCCTCTGTCCTGAGTGTTGAAAAGACCGTAAGCGGTGCTGACGCCTGTTTCGTGAACAACGATTGAACCTCTTTCACGGGTCTGGATATCACCTTTGTAGGGTGCATAGCCATCGAAAAGCTGATTCATAATGCCGTTGCCGTTGGTATCGGTAAGGAATTCCGCACGGTAGCCGATAAGACCTCTTGACGGAATTTTGAATTCAAGGTGGGTTGAGCCGCCTTCACGGGAACCCATATTTTCAAGCTCGCCCTTGCGTGAGCCAAGTTTTTCGATAACCGCACCAACATACTGCTCAGGCACTTCAACAATAAGAAGCTCCATAGGCTCCATAAGCTGACCGTCGATTTCCTTAAAAATAACTTTGGGTCTTGAAACCTGGAATTCGTAGCCCTGACGGCGCATTGTTTCGATAAGGATTGAAAGATGAAGCTCACCTCTGCCCGAAACCTTGAAGGTATCGGTTGTGTCAGTTTCTTCAACTCTCATACTTACATTGGTTTCAACCTCTTTGAAAAGTCTGTCACGGATGTTTCTTGATGTAACAAACTTGCCTTCCTTGCCGGCAAAGGGGCTGTCGTTAACGATGAAGTTCATCGAAATTGTAGGCTCATCAATCTTGATGAAGGGCAGAGCCTCAACACAATCGGGTGTGCAGGCGGTTTCGCCTATATTGATGCCTTCAATACCTGAAACGCAGATAATATCGCCGGCTTCTGCTTCTTCACATTCCACACGGGCAAGACCCTCAAACTGATAGAGCCTTGAAACCTTAACATTCTGAGTGGTACCGTCGGTTTTGCAAAGAGTAATCTGCTGATTTTTCTTTATTCTGCCTCTTTCAACTCTGCCTACACCGATTCTGCCCACATAGTCATCGTAGTCAAGGCTTGAAAATAGTACCTGTAAGGGCTCTTCGGGGTTGCCTTCGGGAGGATTGATATTTTCAAGAATAGCCTCAAAAAGGGGCTGCATATCGCCGCCTCTGTTGTTGGGGTCAGCACTTGCGTAGCCGTCTCTTGCGCTGGCATAGATAACGGGGAATTCAAGCTGGTCCTCGTCTGCACCAAGGTCGATAAACAGGTCAAGAACCTCATCCACAACCTCGTAAGGACGGGCATTGGGTCGGTCAATCTTGTTGATGACAACAAGCACCTTCTTTTTGAGGTTAAGTGCCTTTTTGAGAACGAATCTTGTCTGAGGCATACAGCCTTCAAATGCGTCAACAAGCAGAAGTACGCCGTCAACCATCATAAGAATACGCTCAACCTCGCCGCCGAAATCAGCGTGACCGGGAGTATCAACAACGTTGATTTTTGTGCTCTTATAGTGCACGGATGTGTTTTTTGAGAGAATAGTGATGCCTCTTTCGCGTTCAAGGTCGTTGGAGTCCATAACTCTGTCCGCAACTTGTTCGTTATCACGGAATGTACCGCTTTGTTTGAGCATTTCATCAACAAGAGTGGTTTTGCCGTGGTCAACGTGAGCGATGATGGCAATATTTCTTAAATCTTTTTTATTGGACAAATGGGGTCACCTTTTCTTTAAAAATTATTCTTCAACCGCAAAGCCTTCGCTTGCACGCTTTTCAGCAAGAGCTGAAAGCATTTTTTCCTTTTCTTTGCCTGCAATCTTATAGAAGAACATAGGTATTGAGCAAAGAAGCATACTTAAACCGGGAAGAAGAGATACGAGGGTAAACATTGCAAATCTCTGGTTGAAGGCAACATCCGTTGCAACCATAATTGCTTCCTTTGAAAGCATTGCGGCGGGATCCATATCGATTGCCATATAAAGCACGATGATGCCGCAGGTTGAGAATGCGTTGCCGATTTTGTTTATAAAGCCCTGACAGGCCGAGCCAAGGCCGTTTTCTCTGTGACCTGTGGTAAGTTCCATATAATCAAGGCTGTCGCAAATCATTGCATAAGAAATAACATTGATAACGCCCAGAGGAATTGACTGAACAACGATGAAAGGAGCAAGCACATAAATACTTGCAAGACCCGTTGCATAGCCGATAACAGTTGTCACAACGCTGGCGGCAAAGCCTGCAAGGCAGGTAGTGATAACGATTTTCTTATAGTCAAACTTCTTCATAAGCATAGGCATAATGAGAGTTGTGCCGAACATACCTACGATTGTGCATACCTGGAAAATTGTTTTAACGAGGCTGATACTGTTGAGAATATCTGCCTGGGAGGGGTTATCGGGTCCGATATAGAAGGAGTAACGGGCAACATGGATTGCTGCTGCCTGAACAAGATATCTGCCGCTCGAAAGAATGCCCATCATAACAACAAGCATAAGGGGCTTGCACTTGAAAATTCTTGAAAGGCTGCCGGGCTGACCGGGAATCTTTTTCTTATCGGGAAGAACTACTCTTTCCTTGATATGGAAATAGCAGTTGACATACATTATTCCGCCGATAACAACAGCAAAAAGCGCAATAAGGAAGTATTTTCTTTTCTCAAAGTCAAGGGGATTGGGTTCGTTGCCGTTTGCGGCATAAATTGCATTGAGAATAAGAGGAATTGCAAGGAAAAGAACCTCAGGCAGTGCAGAACCGATGCTGTTGATAATCTTGGTGAAAGAAATAACATCGCTTCGTTCCTTTGAGTTGGGAGTAAGCACATTGGGAAGAGTCCAGAAAGGAACATCCGCCATTGTGTATGCCATACCCCAGAGGATATATACCACTGCGGAGAAAATCATAAGTGAATTTGTGTTCATATCGGGGCTGAGGTACATAAGGAGCGTGAGAACGGCAATAACGGGAGTTGCCATAATGATATAAGGCTTCATTCTGCCGTTTTTCATTGATCTTCTGTCAACAATCATACCCATCATGGGGTCGTTGATTGCATCCCATACTCTTGCACCCAGCATAAGAACAAGAACAAACATAAGGGGAAGCTGAAGCACGTTTACATAATAGTCACTGATGTAGCTGGACATCATAGCGTAAATCATACCCTGGCCGCCTGCACCCAGCGCAAACATCCACAGTTCTTTTTTACCTACATACTTCTTATTTTCCATAAAAGAACATTCCTTTCTGCAAATACCATTCTGCGGAGTTATGATTCGTATTCCTTCATTTTTTCTGCCCATTCTGTTTCAAACTTTTCTTTCAGTCCGGCATATATTTCACCGGGAATTTCGGGATTGCCCTTTGAATAGCTGGGAACGAACATATTGCCTGCAACCTTGGCAACAGTGCATTCTGTATCGTTTCTCCACTTTTCTCTTTCCTCGGGATTGCGGAGGTCGGGAATATCAAGAGGAATTCCGCCCTGAAGAACCGAACGGTAAGCAAACATACCGGGCAGGAACATATCCATTGCTTCGTATATGTCAATAACGTCCATATTGTTTCTGCCTCTTACGGTTTCCACAACATTGTGCATTACATACCAGTCGGAGCCGCCGTGACCTGAGGGTGCGGCAAGGCGTGAGAAGCAGTCGTTTGTTGAAACTTCTTCGGGTTCATTGGCGTTTTCGCCTTCAAATTTATCAAGGTTAACGTAAAGCTTGTTTACATGGTCACTTTCGCATACATCTTCACGGGCGCATTCCATTCTGCCCTTTGAACCGTAGATGCTGTACCATACGGAATTTCTTGAAGGACCTACACCGTGGATACTTTTAAGCACTGCACCGTTTTCAAGGGTAATCATTTCAATACCCACGGGACCTGCCTTTGCACCCATTCTTGCCATTCTTGCGTTGAAGGGAAGCTCAAAACCGGTTACCTTCACGGGTTTAAGACCTGTAATGTGAACAAGAGGGCCGATTGAGTGTGTGCAGTAGTAGCAGGCGTGCATTGTGTTGCGCCAATGTTCAGGTTCACCAAAGGTAATGTTATGCCAGATGCTTTCACAGTTGTGCATATATTCGCCTTCGCCGTATTCAAACTCACCGAGTTCGCCTTCAAGGTAAAGCTCTCTCATCTTTTTGGGAGCGCCCATATAGCAGTAGTTTTCTGCGTAGAAATATTTCTTGCCTGTTCTTTCAACTGCTTCGATAAGCTCAACAGCTTCCTTCATAGTCTGAACGGGAAGCACTTCGCTGAGCACATGGAAGCCCTTTTCAAGAGCCTTGACTGCAAAGGGAGCGTGCTCTGTTGCATAGTTTGCAAGAACAACTACATCCATGTCGTGATTCAGGAAATCTTCGTAGTTATTATAGAAGGTGATATCTCTGTCAGCATAGTCTTTCTTTGCTTTGTCAAGCAGGATCTCGTAATTGTCGCAGATAGCAACGGTTTTTGCACCTCTGACATTATCGCAGTGGTTAATCATTGTTCTGCCTCTGCCGACTCCTACAACACCGACCTTTATAACGGGTGCTGCCTCAACGCGTCTGCAAAAAGTGCAGTCTTCATAAACCATATCAACGCTGTCAACACCGAGCTCGCAAAGCATCCATTCCCAACGGGCTTTCATATCCTCGTCATATTCAACGGGGATGAAGCCTGCACTAAGGTAGCTTTTAACCGCGCCCTTGCGCCATTCGTCTGTTGTAAGTTCAATATAATCAACGCCGTCTTCACTGAGCTTTTTAACTGCAATGCTGTTAAGATATTTGCCCAGACCTTTGCCTCTGAATTCGGTTTTGATGCCTACCATATGTACCTCACCGTGGTTGCCCTCGGGGTGGTCGATAGCGGTTACGGTACCGATGTGTTCGCCGTTGTAATCAAGAAAGAAAACGTCGGTTTCATAAACAACGTCGTCACGTCCGCCTACACAGTCATCAAAGAATTCGGGCTGTGTATCATCGCCGACAAGACCGTTTTTGCAGCATTCAACCCATGCGGCTTTATCGCTTTCATCTTTGTAGTTTGAGATTGAGTATCCTTCGGGGAGCTCGTACTCCTTAACGGGAGTGCCTTTGAGCCAATACATTTTCAGCTGTGCCATAGTGATCACCTTTTTTAAATTATATAGAAAAGTTACAGTGTGAAGTGAAAGGTCAAAAAAGACTTTTCACTTTAAAAAGGGGCTGTATCAACAGCCCCTGTAATCCGGAAAAATTATTCGCCCTTCATTTCAAGGAGTTTAACAGTGCCGTCATATGAAGCCTGACTTACCTTGATTGAATCTGTGATAGCTGCCTTGATATCATCCTCTGTTGCGCCAAGCTCAACAGCATATTTTCTGTCGATGAAAAGGTTGATATCCATAATATCTGCAAGTCCGTCAACGTCAATACCGCTTTCGATACCCTTTGCAGCGTATTCTTTCTTAACTTTACCGAGACCCATACGCATCATCCAGGGAGCAACGCTGAGAATTTTTCTGTTTTCGCCCATACCTCTTGCAGCGTAAACGATTTTAAGGAATTCCTTCCAGGTCTGGTTATACATTGAGATGGGCCAAGCCTTTGCACCCTTTGATTTTTCGGCTGCACCAACGATAACCTCACCAACCTGGCGCACTGTAAGCATTGCTGTACCGCCGCCGGGATACATTGTAAGAGGAAGCTTATCCATCATCTTGATCTGCTCAATGAGGATAACCCAAACGGGCTTTCTGCCGGGCTGTGTACCGAAGATGTAGGGAAGTTCAAGAACTGATACATCAAAGTTGTCATCAGCAAATGAGAAAGCAACTTCTTCCTGAGCAATACGGCTTCTGATGTAGGGATGCTTCTCTGTGAGCTTCATATCGGGACGCTGCTTTGCAAGGTATGCAAAGTATGAACCGAGAATAACAGCGCTCTTCATACCTACTTCTTTACAGAGAGGAAGAATTCTTTCGAGAGGCTGAATGTTGTATTTGTAGTATGCATCGTAAACGGGTGCGGGGAACTCAACTCTTTCGTCGATACCTGCTGCGAAAACAAAGCAGTCATAGCCTGCCATCATAGCCTTGATTTCGTCGTCTGTCTTTGCATAGATGTTGCAGAATTCAAGCTCCATTTCTTCGGGAATGGGAGCGCCTTCGGGAAGAGGAGGAAGAGCAACGCTCTTTACCTGATGGCCTCTTTCGATGAAAATTCTTGCAGCTTCTGAGCCGAGAAGACCTGTGCCGCCAATCATAAATACTTTCATTGGGATTACCCTCCTTGAAAAAATATACAAGTATAATATATATTTATTTTTTTATAAAGTCAATAGAGTATTGCAAAATTGGACATTTTTCAGGTTAATAACAGGTTTGAAATATTACAGCAAATATCAGCTTAGAAGATTTCTTTTATTACGGCAGTGTTATCTTCAACGGTCTTTGAACAGAAAGTTTTTCTGAAATCATTTCCGCTTGTCTTAATCTTCAATCCGTCAAACTGTTTTCCGAGCTCTATTGAAACAATTGTTGTCTCTCCGTTTTTCAAATACGAAATTTCATAACCGTTTATTTTCGGAGTGAAACGAAAATCTTTTATTTCACCGTCTGTATTAAAAATTTCTCTTGTTTTCCGAATAAAATCCGTAACAAGCACGGAGTTTTCATATTCCTTTACCGTAATGGGAAGATTACTCATATAAACTCACTCCATTTTAATTACGCATTTCGCATTACGAATTGCGCATTAAACATTATCCTGCTGACCTGCGTAGAAATCAACGGGGAACCAATTCTGTGTAAATGCAGGCGCGGAAAGACGCTTTTCTGAATACTGACCTGCAAAGAAAGCTGTTGCTTCAAGGTGGTCAAGCTCAAAATCGGGGTCGGCATCGGTTTCCGTAACAGAAACATTTTTGCCGTCAACCGTTATTGCAAGCTTTTCATCCTTTTTGTAGCCGTGAACAAGCACGTTGAGGGTGCCGTTGCAAAGATTCATTCTCTGTGCCTTGACGGCAAGGAAGCCTTCAATGAAATTTGCATAGTTGAGAATATTTATCTGCTCAACGTGGCATACGGACATTCCGCAGCAGATTTTCTGCATATATGAGCACAGTGCGGTATTATAAACGGGTGCGGTGAAACCTATGCTTTCGCATTCCATTGTTTTCATTGCACAGATGAAGAAATCAATCAGATCATCGGTGTTGATCACCTTGATTTCCGAAAGATTGCCCTTGACATTTGTGGTGAAATATCCTTTGAAAATGTCGCCGTCATATACTGCGTAAGGAGTGCTGCGCCAGCTTCTGAGGATATCAAGCATATCCTCTCCGTTACGGATAATATAGTAGGGCTGAGCCTCGTTGAGTTCATTGATTTTTGCGAAAAGCTCAGTATCTTTTTCCGTGATTTCCCTTGCGGTAAAGGTTGTTTCGGTATTGCCGTTTCTCAGACGGCTGATGTTGCCGGTGTTTATTTCAAAGCGGAGAGCATTGCCGGCGGGAGTATAGCCGAAATATTCGTATCTCTGTCTCTGACCGCCCAACAGCGAATAATCATAGCCTTCTTCAATCATCCACGCAACAACATCGTTCATCAGCTCTATCATATAGCCCTTACGGCGGCAATCCTTTGTAACGCCCACATTGCCGATGCCAAGAATTTTCATTTTTCTTCCTGCCGCAACAGCTTCAAGGGGGAAACATCCCACGGCGGCTTTGATTACGCCGTCTTCTTTGAGAATCATATTTTTTTCGCCGCAGTTGAATTTATCCTTGTAAAGCTTGGGAAGAAGGTCCATAAAATTGTTGTGGGGTTCCTCCGAAAAGAATATATCGTTAAGTGCCGCAATAAGCTCTTTTTCATCATTTTTGCAGCCGAAGCCTTTGGTGATTTCCATGTTTTTACCTCATTTTCATAAAGTCGTTGTAGCTGAGAACCTTGTATTTTTTACCGTTTGAACGGGAAGATACCTTATCTCTTTTATGTTTCATAAACATCAGAATTATCAGCGCAACGATAATAATTATTGCCGCGATTCTGAATATCCAGTTTGAGAAAATTGCCTTTGCAACAGTGCCGATAGTTGCGAAAAAGCCTCTTTTTACATCCATACTTGCCACAAGGTCAATTTCTTTTATCACATTTCCCGCGTAAAGCACCTTTGCACGGCAAATAACTTCGCCTTTTTTTACAGGTGCCTTCACAAATTCGGGCATTGTTCCTTCGATGGGTTCAACCAGCAGACTGCCTGAATCCGTACCGGCAGGCACAAGGCTGTAAACAGTTTCACCGGGTGAAAGGGTTACGAAATCCGTTGTTTTTGCGTATTTTACAGGTACCTGACCAACGATCTGAGTGGTATCGGAAATTGCAACAAGCTCAATGTTTTTGAACGCCCATTCGAAAACTTCTTTTGCATCAAGGAATGCACCGTTTTCATTAACACCGTCACCGTCAACATCCTCAAAAACAGAGTTGAGGGCAACGCACACATAGTTATAGCCGTCTTTTGAGGCAACAGAAACAACACATCTGCCTGCATCGGAGGTGGAACCTGTCTTACCTGCCTTTACATACTTGCAATAGTAGTCCTTGTATGCACTGTTCATCAGATAATTGGTGTTAAGAATGTTGCGTTCGTCCTGCAAATTGGTGGCAGGGAGTCTGTATGAAGTTTTGCCTGCAATTTCAGCGAATGCAGGGAATTCCATTGCGTGAAGAATAAATTTTGCCATATCCTCTGCGGTTACATACTGGTTTTCGTCGTGGAGACCGTGAGGGTTGACGAAATGGCTGTTGACACATCCCAGACGGGATGCAACCTCATTCATCATACCGATGAATTTTGCTCTGTCACCGCCGCTTATATAATCCGCAAGCACGATAGCCGCTTCATTGGCACTCTGGATAAGCAGGCTTGCCAGCAGGTTATATACGGTCACAACCTCGCCTGCTTTAAGACCGCCCAGTGAACTGCCTGTGCCGTCAAGCTCTCTTATGCAGGATTCCTGAACGGTAACCGATGCATTGAGGTCAGTGCAGTTTTCAAGCACAACAATAGCGGTAATAACCTTTGTAAGGCTTGCAGGGGGAGTCTGCTTGCCTGCGTTTTTCTTAAAAATCACTTCGCCGTTATCGGAGCTTACAAGAAGCAGGCAATCCGAATAAAGTCCCAGTGATTCCATTTCTTCGTCGTATGCGGCATTTGCACCCACAAAAGAAAAGCTGCTTGCCAGCACAGTAATTATCATAAGTATGCTTAATATTTTTTTCATATCACAACACCGTAAATCAATTATTTTGTCACAGACAAAGCCAATTATAACACAGATTAGTGAATAAATAAATAGTTTTGCATACTAATTTTATTTTTGCTTGTATCTGCCTTGATTTTTTGGGTGGGTTGAGGTATATTAGAGAGAGTAAAATGATATTCGGGAGCGTTTGCTTTATGGTATATGTAACGGGCGATATGCACGGCGATTTTTCGCGCTTTGATTCACCTGCGATAAAACAGCTGAAAAAGGGCGATACACTTATTGTCTGCGGAGATTTCGGTTTTGTGTGGGATAACAGCAAAATCGAGCAGAAAATTCTGAAAAAGCTGGGCAACAAAAAATTCAATATCTGCTTCATTGACGGCACACACGAAAATTTTGAGTTGCTCAATGCTTACCCCGTCACCGAATGGAACGGCGGTAAGGTGCACAATATCTGCGGCAATCTTTATCATCTGATGAGAGGTCAGATTTTCAGAATTGACAATATGACTTTCTTCACAATGGGCGGCGGCGAAAGCCCTGATATAGATATCCGTTTTGAAGAAAAAGCCTGGTCAAAATATGAATTTCCCAGCCGTGAGGAATTGCTTGAAGGTGCGGCAAATCTTGAAAAACAAAATTGCAGGGTGGATTATGTCATTACCCACGAGCCTCCCGTAAAAATCAAGGGATTTTTAAAGCTGAAAGACAGTGAAACTGCAAGCGTGACAGGTCTTAACACTTATCTCGAAGAGCTTTCTGAAGCCTGCGTTTTCAGACGCTGGTTCTTTGGTTCAATGCATCTGGATAAGTATATTTCCAATTCTCATATTGCAGTTTATTACAATGTAATCAACGCCATTACCGGCGAAGTTCAGAGATAAAACAAAAATCCGTCATCAGGCGGATTTTTTGACAGGAGAATAAAATATGAAACAGTTTTTTTCTGCCCTTCTTGCGGCAATAATCGGATTTTTCAGCACTCTTTCGGCTAACATCACCGATCGGGTGAATAACTATGAATTCACCGTTGACGCATCTCAGCAGGGCAGTGTCCTTTCAAATCCTGCAAGCAATGTGAATATCTGGTCGATTGACGGTAATCCCTTCGTAAATCAGAAAAGAAACGAAGAATACGACATCTTTGATTTTGTAAATTATGTTCAGTTTATGCAGTGTACGGGCGGCAATGCAGACAGGGATTTGTTCATTGACCCTATGGACAAAAGTGTGCTCGATGACTACGATTTCACCGTGCTTATCGATAATTGCAGAGGTGTTCTTGAACTTGGTGCAAAGCCTATGCTGAAACTCGGCAGTGTGCCCCTCAAATATTCCGCAAAAGCCAACACCGATGCGGAATTCAGCACCAATATTTACCCTCCCGATGATTACAATGTTTATTACAACTATATTGCCGCCATCTGTCAGGCACTTGTTGATGAATTCGGCAAGGATGAAGTGCTGACCTGGCGTTTCGGAGTTATGACCGAATACGAAAACGCTTCCTGGTTTATGGCAAACAGCGGCGACCCCGAAGATTCTGCCGAAGAATTCTGCAAGCTTTATGACTACACCGTAGCCGCACTTGTTGATGTTATCGGTGATGTTTTTGTTGGTGCACATTCAATGACTGTTACAGAGGGCTTGTGGGATGAGGCATATTTCATCCGCCACTGTGCAGAGGGAACAAACTACAAAACAGGTGAAAAAGGCACAAGAATCTGCTATCTTTCCGCATCGTTTTATGATTTATCTCCCGGCGAATTTACCAACGGCAAAACTCTGGCGGAAACAATAGCTTATCTTCGCAAAACTGCCGAAAAATACGGACTGAATAACCTTATTTACGGTATTGACGAGGGCAGACTTCTTTGCGGCAACGCAAGGGGCAAAGACGATGACCAGCTTCTTACCCGTACCTGCGGCTACACCTATCAGGCGGCTTACGATGCAAGAATGTACCGCACAATGTTTATGAATGATATAAACTATTTCTCATCCTGGGCATATCTTTCAAACGGATTTTTTGACGGCAATCCCACCGTCAGCTACTACGTGGCAAGCAATGCGGCAAGATTTGAAGGCGCAAGGCTTGCAAAAACAGAAAAAACGGGCAGAGGCTGGGTGCCGAGGGCAGAGGTTGAAGCAGTTTCTGCTTATAATGAAGAAAGCCAGACCCTGCACATTATGGCATATAATTTCAAAAATAAGGTCAATTACACTGCACCTGCCGACATCGGGTTTACTGTGAATGCACCTCAGTTTGAGGGTAAAGCCGTAAAGGTTACCGCATACGTTATTGATGATGACTGTAATTGGTTTGATGAATGGCAGGAAGACAGAATAGCTTACGGCATCGGCGATGATTGCTTTGCCTGGTCGCCCGATGACCCCGAGGTTGATAACCCCACAACCCTTGCGGACCCCGAAGCCAGAGAGCTTTATTTCACACAGCTTAAGCCCAAATATTATGAATGCTCAAAGCTTGTGCCCGTTGAGGAAACGGTAACCGTTAAAAACGGCACAATCAATCTTGATATTACCCTCCAACCCAACGGGGTAGTGTTCTATGAAATAACGGAAGTTTGATTTTTAGGCATATATATGTTTTTGTTTTGTTAAAAAATTGTTCACACCCATTGACAGAGCAAATAAAAAATGATATCATTAGTTATCTTTGATGTATATTTCATTCATCGGGGACAAATACAACACGAAAGGACAGACCAAAATGAAAAAGTTTTTAGCAATCGTTTTCTCACTCATCTTCGCTCTTTCAGCATGCACAGTTGCATTTGCAGAAGAAGCAAAAACAACAACTTGCAAATACTGCGAAAAGATACTCGAAATAGAAGAGTATAATAATCATCTTGAAGCATGCAAGATTGCAAACAAGCCTTCAGCTCCCGTAGTGTATACCTACACATGCGAGTACTGCAAGAAGGGTTTCAATGATGCTGACGACTTCAATAAGCATCTTGAAACAGGTTGTAATGTTCTTCATCGTTCATGCAAGTTTAGCTGTGGAAACTCATTTGATACAGCTGAACTTAAGGCAGCTCATGAAGATGTTTGCCCCAAGGGTGCAGGCACTTGCGACCACTGTGGAAAAGCTTATGCTACACAGAGCGAATATGCAACCACTCACAAGGCTAAGTGCACAATTGAATGCGCAGATTGTGGTGCAACTGTTAAGAACGGCGATAATCACAAGTGTGCAATCACAGACAAGGTTGTAAACACTGTAACAGACGAGAAAACTTGGGAAGCTCTTGCAAACAAGGCTATCGACGCTCTCAAGGAAGTTGACTGGAAGTCACTCGCTGACAAGGTTGTTGGCGCTGTTAAGGGCATCGACTTCCAGGGCATTATCGCTAAGATCAAGCCCGTTATCGAGAAGGTTGTTGAGCTTGTAAAGGGCTTCGCAGCATAATTTAATTTCTCACAAAACATAAGAGCTATCCTTGCGGATAGCTCTTTTTCTTTGTCTTTATTTTGTGAGTAAAACCACGCATTCTGTATGGTTTGTATGTGGGAACATATCTACGGGGCAGATTTTGCGGACCTTATACCCCTTTTTTGTAATCATCTGCAAATCTCTTGCAAGAGTTTCGGGGTTGCAGGAGATATAGACAACCTTTTCAGGCGAAGCAACGTCAAGGGATTCTATGAATTTCCTGCTGCTTCCCGAGCGGGGAGGGTCCATAAAAACAACATCAAATCTTTCGCCGTTTTCCGCAAGCTCCTGCATAAAGTCGCCTGCATCCGCACAGTAAAACCGTGCATTTTTCGAGTTGTTTCGTTTTGCGTTGGAGATTGCATCCTTTACTGCATCGGGATTAAGCTCAACACCGATTACATTACCTGCTGTTTTTGCCGCAACAAGACCGATTGTACCTATACCGCAGTATGCGTCAAGCACTTTGGTATCTTTATCAAGCTTTGCAAGCTCCATTGCCTTGCCGTAAAGCTTTTCGGTCTGCACGGGGTTAATCTGATAAAAAGATTTGGGTGAAATTCTGAAAACACAGCCGCAAAGAGTATCCTCTATATAACCGTTACCGTAAAGAATTTCTTCTCTCTCGCCAAGCACAAGATTGGTATCCTTGGGATTGATATTCAGCACAACGGTTGTGATTTCGGGATGCATTTCAAGCAGTGCGGCGGTGAATTTTTTCTTCATAGGGAAGTAGCCGCTTGCGCCTACGATAACAACCATTACCTGACCGCTTGAAAATCCTCTTTTCACAAGCACATGACGGAGAAATCCTGTACCCTTATCTTCATCATAGGTCCATATTTTGAATTTGGGAACCATATTACGGATATCCACAATGATTTTATCGGCAATTTCATCTTCTGTCATACAGCTGTCAACGGAAACAATTCTGTGGCTGCCCGACTGATACACGCCCGATATGATTTTGCCGCTTTTTGTTCTGCCGAAAGCCGCCTGAACTTTATTGCGGTAATGGTAGGGATTTTCCATACCGATTATTTTTTCCACCTTGCCGAATTTTTTCAGCAGTATTTCGCACCGTGCCTGCTTCCATTTAAGCTGACGCTCATAGGTCATATTCTGAAGCTGACAGCCACCGCATTTTTTGGCAAGGGGGCAGGCATCGGGGTTTGTTTTTAAGTTTGATTTATTTGACATAATGTTACCTTACTGTCTTGTACCGCCGCAGCACTTTTTGTATTTTTTACCGCTTCCGCAGGGGCAGGGGTCATTAGGACCTGCCTTTTCTTTTTTTCTTACGGGCTGCTTTTTATCTGTGCCGTCAGATGAGCCGCCGCCCGTTGCGGTGATTTTTGCAGTCTGCTCGCGCTTTGTTTCTTCCTGATTTCTGATAATGATGGTCAGAATCTGTCTTGCGGTATCCTCACGGATAGATTCAATCATTCCGTCAAACATTTCGGAACCTATATTTCTGTAAGCAACAACGGGGTCGGTCTGACCGTATGCTCTCAGACCGATACCTCTGCGAAGCTGATCCATTGCATCGATATGATCCATCCAGTATCTGTCAACGGTGCGAAGGAGAACCATTTTTTCAAGTTCACGCATAATAGGTTCGCCGTTTTCGCCCGAACCGAAAAGTTCTTCACGCTCGGTATATCTCTTTTCTGCTCTTTCAAGAAGAAGGTCGCGGGCATCTTCTTTGTCAAAGCCGTCGGTGAAGTCATCGTCTGTTGTAAGCCAGCCCTTGAATTTGCTTTTAAGACCCTCAATATTCCAATCTTTCTTTGAAACACTGTCGGAGCAGAAGAAATCAACCGCATCATTGATGCTGCCCGTTATCATCTTCATTATAATGGGTTTAAGTTCCTCACCGTCGAGCACCTGATTACGCTGTGTGTAGATAAGCTCTCTCTGACGGTTCATAACATCGTCATACTGAAGAACACTCTTTCTGATACCGAAGTTTCTGCCCTCGATGTTTTTCTGTGCGGTTTCAATGGAGTTTGTAACCATCTTTGCTTCGATGGGCATATCTTCGGGAGTTTTGAGCATATTCATCACATTGGTAAGTCTTTCACCGCCGAAAATACGCATAAGATCATCGTCAAGGGAAAGGAAGAAACGGCTTGCACCGGGGTCGCCCTGACGTCCTGCACGGCCTCGGAGCTGATTGTCAATTCGTCTTGATTCGTGACGCTCCGTACCGATTATAAACAGACCGCCTGCCTCACGCACTTTTGCTGCTTCGGGCTCAATCTGTTCATCGTATTTCTTTTCAAGTGCTGAGTATTCAGCTCTTGCGTTAAGGATTTCTTCATTATCCGTTTCGGCAAAGCCTGTTGCTTCTGCAATAAGTTCTTCGGTGTATCCCTTTTTGCGAAGTTCGGATTTTGCAAGGTATTCGGAGTTACCGCCAAGCTTGATGTCCGTACCGCGGCCTGCCATATTTGTAGCGATTGTTACCGCATAGGGCTTACCTGCCTGAGCAACAATTTCTGCTTCTTTTTCGTGATGCTTTGCGTTGAGAACTTCGTGCTTTATGCCCCTTCTTTTAAGAAGTGCACTGAGAAGCTCTGATTTTTCAATTGAAGCGGTACCGATAAGCACGGGCTGACCTTTTGCATGGCACTCCTCAACAACAGCCATAACTGCTTCATATTTTGCCTTTTCTGTTTTATACACAACATCCGCCATATCGTTTCTTATCATAGGCTTGTTGGTGGGAATTTCGATAACATCAAGGCTGTAAATCTGATTGAATTCGGTTTCCTCGGTCATTGCGGTACCGGTCATACCCGAAAGCTTCTTATAAAGACGGAAATAATTCTGGAAAGTAATGGTGGCAAGAGTTTTGCTTTCGTGCTCAACATTAACATTTTCCTTGGCTTCGATAGCCTGATGAAGACCCTCATTGTAGCGTCTGCCCATCATGATACGGCCTGTAAATTCGTCAACAATAAGCACCTGATTATCCTTGACAACATAATCAACGTCACGGCGCATAACACCGTTTGCCTTGATTGCCTGATTGATGTGGTGGAGCACCGTCATGTTCTCGGGGTCCATAAGATTTTCAAGGTTGAAGAAAGACTCCGCCTTGGCAACACCGCTTTTGGTAAGGGTTGCTGTTTTTGCTTTTTCGTCAACAACGTAATCGCAGTTATCGTCAACAAGGTCTTCGATATTTTCTTTTGAGTTGACCTCCTTGATTCTTACGCATTTGAGCATTGTTGCAAAACGGTTGGCGGTTTTGTAAAGCTCTGTTGATTTTTCGCCTCTGCCTGAAATAATAAGGGGAGTTCTTGCTTCATCAATAAGAATGGAGTCAACCTCGTCCACGATTGCAAAGCTGTGGCCTCTCTGTACCTTATGTTCCTTATAAACGACCATATTGTCACGAAGGTAATCGAAGCCCATTTCGTTGTTTGTGCCGTAGGTGATATCTGCGGCATAGGCTTCTTTTCTTTCGGGATTTTCTTTTTCGTGAATGATAAGACCTACGGTAAGACCCATAAAACGGTACACCTTACCCATCCATTCACTGTCACGGCGTGCGAGATAATCGTTGACGGTAACAATGTGAACACCTTCACCCGAAAGTGCGTTAAGGTATGCAGGCAGGGTTGCAACAAGGGTTTTACCTTCACCTGTTCTCATTTCGGCGATTCTGCCCTGATGAAGGATGATACCGCCGATAATCTGCACGGGGAAATGTTTGAGACCGATAACACGCCAGGAAGCTTCACGGCAGGCGGCAAATGCCTCGGGAAGAATATCGTCAAGAGTTTCGCCGTTTGCAAGGCGCTGCCTGAATTCAGGAGTTTTCGCCTGCAACTGTTCATCGGTAAGCTTTGAAAATTCATCTTCCAGTTTAAGCACCTTATCGCAAAGAGGGCGGATACGCTTTATTTCCTTTGTTGAATAATCGCCGAAAAGTTTAGTTAAAAGACCCATTTTGACCACCTCAGAGGTATTTTAGATTTTATGTTGTAATATTTTTCTTTTTGTGATAGAATTTTTTCAGAATTTAAAAAGGAGTGTCCGTAATATGCCGAAAAGAAACGACTACATTTCGTGGGATGAATATTTTATGGGTATTGCCCTTCTCTCAGCCCGCAGAAGCAAGGACCCCAGCACTCAGGTAGGTGCCTGTATAGTCAACAACCGCAACAAGATTATGTCCGTAGGATATAACGGTTTCCCTCTGGGATGCAGTGACGACGATTTCCCCTGGGACCGCTCAGGAGATGAATACGACACAAAATATCCCTATGTATGCCACGCGGAGCTTAATGCCATTCTCAACAGCGGAGGTTCGAGCCTTGAAGGCTGCAAGATTTATGTTGCTCTTTTTCCCTGCAACGAATGTGCCAAGGCAATTATTCAGAGCGGCATAAAGGAAGTATATTATCTTTCGGATAAATATGCCGAAACCGTGGGAGTTCGCGCATCAAAAAGAATGTTTGACAGTGCGGGAGTAAAATACACTCAGCTTAATCCTGCAAGCGAAGAGCTTGTAATCGATTTCAGAAAAGAGAATATTTAATAGGAGTATACTACGGAACCTGCTGTTTTACCGTCGGCTGTAAGAGCACGCACGCTCATTACATTTGAGCTGTCAAGCCATACAAAACCTGCATTTTCACTGAAAAGCATGGGTTCGGTGTATACGGCAGGCTCAGCAGAGCCGTCAACGGTGCAGTAGGTAATACTCTGAACGGGTGTACCGTTTGCATTGACTTCACCGTATGATGCGAAAACAGCTTTTGTTCCGTCGGTATTTACCGAAAATACATCTGCTTTTTCAATGTTGATATCTTTAAGAGTCTTTGATGAACCTGTAAGCAGGTCAATCATCACAAGGCTCTTTTTGTTTATAAGATATTTGCCGCACTGCAAGTAATCGGTCTGCCAGTCGCCTTCAAACTGAGTGAGAACATTTTCGGTATCGCCTGTTTTAAGGATATTTGCAAAACCCTTGTCGTTCTTTTTGAGGTAATGCATACCGTTGCCGTCATTGACAAACCATACGCCGAGAATATCCTTGACCTCAATTTTGGGTTTATAGGCATTTGAAAGCACCATTACGTCCGCACGCAGACTCTTATCTGCTTCATTATAGTATCTCGATGAAAGGAAAAGCTTTGCACCGCCGAGATTGTTAATGAAATCATCGGTAAGCAGAGTCCAGTCCTGACGGAAAGTGCCGTTCGAGTCAATAAGTCTTGTGTGGTTTGAAACATATGTTGATGTTTTACCGTTGGCAAGGTCGAAGTTATAAATTTCCGAATAGAGCTTTTCTGCTTTGTAAAGATTATCCTTATCAAAATCCGCAAGAAGAAGATATCCGCTGCCATAGCCCGCAGGCTTTGCGGTAAGCTTTACGAATGCATAATCGTAAACCTCAACATCCTTGCTCATATCCGATGTGAAAATACCGTAGCCGCAGGCTTTGCCGTCTTTTTCAATATAATTGACGGTTACGGGGATTGTTTCGCGGCTTGCTTTAAGGCTTGCTTTTGCCTGCTTTACTGCAAGAGTACTTGCAACCATCTGACCGTTTTCGTATTCGTAAAATTTCACACTGCCGTTAAGGTCGGCTGTATAATAAATGCCGCTGAAATCGGTGGGCAGATAAATTTCTCCGTTTGCACCTTTGACGGAAAGGTTTGCGGTATAGGCACTTTCGTCATATGAAAACACAACGGGTTCAGGATTTTCACTCTGAGGTGAACCGCCTGAATTTTTGGTTGAAACAAAGAAAACAACACCTGCCGCAACCATAATAACCGCCATAACGGCACAAAGAATTTTTGTAATTTTATCGTTCATTCTTATTCTCCTTTACAGTTCAATTTCCAGTTCAACGGGGCAATGATCGGAACCGAAAATTTCGTTGTGTATTTTTGCATCCTTCATTTTTTCTTTCAGCTTTTCGGATACGATGAAGTAGTCAATTCTCCATCCTGCATTCTTTGCCCTTGCGGAAAATCTGTATGACCACCAGCTGTAAACTCCTTCAAGGTCGGGGTAAAAATAACGGAAGGAATCAACAAAACCGCTTTCAAGTATTTCACCGAATTTTCCTCTTTCCTCATCGGTGAAACCGGGGTTGCGTCGGTTTGATTTGGGATTTTTAAGGTCAATCTCATTATGTGCAACATTCAGGTCGCCGCAGAAGATAACGGGCTTTTTTGCATCAAGAGCACATATATATTCTCTGAAAGCGTTTTCCCAATCCATACGGTAATCAAGGCGCACAAGACCGTCACGGGCGTTGGGAACATAAACGGTTATAAAATAATAATTTTCAAATTCAAGGGTGATTACTCTGCCCTCGGTGTCGTGTTCGGGAATGCCTATACCGTAAGAAACCGAAAGTGGCTTTTCTCTTGTGAAAACTGCTGTTCCCGAATATCCTTTTTTTTCGGCGTAATTCCAGAACTGGTGATATCCGTCAAGAAGAAGCTCTGCCTGACCCTCCTGCATTTTTGTTTCTTGCAGGCAGAATATATCCGCATCCAGAGTCTTGAAGCTTTCATAAAAATCCTTTTGAAGGCAAGCTCTTATTCCGTTAACATTCCACGATATAAATCTCTTGACAGCCATACCGCATAATCCTCCATTATATATTAAAGTATATTATATCATAAAAAATTAACTGTGTCACCTATAAATATTAATATTATGTAAATATTCATAAATTCCGGGGTCATTTTTTGGCATTGTGTTTTTTACATTCACCCTTGACAAATCCGCCGTTATGGGTTATTTTTATAATAAGAAATGTGCGGTTTGCACACAAAACAAAACAAATTTTCAGGAGGAAAAACCATGAAAAAGCTTCTCGCAATTCTCCTCGCAGCAGCAATGCTTTTTGCACTTGCAGCTTGCGGTGACAAGACAACAGGCGAAACAACAACCACAACAGCAGCAGAAGAAATCACAGATGCTCCCGTTGAGGAATCAACAGACGCTCCCGCAGCTGACACATCAGACGTTTCAGCAGAAGAACCCTCAGCAGAGGATCCCTCAACAGCTGATCCTTCAACAGCTGACCCCTCAGCAGAAGAAACATCAGCTCCCGCAGCAGCTGAAATGACAAAGGCTGAGTTCGTTGCTTTCCTTAACGCTGAAACAGCTAAGGCAGCCAAGGGTTCATACAACTACAACAGAAACTGCTCATACACAAGCCCCATCGATGTTGGCGGTGCAACAGACATCCTTAACGGCATCATCAAGGCTATCGATGAAAATTCAAGCCTCGACACAGTTGTAGGTGATTTCCTCGGTATCGGCGTTAAGAAGGGTGCTATGCCCAAGGATGAGCTTAAAGGCGATTATCAGATCAAGGCTACAAAGCTCGCAGAAGCTGACCTCGGCAACTTCAAGGCTGAAAACGGCGTTTACACATTCACACTTGCAAACGCTACCAACCCCAAGAAGACAAATGCAACTCCCATCTCAAAGTTCACAAATGACTTCATCACACACGAAGAAGTTGTTGACGGTATCGCAGGCTTCACAACAGCTATCACCGTTAAGGACACAACTGTTAACTACAAGGACATCAAGGTTACAGTAACAGTTACAGACGGTAAGATTTCAAACATCAAGTATTCATATGCTTTTGATGCAGTTCTTTCACTCAAAGCAGTTGTTACAATCAACGGTAACGGCGCAGCAGTTACAAAGGCTGAATTCTCAAACATCAAGTATTAATTGATTAATTAAAATTGCCTCCGTACAGCGATGTACGGAGGCTTTCTTTTTATGCAAGAGTGGTCAGTGAAGTGTCCGATGTTGAGGATGATGAATCGGGCATAACGCCTGACATCATATTTTCCATATCTGTTTTTGCTTCGGTCATCATTTCCTCAATGGTTGTGAGAATGGGGTCGTTGTGTGCAGGGTCTGTTACCTTGCCCGAATCCGCACCGCCGCAAGCGGCAAAAACCACAGAGATGAAAAGAATTGCGGCAATAACTGCAAATGAAATTTTTTTCATAAAAATACTCCTTTACGCAAAATAATTTTCCGTTTGGAATTATTTTTGCCGTAAAGGAGCTTTTTATTCATTATTTTATTCTGAGCCAGATAAGCATATCGCTTGCGCCTCTGTTTGCAAATGCAAAATAGGGAATAAGTTTTATTCTTCTGCCGACACTGTCATTGCGGTATCTGCGGTAAAGAGAATCAAAAGAAGCATCCTCAAAACCGTCAATCTCAACCGTATATGCCTGCATTTCATCATTGAACGAAATTTCGGCATTGAGATTTTCGTTTATGCTCAGGTTGTTGAGGGGTATACCGTTATCAATTTTTTCGGCACAGTAAACAAAGGGTCCTCTGCAAAGAGCCACTCTGCCCACATCTGCCTCAACAGCGGGGTTTGCACTGACAAGACGGCATTCCATAGCAAAATCAAGATTTATTTCTGTTTCATTATCTTTGATTCCGATGTATGCATAACCCTTTTCTGTTTTATATGCATCGGAAACAACGCAGTTTTCTGCCCAGCCGGGAATTCTGACGGCAAGGGTTTTGCCTGCCATACCTTTAACAGTAAGTTTCACCGCCCCGTTATTGGGATATTCTGTATTCTGAGTTATTTTTACACCTTCAAACTCAGCTTCCGATTCAAAATAATGATGAACAAAAACAGTATCATCATTATATGTGTAAAGAATATCGCCTATTGACGCAATCATTCTGGCAATATTCGGAGGACAACAGGAGCAGTCAAAAACTTCAAGACGCTGAGGAGTATCAAACGAACTTCCTTTGTACTGATAATACTCTGTGTTTTTGCGGTTTCTCTCCATATTGATTTCAAGAGGATTAACATAGAAGAATGCATTTCCTTTGAGAGAAACGCCTGCAAGAGCGCAGTTGTAAATTGCGGTTTCCGCTATATCGGCATAAAGGGAATCGGGCTCGATAAGACTCATCCTTCTTGCAAATAAAGCAAGTCCGATTGAGGCGCAGGTTTCCGAATATGCAACATCATTGGGCAGGTCATAATCTTCGGTGAAGCGCTCGCCGTAGTGGGTCGGGCCTATACCGCCGGTAACATACATCTGCTTTTCTGCAATGCTGAGGAAAAGCTTTCTGCAAGCGTCGTAAAGAGAATTATCTTTCATTCTCAGGGCAAGGTCTGCCATTGCGCAGTAAAGGTAGGTTGCTCTTACGCTGTGGCCCGTTGCTCTTTCCTGCTCACGCACAGGCTTATGGGACTGGTCGTAATCGTGGCCTATGTAATAAGGACTTTCTTCGTCTTTTTTGGATGTGCCTCTTGTTTCAACAAAACGGCTGCTCATTTCAAGATATTTTTCATTACCCGTGCAGTCGTAGAGTTTAACGAGAGCCAGCTCTATTTCTTCGTGACCGGGAGTGTTGAATTCAGCAGAATCTTCGATGAAGAATACCTTTTCGATATGATCCATATAGTCGCACATAAGGCGAAGGAATTTATCTTTGCCCGTAGCCTTGTAATATGCAATCGCAGCTTCCGTCAGATGTCCTGCACAGTAAAGCTCGTGAGCCATACGGTTAACAAAACGGTTGTCAGGTTCGCAAACGGTGAAATATATGTTGAAATATCCGTTTTCATCGCGGTTTTTTTCAATCAGGTCAACAACTCCGTCAACAATCCCTTCGAGCTTTTCGTCAGGGCAGAGGTGAATGGTGTAGGCAACGGCTTCAATCCATTTTGCAACATCCGAATCCCAGAAAATATGGGGCTGTTTGGGTTCGCCGTCCTTCCATTCAAATTTGAAAGCATCAAATCTGCCGGTGTCCGAAAAACGGTCATATACCATAGGGATTGTTGCGCTTTTGTTGATTTCAAAGCGGTTTTTCCAGAAGCCGCCGAGAGAAACTTTGTCAAAAGTAACAGCTTTCATAAAAGCACCTCTTTATCTTCTTGCTTTTGCCTTTTCTTCTTCGGTATCTCCGATTTCAATAAGGTAATATGCGCCTGTCCACACAAGCAGACCGACGAAAATAAATATAAATCCGTTCTGGAAACCGCCAAGCATAAGTTTGTCAACGGAAACAAAGTTGCCTACAAGAGAAACAAACCATCCGCCGGAGAACACACTGAAAAGATTGATTGTGCCGTCAATGAAAAGAGAGGCGGCAGAGTTGAAGCAGGCGATCATTACGATGGTGCTGATAAGTCCGCCTGCACTTGCAATAAGAACAGGAATACGTCTGTTGCTGCAACAAGACCATACAATGATGAAAAGGGCAATAAGTATAACAAGTACAAAGCATACAGCGCAGGTGATGAGTCTGCCTTTGATGGGGTCAAGAGCGGCAGGCCACGAGAAACTTGTCGGAGCATCGCTGAGTATAAGATCGTGCCAGAAAGCTTCTTTACCGGTTATGATATCAATAATGAATTTGACGGAGAAGCTTTCTTCAAGACCTGCATTGGCAAAAGATGTTGACAGTTTGAAAAGAAACAGATCAACAAAAATGACTACGGGGAAAATTGACGCCGCAATGAGGGCGTTGACTATTCTGTAAAGTGCCTTCATTTTAATGATTCCTTTCGGTTTTATTTCCAGGATGAGTTAAGTGCAACCGTGCGGTTAAAGACGATTTTTTCATCAGTTGATGTTTTGTCTGCGCAGAAGTAACCCTGTCTCATAAACTGGAAGGTATCGCCGCATTTTACATCCTTGATTCCGCCTTCGATAAGGCAACCTTCAAGAATTTCAAGCGAATCGGGATTGAGGTGGTTAAGGTAATTTTCTTTGCCGTCTGCCATAGGATCTTCTGCATTGAAAAGACGGTCATAAAGACGGATTTCGCAGGGCACGCAGTCAGAAGCGCTTACCCAGTGAATTGTACCCTTGACCTTTCTTCCGTCGGGAGCATCGCCGCCTTTTGTTTCGGGGTCATAAGTGCAGTGGAGGCAGGTAACATTGCCGTCTTCGTCGGTTTCCCAGCTGTTACAGGTTACGAGATATGCACTTTTAAGGCGTACCTCATTGCCGGGATAAAGTCTGAAATACTTTTTGGGAGGCTCAATCATAAAGTCGTCACGCTCAACGAAAATTTCTTTTGAGAAGTGAACTGTTCTTGTTCCCAATTCGGGTTTAAGAGGATTGATTTCAACCTCGATGGCTTCACTCTGACCTTCCGGATAGTTGTCGATAACAACCCTGAGAGGGCGGAGAACAGCCATTGCACGGGGTGAGTTTTCGTTAAGATTATCCTTTACGCAGGCTTCAAGCAGACCGTAGTCAACAACGCTGTCTGCTTTTGAAACACCGATACGGTTGATGAATTCACGGATTGCAGCTGCGGGATAGCCCCTTCTTCTCATACCGCTGAGAGTAATCATTCTGGGATCATCCCAACCGTCAACAATACCCTTCTGAACCATTTCAAGATTATATCTTTTGCTGGTTACGCAGTAGTTAAGGTTAAGGCGGGCGAACTCAATCTGTCTGGGAGGCTCTTCAAAGCCTACTTCCTTTATGAACCAATCGTAGAGAGGTCTGTGGTTTTCAAATTCAAGTGAGCAGAGTGAGTAGGTTACTCGCTCCCTTGCGTCCGAAAGGGGATGTGCAAAGTCGTACATAGGATAGATGCACCACTTATCGCCTGTCTGATGGTGGGGAACATGAGCAATTCTGTACATAACGGGGTCACGCATATTGAGGTTGGGTGATGCCATATCAATCTTTGCGCGGAGAGTTTTTTCGCCGTTTGCGAATTCACCCTTTGTCATTCTTTCAAAGAGGTCAAGGTTTTCTTCAACTGAACGGTCACGGTAGGGGCTGTTCTTGCCGGGTTCGGTAAGAGTGCCTCTGTATTCTCTGATTTCATCGGCGGAAAGGTCGCATACATATGCTTTACCCTTCTTGATAAGCTTTATTGCACATTCATAAATGAAATCAAAATAGCTTGATGCATAGAGAACCTTGTTCCACTTGAAGCCAAGCCATTCGATATCGGCTTTGATGGCATCAACATACTCAACATCTTCTTTTGAAGGGTTGGTGTCGTCAAGACGGAGGTTGCACTCGCCGCCGTATTTTTCGGCAGTGCTGAAATCGATGCAGATAGCTTTTGCGTGACCGATGTGAAGATAGCCGTTGGGTTCAGGCGGGAAACGGGTCTGGATTCTGGTGTTTACGCCTGCGGCAAGGTCTTCATCGATAAAATCATATATAAAATTTGAATTGGTGGTCATTTCTTCCATTGTTTTTCTGTCCTTTCTTATTTCCAGCTTTCAACAGCCTCGTTGAGCCTTGCCTTTATTTCATCCTCACCGAGAAGATTCATAATAGAATAAAGGTCAGGTGTGTTTTTGCGTGATGTGAGGGCGATTCGGATAACCGTTGAAACATCGCCTACGTGGCCTTTGAAAGCGTCGGGGTTTTTCTTATATTCCTTTACATTGGGTGTGAAGCCCAGGGGTTCGCACATATCCTTGATTCTTGCAAACCATTGGTCTTTGTCGTCTGCAAGTGAGAATTCACCAATGTATTTTTCTGCTATTGCTGCGGCATCTGCCTTCGAAATGTTTTCGGGCAGGGTGTAATCCGCAGTGTAAAGCTCTTTATAGAGATATGAGAAGTAATCCTTGACCTCGCTCCACTTTGCGATATCCTTACGGGGCTTGGGATTTTCTCTGTCAATATTCACAGCCGCAGTTGAGAATACGGGGTCTGCGGTGAACAGTGCATAAAACTCAGGGTCATAAACCTTTGCCCAGGCGGCTACATTTTCATAAACCTGACCTGCACTCATAACGGAAATAACATTTTTGCTTACGTCGTTAAGCTTTACAAGGTCAAACAGACAGCCGCTTGAACTCATCTTTTTAAGATTGAAGGGGAATTCAGAAATATCAGCTTTGGGATTTGCTCTGCGCCAATCTTCAAAGTTTGAATTGATGAGAGTCAGGAGATATTCAAGCACGCTTTCCTTGGGGAAACCGCCTTCAACAAAGTATCCCACAGCAGCTTCGGGGTCTTTTCTCTTTGAAAGCTTTCGTTTGTCACCTGTTTCCTCGTCAATTTTAAGAACCTGAGGAGTGTGAGCATATTTGGGTACTTTGTATCCGCAGGCTTTGAAAAGCTCAATGTGCTTGGGTACGGATGAAATCCACTCCTCACCGCGGATAACATGGGTTGTTCTCATAAAATGATCGTCGCAGGCGTGAGCGAAATGATATGTGGGAATGCCGTCTGATTTGAGAAGAACTTCATCAATTATGTTTTCGGGCATTTCTATTTTGCCTCTGATTACATCGTCGAAAATAATCTTTCCGTCACTGCCGCCTGAACGCAGACGGAGCACCCAGGGTTTGCCTTCTGCAAGGTTGCTTTCAATCTGTTCAAGTGTCAGGTCGCGGCATTTTGCCCATTTGCCGAAATAACCCCAGATAAGAGCGTCGCCCTTTTCCTGCTCTTTACGAAGGTCTGCAAGCTCGTCCGCAGTGCAGAAGCAAGGGTAGGCAAGTCCTTTCTCAACAAGGCTCTTTGCCACTGTCTGATAAATTTCCGCACGCTGGCTCTGGGTGTAAGGTCCGTATGCACCTTTTTCCGTGCCGAAGCCCGTTACGCCTTCCGTGAATTCAACACCGAAATAATCAAAGCCGTTGATGATGGCAGAAACGCCGTCGTCAATCTCACGTTTTTTATCGGTATCCTCAATTCTGAGGTATGAAACGCCTTTTGTTGCCTGAGCTGTAAGCACGTCAACAAGTGCTCCGAAAAGACCGCCGATATGAAGATAGCCTGTGGGTGACGGTGCAAAACGGGTTACCCTTGCACCTTCCGCAAGACCTCTTTCGGGATAGAGCTCCTCATAATAATCGGGGGTTTTATCGATATGAGGGAAGAGAAGCTCTGCAAGTTTTCTGTTATCCAAAATACACACTCCTATAAATGATTATAATTTTACTTATACCCTATTATTATTACAGAAATTTCCCCAAGTATCAAGAGTTAATTTCAAATTTTTTCTGCGATATTGCTTCTTTTTTTAAATTCGGCACCGTGAAGGAATAAAAAAACGGTTTTCAGCCGAAAATATGAAGGAAAAATCCTGCAATAAAAAAGGAAAGAGGTAAACTCAATGAAGAAAAGTATAAGAAAATATCCTAATATCTATGTTGCACTTGCGGTGTGCCTTGTTGCAGTTGCAATCGGCACGGCAATAGGTTTTGTCAGATCACCCGGAAAATCAACAGATACCGAAACATTCAGCAGAATTACCGTGCAGTGGAGTGTTGAAGAAACAGTGCCGCTGACCGAGGAGGCCAACATCGGTATCAGCGGCATTGCGGACGAGAGAGTTTATTCCGTGACAGAAGCGGAAACGGCTGAAAGCAATAAACCCTATTCGGGAAATTTTGCTTTGCCTATGGGTACAGATATTATCAAGGATTTCAGTAACGGTGAAATGGTTGAGTCGAAAACAATGGGGGATTGGCGTGTCCATAACGGCGTTGATTTCGGCGGCAGTGCAGGCAATGAGGTTGTTGCAGTATCAAAGGGTAAGGTTGTATCCGTCACCGATGATATTTTCTGGGGTACGGTTGTGGAAATCGACCACGGTAACGGTATGACGGTGCGTTACTGCGGTATGAATGAAGGAAGCTGTGCAGCCGAAGGCACAGAGGTTGAAAAATATGACAAAATCGGCACACTGGGTCATATCCCCGTTGAAATCAGTGACGAAGACCATCTTCACATTGAAGTGCTCATCGACGGCGAATATGTTGACCCTCTGAAAGCACTGAACAAAGTAGGCTTTGATGAATGATAATACTCCGCAAAGCAATATTTCATTCCTTCCTGCGGAACGGATGTCACATTCCGCAGGAATATATTATGGCGGCTGCAATGTGTGTCAGGCTCCCCACAGGCATTTTATGCCACCGTCAACGCAACCGCCTTGTTTTTTGAGGAAACATCCTCAATTCATTCTATGCCCGAACACAGGATTTGGGCATAATTAATAAATTTAAAAAAACGCTTTACTTTTGCAGACCTTTATGATATAATCCCTTTTGCACGTGCCCGCTTCTCGGATTTCGGAACAAACCTCAACGAGGTATTCACCTGCCGTATTCTGGGAGCCGAGGCAAATAATTTAATGAGGTGAAAAGAAATGACACAGGCAGAAAAGACCGCAATCATGCAGGAATACGCTCTCCACGAAGGTGACACAGGTTCACCCGAAGTTCAGATCGCAGTTCTTACAAAGAGAATCAACGACCTTACCGAGCATCTTAAAGTGCACAAGAAGGACCACCATTCAAGACGTGGCCTCCTTATGATGGTTGGTCACAGAAGAAACCTTCTTGCATACCTTCAGAAGGTTGACATTGAGCGTTACCGTTCAATCATTGCAAGACTTGGTATCCGTAAATAATTCGTCAATAAAGCAGGCAGGAACGCATCTTGCCTGCTTTGTGTCGTTTTAAAGGTCAGGCTAATATGTTAAAGTATTAGCTTATTATCACTTTAAATCGGCATAAAAAGTGCATCTTTCAGGCGGCTGTTTTCCCCGGTTTTAGCGGTAAATCGAGTTTCTGAACAATTATGAATTCGTAATGCATAATGCGTAATTATTGACGGGTTACACCCGTACCCGTTTCGTACGCACCCGTTAAAAATCTCTTTATACGATCGGAGCGAAGCGACCCTTAATTACGAATTGCGAATTAAGAATTACGAATTAATCAGGGATTGGATTTATTGCTAAACCCAAACCTGCCGCCTGTGGAAATAAAATTTTACAGAGAGGTAAAAGAAATGTTTTTTGAAGCTTTTAAAAAGTACGAAACAGAAATCGCAGGCAGACCTTTTGTTGTTGAAGTAGGCAAAATGGCTCAGCTTGCAGGCGGCGCATGTCTTGTTCGTTACGGCGAAACCAACGTGCTCTGCACAGCCACAATGGCAGCAAAACCCAGAGAGGGTGTTGACTTCTTCCCCCTTTCGGTTGACTACGAAGAGAAGCTCTACTCAGTAGGCAGAATTCCCGGTTCATTCCAGCGCCGTGAAGGCAAGGCAAGCGAAAAGGCAACTCTTGCTTCACGTGTTATCGACAGACCCATCAGACCTCTTTTCCCCAAGGATATGAGAAACGATGTTGGTGTTGTTGCAACAGTTATGTCAGTTGACCCCGACTGCCAGCCCGAAATCGCTGCAATGCTGGGTGTTTCAATCGCTATTTCAATTTCAGAAATTCCCTGGGAAGGCCCCGTTTCAAGCTGCGTTGTAGGTCTTGTTGACGGCAAGTATGTTATCAACCCCACTCTTGAAGAGAGAGCAAAGAGCGAAATGTACGTTACAGTTGCTTCAACAAGTGAGCTTGTTGCTATGATTGAAGCAGGTGCAAACGAAGTGTCAAACGACGATATGTACGACGGCATTATGTTTGCTCATAAAGAAAACCAGAGAATCGTAGAATTCATCAATCAGATCAAGGCTGAGTGCGGCAAAGAGAAGGTTGACTTCCCCTCAAACGATCCCGATCCCGAAATGTACGAAGCAATCAAGGATTTCGCAATCGAAGATATCCGCTATGCTCTTGATACAGACGATAAGAGAATCCGTGACGAGCGTCTTAAACCCGTTTATGAAAAGGTTCACGAGAAATTCGATGAAATCTACCCCGATATGGAGGTTAAGATTGAAGAATGCCTTTACAAGGTTCAGAAGTATGTTGTCCGCCGCTGGCTTCTTGATGACGGCAAGCGTGTTGACGGCAGAGGCATCAACGAAATCCGTCCTCTTAACGCAGAAGTAGATCTTCTTGACAGAGTTCACGGCTCAGGTATGTTCACCAGAGGACAGACTCAGGTTCTTTCAATCACAACACTCGGCCCCATGAGCGATGCTCAGCTTCTTGACGGCCTTGATGAAGAAGAATCAAAGAGATATATGCACCACTACAACTTCCCCTCATACTCAGTTGGCGAAACAAAGCCCAGCAGAGGTCCCGGCAGAAGAGAAATCGGTCACGGTGCACTTGCAGAGCGTTCACTTATTCCCGTTCTTCCCTCAGTTGAGGAATTCCCCTACACTATCCGTGTTGTTTCCGAAGTTCTTTCATCAAACGGCTCAACATCACAGGGCTCAGTTTGCGGTTCAACACTTTCACTTATGGCAGCAGGTGTTCCCATCAAGGCTCCCGTTGCAGGTATTTCCTGCGGTCTTATCACAGAAGGCGACCGCTTTATGACAATGGTTGATATCCAGGGTCTTGAAGACTTCTTCGGCGATATGGACTTCAAGGTTGCAGGTACAAAGAAGGGTATCACATCAATTCAGATGGACCTTAAAGTACACGGTCTTACTCCCGCAATCATCAGAGAAGCACTTGATAAGACTTACACCGCAAGATGCTATATCCTTGACGAAATTATGCTTCCCGTTATCGCAGAGCCCAGAGCAGAGCTTTCAAAGTGGGCTCCCAAGATGCTTACAACAAAGATTGACCCCGAAAAGATCGGTGATGTTATCGGTAAGCAGGGCAAGGTTATTCAGAAGATCTGTGCAGAGTGCAACTGTAAGATTGATGTTCAGGAAGACGGCAACATCTTCGTTTCATCAACAGATATCGACGATGCACGCAGAGCTATCTTCATTGTTGAAACAATTGCCAACGACCCCGAGGTGGGTGCAATCTACAAGGGTGTTGTTACCCGTCTTATGAGCTTCGGCGCATTTGTTGAAATCGCACCCGGCAAAGAGGGTATGGTTCACATCAGCCAGCTTGATGTCAAGAGAACAGAAAAGGTTGAAGATGCTGTTAACGTAGGCGACGAAGTTATCGTTAAGGTTCTTCCCAAGGATGACCAGGGCAGACTCAACTTCTCACGCCGTGAGGCACTTATCGAGGTTGAAGGTCTTGTTCCCGAAAACACTGTTTCAGATGCTCCCAGAAAGCCCAGAAGAGATTTCCGCGGCGACAGAGGCAATAGACAGAGAAGAGAAAACAACAACGACTAATACAAAGCAAAACCGCTCCGAAAAATCGGAGCGGTTTTTTGCTGTTTATATCAGAGTACATTACTCTTTGAACTCTGCACTGAAAAAGCACCCCGAAGGGTGCTTTTTTTTAAAAGTGTCCGCCTCTGATTGCAACAACAACCTCATCTATCTTCATATAAACAAGTCCCAGAACCTCAACCGCTTTGTAAAGGGCGGTGCGGATGAAGGTGCTTACGGGTCTTGCCTTGAAATCCTTGGTTTTCTCGATTGTGATGCTGTCAAGAAGCTCGCTGTTATCGCCTCTGAAAGTTTTGACCGACATTGTTGAATCGGTGAATTCGATGGTTGAATATGTTGTCACATCTGCGTTTTCAAATGAATATGCGGTGTGAGGCCATTTATCCATTCCTTCCATTGAACCCTGGTCGCAGCAGGCGTTTGTGTTAAGATAAACGATGCCGCTGGGGTCAGTGTAGGTCTTACCGCTTTCGGCTTTACCCACGATAATGCCGTCTTTGATAAAGTGGCTTCTGCCCTGCATATGTGTGTGACCCGTGAATACCATATCAAGGTCATACATTGTGAATATGGGCTGGAATACCGCATTGAGAAGAATACCGGTTTCGGGTTCAAGGGCTGCAATGCCGGGTGCATAAAGACCCTGATGCATAACACCGATGCGCCATTTTGCATCGGGATTTGCCTTGACGGCTTCTTCTGCCATAGCTCTGTGGTCTGCGGCAGAGCCTGAGCAGGCATCAAACACAAGGTAAAGAACATCACCGTAGCGGAACCAGAAATCACGGTCAAGACCTGTGAAATATTTACCGAAAAATTCGTTGGGCATATGGGTGTAATAATCGTACATCATACCCTTCTTGTCGTGGTTGCCGATTGCAAGTGCCATGGGCAGGCTTCTTGTATATTCAGGCATAAGAAGGGTCTGCCATTCGTCAGCGGCTTTGCCCGTTGATGTATTGTCGCCGGGTGAAAGCAGGAAGCTGATATCGGGATTCTTTGAAAGTGCTTCATCAAGCACGCTCTGCCATACATAACCGATTCTTGACTGTTCTTCGGGGTTATCCGTTGACTGACCGCCGATCTGAATATCGCCGATAAGCATCATTTTGTAACTGTCAAAGCCTTTTGATTCGTACTTGCAAGGCTCGCTCCAACCGTTTTCTGAAAGCCACTGATAATAATAGGTTGTGTTTTCTTCAATACCTGTCATTGTGACACGGCACACAAGCTGCTCATCGTTTTCTGCGGGAGTTGTTTCGCCCGTGAACTCAATATAATCCGTCATTGCCGCATTTTTTGCAAGTCTGACTTTGGGCTGTGCCTTGTCTTTTGCGGCGTGCCAGCAGATGTTGAGCTGAGTTTCGTCTGCGCCTACGCAAAGTGCAGGCAGTGTGTTTTCGTCGCGGAGCTCTGCATAAACTTCCTTCCATTCATCCTCGGTCATTGACTTATCGTCAAACGCGGCAAAGGATGTGATTCCGCAGCTTAAAAGCATTGCGGCGGCAAGTAAAAATGCAATAATTTTTTTCATGTGTATCTCCTCCTTGTTTTCATTCTAACAGAGAAAAAACAAATGTCAAACAGCATTTTTCTTGTGAAAACACTTTACAAACAATAAAATTTGTTACATAATATACACTGTATATATATGCAGTCACACCGCAGTGAAAGAGGAAACAAATATGAAAGAGAAAAAAGAAAGAAAAGGCAATACTCAAAAGAATATTGCGCTTATCAGGCGGTTTTTTCCCTATCTTAAAAAGCATCTGGGTACGGAGATTATGGTGCTTGCCTGTGCGCTGATTTCAGCAGCCTGCGAAATCATTCTCCCACTTGTGGTAAGGGAAATTACGGACAAGGGGGTTGAAAACCCCGCAGAACTCACAACTATGCTCATTTTGCAGGTTTGTGCAGCCTACATAGCGCTCAGAGGCATTGACAGTATTTCAAGCTACTGCCAGTCATACTTTGGTCATAAGATGGGTACAAAAATTGAAAATGCAATGCGTGAAGATATGTTTGACCATTTGCAGACCCTCTCATTCACTTTCTTTGATAATACAAAGGTAGGTCAGCTTATGAGCCGTATGACCTCAGACCTTTTTGATGTTGCGGAATGGGCGCACCACTTCCCTGAAATGGTGCTTATGACGGTGGTAAAATTCCTTGCAAGCTTCGTTATTTTTGCTTCAATGGATATCCGTTTTGCCCTTGCAATTTTCGTTCTTATGCCCTTTATGATAATCTTCACAAAGAAATCACGCACAAAAATGCGCGATACCTTCAAGCAGGGCAGACATCAGGCAGGTGAAATCAACGCAAGAATTGAAGACAGCCTGCTGGGCGTGCGTGTTGTACGTTCATTTACCAATGAAAGAGTTGAAAAAGAAAAGTTTGCAAAGGGTAATGAACAGTATGTGGTAATCAGAAACAGAAGCCACGGATATATGTCAAAATTCCACGCAACAGTTAAATTTATTGACGGTATCACATACATAGTTGTTGTTGCAATCGGCGCAATTCTTATGCGTGAAGGCATTACCACCGCAGGTGATTTTGCCGCAAGCCTTCTGCTTATATCAACCCTTCTGGGCTCAATCAGAACAATCGTTGATTTCAGCGAGCAGTTCAGCCGGGGCATAACAGGTGTTGAACGCTTTGCGGAAATTATGGAAGAAGTTCCCGAAATAGCAGACAGCGAAAATGCCGCGGATATCGGCGAGGCTCAGGGCGAAATTGAGTTTAAGGATGTTTCGTTCAGCTATGTAAAAGGTGAAAAAGAAATCCTCAATCACCTTAATCTGCATATCAGAAAAGGCGGCAATGTTGCTCTTGTAGGTCCCAGCGGCGGCGGAAAAACAACTCTTTGTAACCTTATTCCCCGTTTCTACGAAGCTGAAAGCGGAGAAATCCTGCTTGACGGCAAGAATATCAGGGATATCACCCTGCGTTCACTCCGTTCAAACATCGGTGTTGTTGCCCAGGATGTATATCTTTTCTCAGGCACAATCCGTGATAACCTTATTTACGGTAAAGCTGATGCAACGGATGAAGAAATTGTTGAAGCCGCCAAAAAAGCGGGTGCTCACGATTTTATCAGTGCACTGCCTGACGGCTACGACACCTATGTAGGTGAACGTGGCGTAAAGCTTTCAGGCGGACAGAAGCAGAGAATTTCAATCGCCCGTGTATTCCTGAAAAATCCTCCCATTCTTTTGCTTGACGAAGCAACTTCCGCACTGGATAACGAAAGCGAAAAGCTTGTTCAGGAATCCCTTGAACGACTTGCAAAGGGCAGAACAACCCTTACCATTGCTCACAGACTGACTACAATCCGCAATGCAGACGAAATTGTTGTTCTCACCGAGGACGGCATTGCAGAGCAGGGCAGCCATAAGGAGCTTATGGCAAAGGGCGGAATTTACAGCAATATGTACAGCATGTATGCAACTATGTGATAAGGCTTTTTAATTTGTAATGCGAAATTCGTAATTCGTAATTAAGGGTTGCTTCGTTCCGGATTTATATATGTTTGCATTTGCGCATTACGCATTGCGAATTGCGAATTGAATCTACCCTTAATTGTTCACTATTCACTCAAAATAATAAAAGCAGAAAGGATAAATCACTATGCTTAAAAACATCTCTCCCATCATCTCACCCGAACTTCTTAAAATTCTTATGGAAATGGGTCACGGCGACGAAATTGTTATCGGTGACGGTAACTTCCCCTCAGCATCAATCGCTCAGCGTCTTGTACGCCTTGACGGTCACGGTGTTGACGAAATTCTTGCCGCCATTCTTAAACTTATGCCTCTTGACACTTATGTTGACGCTCCCGTTGCTCTTATGGATAACGGCGATGCTTCAAATCCTCCTCCCATCTGGAGCGACTATAAAAAGACAATCACAGCCGAAGAAGGCGATAAGAATATTGAGCTTGTTGAGCGTTTTGCTTTCTATGACAGAGCAAAGAAAGCTTATGCGGTTATCGCAACAGGTGAAACAGCAATTTATGCAAACATTATTCTCAAAAAAGGTGTTGTAATTCAGTAATGGAAAAAAGAGTATTAGCCATTGACTTTGGTGCTTCAAGCGGCAGAGCCATTATCGGCAGTTTTGACGGCGAAAAAATAACCCTTGAAGAAGTTCACCGTTTTTCCAATGACCCCGTAAAAGTGGGGGATACAATGTATTGGGATGTTCTGCGTCTTTTTTATGACATCAAGCAGGGCATTGTCAAAGCAAAGCTTGCAGGCGGATTTGACAGCATCGGTATTGATACCTGGGGTGTTGACTTCGGTCTGATTGACGAATTCGGATGTTTGCTTGAAAATCCCGTGCATTACCGTGACGAAAGAACGGTTGGTCTTATTGAGGAATGTGCAAAAACCGTTCCCAACGAAGAATTTTACGGTGCAACGGGCATTCAGTTTATGGAGCTTAACACCGTTTATCAGCTTTATGCACTGAAAAAATACCGTCCCCATATTCTCGAAAGAGCAGACAGACTTCTCTTTATGCCCGACCTTTTCGGTTATATGCTGACGGGTAAAATGACTACCGAATATTCAATCGCAACCACTTCACAGATGGTTGATATCAAAACAAAGGGCTGGGCAACGGGAATTCTTGACAGATTGGAAATTCCTTCCCGTCTGCTTGGCGAAATCAGGCCTTCGGGCAGTATTCTGGGCAAGGTGCGCAAGGATATCTGCGAGGAATGCGGCATTGACGAGGTTGATGTTATCAGCGTCTGTGGTCACGATACACAGAGTGCGCTGACTGCCGTTCCTGCGGAAAGCAAGGATTTTGCTTTCCTTTCAAGCGGCACCTGGTCACTTTTCGGCACGGAGCTTGATGAACCTATTGTCAACGAGAAATCCGTTGCAATGAATGTTACCAACGAAGGCGGCTACGGTGCAACCGTAGGCTTCCTTAAAAATATTATCGGACTGTGGCTTATTCAGGAAAGCCGCCGTCACTGGAACAGACACGGCAGTGACTATTCATATGCAGACCTTGAAAAGCTTGCCCTTGCGGCAGAGCCCTTCAAGTGCTTTATTGATCCCGATGCACCTGAGTTTGTGGCACACGGCAACATTCCTCAGCGTGTCCGTGATTACTGCAAAAAGACAGGTCAGCCCGTTCCCGAAAGTGTTGGCGAGGTTATGCGTTGCATTTACGAAAGCCTTGCAATGAAATACCGCCTGACCCTTGAAAATCTTGAAGACTGCACGGGTAAAACCTACCCGGCAATTCACGTTATCGGCGGCGGCACAAAGGATACACTCCTTTGTCAGATGACGGCTTCATCCTGCAACCGTAAAGTAGTGGCAGGCCCCATTGAAGCAACCGTTCTGGGCAATATTGCAGTTCAGCTTCTTTCCTGCGGTGCTCTTGAAAGCATTGAGCAGGCAAGAAAGGTTGTCAAAGCAAGCGAAAAAACCGTTGAATATTCTCCCGAAAATGCCGAAGCCTGGGCAGAGGCATACGAGAGATTTAAAGCGGTAATCGGATGATAAAGGCAAAGTTTCCCGACACGGGCTCCCTCTGATGAGGGAGCTGGGTCATAGACCCTGAGGGAGAGAATTCAGTTTTTGCGGAGCAACCGGCAGGAGTGAATATTAAATGTTACCGTATAACAAATCAAACATTACCCTTGCAAAAAACCTCCGTAAAAATATGACCCCTTGGGAACGCAAGCTCTGGTATGAGCTTTTGCGTGAGTATCCCGTCAGATTTCAAAGGCAGAAAGCTATCGGGAATTATATAGTTGATTTTTACTGCGCAAAAGCAAGACTTGTTGTTGAACTTGACGGCTCACAGCATTATAATGAAAATGAGCTTCTGAAAGACCGTATACGCACAGAACGGCTTGAAGAATACAAGCTGACCGTAATCCGTATTCCCAACAACGAAATTGATGAGAATTTTTACGGTGTGTGCGAATATATTGACGACTTCATAAAAGGCAAAGTATGAGGCAGAATAGCCTCCCTCTGATGAGGGAGGTGGATTTTGCGAAGCAAAAGACGGTGGGAGAGAAAACGGCTCTCAATTCATTCTGTTGCGAATTCGCAAAATCAATCTCTCCCTCAGTCCTACGGACAGCTCCCTCGTCAGAGGGAGCCCAAGAAACAGGCAGGATTTGTGCAGAAAAAACGGCTTTTGCGGAGCAATAAAAAAGAAAGCGGGTGAATATGATGAAAAGAATCATAGCGGCGGCACTTTCGGTTCTTGTGGGTGCGTTCGGTTATAACATAGTCGATAAAGCTCTTGAAGACAGAGTTGCAACCCTTGAAAATGAAGTTGTAGAGTTAAAGGAAGATGTTTCAAAATATCATTGTTATAATAGTGAACAATCTACCGATAACTCTCAGTTAACTACAACAAATAGGTATATTTCTCCATATAAACTTAAAGTGGGAGATTATTTGGTTGAAAGCTCACAATCCAGACATATTTTTAAGGTTCGTAGGTTTAGTAATGGGAGCGTAACTTGTTATCTTCCCAACAATGGTTACTATACTCGACCGTACTTCCCGACAATGATTTATCAGGATGAGTTGGCGTTGGCAAAGGAGAGCAACTCTCAAATAAATAGTTATGCAACTTCATATGAAAGCACAAAAAATAACGATTATGATGAGTTTTTTCTTCATATAACGGAATCGTCGGCACAAGTATCAAACATAGAAACAAGTACAAGTTATGCGGTTAAGGAAGATGAAAATTATTCAAAGATTTCTTTGCCGATAGAAGAAAATATAACAACGATACTTATAACTTGTGAGGGATATACTGATCCTGTTTTGGCAGGAAGAAAAATAAGATTCTATTATTCTGCAGAAACTTTTTCAGAGCAATATGTGACCAATACCATAAATTCTGATGGTACATTTGAATATGTTGCAAAATATTCAATAAGATATGTGCCATATAGTAACAACCCATATGGATTTGGTTTGGTTTATGTTGATTAAAGCAAATAATATATAATGCGCACCATAGAAAGGAAGATTACAATGGCAAAAAGCAGACTTATCGGCGATTATCCCGTTATCGGTATTCGCCCCATCATCGACGGCAGAAGAGGTCCTCTCAAAGTAAGAGAATCCCTTGAAGACCAGACCATGAACATGGCAAAGGCAGCAAAGGCTCTCTTTGAAGAAAATCTCCGTTACTCAAACGGCGAACCCGTAAAGGTTGTTATCGCTGACACAACAATCGGCCGTGTTGCAGAGGCAGCAGCTTGCGCAGCAAAGTTCAAGAAGGAAGGCGTTGACATTACCCTTTCAGTTACTCCCTGCTGGTGCTACGGTTCAGAAACAATGGATATGGATCCCAACACAATCAAGGGCGTATGGGGCTTCAATGCTACCGAAAGACCCGGTGCTGTTTATCTTGCAGCCGTTCTTGCAGCTCACGCTCAGAAGGGTCTCCCCGCATTCGGCATCTACGGCAAGGATGTTCAGGACGCTGATGACACATCAATGCCCGATGATGTTAAGGAAAAGCTTCTCCGCTTCGCACGCTCAGCTGTTGCAGTTGCAACAATGAGAGGCAAGAGCTACTTGCAGATCGGTTCAACCTGTATGGGTATTGCAGGTTCGGTTATCGATCCCGATTTCATCGAAGAATATCTCGGTATGAGAGTTGAATCAGTTGACGAGGTTGAAATCATCCGTCGAATGTCCGAAGGCATCTACGATGAGGCTGAATATCAGAAGGCTCTTGCATGGACAAAGGCAAAGTGCAAGGAAGGCTTTGATAAGAACCCTGAATTCGTAAGAAAGAGCGACGAACAGAAAGAACAGGATTGGGAATTCGTTGTTAAGATGATGTGCATCATCAAGGACCTTATGAACGGCAACGAAAATCTTCCCGCAGGCTGCGAAGAAGAAGCTGTCGGCCACAACGCTATCGCAGCAGGTTTCCAGGGTCAGAGACAGTGGACAGACTTCTATCCCAACGCTGACTTTGCAGAAGCACTTCTCAACACTTCATTTGACTGGGAAGGCGTAAGAGAGCCCTATATCCTTGCAACAGAAAATGACGTTCTCAACGGTATCGGTATGCTCTTTATGAAATTACTTACAAACAGACCTCAGATGTTTGCAGACGTTCGTACTCATTGGAGTGCAGATGCAGTCAAGAGAGTTACAGGCTATGATATTGAAGGCAAGGCTAAGGATGCAGGCGGCTTCATCCACCTCATCAACTCAGGTGCTTGCTGCCTTGACGCTTGCGGCGAAGTCAAGGACGAAAACGGCAACGGCATTATGAAAGAGTGGTATAACGTTACTGAGGAAGATGCTGATAAGATTCTTGAAGCTACAACCTGGAATGCTGCTGACAACGGCTATTTCAGAGGCGGCGGATATTCATCACGTTTCCTTACCAGAGCTGAAATGCCTGCTACAATGATCCGTCTTAACCTTGTTAAGGGTCTTGGCCCCGTTCTTCAGATTGTTGAAGGCTGGACAGTTAACCTTCCCGACGAAGTATCAGATACAATCTGGAAGAGAACAGACTACACATGGCCCTGCACATGGTTCGCACCCAGATGCACAGGCGAAGGTCCCTTCAAGAGTGCATATGATCTTATGAACAACTGGGGCGCAAACCACGGCGCTATTTCATACGGTCACATCGGCGCAGATATCATTACAATGGCATCAATGCTCCGTATTCCCGTTGCTCTCCACAACGTTTCCGAAGAAAAAATCTTCCGTCCCGCTTGCTGGGGTGCATTCGGCACAAAGGATCTTGAAGGCGCTGATTTCAGAGCCTGCGAAACCTACGGTCCTCTTTACAAATAAGGTGAATTCAGACCTGCACAGATTACTCTGTGCAGGTCATTTTTTCTTGATTTTTGGGCAGAAAGTGATATAATAATTCTGATCTGGAAAAAGAGGAGAAAAGATGATGGAAGCTATAAAGGCAATTGCAGGATTCTTTCCGTCGATGATATCACTGATTACCGCATTTTTTACTGTGCTTTCGGTAAATGCGGAGCTTTTTGAAACCGATAAAATCAATCAGATTAACCGTATGGAAGCCCTTGAACAGGCTTATGTAAACGGAGAAATTCTGCCTGTTGATGAAGCGGATTTTTTTGCAGGCGATCTTGAAAAGGAAGTTGAAGCGGGAATGAAATTCAACGAAGTCAGCTTTCTTGCAACCCACAACAGCTATCAGTCACCCGCTACTGACGTATCCAAAAAGCTATTCAGTGGTCTTTCGGGGCTGACCTTCGGTATTTATGACGGCGCAAACGCTCAATTCTGGAGCGAAACTCCCACAGACCAGCTTAACTGCGGTATCCGCAGTCTTGAAATTGATATTGAAACCTTTGACCGTGACGGTGAAATATCATTCACCTGTATGCATAGCCCGTACTTTGAAATGTCAACTTATTTCGGTGATTTTGCGCTGGGAATGAAAGAGATTGCAATGTGGTCGGATAACAACCCGAATCACCTTCCCGTAACAATTATCATCGAGCCCAAAATTGCATTTCTGCCTATGAAAGATATGAAGTTTTTCAATATCGACTATGCCGTTGAGCTTGATAAAGTTCTGAGAGAAACTCTGGGCGAAAAGCTTTTTACACCTGCGGATATGCTCCGTGACTATAAGTCTTTCGGTGAAATGAGAAGCGCGGATGACTGGTGTAAAATCAGTGATATGCAGGGTAAAATACTTGTTCTTCTTCACGAAGGAAGTGTTACCGAAAAGTATATTGATATTGACCCGTCAATAAAGACTCAGGCAATGTTCCCTATGCTCAGACCAAAGGATGCTGACCGTGACTGTGCCTCCTTCATTCTTTGCAATAAGCCCCGGGAACTGCTTGGAATCCGTGATGAATTTGATGAAAAAAAGCTGATTGCACGCACCCGTGCAGATTCATTCGGTTCCGTTTCGGAAGAAACCCGTAAACAGGCATTTGAAAGTGAAGCGCAGATAATCTCTACCGATTATCCGCCCAGAACAGATTCAACCGCAGAAAGCAGCATTGTTTCTTTCGGAAATCTCACGACAATGAGAAAAAGATAAAAGTACACCCCGTGTTCAAAAAACACGGGGTGTACTTATGTTACTTAAAATGTTTTTACAAGTTCTTTGAGGTATGCCTTGAAGTCATCGCCGATTTCGGGATGGTCAAGGGCAACTTCGCAGTTTGCCTTCATAATACCAAGCTTGTTACCCATATCGTAACGCTTGCCGTCGAAATCATAAGCAAGAAGCTTGCCTGCCATGCCGAGCTCGGTGAAAACATCGGTGAGGTAGAATTCTTTGCCTTCGGGAGTAGCGGCAAGACCTTTTTCGATAAGCTCAAATGTTTCGGGAGGCATAACGATTCTGCCGAGAATAGCGTAAAGAGAAAGAATCTGGTCGGGTGTGGGTTTTTCGATAATTCTTGTGCAGTTCATTGCTCTGCTTTCGCCCTCGATGGGTGAAACATCAAGTGTGCAGTAAAGGCGGATAAGTTCTTCGGGAACTTCATTTACACCTACAACACCCTTGCCGTATTTTTCGTAGCAACGGGTAAGCTGTGCTGTAACGGGGTCTTCGGAAACAATAACGTCGTCACCGTAAAGAACTGCAAAGGGTTCGTCGCCTACAAAGGATTTACCGCAGAGAAGTGCGTGAGCAAGACCCTTTGTTTCTTTCTGACGGATAAAATATATGTTTGCAAGATTTGCAACCGCTTTAACATCTTCGTAAAGCTTTTCTTTTGAGGGAACGCCTTTAAGACCTGCTTCAAGCTCAAAGGAATGGTCAAAATGATCCTCAATGGCGCCCTTGCCTCTGTTTGTGATGATAAGGATATCCTCAATGCCTGCGGCAACTGCTTCTTCAACAATATACTGAATTGCAGGCTTATCAACGATGTTGAGCATTTCCTTGGGTACTGATTTCGATGCGGGAAGAACTCTTGTGCCGAGACCTGCGGCGGGAATAATTGCTTTTCTGACTTTCATATTAATTTTCCTCCAAAAAGTTAAATAAATTCTCTTATGAAATCCGCTATATAGTAAAGTGCGTTTATAAGCATTGTTTCACCCAGAAGGCTTGCGGCAAATGCCAGGGGAGCAAGACCGCCTTTATGGGCAATCATCATTTTTCTCATATGGTTTGCCTGAACGGTTTCGTTTATAAGTTTCAGGTCGTCAAGAATTTTTTTGTAGTAAAGACGGTTTGCCGCAAGTGCACAGATAAGGCGGAGAATCGCAGTAACTGCCGTTGTGATAAGCAAAGGCTTTTTGACTTTGTCAATGAATTCTTTGGAAATTATTTCCACTTCCGGGGCAATTTCTTCAAGCTGTTCTTCTGTCATTTCTTCGTAAACACCGGTTTGCGCTATCTTATTGGTGTATTCGTCGGCTGCGGCAGTAACCTGACCTGCCAGACCTGACAGAAGAATTGAGGCGGTTACAAAAGCCACAAGGAAGAAAGCACCTGCTTTGTAAAGCTTTCTGTAAAAAAACCAGTAGGGCGCAAAGAAAAATGCGGCAAAATTAAAGCTGAATTTTTTGCCTGATTCAAATTTTTTGAATTTCCTGATGTATCTGTGTGCGCTTGCCTGAACATAGGTTGCAAGGTCACCGGCTGTATTTTCTCCTATTTTTTCATCTGCGGGAATGTCTGTGCCCGCAATGTAGCCCACATTACCGTCAGAGATGTTCAGAGGAGCACCGCATTGATTACAGTGAAGTGCATCATCGGAATTTTCTTTGCCGCAGAATGCACATTTTTTGTTTATCTGTCCTTCGGTCTGACCGAAAAGTGCGCCGCAGTTGCCGCAGTGAAGGGCTTCGGCAGGGCTTTCGCTTTTGCATATGTGACATATCCGCACATCCGACGGTTCTTCGGTTGCGGCAGGTTCCTCATAATTTGCTGTGTTATCTTTACTCCATATATAGCCCGAAGCGTGCAGATCGTCGTTTGCGCATCTTCCGTTTTCCATCCAGCATTCCCTGTGCTGAGGTGTTGCACAAACGGGACACACAACAACATCGTCACCCTCTGCCAGCGGCTTTCCGCACACAGGGCAGGGCGTATTTTCATAATTCACGGGCAATCACCTCTTTCATCCGAACATAACAATACATTCTATATTTTACCTGATTGTTACGAAAAAAGCAATTATTAATTAAAATTTATATGGAACTTCTTTACTTTTCTTATTTTTATAGTTATAATATAATGTGAAAAATTATGCATTAGGAGATTACCTATGATTCAGTTTGAAGAATTAAGACTTTCACTTCTCGAATATGAAGAAAAGCTGAACCAGCTTCGTGAGGCTCTCGGCCTTGACGATATGGTGAAAGAGGTTGAAGCCCTTGAAGCTCAGACCGCAGAGGAAGGCTTCTGGAATGACCTTGCAAATTCACAGAAGGTTCAGCAGAGAATCAGCCAGCTTAAAAATAAGGTTGGTGCCTACAATTCACTTGAAAATGAGTTCAACGATACCCTTGTTCTTATCGAACTCTCAAACGAGGAAGAAGACCTGGATATGCTTGATGAGTGCAAGGCAGGTGTTGAAAGCTTTGTTTCAAAGCTTGATGCAATGACCCTCAGCACTCTGCTTTCGGGTGAATACGATTCAAAGAACGCAATTCTCACCTTCCACGCAGGTGCAGGCGGCACCGAGGCTCAGGACTGGAACCAGATGCTTGTAAGAATGTATCAGCACTGGGGCGAAAAGCACGGCTTCAAAATCAGTATGCTTGACTTCCTTGACGGCGACGAAGCAGGTCTCAAATCTGCGGTTGTGCTTGTTGAGGGCGAAAATGCCTACGGCTATCTCAAAGGCGAAATGGGTGTTCACAGACTTGTCCGTGTTTCTCCCTTTGATGCTTCGGGCAGACGTCACACTTCATTTGCGTCACTTGAAGTTATGCCTGAAATTGACGACACTGTTGAGGTTGAAATTAATCCCGACGACCTGAGAATCGACTACTACCGTTCAAGCGGTGCAGGCGGTCAGAAGGTTAACAAAACATCATCTGCCGTTCGTATTACTCATATCCCCACGGGTATTGTATGTGCCTGCCAGGTTGAAAGAAGCCAGCATCAGAACAGAGATGTTGCAATGAAAATGCTCAAATCAAAGCTTATCGAAATCAAGGAAAGAGAGCATCTTGACAAGATTGACGATATCAAGGGCGAGCAGAGAGAAATTGCCTGGGGCAGCCAGATTCGTTCATACGTATTTATGCCCTATACCCTTGCAAAGGACCACAGAACAGGCTTTGAAGCAGGTAATATCAACGCTGTTATGGATGGCGATATTGACGGCTTCATCAACGCTTACCTTAAAATGGAGTCACTTAAAGATAACGGAAACTAATCTTGACTAAAAGGTGGGATAACCGTGAAACTGATTGATATTTCAAGAAAATTCTTCGGAGGCGAGGTTTATCCCGGAGACCCATTGCCCGAAGCAGAGCAGATTTGTGAAATCGGCGAAGCTTCGGAATGTAACCTTTCGGTTATTCATGCCTGTGTACACAATGCAACCCATGTGGATGCACCCCTTCACTTTGTCAGTGGCGGGGACACAATAGAAAACCTGCCCATTGAAAGCTTCATAGGTCCCTGCACGGTTATGCAGGTGCCTGCCGGAGTTATAACGGGCGATTATGTTGACCGTCATTTCCCTAAAAAATGCGGACGCCTGCTTATAAAAGGCGGCGGAAAGGCATTTTTTATGGATTCATCTGCCCAGGAGCTTGCGGAAAGAGGGCTTATACTTATCGGTACGGATTCTCTTTCGGTAGGCTGCAAGGGCAACCAGACAGGGCCGCACAAAGCTTTTTTGCAGAATAATGTTGCGGTGCTTGAAGGGCTTGACCTTTCGCAGGTTCAGCCCGGCGAATATTTCCTCTTTGCTCCTCCCGTTTGTTACAACGGTCTGGAAGGTGCGCCTGCAAGGGCAGTGCTGATTGAGGATTATATTTTCTGGTCAGGGTCAAAAAGAGGTGTAAAATGAAACGGTTTTTTGATTTCACGGTGAGTCTGCTGGTGATTCTGGCGCTGCTTCCCGTATTCCTGATAATCGGTATTATCATTGCAATTGATGCGGGCAACCCCGTTATCTATAAGCAATACCGTGTAGGAAAGGATAACAAGCTTTTCTATATTTATAAATTCAGGACAATGAAGAATAATACAAGGCTTGCCGCCACAAAGGATCTGACCGAAGCGGACAGTGTTATCACCAAAAGCGGCAGAATTCTGCGAAAAACAAGTCTTGACGAATTGCCTCAGCTTTTCAATGTGCTGAAAGGTGATATGAGCTTTGTTGGTCCCAGACCTCTTATTCCGGAAGAAAAGGAAATCAGGCAAATCCGCAAGGATTACGGAATATATTCCGTCAGACCAGGTATTACGGGTTGGGCTCAGGTCAACGGCAGAGATATGCTGAGCGACGAAGAAAAAGCCCTGTTTGACAAGGAATACATTGACAAACAGAGCCTGATTTTCGATATTAAAATTATGATTAAAACTGTTATGGTTGTGCTTAAAAGAGAGAATATTGCCGAAGGCGGAGAACCCGATAACAAGTATAACTCAGGCAACTCCTAAGTATTCCTCGAAGCACTGACCGCTTGCTTTCATAGCTTTGGCGGCATCAACGCCTACATATCTCCAATGCCAGGGTTCATAAATGATTCTGGTGATATCCTGCTTATCCTTGGGATAGCGGAGAATGAAACCGTAATCGGCGGCATTTTCGCTGAGCCATCTGAATTCATCGGTGTTTTCAAAGCTTTCATAAAGGCTGCAGATATCCATTGCAAGGCCTGCGTTATGCTCACTTGTGCCGGGAGGAAGAATGATTGTTGCCGCCATCTGGGTAGCTTCTGTTCTTCCGTATCCTTCGCTGACATACTTCTGAATTTTATTTTCAAAATTATTTTTCTGCCTTTCAACGGAGCGGTAGCCCGAAACGGGGGTCAGTTCAATTCCGTCTTCAAGGGCGGCGAGATACATTTCGTTGTAGTGAGGAGCAACTCTGTAATCCAGTTTAAGGCTGTTTTCGTCATCGGTAATGCAGGGAGCAAGAGTTACCTCATAATTATCGGGCAGAATATAATCTCGGTTTACGAGAATCATTTTCCAGTCAGCCACATCCATATCCGCATATGCAGGCATAAATCCTGCGTAAGCGTAGTCATAATCTTCAATAATATTCATTGTTGTCTGTGCAATCCGTGATGTTGTTTCGGTGAAATCCGAATCAACGCTGTTTGTCTGACCGTCAGTTGGAAAGTCAGAATTGCCGTCAATAGCAGGGTCGGGCTTATCCGTAAGGCAGGAAATTCCGTAGCCCAGAAGCACAACTGCGAGGATACCCAGCAGTATAAGCGTGAGATTTTTCTTCATATAATCAATCCTCCGTGGGAAATTTGTCCGCACGGTTTATTTTAGTCCAAAAAGCCGCATATGTCAAATGAATATAAATTTGTTTATATAAAATTCAAAAAAGGGGAAAGCCCGTGAAAGGAGAGTTTGTTGTGAAAGCAAACGAAAGCGTAAACAATTACGAGTCGACGCGCCGCATGTATGCAAACTATACCGCAAGAAGTATCAAGAAGGTTTGCAAGGAAATCGGTCCCAGATTCGCAGGCTCCGAAGAGGAGAAAAAAAGCGTTGAGTATATGGCAGAGGATTTAAAATCCTGCTGTGATGAGGTTAAAACCGAATCATATCCCGTTCATCCCAAAGCATTTATGGGTTGGATTCCTTTTTCGGTTGTGGCGATGACAATAGCAAGTGTTGTTTTCTTTTTGGCGCAGTTTTTTGTAATCGCACCTCTCTTTTATGTATCATTGGCTCTTACAGTTATCTGCCTTTTCTTTATTGTCACTGAATTTCTTTTTTATAAAGAAACTCTTGATCCGTTTCTTCCCAAAAAGACTTCCCACAATGCCTATGGTGTAAGAAAGCCTTCGGGCGAAGTTAAGCGCCGCATTATTTTCTGCGGCCACGCTGACTCGGCAATGGAGTGGAGATTCACCTATTGGGGCGGACCAAAGCTTGTTATACCCGTTATCGGCGGCAGTCTTGTGGGTGTTGTTGCTTCGCTTGTGTTCAATGTTATTGCAGTTGTAATGAGCTTTGTTAACCCCGATTTTATTGCCTCAACCGCAACGGATGTTTTCAGCTATATCCTTCTCGGATTTATTGTTATCTTCCTTGTTGCATCTCTATTCTACGATAAAAACCGTATTGTAGAAGGTGCCAACGACAACCTTACAGGCTGTTTCACATCTATCGCAATTCTCAAATATCTGCAAGATAACCATATCAGCCTTGAAAACACCGAAGTTGTTGCACTTTGCGTAGGCTCAGAAGAAATCGGTCTGAGAGGTTCAAAATATTTTGCAGAAACTCACGGCAAGGAATTCAGCGACGTTGAAACCGTTTTTGTTGCGCTTGATACTCTCCGTGATTATGATTTTATGGCTATCTATAACAAGGATATGACAGGCCTGGTTGCCAACGATTCCGATGCCTGCAAGCTTGTTAAAGAAGGTGCAAAGCTGGCAGGTTTTGATGTGCCCTATAAGACCGTTTCACTGGGCGCAACAGATGCTGCCGCAATCTCAAAGAGCAAGTGCGGCATAAAAGCAACTTCATTTGCTGCAATGGATCCTGCTCCCGCACGATACTATCACACAAGACTTGATACTCACGAAAATCTTGACCTCAAAACTATTGAGGCAAGCCTTGATATCTGTCTTAACACTCTTTTCCTTTATGATGAAAAAGGTCTCGACCTTTAATTCTTATGCAAATTACACAAACGCAAACAACCGAATTTTTCTACTTTCCACAAAAATTTTTATTTCATAAAATTTGGATGTACTTTGTTTGATAATATGTTATAATACCCTTATTAATACACAGAATTTGCTTAATGCAAGCGGTGAAAACCGCCTGTGAAAGGAGATTTACCAAATGAGCAAGAAATTAATGGCAGCAATCAGTATGATTCTCGTGTTCTCATTCCTTTTTGTTTTTGCAGGCTGTGACAGCACAGGCACTGAGGATGAAACAACAACTACAACAATCAATGTCAAAACTCCTCTGCCCACAGATATCACAACATCTGTTGATGAGGAAAGCCAGGTTGTTACAGACACCACCTATTCACCCGAAGCACTTGCTGCAAACACAGTAACTATTTTTGAATATTTCAATCTTCACATCAACGAGCTTAAAGGTGTTAAGGCAAAGGTTGAGATGAGTCAGGATAAGAGCATCGGCAAGGTTAAGGATGCAGAAGGCAACGATCTTGCAATGAGCGAGAACGCTTATGTGAATTCAGCAATCACAAGCCTTGACAGCTATATGCTCCACAATGACGGTGCAACAGCAGAATACGGCGCAGACCTTGTTCCCTTCCTTCCCGTTAAGGGCGCCGCTTATGTAAGCGCAATCACTCTTGAAGAAGTTGAAAGCGCAACTTGTGTTGACGACGGTACACAGAGAACAATCACTGTTACTCTCAAAAATACTCCCAACCTTCCTGCAACTCTTGAAAAGGCTTACGATATGGGCAATGTTGCCGATGTTATGACCGAGTTCAAGAAGGCTGACAAGTATCTTTCAGTTGCAGAACCTACCCTTACATATAAGGATTGCCAGATTATCATTGTTGCCAATGTTGAAACTGACGAAGTTCACACCATCAAGTATGTAAAGAACATCGATGTTGCAACAGAGGTTACAGGTCTCGGTTCAATCGAAGCAATTGGTACAGTTCCCGTTCAGTTCCGTTACAGCAACACAGTAACATATACTCTGGACAGAACAGCTCCCGAAATAGAAACAGCAGTTGCTGAATAATTAAAAAAGATTAACTCCCCGCTGATTTCAGCGGGGAGTTGTTTTTTGCGTATCAGTTGTAATCTTTCATATATTCGCCGTGGGCTTCGATGAGCTCGTCAACCATTGCCTTGATATCATCAATGGAAAGCTCTGCGGCGGTGTGGGGTTCAAGCATAGCTGCCATATAGATATCTTCACGCTTCTTTGTGACTGCTGCCTGAATTGTAAGAAGCTGAGCGTTGATGTTTGTCATATTCATTGCTGCAAGCTGTACGGGAAGCTTGCCTACATGGCAGGGATGAATGCCCTTGCCGTCAATAAGGCAGGGAACTTCAACGCAGGCATCAGCAGGCAGGTTGTCAATAAGACCTGTGTTCAGTACGTTACCGCCGATCTTATAAGGGTTGCCCGTAACGATAGATTCCATAATGTATGAAGCATATTCGCCTGAACGCTCGTGAGTAATCTGACCGTTATCAAGAATTCTTTCCTTTTCAGCTTTCCAACCTGCAATCTGATTCACACAGCGTCTGGGATATTCGTCAAGAGGAATGTTGTATCTTTCAATGAGTTCGGGGTATTTTGATTTGATGTAGAAGCAGTTGTATTCGGCATTGTGCTCGCTGGATTCGGTGCAGTAGTAGCCGAAATTCTTTATGTATTCAAATCTTACCATATCACCGTGCTTTTCGGTTGCATTTTTTTCTGCGGCACGGCGGCGGATTTCGGGGTAAAGGTCGTTTCCGTCTTTATCCTCAACTTCAAGAAGCCAGCCCATATGGTTGATACCTGCAATGAGCTCTTTTCTGCCTTCAAGCTTATCTTCCATACCAAGATGATTGAGCAAATCTTTTGTGCAGCTCTGAACACTGTGGCAAAGACCGATTGTTTTAATCTTTGTGTATCTCTGCATATAGCCCGTAAGAATAGCCATGGGGTTTGTGTAGTTAAGGAACCATGCATCGGGGCAGACTTCTTCCATATCGTCGGCAAAATCTTTGAGTACGGGGATTGTGCGAAGACCTCTCATAATGCCGCCGATGCCGAGAGTGTCGGCAATAGTCTGACGCAGACCGTATTTTTTGGGAACTTCAAAGTCGATGATTGTGCAGGGGTCATAAAGACCGACCTGAATGGCGTTTACAACAAAGGTTGCATCTCTGAGAGCATCCTTTCTGTTTTCAACGCCGCAGTATTTTTCGATTTTTGCTCTGCCTTCGTTGACGTTTTTGTTCATTGCAGAAAGAATGATATAGCTGTCTTCAAGGCGTTCCTCGTCGATATCGTAAAGAGCGATAATGCTGTCACGCAGGGCAGGTGTGCACATACAGTCACCCAGAACATTTCGTGCAAAAACGGTGCTGCCGGCACCCATAAATGTAATTTTAATCATAAAAATTCTCCTTTCGGAATTTATAGCTTTAATATATCACACTGTTAAAGCTTTTACAATAGTGAAAACAAAAAAACAACGGGTGTACAAACCGTACACCCGTTATCTGATTTTTGATTATTCGTCGCAGTCCTCGCAACCGCAATCGCAATCGTAGTCGATCTCAAACTCAAGAAGCTCGTTGCAGTTGGGGCAGTTGATGCTGCCTTCTTCAAGGATGTCACCGTCAACGCAGATAACCTCGCCGCAGCTGGGGCACTCAACGTCGTAATATTCTTCCTCGTCTTCGTCGCAGCAATCATCGCAGCAGCAATCGTCAAGGTCTTCGTAAACAAAGCCTTCAAGCTCGTCAAGATCCTCGTCAACAGCGTCAAGCTGCTCGCTGATGAGGTCAAGGCCGTCTTCAAGATCGCTTACTGAGAGTGCGATGTCATCAAGAACATCAATCATAGCCTTAATGAGCTTTGCTTCGGGCTTGCTTTCATCAAGTGCAAGACCTTCTGCAAGACCTTTAAGGTATGCAACCTTTTCAGTAACAGTCATTTTTGTTTCCTCCGTTAAATATAATTATGCACGGCTGAGATATTCGCCTGTGCGAGTGTCAACAACAATCATTTCGCCCTCATCGATGAACAGGGGAACCTTAACCTCTGCGCCTGTTTCAAGAGTAGCGGGCTTTGTTGCGTTGGTTGCAGTGTTGCCTGCAAAGCCGGGGTCAGTCTTTGTTACCTGAAGAGTAACTGAGTTGGGGGGTTCAACACCGAAAACGCTGCCCTTGTATGAAAGAACACGGCAGGTTTCGTTTTCCTTAACAAACTTGAAGTTTTCGGGAAGAGTATCTTCACCGATGGGAACCATATCGTAGGTCTCGGGGTCCATGAAATAGTAAAGACCGCCATCCTCGTATGAGTATTCCATTTCCTTACGCTCGATGTAAGCGGTGGGGAACTTGTCGGTGGGGTTGAAAGTACGCTCAACAACTGCACCGCCGATAACGTTTCTGATCTTTGTTCTTACGAAAGCTGCGCCTTTGCCGGGCTTAACGTGCTGGAATTCGATAATCTGATAGACCTGACCTTCCATTTCGAAGGTTACGCCGTTTCTGAAATCGCCTGCTGATACCATAAGTTATTTCTCCTTATATATATGTTTTCGCAATTATTTTATACTATTCACTTGTATTTTTCAAGTCTTTTTTGTGAATTATCTGTCTGCTTTAAAGAATTATAAGGTTTTTCGGGCTTTTTGTGAGGTTTTCATAGCCTTTTTCGGTTATAAACGCCATATCTTCAATGCGTACACCGAATTCATCGGGCAGATAAATACCGGGCTCAACGGTCACAATATCACCTGTTTTCAGAATTGCATCGCTTTTGGGTGAAAGTCTGGGTGCTTCGTGAATTTCAATACCTACACCGTGACCTGTGCCGTGCCCGAAATATTCGCCGTAGCCTGCATTCCTGATAATATTTCTTGCGGCGGCATCCGCATCGAAGCAGGAAACACCTGTTTTAAGAGTTTCAAGGCTTTTAAGCTGAGCGTTGAGTACGGTTTCATAAACCTCTGCCTGCTTTGAGGACACTTCGCCAACCGCAACGGTGCGTGTCATATCGCTGTGATATCCGTCAACAACGGCACCGAAATCAAGGGTGATGAAATCGCCTTTTTCGATTTTTTTGTCTGAGGGCACACCGTGAGGCATTGAGGAATTTTTACCGCTGACTGCAATGGTTTCAAATGAAATGCTTTCTGCACCGTTTTTCAGCATAAAAAAGTCAAGTTCAAGAGCAATTTCACGCTCCGTAACGCCGATTTTTATGAAATCCAGAACACGGTCAAAGGCTTTTTCCGCAATAGACTGTGCTTTGAGAATTTTTGCTTTTTCATCCTCTGTTTTTATGCGGCGGAGAGAATCAATAACACCGTCTGCCTTGTCTGCAATGCAGGGGCAGGGAGAAATATTTTTGATTTTTTCAAAATCCGCAACACTGAGGCGCTGTGCCTCGGTATAAAGTGAGGCAATACCGAGTTTGTTGATATATTCGGGAAGCTGTGCAGAAAGAGAGGTGAGTAAAACGGAGTCGCAAGCGGAAATCTGCTTCTGTGCCGCCTCAATATATCGGCTGTCAACAAGAAAAACAGCCTCGTTTTTTGTGATAAGCAGGTATCCGTCGGAGGAGGCAAAGCCCGTAAGCCAGCGTCGGTTTTCGGGTGATGCAATAAGATATGCACTGCCGTTTTCAAGGCTCAGTTGAAGATTTTTTATATTCATTTTCATACCTCGTCGGGATTAAACATAGGCATAAGCTGTAATTTGAAAAGGTTTGCCCTGTGTTTTCTGTCAATAAGTTCTTTCTTTTCGGGGTCATCGATTTTGCCTGTGCGGATATAAACATCAAGCTCCGCATAGGTAAAGCCCAGATTTTCTTCATCGGTTTTGCCGCAAAGACCGTCAATCGGAACTTTTTCAACCAAATCATAAGGCAGACCCAGAAGATGTCCGATTTCCTTTACTTCCGTAACGGTCAGGTTGCACATAGGTGAAAAATCGCCTGCCGCATCGCCGTATCGAGTGGAATATCCTACCCAGTCTTCGGAGAGATTGCAGGTATTCACAACCCTGCCGTTAAGGGACTGGCTCACCGCATAAAGGGTGCTCATTCTGATACGGGGAGGAAGGTTGACTTTTGACTGCTCGGAAAGAGGCAAATCCTCAGGAAATGCGCCCAGAATACCGTCAATAGCCGCCTTCACATTGATTTCGTAATGCCTGATTCCCAGGTGATTCACAAGCTTATAAGCGGCATCAATATCGTGCTGTACACCCTGAGGCATAAGCACGCCGATAACTCTGTCCTTGCCCAGTGCTTCAACGCAGAGAGCCGCCGCAACAGAGCTGTCCTTACCGCCTGAAATGCCGATTACAGCATTGCAGCCTTTGCCGTTTTCTTCAAAAAAATTCTTTATCCATTCAACACATTGATTTTTGACTTTAAGTGCATCAAACATACTTTTCACCTTCCGTAAAAAATTTACTCAAACATCGGCGTGGAAAGATATCTTTCACCGCCGTCGGGCAGAAGTACAACGATTTTCTTCCCTGTATTTTCAGGCATTTTTGCAATTTCCGTTGCCGCGTGAAGCGCCGCACCCGATGAAATTCCGATAAGAATACCCTCGTTTTTAACCGTCAGCCTTGCTGCGGCATATGCCTGCTCTGTTGTGACGGTAATTATTTCATCATAAATGCCTGTATCAAGCACTTTGGGGATAAAGCCTGCGCCGATACCCTGCAAGCCGTGTGCACCTGCTCTGCCTTGCGAAAGGAAAGGTGAGTCCTCAGGTTCAACGGCAATGATTTTTACATCGGGATTTTTTTCTTTGAGGTATCTGCCTGCGCCTGTAATTGTACCGCCCGTACCTACACCTGCGACAAAAATATCAATATTGCCGTCGGTGTCATCCCATATTTCTGGTCCCGTTGTTTTATAGTGTGCGTCGGCATTTGACGGATTATCAAACTGTGCAGGAATGAAACTGTCCTTAATCTGTGAAGCAAGCTCATTCGCTTTTTCAATAGCGCCTGCCATACCTTTTGCGCCTTCGGTAAGCACAAGTTCCGCACCGTAGGCGGCAAGAAGCTTTCTGCGTTCAAGGCTCATTGTTTCGGGCATCGTGATTATGACTTTCAGACCCATCTGTGCCGCAACAGAGGCAATTCCTATGCCCGTGTTACCGCTTGTAGGTTCAATGATAACAGAATTTTTATTTATTTTACCCTCTGCCATGGCTGAACGGAGCATTTCAAAGCCTACGCGGTCCTTTGAACTTCCCGCAGGGTTTCTGTATTCAAGCTTTGCAAGAATTTCAGCCTTTGCACCTGCGGCGTTTCCGTATGCGGAAAACCTGACAAGGGGAGTTTTGCCGATAGTTTCGGCAGTGTTGTTATAGATTTTCAAAAAAATCGCCTCATTTCATTTCGATTATAACAATCGTAATTATATCCGTCAAGTTTATATTTTTGTTTATTTTAACTAAATTTTGCCCTTTAAAATTTACATCCCCGATTTTTATTTTTTCTTGATTTATTGTGATAAAGTATTATAATAAAGGTGAATGGGCGGAATTTTCCGCAATCTGAATTTAAGGAGATATTAAAAATGGCTGAAAAAGTAAGAATCGGTATTATCGGATGCGGCGGCATAGCAAACGGAAAGCACCTTCGTGCAATCTCAAACATTGATTTTCTTGAACCCGTTGCATTCTGTGACATTATTGAAGAAAGAGCAATCGAAACCGCAAAGAAATTCGGTTCGGCAGACGCTAAGGTTTATACCGACTACAAAGAGCTTCTCAAAGATGAGAGCATTGTTGCCGTTCACGTTTGTACCCCCAACAAGTCACACAGCTTCATTACCATTGATGCACTCGAAGCAGGCAAGCACGTTCTTTGCGAAAAGCCCATGGCAAAAACCTATGCAGAGGCAAAAGCAATGTATGAAGCATCTGTAAGAACAGGTAAAGTTCTTTCAATCGGCTATCAGTCACGTTGGAGAGGCGATTCTCTCTACCTCAAAGAGTGCTGTGAAAATGACGAATTCGGCGAAATCTACTATGCAAGAGCACTTGCACTGCGCAGACGTGCCGTTCCCACCTGGGGTGTATTCCTTAACGAAGAAGAGCAGGGCGGCGGTCCCCTTATCGATATCGGTACACACGCACTTGACCTTACTCTCTGGATGATGAATAACTATAAGCCCAAGATGGTTGTAGGTACAACCTTCAAGAAGCTTGGCGACCAGAAGAGAACCGCAAATGCATGGGGTGACTGGGATCCCGAAAAGTATACTGTTGAAGATTCAGCATTCGGCTTCGTTGTTATGGAAAACGGCGCAACAATCAGCGTTGAATCAGCCTGGGCACTCAACATTGCAGACCCCTGCGAAGCATCAACACTTATTGCAGGCGTAAAGGGCGGCGCAGATATGCTTGGCGACGACCTTCGAATCAACTACGTAAAGAACGGCAGACAGGTTATCGAAACTCCCAACTTTGATGCAGGCGGTGTAGCATTCTATGACGGTGCAAGCGACAAGCCCGAAGAGCTTGAATGCCGCGCATTCTACGATGCAGTGCTTAACGGTGCAGAGCTTCGAACAAAGCCCGAGCAGGCAATGGTTGTTACACAGATTCTTGAAGCTATTTATGAGTCTGCAAAGACAGGCAAGCCCGTATACATCAACAACGACTAAGGAAAAACTACAATGAAAATTGCTGTTCAGGTTTACTCTGTAAGAGAACACATAAACGATACCGAAACCTTGCTTGCAGCCCTTGAAGAAATCAAGAAAATCGGTTACGACGGCGTTGAGTTTGCAGGATTCTTCAATACCGATGCCGCAACAATCAAAGCAAAGCTTGATGAGCTTGGCCTTGTTGCAGTGGGATGCCATATGGGTCTTGGAGATTTTGAAGAAGATAAGCTTGCCGAAACCATCGAATACGTTCACACACTGGGTGCAAATGCGGCAGGTGTAGGCGGTGCTCCTCACAGCACCGATGAAGAAGCTGAAAACACAGGTAAAGTTCTGGGCAATGCTGAAAAATACGCAATGGATAAATACGGTATGAAGGTTTACTACCACAACCACTGCGAAGAATTCAGACCCACCGAAAGCGGCAAGCTTCCCATTGATATCATAGGTGACCTCTGCTCCCTTGAAATCGATACATACTGGAGCTTCCACGCAGGTGAGGATAACTACAAGCTTCTCACCGAGAAGAAAGATAACATTGTTCTTCTCCATATCAAAGACGGTATTGACGGCAAGCCTATGGCATTGGGCGAGGGCAACTGCGACATCCCCACCGTCATAAAGGCCGCAAAGGAAATCGGTATGGAGTGGATTGTTGTTGAAAACGATGACCCCGTACCCACAGGCTTTGAGGATATCACAAGAAGCCTTGCATATATCAAGAGCATAATCTAAGGAGAAATACTATGAAACTCGGCGTATTCACAACATTACTTTCAAACCTCTCACTTGAAGAGGCACTTAAATATTTCAAGTCACTGGGCATTGAAATGGTTGAAATCGGCTGCGGCGGATATCCCGGCAACGCTCACGCAGACCCCGAAATTCTGCTTAATGACGAAGCAAAGCTTGAAGAATTCAAAGCTTTGATTAAAAAGTACGATGTTCAGATAAGTGCACTTTCCTGCCACGGAAACCCCGTGCACCCCAACAAGGAAATTGCCGCAGATTACGACAAGACAATCAGAAATACAATCCTGCTTGCCGAAAAGCTTGGTCTGAGCCAGATCAACACTTTCTCGGGCTGCCCCGGTGACTGCGAAACCGCAAAATATCCCAACTGGGTAACCTGCCCCTGGCCCAACGATTTCGGTGAAATTCTTGAATGGCAGTGGAACGAGGTTCTTATTCCCTACTGGAAAGACCTTGTTGAGTTTGCAAAGGCACACGGTGTTAACAAAATTGCACTTGAACTTCATCCCGGCTTCTGTGTTTACAACACCGAAACCCTGCTGAAACTCCGTGAAGCAGTCGGCCCCGAAATCGGTGCAAACTTTGACCCCAGCCATCTTATCTGGCAGGGTATGGATCCCGTTGCCTGCATCCGCAAGCTGGGTGATGCAATCTTCCATTTCCACGCAAAGGATACAAAGATTGATAAATACAACACCGCTGTTAACGGCGTGCTTGACAATAAGCCCTACGGTGACGAAATCAACCGTTCCTGGATTTTCCGTACAATCGGCTACGGCAATGACAATGCATACTGGAAGGATATCATTTCCAATCTTCGTATGGTTGGCTACGATTATGCCATCAGCATTGAGCATGAGGATTCCCTTATGAGCCAGAATGAAGGTCTTTCAAAGGCTGTTTCATTCCTCAAAAATATTATTCTTACCGAATCCACAGGCGAAATGTGGTGGGTCTGATTCCACTTATCAAAAACACAAGAAGGCGATACTATGGTAAATAACAAAATCGGATGTGCCGTTATCGGCTACGGCGGTATGGGCGGTTGGCACGCCCGCAAAATCAAGGAAGAAATGGGCGAGTATGCCGAGGTTGTAGGCGTATTTGACATTAATCCCGAAAGAAAAAAGGTTGCGGATGAAAAGGGCTTTTATTTCTTCAATTCCCGTGAAGAACTGCTCAGCGATGAGCGTATTGATATTGTAACTATCGCAACTCCCAACGATGTTCATAAGGAAATTGCCATTGATGCAATGCGTCACGGCAAGAACGTTATCAGCGAAAAGCCCGTTACCATTTGCTCGGCAGACCTTGAAGAAATGATTGCCTGCGCAGAAGAAACAGGCAAGCTTTTCACCGTTCATCAGAACAGACGCTGGGATGAGGATTACCTCACAATGAAAAAGCTTTTTGATGAGAACACATTGGGCAATGTTTTCCGCATTGAATCCCGTGTTCAGGGTTCAAGAGGCGTGCCCGGTGACTGGCGCAATCAGCCTCAGCACGGCGGCGGTATGGTTTATGACTGGGGTATTCACCTTCTTGATCAGGCACTTATGATGACCCTGCCCAGAAAACTGAAAACCGTTTATGCGGAGCTTACCAATGTCACAAACGAAAACTGTGACGACGGCTTCCGTACAACTCTTATTTTTGACGACGGACTTTCATTTTATGTTGAAGTTACAACAAGCAATTTCATCGAGCTTCCTTTGTGGTATATGCTGGGTGAAAACGGCACTGCCGTTGTTGACAGCTGGAAGCCCGACGGCAAAATCGTTATGGTTTCCGATTGGGAAAACAGGGATGCAGTACCCATCGTTGCAGGTGCAGGTATAACAAAGACCATGGCACCCCGTACCGATGACACCATTCAGACATATCCTCTTGACGTTCAGAAGGCTGACTGGGGCGAATATTACAAGAATATTTTTGCTTACCTCAGAGGTGAGGAAGATATTATCGTTACCCACAATCAGCAGCGCAGACTTATGCGCCTTGTTGAAGCCATTTTTGAATCGGGCAAAACCAACAAGGTAGTGGAATTTGAGGATATCATTTAAGTTACAGGTGAACTCTATGAATAAAGTTTCACTCAGAGAAAAGCTGGGCTACGGCGTTGGTGCCATAGGTCTTGACCTGAGCTACGGAATGTTCTATTCCTATCTGTCAATTTACCTCACCAATGCTCTGGGAATTTCGCCTGCTTTTCTGCTTATCATAACCCCCCTTGCAAGGCTTTGGGACGGTTTCAACGACCCTATGATGGGTATGATAGTTGATAAAACCAAAACGAAAATGGGTAAATACCGCCCCTGGATTCTTATGGGCGCAATGCTCAATGCGGTTGTGCTCTGCCTGCTTTTCAATAATCCCGGTTTCGGTGCAGGCTCAACGGGTCTTTATGTCTATGCCGCAGTGCTTTATGTGTTCTGGGGTATGACAAACACTCTGGCGGACATCCCTTTCTGGTCAATGGTGCCATCCTTTGCAAGTGAGGAAAAGGACAGAAACCTTGTTTCAACCATTGCCAGAGCCTTTTCGGGTCTGGGTCAGGGCATTATCTCTATTTTCACACCCATTGCCGTTGCGGCACTGGGCGGTGTTGCAGGCAGTAAGCTTGATGCAATGACCTCGGATACTTTGAGCAAAGGTTTCGGCAAATGGTCGGTTATAACGGCGGCAGGGCTTGTTTTCTTTGCCCTTATCAGCGTGCTTTCAACCAAAGAAAGACGCATTGTTGTCAACAACGAAAAATTCTCGTTCAAGGCGGCAATCAATGTCATAAAGAGTAATGACCAGCTTCTTGTGTTCATGCTTTTTGCAATGATTTCAAATGCAGGCTTCTATATGACATCGGGCATCAGCAGCTATTATTTCACTTCTGTGCTGGGTGACCTTACCCTGCAATCAAAGTTCAATCTTATGGGTACAATTGGTTCTGTGCTTGCCATTCTTGTTGTGCCCGTATGTTCAAAGTTTATGAACAACCGTTCAATCTATAAAATGTCCCTTAGCATGGCTGCCGCAGGCTATATCGGTATGGCAATTATGGGCTACGCATTCGGCGAAGGTGTCAGCGTAACCGCACTGGGCATTTTCTATATTCTCACATCTCTTGGTACGGGCAGTATGTTTGTTAACCAGACGGTTATGCTTGCAGACTGCGTTGACTACGGCGAATACAAAACAGGCAGCCGTAATCAGAGCCTCACCTTCTCAATGAAGGGCTTTTTGCAGAAAATGGCATACACCGTGCAGGCTGTTATTATGTACGCATCGTTCACCCTTACGGGCTATAACGGCGAAGCCGCGGTGCAGACTCCCGCCGCAAAAAGCGCAATTTCATTCCTTATGTTTATCGTACCTCCCGTTATGATGATTGTTTCTCTGATTATCTTCTCAAAGAAATACAAAATCCACGGAGAATTCAAGCGCGAAGTGCTGGATGCGGTAAGCAGTAATTCGTGAGGCGGAAAAGAGCTTCTGATTTTTGATTATCCCGAAGAATGCAAAAAACAATATTGACATCAGTTTTAACAGCCGCCTTCGGGCGGCTTTGTGTTTTAAAAAACATTTGACATATTTACCGAATTTTTATATTATAAAGATACAATTTGTCTGCTCATATTGAGTTAAATCAGTCGCAATCCGTCAAAATTAAACATAAGGGGAATTATAATGAATAAAGTATACACCGCGTTTATTTCTTCCGCCTTTGAATCGCTTCGTGACGAACGGAACATAGTTATTAATGCACTGCTTGATATGCGTGTTCTTCCTATCGGTATGGAACATTTCACAGCTTCTTCGTCGGGTGAATTTTCTGATATTCAGGAGCTTATTGACGAGTCCGATTTTTTCATAATGCTTATGGGAAAATTTTACGGTTCCTGCGATAAAAACGGAATATCCTGGACCGAAAGAGAATATGAGTTCAGTGTCCCTTGCTTATTTTAACGGCAAAGAGGTTGAATTCGGCGTTATTTTCAATCCTTACAACGGTGACCTTTTCACTTGCAAACGCGGTGAAGGTGTTTATTACAACGGCAAGAAACTGAAAAAGCCCGAAGACCGTGAGCTTAAAAACTGCCTTATTGAATTTGGTGCAGGCTCAACAAAGAAACAGTATACGGATGAAAGCTTTGCTCTGGGCAAGGAAGTTTTCAGAAACTGCCTTGATATCAGACGAATCTGTTCTTCCGCTCTTGCGATTGCTTATGTTGCGGCAGGAAAAATCAACGGTTACTTTGAACGCAATATAAAGCCCTGGGATTATGCCGCAGCTACTCTTATGCTTGAAGAATGCGGTGCAATCAGCTCAGATTGGGACGGCAACCCCACTCAGTATGAGCACCAGTCAAGCTATGTGTGCGGCACTCCGAAGGCATATGCTTTCCTTATGGATACCATTGATAAATATTCGCAGAAATAATATCAGAGAGGACCTCCGGTTTATTCGGAGGTCCTCTCTCTTTCGTTTTATCTCACATAAAGGTATTGCCGATGTGAAAAAACACATCGACAATAATTAATTCAGCAGCAGCTGATGTATGTAGCACTAATTAAAATAGGATTGGTGTAGTCGCATCTGGTGCACATTTCCATATTATAAGTTTCCTGTAAGCATCTAGGGGCAGTTGCTTTTGCTTTATGTGTTATTGTTGTAATGACAGATGACTCAAGTTTGTGTCCAAAAAGAGTGCAAGTAAGACCATAAGCGCTTGTAGTGTTGTCGCTGTGGTTAAAATAATGAGCAATGAATTTATTACGGAAATCTTCGGTTGTGTTTGCATCAAAAACGAACTCAACATCATTTACGGTAACAGTAACTGTATTTTCTTCTGTACCCTCAGCATAAACGGATATTGACATTACGGAAAAGAGGGAAACAACAACCATAATAAGTGCAATTATTTTTTTCATATCAGTTAATCTCCTTCATATTTTCAATTATTCTGAAAAGATGATCCTTTGTATCTGATTTTACAGAATACCAACTATTATTATAGATAAAATCTGCTTGTATAAATTGCGATGCTTCATCGTAATATATTGAAATACCGTTAATCTCAGTTAAGTTACAACTTGATTTTATATCTTCCGACAAATCATTCTCGTTTTTTATCTCAATACTATAAAGCGGATTACTAAATTGTAACACATATCGTTCTGTTTCTCCTTCAATCAGATACCAAACATTAGAAATCTCTTCATTTTCAGGCAACCAAGAGGGATATAAAATCTCAATTTTTTCGCATTTTTCAAGCTCTTCAATTGAGGGATATGTCTTAGTTTCATTGGGTTTAACAAATGTTATATTTGCGTATTCTATCGAGCCGACATCAAACCATTCGTAAATGGTTTGACCCATCTGCCTGAGCAAATCAACGGCACTGTTGCCTGTTGCGAAAGTAAATATAGTGAACAATGCAAAGATAAAAGCTAAAACCGCGGCTACAACAGCAAGCCTTCTGGCTCTTAATTTCTTTCTGGCATATGAGCCCATTGTCGTTACCTTGCCCTTGAACGGTATTTTGCTTACTCTTTGTTCGATTTCGGATTTTGTAAGTTTCTGTTTTCCTTCAAGCTCCATGAGGAAATCAACGCATTCCGACACAAGATCGCTGTCCATTTCTTTATAGTCCTTTGAAGTTTCAAGCAAAATTATTGCCATAAGCTTGTCCTTCAAAGTCTGTTTTGAAGCGTTCATATCTTGTTTGTTTCCCATGGATTTGTTCACCTCCTGTAATTATGATTGATAAAACGCTGTACCCCCTTCATATATATATGACGGAAATTGCGTTTTGTCACGCAAAAATTTTAAAATTTTTTGAAAAATTTTAAAATCTCATAAAAAGGAGCAGAATTGCCATAAATATGAAGGCTGCTTTTTCTTTGATTTTCAGTCTCAGTCTGTATACTCTTGCCCTGACGGCGTGTTCAGAAACATCAAGAGCCTTTGCCAATTCTTTGTATTCCATATGCTTTACATAAACCATTTCAAAAAGTTCAAGCTCTTTTTCGCTTAACGAAGATAAAATGCTTTTCTTCTTTTCTTCAAGTTCTTCCGCAGTTAATTTATTAACTTCTTCCATTTCGTAAAGGATATCATTGCTTGTTTGCGAACCGGACACCATTCCGAAAATAAGCTCTTTTTCTCTCTTTGCGATTGCTCTGAACTGTTCTTTTATCTTATTGTCGGCAACGGCATAAAGCCATGATTTTATGTAGTCATCTTCAAGTTCGCTATAATTTTCCTGAAAGAAAAGAAAAACCTCCTGAGTAACATCGCAGGCATCTTCCTCTTTTTTGAGTCTTGAAAGGCAAAGATGATATATGTCGTTATAGTATAAATTTGCAATTTCATTCGCTCTTTCAGAATTTATCAACAAATATCACCCCTTTTTCCAGATTATTTACATATTCACCTGATTATAACAATTTGGTAATGGTATGTCAAAGAAAAGATTTATCCCATACACTGAAAATAAATATTAAATTAAAAAAGTCCCGCCTGCTTTTTTTGTTACACCTCAAAAGCTTATATCTCTGATAAAAACAAAAGGATTACATCTGATGATGCAATCCTCTTATTGGTGGACCTGATGGGAGTCGATTCGCGCCGCTGCGGCGGCTTGGTCGCTCGCGGTCACAACAGTCCACCGGACTGTTGCTCTGTGCCGCTCGTCCTTCGCCTCCCATCATAAAAAACAAAAGGATTACATCTGATGATGCAATCCTTTTCTTGGTGGAGCGCTATAGTTTAAATCCGAACCGAAAGCGGCTTCTATTTCCTCGAGCGTGATGGTTTCCGTACCATCTTTGAAGTTGTATGTAAACACCAGTTTATCGTCATAAACGTATACCGAATTGACGAAGGTGTCTATTATCTGTCTTTGATAGTTTCTGTTGTTGGGATTGCCGCCTTTAAATCGGCTTATCCAATTGACAATTCTTTCTTTTGAGTGTTTCGGGCGTCTGATTTCCACCCTCAGTATTGCTGTTTTCAGATTTCTCTGCTGTTCTTCAAGCTGTTCAAGTCTGCCTTTGGTTGATTCCGTCAGTATTCCCGACTGAATCGCATTGAGCATATTTTCTATCGCTTTTTCGCATTCTTTGAGCTGAGCCTGCATTGCGGGAATT
>JAXJTD010000056.1:0-1949 GCA_036309745.1 Acutalibacteraceae bacterium | reverse complement strand
CTTTTACACTTCTTCTTTCACGATAGCGTTTCCGCTGTTTTTCCAAGTATTCGGCATACTTTAACGGGTCAGCCCTCAGCCTTTTGTCATATTTAAAGAAAAAGATTCTATCAGCTTGTCAAGATAGAACCTTGCCTTTTTCAGTTCCTGCACCGCCTCGTCTTTCTTCCCAACACGGCAAAGATACTTAATGATTGTGTTCTTCAAAAATCCACGGTATTCTTCGGGTGTGCTCCAGGCACGCATTACCTTAATACACTCATAAACACTATCACCGTTGTATCTTTGCGGATGGTCAGTGATTTTTTTATCAAGTTCTATTTCTTCTTTTGTCATATTTGCTCCCTACCGCTTTAAGGCAAGCGGCCAGCCGTTGTTTTATTTCTCAGGAAGCCCAAGAAGTTTCTTGCCTTCCCCGATTCCGATTTTTAAGTTTAATGTCGATTTCTGTAGTTTTTCTGCAATCTCCACACTCAAAAAGATATTTCATATCGTAATTCCCCCTTTTACACTTCTTCTTTCATGATAGCGTTTCCGCTGTTTTTCCAAGTGTTCAGCATACTTTAACGGGTCAGCCCTCAGCTTTTCACGGTACTTTTTCTTTATTTCAGTTTGCCGTTCCTTGACACCTTCCCGCCTGTTGTAAGCCCTCGCCCAAGCGTTCCTTCTGGTCTTCACCACCCGCCCGCCATCACGGGTACGCACCGCAAGCCCTTTTTTCTCCATCACATCCATCTGAACGAGTTGCAGTTTCGCAAGCAGGATTCTTGTTTTTGTTATGTCTGGTCTGCCCACCTCAACCCCGCCCAAGTGATTGTAAATCCCCATGTATTTCAGTTCGACACGCTCGATGTTGTCGGGAGAGAAGTTCCGTGTGTCTCCGTCAAGAAAGACATAATTGCTTCTTTCCGTGAAGTCTTCCCACGGGTGAGTTTCCATGTAGACCCACTTCGCCTTAGAAATCCATGTTGAAGGCTGTGCAATCTTTATTCTGACATAGCCTTTTTTTACCTGCTCCGAATAAAGCGGTCTTGCCGTTCGGTTATGACCGCCACCGAATGACTTCTCGCTTGCCCCTACCCTTGACCGCTGATTGTAAAATCCTGTTTCAGTTACATCGGCTTCTGGAAAACGCTCAAGAAAAAGCCTGTAAGCATCTTTTCTTTTCATTCCCTTAGTCGATATTAGAAAATCGTTCTTTTCCTTATCCCAAATCTTCCTAAACTTATCCATTCAGTTTTTCCCAAAATATAGCCCCGTAAGTTTATCAGCCAACTGTTCTACTGTCTCAGCCGTGATTCCGTTTCTGTATTTCTCTCGGATTGCAGCAAGTTTCGGATTCAACGGCTTTTTTGTAAACAGTCAGCCAGCACTTATCCCAAGATAACTTTTGACTGACTTGTCATCCTTCGGGATTCCGTTTGAACATTCATACATAACCTTAACGGCTTCAATCCTCACCCGCTTTTCATCAGTTTTTGTCTGCTGTACTTGAATCCACGATTTTGATAACTCGCTTATTGCGTTTGACCGCTTTATAAGTTTATCAAAGTTTTCGCTGTCGTTGAATATTGAGTCATCTGAAAGAAGTTCAATCTGACTCAATATTGCGTTTTCTAATTCCTCTACTTTAGCCATACCGTCATGCTCCCATCGGCAACCCGAGAAGTTTTTTCCCCTCTCCGATTCCTATTTTTAAGTTTTTATTCCATACGGAATTTATTTCTGATTCTGAATAGCCGAACGCTTCTTTTGCTTCGTCTTTTGAATGAATCCACCCGTTTATCCGAGCCATCTCAACATTAAGTTTCTGCATGAACTCCTTGCAGAATTTTACATGGCGGTTTCCGTTCTTGTAAAGTTTCACATTGCATAATAACTTCCCGTCTTTCGTGTTCACGTCAAAGTTCCCCCATTCAGATAAATCTATATCCTCATATTTGCCAGGG
>JAXJTD010000055.1:0-92751 GCA_036309745.1 Acutalibacteraceae bacterium | reverse complement strand
GTATAAGAGACAGGTTCTGGAGGTTAAGGCTCGCCGTGTAGGCGGTTCTAACTACCAGGTTCCTATGGAAGTAAGAGCTGACAGACGCCAGACCCTTGGTCTGCGTTGGATCACCGCTTATTCTCGTTCCAGAGGCGAAAGAACCATGGCAGAGCGTCTCGCAGCCGAGATCATTGACGCCAAGAACAGCACAGGTGGCGCTTTCAAGAAGAAAGAAGATGTGCACAAGATGGCTGAGGCTAACAAGGCCTTCGCTCATTACAGATATTGATTTGCCGGTGCCGCATCGTGCGGCACGGAATCATATCCTTTACACCAAAAAGGAGCAAGATAATCAATGGCAAGGGAATATTCACTTGAGCGTACCAGAAACATCGGTATCATGGCTCATATCGACGCCGGTAAGACCACGACCACTGAGCGTATCCTGTACTACACGGGTAAGACGCACAAGATGGGCGAAACTCACGATGGCGGCGCTACCATGGACTGGATGGAGCAGGAGCAGGAGCGTGGTATCACTATCACATCCGCTGCTACCACCTGTTTCTGGAAGGACCACCGTGTTAACATCATCGACACTCCCGGTCACGTTGACTTCACTGTTGAAGTTGAGCGTTCACTGAGAGTTCTCGACGGTTCTGTTACGGTCCTTTGTGCAAAGGGCGGCGTTGAGCCCCAGTCTGAAACCGTTTGGAGACAGGCTGACAAATACCGTGTTCCCAGAATGGTCTATGTTAACAAAATGGATATTTTGGGCGCAAACTTCTATCGTGTTGTAGACATGATGAAGGAACGTCTTAAATGTAATGCAGTTCCCATTCAGCTCCCCATCGGTGCTGAATCAGATTTCGTAGGAATTATCGACCTTGTAATCATGAAGGCTTATTACTACAATGATGACAAGGGTATTGACATCACTGTTACCGATATTCCCGACGATATGAAAGAAATTGCTCAGAAGTATCACGATGAGCTTATCGAAAGCGTTGCAGAGCAGGATGATGCACTCCTTGAAAAATTCTTTGAGGGTGAAGAACTCACCGTTGAAGAAGTTAAGAACTGCATCAGAAAGGCAACAATCGCCAACGAGATGGTTCCCGTTGTTTGCGGTACTTCATACCGTAACAAGGGTGTTCAGCTTCTCCTTGACGCTGTTGTTGATTATATGCCCGCTCCCACAGACATCGAAGCTATCAGAGGTATCAACCCCGATACAGAGGAAGAGGAAGCAAGACATTCATCGGATGATGAGCCCTTTGCAGCTCTTGCATTCAAGATTGCTACCGACCCCTTCGTTGGTAAGCTCTGCTTCTTCAGAGTTTATTCAGGTAAGGTTGATACAGGTGCTTCCGTATACAACTCAACCAAGGATACAAACGAGCGTATGGGCAGAATCCTGCAGATGCACTCCAACCACAGACAGGATATTGACTGCTGCTATGCAGGTGATATCGCTGCTTGCGTTGGCGTTAAGCAGACTACAACAGGTGACACCCTTTGCGATCCCAAGCATCCCATTATTCTTGAATCAATGGAATTCCCCGAGCCCGTTATCAGAGTTGCCATCGAGCCCAAGACCAAAGCTGGTCAGGAAAAGATGGGTATTGCTCTTGCAAAGCTTGCTGAGGAAGATCCCACATTCAAGTGCTATACAGACGAAGAAACAGGCCAGACAATTATCGCAGGTATGGGTGAGCTCCACCTCGAAATCATCGTAGACAGACTTCTCCGTGAATTCAAGGTTGAAGCTAACGTTGGTCAGCCTCAGGTTGCTTACCGTGAAACAATTACTCAGGCTGCTGATACAGATACCAAGTATTCACGTCAGTCAGGCGGTAAGGGTCAGTACGGTCATGTTAAGATGAGAATTGAACCCAACCCCGAAAAGGGCTACGAGTTTGTCAACAACATCGTTGGTGGTGCTATTCCCAAGGAATACTTCAACGCTATCGAAGCAGGTGTCAAGGGCGCTATGCTTACAGGTGTTCTTGCCGGCTACAACGTTGTTGACGTTAAGGTAACTCTTTACGACGGTTCATATCACGAAGTTGACTCGTCAGAAATGGCCTTCAAGATTGCCGCATCAATGGCATTCAAGGATGCTATGAAGAAGGCTGCTCCCATTCTTATGGAGCCCATCATGAAAACCGCAGTTATCGTTCCCGATGAATATATGGGTGACGTTATCGGTGATATCAACTCACGCCGCGGTATGATTCAGGGCACAGAGGCAAGAACAGGTGCAGTTCAGATCAACGCAAATATTCCTCTTTCCAATATGTTCGGTTATGCTACCGCCCTTCGTTCAAGAACTCAGGGCCGTGGTCAGTACGCTATGGAACCCAGCCATTATGCAGAAGTTCCCAAGTCAATTGCCGAAAAAGTTATCAGTGAAAGATAATTTGTGTTGCTATTTTAAAAAAAAGGCTTGAAATTTAAGCCCGTACTTGTTACAATGAAACTATGCACGAGCATAGAAAAAATAATTTGCTTATTTAAAAAGGGAGGAAATACCAATGGCAAAGGCAAAATTCGAACGTAATAAGCCCCACGTTAATATCGGTACCATCGGTCACGTTGACCATGGTAAGACAACTCTTACAGCAGCTATCACAAAGACCCTCGCTATGAAGGGCGGCGCAGACTTCGTTGACTACGCTAACATCGATAAGGCTCCCGAAGAGAGAGAGCGCGGTATCACAATCAACACAGCTCACGTTGAGTACGAGACTGACACACGTCACTATGCTCACGTTGACTGCCCCGGCCATGCCGACTATATCAAGAACATGATCACAGGTGCTGCTCAGATGGACGGTGCTATCCTTGTTATCGCTTCAACAGACGGCCCCATGGCTCAGACTAAGGAACATCTTCTTCTTGCTCGTCAGGTTGGCGTTCCCAAGATCATCGTTTTCATGAACAAGGTTGACCAGGTTGACGATCCCGAACTTCTCGAGCTCGTTGAAATGGAAATCCGTGAGACACTTGCTGAGTACGGCTTCGACGAAGAAGCTCCCATCATCAAGGGTTCAGCTCTCAAGGCTCTCGAATATGCAGGCGGCGACACAGCAGACGCTTCACTTGCACCCATCTGGGAACTCATGGATGCTGTTGACAGCTACATTCCCACACCCGACAGAAAGGCAGACCTTCCCTTCCTTATGCCTGTTGAAGACGTATTCACAATCACAGGCCGTGGTACAGTTGCTACCGGTAGAGTTGAAAGAGGTCAGCTCAAGACTTCAGAAGAAGTTGAAATCGTTGGTCTTACAGACGAAAAGAGAAAGACTGTTGTTACAGGTATCGAAATGTTCCGCAAGATCCTCGACTATGCAGAGGCAGGCGACAACATCGGTGCTCTCCTTCGTGGTGTTCAGAGAACTGAAATCGAAAGAGGCCAGGTTCTTTGCAAGCCCGGTTCAATCAACCCCCACACAAAGTTCAAGGGTCAGGTTTACGTTCTTACTAAGGAAGAAGGCGGCCGTCATACTCCCTTCTTCAACAACTACCGTCCTCAGTTCTATTTCAGAACAACAGACGTTACAGGTGTTATCAACCTTCCCGCAGGCACTGAAATGTGCATGCCCGGCGATAACGTTGATATGGACGTTGAACTTATCACTCCCATCGCTATTGAAAAGGGTCTCCGTTTCGCTATCCGTGAAGGCGGCAGAACTGTTGGTTCAGGCGTTGTTATCGAAATCAACGAATAATTAAAAATCTTTTTCAGGGAGCAACCTTCGGGTTGCTCCTTTTTTATTGACAATTTTGTTTATATGAAATATTATTTAATCAGAGAAAGGGAGGTATGGCTGTGAATTGTAAAAAATGCGGAGCGGAAATTCAGTATAATGCAGGCATTTGTCCGTCTTGCGGCGAAAGAATAACGGAAGTTGAATCGAATTCGTTGGGAATGAAATGGTATAAATTTCAGGCATACCTTATAATGCCTTTAAGTGCGTTTATTAACTCGCTTATAGGTATATCGCTTTTCCCCGGTGTGTTAAGTAAAATGGTTGACTTGTATGCTGATACAAAAGTTATTCCGGGTAATATAATTTCAATGGCTTCTTTTCTGGATTCTCACAGAGAAGTACATATGATTCTGGCGTTTATAGAAATTGCACTGGCAATTTACTATGCATATGTTTCATTTGCTATGATAGAATATAAAAAAACCGCACCGAAACATATTTATATCAGTCTTGTGCTCAGCCAGGTGACAGGACTTATCTATTTTGTGATAATGATGATTATTACTGCAAATTTTGGAACCGATATGCTGCTTGCATTAGCCAAAGATACGGTTTCAAGTGTCGTATCTGTTGTGATCTGGCTGTTTGTTTATAAGAAATACTATGACAAAAGGATGCATTTGTTTATCAAGTAAATATAAAGACCGAAAGAGTTTCAGCTCTTTCGGTCAATTTTTTATTGTTTCAGCATTATTCCTTTTTCAACTGCCGCATGGGCGCAGATTCTAAGGATTTCCATTGTCCTTTTGTCAACATCGGGCAGTTCGAATTTGTTTTCAAGAATTGATCTTCCGAAAATCATTTCGTAGAAGCAGGCACTTGCAAGGTAGCAACCCATATCATTGCCGTGGTATCCGTCAACAGTCAGTATATCACCGATTGTGTTGCGTGCGGTTTGCCAGGCTCTGCCACTGGGGATAATCAAATCGATATCCGCCTCCATAGCAGCGTCAACATAAGCCTCTGTAAGGGCACGGTACATTTCCTGCTGGCTGTTTTTATAGTTTGCAAATCCGCCGTGTGCACATCCTTCTTCATATGCCCAGGTCTGATGAAGCATAATTTTTGCCTCGGGCTTTACCATTCTGCAATATTCCGCAAGCTCCGAAAGATAAGGGGAGTAGGTTTCGGGAATGCCGCTGAAATGACTGCATTGCTGTAAAGTTATAACATCCCAATCCTCATCCTCCACCGCTTCGTGAAGCGCCACATCGTCGGCACGGGTCATCTCTGTTTCACCTGGAAGATAGATTTCATAGTCGTAATCTGTTTTTTCTTCGCGCCAGTTATTCCAATGCTGTTCAAGGGAGCAACCGCCTATAAAGAGGTTGCAAAGCATAATTTCATCACCGTCAGCCTTGAGAATATGGGGCAGAAATTTATGTGCATTTGTTGAAAAGCTGTTACCTATTGATAATATGTTCATTGTTTTTCTCCGTTTGTTTATTGAGATAAATAGCAAATACCGCCTGAGAAAGACCCAGCACCATCATAAGATATTGCAGAGGTTTAAGTCCGTAGAAAAGGCAGTCTGTCATACCGCAGAGAACAAAGCCTGCAACAGAGGCAAAAAGAGTAATTGCGTATTCTCTGCACTTGTCTTTAAGTCTATAAAGACGGACAATATTTATAAAGAATACAAGGAAAACGGCAATGAGGAGAAGAACGCCCAAAATTCCGTTTTCAACCCAGGCTTCAAGGAAAATATTGTGAGCGTGAGGCTGTTTCACATTATATACATTGTGAAGCATCTGTCTCACATTGTCGAAGCCCGTGCCGTAGCCCAGTATGGGTTTATCGCCTATCATATCAAAAATTCCGTCCCAGATAGCTTTTCTTGTGTTTACAGAAATATCTTTGCCGCTGAGCAAGGTGAAAAGTCTTTTCACTGTACCGCTTGCGAAAATCATAACGATTCCGCCTGCCGCAACTCCTATGCCCATAAGCTTCAGAGTTTTCTTGCCGCCGTAAAGCAGAAGTATTGCACATACCGCCACAGCAAAAAGGTAGGGTCCTCTTGAATATGAGCAGGCAATACCGCCAACGGAAAGCATAAAGCAGAAAAATCCGATTATACGTTTTTTCAGAGTGGGAGCACAAAGGAACATATATGCCGCAAAGGGAAGAAGCATAACTTCAATTGCCGCAAAGAAAAGGGGATTTGAGAAGGTGCTGCACGCTCTTGTGTCAAATGAATGGAAGGTAGTTGAACCCATTTTTGAAGTGATGAATTCGGGCAGAAACACTACCAGCTTTTCAATCAGCAGGTTAAGGAAACGCCAGAAGGGGTTGAAGGCATTGCTTATACTGCTGTCAAAGTGGTTGCCGATATGAAAAAGGAACATCTGGCCGATACCGATTGCACCTGAAATACCTGCCGTCAGAGAGCCGCAATACATAATCGTGTCAACTTTTTCGGCACTGTCAACGGTTTCGGTGAAGAAATAATATCCGGAAAACATAAGAAGCCACAGACCGATGCTTGCAAGTGAAGAAATAATTGATGAGGAATAGAATGTGCCCGCAACCATCCAGGCCATATAGGCAATTATACATATTCCCATATCCCCGAAACGGGGCTTTTTCTTTTCAGCGGCACGCTTTTTCAGCACGGCGGCAAAGCCTGCAACCGTGAAAAAGGGTGCAACATATTCGGGCATAAGCCCTGCAAGCAGGAATGCAGCAGGTGCAAACATATAAAGCTTATTCTTTTCAGTGGTCAGTGTTGTCTGCATCCTGTTCAGCATCCTCTCTGTTTTCAGATTTATTTGCATCTTGCTTTGATGTGATTTTATTGTAGATTGCACCGCACACCACACTGAGTACGGTGGTGATTATAAATGCGGCTGCGGCAAGAAAATAATTCTTGCTGATAAGCTGTTCGCCGCACCAGGTGGAAACAAGAATAGAAGGGATTCTTGCAATACCCGTAACAATCAGAAATTTTTTCATATCAAGGTCTATAATGCTTGCGGCGTAAGTAAGAATATCTTTGGGTGTGCCGGGAATAAGATAGATGAAGAAAAGTGTTTCGTACACTCTTTTCTTGTTCTGAAGAAATTTCAGAGAATCTATTTTATCAACGGGAATGAAAACATTAACAAGCCGTCTGCCGAATACTCTTGAAAGCGCAATGATTACAAAAGAACCGATCATTGAACCGGCAAGGCACAGAAGCATACCGCCCAGTGTTCCGTAAAGGTAGCCGGAACCGATTTCAAGAGGTTCGGCAGGGATGATTTTGATAACCGTCTGAAATGCGCGGATTGCAACAAATACCCATTTATCAAAGCCGTGAAACTGAGATAAAAAAAGTTTAAGATGCTCGGAATCGCTGAATATTGCCGCGATTTCATTGCCGTATTTCAGGTAGCAGTATAAAAACACACCGAGAAATATGCAACAAACCAAAACAGCCCCTGTGATTTGCAGGAGCCGCATTTTATTTTCAGATATCTTTGTTTTTTTCAAAAAATTCACCGAGCCTTCCGCGGTAATTTTTTTCTCGCCAGGGTTTGTGTTTGCCGTTGAAATGGATAACAACAGTGTTGTTTCTTACCCAATCAAGGTCAATTTTCTTTTCTCCCGCACTTCTGCGCGAGTAGACAGAAAAGGTTTTTTCGTCAAGATTATAAAGTCTCTCATCAATGTAAAGCATACTGTGTTCAAACATAACATTTATAACATCCTGGTCTGCAAGCAAAAGCTTTTTGATGTTGGCTGTTATAAACTCAAAAATCTGATTCAGCGTTACGGATTTACGCCACATATCAAGGTCGATAAGAAGAACGCCTGCATTGATGTAACGGCTTGTTTTTTTCATACCCAATCTGGCAAGGTTTATCTTTTCGACAAATCCAAAAAGGTGAGTGCCTGCGGCAACAGTATTGCCCTGCATATCAAGATTATAAAAATCCGTAAGATTGCCGTTTATAACGATATCGGGGTCCAGGTAAAGAAGTCTGTCAACACTTTCGGGCAGAATGTCACCTATGAGCAAACGGTAATATGTTTCTTTGCTGAGTCTGCCCAGTACGGGAGCACCCTCAAAAATCTTATCGTCAACAGGAACTCTGTGAATAACCGCATCCGTGCCTGAAAGTGCGGATTCCATACGCTTGAAATCATCTTCGGTCAGCGAAGAATAGGCAACATAAATGTCAAAATGCCCGCAGGGATTTGTTTCTGACAGTGAGCGGAACATTACGCACAGAGGATATATGTAATTTGAATCAAGACTTACAAGAATATTCATATTGATGCCTTTTTAAATCAAGATAATATTTTATACCATTATAACAACATCCGTTTTCAAAGTCAACAAACGTTACAAGATTGTAAGATTTATAAGTTTATTTATGACAATACTGTAAACTTTGGAAAAAGGTCTTGATTTTTCCGTAAAAAGTGGCTAAAATACAAATTAGCACTCTGACTCGCTGAGTGCTAAAATGATAAATATAATTTTGGAGGTAATAAATATGACTATTAAACCCCTTGCAGACAGAGTTGTTGTCAAGGCAGTTGAAGTGGAGGAAACAACAAGCAGCGGCATTATTCTTGCAGCGGCAGCTCAGGAAAAGCCTCAGATTGCAGAAGTTGTTGCCGTAGGACCCGGCGGAATGGTTGACGGTAACGAAGTTGAAATGTATATCAAGGTTGGCGATAAGGTAATCACAAGCCAGTATTCAGGCACAAAGGTTAAGCTTGACAGTGAGGAATATACCATCGTTAAGCAGAGTGATATTCTTGCAATCGTTGAATAATTAACACTTTCACATTTATTATAGGAGGATAAATCAATGGCAAAGCAGATTATTTACGGTGAAGAAGCTCGCAAGGCTCTTCAGGCAGGCGTCGATAAGCTTGCAAATACAGTTAAAATCACCCTCGGACCCAAGGGCAGAAATGTTGTGCTTGATAAGAAGTACGGCGCACCCCTTATTACCAATGACGGTGTTACAATCGCAAAGGAAATCGAGCTTGAAGACCCCTTTGAGAATATGGGTGCTCAGCTTGTTAAAGAAGTTTCAACAAAGACAAATGATGTTGCAGGTGACGGCACAACAACCGCTACTCTTCTTGCTCAGGCTCTCATCAGAGAGGGCATGAAGAATGTTACCGCAGGTGCAAACCCCATGGTAGTAAAGAAGGGTATGGCAAAGGCTGTAGCAGCAGCAGTTGAGGCTGTAAAGAACAATTCAAAACCCGTTTCAAGTTCAGAGGATATTGCAAGAATTGCAACAATTTCGGCAGCAGACGAAGAAGTGGGCAGATTTATTGCAGATGCAATGGAAAAAGTTACTTCTAACGGTGTTATCACTGTTGAGGAGTCAAAGATTGCTGTTACCGAATCAGAAGTTGTTGAAGGCATGCAGTTTGACCGCGGCTACATCTCACCCTATATGGTAACAGATACAGACAAGATGGAAGCTGTTATTGACGATGCTCTCATTCTTATCACAGATAAGAAAATTTCAAGCATTCAGGAGCTTCTTCCTCTTCTTGAACAGATTATGCACGCAGGCGGCAAGCTTATCATCGTTGCTGAGGATGTTGAAGGTGAAGCACTTTCAACCATTCTTGTCAATAAGCTTCGCGGCGTATTCACTGTTGTTTGCGTAAAGGCACCCGGCTTCGGTGACAGAAGAAAGGAAATGCTTCAGGATATCGCTATCCTTACAGGTGGCGAGGTTATCACATCAGATCTCGGTCTTGAACTCAAAGATACTCAGCTTGCACAGCTTGGCAGAGCTCGTCAGGTAAAGGTTTCAAAGGAGAACACAATTATCGTTGACGGCGCAGGCGATAAAGACAGCATTGCATCAAGAGTTGCTCAGATCAAGCTTCAGATTGAAAATACAACATCGGATTTCGACAGAGAAAAGCTTCAGGAAAGACTTGCAAAGCTTTCAGGCGGTGTGGCTGTTATCAAAGTTGGTGCCGCAACAGAAACCGAAATGAAGGAAAAGAAGCTCCGTATTGAGGACGCACTTGCAGCAACAAAGGCAGCTGTTGAGGAAGGCTGTGTTGCAGGCGGAGGTGTTGCACTTCTCAATGCAGTAAGCGATGTAAAGTCACTTCTTGACACAACAGACGATACCGATGAAAAGACTGGTATCAAAATTGTTCTTAAAGCCCTTGAAGAACCCGTTCGTCAGATTGCGGCAAACGCAGGTCTTGAAGGCTCAATTATCATAAATGCTATCCACGAAAGCGGTAAGATTGGTTACGGCTATGACTTTGCAAAGGATGTTTACTGTGATATGGCATCCGCAGGTATCCTTGACCCCACAAAGGTAACACGCTCAGCACTTCAGAATGCATCATCTGTTGCATCAATGGTGCTCACAACAGAGAGCCTTGTTACCGATAAACCCGATCCCGCAGCTGATGCAGCTCAGGCAGCGGCAATGGCAGCTCAGGGCGGCGGAATGTATTAATATTTGTTTTCATACTGCTCCGGCTTATTACCGGGGCAGTTTTTGTTTGCATAAATTGTAAATAATTAACAGAATATGGGGCTTATTATTGTGTAAACATCCGAAATTTTTAATGTTGCGTATTTGCTATTGATTTTATATTGTAAAAGTTTTACAATATGTGACGAGTTGTCACTATAAAGGAGATGTAGCAAATGTATAAAGCAGAAGAACAGAGCGTATCTACCGAGGATGGGGTAAAAATCCTTTACGGCATATCGGATGAAAAACGGTTTTACTGCGAATTCACTGACAGCAGAGAGATTGCTCAAAAGGTAGCGAAGTTGCTGAATGAAAATGATGTTGAGTCTTGTCATGTATCTGAAATAATTGAGGATTTATTTTACTCGGGTTAAAATATATACAATATTTACCGATTATTAATAATTACCTGCCGATAACAGTTTGACAATCGAAAAAAATTGTGATAGAATGCAACTACAAATGATTTTTGAAAAACAGGAGGACAAGAAGATGAAAAAAGTTAAGTCACTTCTTTCGCTTATTCTTGCAGTTCTTATGGTTGCAGGTTGTCTTGTAACAGCAGGCGCAGCAGAAGCAAGGGTTGAAACTGAAACCAACAATAAAATTGCTGACGCAAATGAACTGGATGTAGGCGAATCAATCACAGGTCTGCTCGAAAGTGCAGATGATGAAGACTGGTTTGCATTTGAAACCGTTAAGGCAGGCAATGCAACCGTTAAGTTCAGCCACAAAAAGCTTTCAGCTGATGCAACATATTTCACCGTAGCTATCTATGATGCCGGTGCAAAAGAGGTTGCAGCTTTCACTTCGGCAGGTAACAGTGCAGAAGACAGTGCATCATTCAGCGTAGGCGAAAAGGAAACATACTATGTTTCAGTTAAAGCAGGTACAGTTTCTGACACAACACTTGATTATACTGTTGCAGTTTCTGTTGCAGAGGTTGCATATTCAGAAGCAGAGCCTAACGATGAAGAATCAAAGGCAACAGCAATGCAGTATTCACCCTCAGGTAACGCTAAGGAGTATTACGGTTCAGTGAGTGCAAATGATGTTGACTTCTACAAGTTCACAATTCCTGCAAACGGCGTAGTTAACCTTTATCTCTACAATTATGCCGCAAACAAGGGTAACTACACTGCTACTCTTAAAATGTACGTTGAAGAAAAAGGCGTTCAGGTACTTAAAGACGTTACAGCTATCGAAATTCTTGCAACAGAGGCTTCAAAGATTGGTGCAAGTGTCGGTCTCGCAAAGGGTGACTACTACCTTGTAATTGAAGGCGTTGAAGGCAGCACAGGCAGCTATAAGACAAGAGTTCTTTTCAGAGAAGTTGCAGACGTTGAAACTGAAATGAATGATGCAACCACATCTGCTGATGCAATTGCAATCGGTAAAACAATCAAGGCAACTCTTGATACAGAAAACGATGTTGACTTCTTCAAGTTCACAGCACCCGCAAACAACAAGGGTTATGATTTCGAGTTCAAGGCAACCAACGCAGGTTCATGGACTTTTGATATCCTTAATGCTGACGGCACAAAGGTTGTCGATACCGTAAAGCTTGTTGCTACTGACAGCAATAAGACTGCAAAGGGTGAAACAGTTTCACTTGCAGCAGGCACATACTATGTGAAGGCTGCTGCGGTTGCAGAAAGCTATGATGAAGGCATCTATGAGCTTAAAGCAACAGAAAAGAAAGAAGCTGTTGATGATGGCAAGGAAGAAGAGAAGAACCTTATTGACCGTATCAAGGATCTTAACTGGGGCGGTCTTTGGGGCAATTTCTCAGATTGGATTGGCGAGATTAACTTCGGCGGTCTTATTTCAAGCATTGCTGCCAGCATCGCTAAGCTGTTCACATTCTTTGGCTCAATGATCTGATAAGTAATTAATAAAGGAGTTGCTCCGTGAGCAGCTCCTTTTAAGTATACCAATGATGATAGGAGAAAACTTATGGCATTTGATAAAAATTTCAAACCAGTTCTTCGCTTTCTTGTTGTAAGCGATGTTCACTACGGTGATGAGCGTGAAGCAGAATACGAAAGAATGGAAAAGGCGATTAATACCGCATATGAGCTCAGTGAAAAAGAGGAATATTCAAAGCTTGATGCACTTTATGTTGTAGGTGACTTTTCAAAAAGAGGCACCGAGAAACAGATGTATGCCTTCAAAAATACTCTTGATGAATTTCTCAAAGAAGGCACAGAGGTTGCCGTATCTCTTGCAAGCCACGAGTTCATGAATGACGGCGAAGAGAAAGCTCTTGAAAATTTCGGCAGAATTTTCGGTATGGAACCTGATACACATAAGGTTATCAACGGTTATCATTTTATCAGTGTCACAAGCACAAACGGATGTCATTTTGACGAAGCCAAACAGAACTGGGTTGCTGCGGAGCTTAAAAAAGCCGCTGCTGATGACCCCCGAAAGCCTATTTTCTTCTTCCAGCATCCTCATATTATGGGCACCGTTTACGGAAGTGCAAACTGGGGAGAGGACGAGCTTACCGCAATTCTTATGAATTATCCTCAGATTATCGATTTCTCAGGTCACTCCCATGCTCCCATCAATGATCCCCGTTCAATTTATCAGAAGCATTTTACCTGCCTTGGTACAGGTACACTCAGTTATTTTGAACTTGATGAATTTGATAAGGTTTACGGCACTGTCCCTCCCAATGAAAATAATGCTGCACAGATGCTTATTGTTGAAGCAGATGCTGATATGAGGGTGAGAATTTATCCTTATGACCTCATCACTTCAAACTTCTTCCCCTTTACCTGGAAGATAGATTCTGCCTGGGATGTTGATTCATATCTCTACACTGATGCACGCTACAAAACAACGGATGCACCTTATTTTGAAGAAAATGCAAAGGCTGTTATTTCAGATGTGAATGAAGACGGTTTCACCGTTACTTTTGACCAGGCAAAAATTGAAAAAGAGTATGTGGACGATTACAATGTTATCGTTAAAAACAGTGACGGCGTAACCGTGCGCAACTCAACCGTATGGAGCGAATACTATTTCTACAATATGCCCGATACCATTACCGTTGCTTTTGACGGACTTGAAAAAGGCAAGGAATATCAGGTGTTCGTATATGCCAACAGCTTCTGGGATACACGTTGCGAAAAGCCCCTTGCAAGCGAAAAAATCAAGCTTTAATTCTTAAAAAGAAACAGCATCAAGCATATTTGAGATTTTTTCTCGAATATGCTTGATTTTTTTTCAGTTATAAGTTAGAATACAGGATGATAAAATAGGTTTACTATGAAAAAGTGTCACAAAAATAAGAATTTTCAGAGGATGGTGATGTAATGTCAGAGGATGTAAAAACCGTTCCGGCACCTGAAATAAACGACGATTCAGTGCAACGACACGTTGACCAACAGACCAAACTTTACCTCAGCCCGAAACACTATGTGGCTTATATTTTATCGGGTTTCGGCGATACAAACTGGAATTCATTCAGTAAAAGACTGTTCTTTTTTGCGACGACATTCCTTGGAATAAAACCGTCAACATGGGGTGTTGCCGAGTCGGTAAGTATATTTATAGATACTATCGACAATGCAATTTCGGGTCTTATCATTGACCGCACACGAACCCGTTGGGGCAGGGTGCGACCCTATATTCTGCTGACCCTGCCATTCTGGTTTTTCTCGGCATTCACACCCTGGGTTCTGCCAGGCGGAATGTCGCAGACAGCTCTTCTTGTGTGGTTTTTTGCGTTCAACTATGTGGGCTCTATTGCCAACTCGTTTTATAATACGAGCTACCAGATTCTGCTTTATAACATAACCCCCAACGTAAGTGAAAGAAACAGGCTCATAGCCACCGATGCCTATGCCGACCTTATGGGTGTGTGGCTGCCTTCTTTGTTCCCGCTTTTTGTTGATTTGCTTAAAGTTCCAACCAGATATGTCTATATGGGCGGTGCATTTTTCTTCATTGCCTGTGTACTTTTCTTCAGAACTTACGGCTTCTTTGCTCTTAAAGAAAGAATGCCTCTGGCATCAAGAGATGAAATGAAACAGATGGGTCTTATCGAAACCCTCAAAACCGTGGGTACCTGCCGTCCTATGTGGGTTCTTCTTGTGAAGAATTTCTTTGCAGTAGGTAAAAGTACGGGCACCATGGTTGAGGATTTCTTCTGGCTTAACTGTATGGGCAAGCTTTCTATCGGAACCATTGCCGGTATTTTTACGGGTCTTCCCAGCTATTTCGTTCTTCCGCTGGCACCCAAGCTTACAAGAAAATTCGGCCTTCGCAATCTTGCGGCAGGCAGTTATATGTTCTGCGGTGCCTGTTACTTTATAATGTGGCTTGTAGGATACAAGCCTTTCGGAGAAGATCATTTTATTCTCAATGTTGTGTGGATAATAATCGCGCTTACTTTCTGCGGTTCACTCAACAGTATCCAGAGATATTGCAGCACAGCTCTCAACGGTGACCTCTATGACTATGTTGAGTGGAAGTCCGGTGTGCGTAACGAGGCAACCATTACGGCTGCCACCGAGTATTTCAAAGTGCTCTCCAATATTGCCGCGAAACTTATCAGTGCAGCTGCAATCGGTGCGATTCACTATGTACCTCTTTTCAATGCCAACGGCATTAATATTCCTCAGACAGACCCCGGTATGCTGGCTGGCATCTGGACTGTATTTGCCCTTGCTCCCGCAATCGGCAGATTTATGAAGGGCGTAACCCTTCTCTTCTTCAATGTTCACGGAAAAACAAGAGACACAATGATGTATGAGCTTGCGAAAATCCGTGCTTCAAAAGTAATTGATTCAGGCTCATCTGAACAGTAAACACCTTTTAAATTTGTTTTCGGACATTTTATATATATTATATATATAAAAAATTAAAATATACTTGAAATTCCGGGAACATTATGATAAAATAATCTGTACTATATGAAAGTGTCGCTTGTCGGCTTTCAAGCACTAAGGAGGAAAAAGCATATGAGACACATTAAGAAATCATTGGCAATGCTTCTTGCTGTTGTCATGATTTTCAGTTCCATGTCGGTTGCCGCTTCTGCATTTGACCCCAAGGTTGACGGTGGTTTCAATCTTGATTTCCAGGTCAAGTTTTTCCGTATGGAAAGAAATGAAGACGGTCTGATTATCGACAAATACGGTGACGTAGTCGGAGATGAAAACGATAACATTCCCGATGACGTTTACGTTGACGAAGATGTTAACTGGATTGAAACCAAGATAGCCAAACCCGGTGAGCATGTAAAGGCAAGGGTTTATATCGGAACAGATTTCTACACCTATTCCGCTAATATGGCTCTTCTTTTTGATTCAAGATATCTGGACAATCCCCTGTTTGTTGACGGCTTACGCAGAGAACTCGTGACAAACAACAGGTATATGAGCAGAACCGTTTCCCTCAAAGTAGACAGTGCAGGCTGGAACTCAGATGAAACTCTGTACAGCCAGTATTCAAATGAAGACGGAACGCTCGTTGAAAGAGGAATCATTGATTCAACATATTTCAATGATTACGACCTCATTGTTAACTCGATTTCAATCAAGACAAAGTCAGACACAACAACCCTTATGGATATCAGCCAGTGGGCAGTTGAATATGACCTTGAAGTTTATGATAATGAGCTTACAAGAACAGTAAACTCAAAAGGTACAGCCCGAGTTCCCGAGGAGCTTGCAGCTTCAACAAAGACAGGCTTCCCCATGTTCATCAGTTTCCCCAAGGGTGAAGCAGGAACAAACTCTGCTAAACAGATGTATGACTGGGATGCAAACATCACCTCAGAGGAAGGTACGATTACAACAACATCAAATATCGTGCTTAACGCAAACGGCGGTTACTTTATGGAGGGCAATGAATATGTTCTCACAAAGGATCTTCCCGGCATCATCGGTGATGGCATAAAGGGTATCGGTTCATATGTGCCCAAGAAGTCAAACAGTAATTTTGCAGGTTGGTCAAAGGTAGTTGTTCCCGAAGACGGCAAAATTAATGATGAAGTTAAAGTTGCTCTCGGTCTGACAGATGAAGCTGTTGACGAACAGGGCGGTTATCTTACAGATGCACAGATTGATTCTCTTTGCCTCAGTGAAGCAGATATCGCTTCTTATGAGTACGACTATGAAGAAGATACTTTCTATGCTGTATGGAAACCCGCACAGGAAGGCGACAACTTCTACACCTATCAGGTGTTCTATATGCTTACCGACGGAACCTATTCCGATACTCCTGACTTCACTCAGGAAATCCCCGCTGAAAACGGTTCCACAGCTACTCTTCCTCAGACTCCCGTTGAAGGTTACACATTAGACCTTGCAGCCAGCGACGGTACAATCACCGTAAAAGGTGACAAATCCTCAGTGCTTAATGCTTACTATGCAAGAAATAAATATTCCGTAAATTACAACTATGTTGATAACTCGGGTGTAGATCAGGTTCAGACACACGAAGTTTTCTACGGAGCAGATGTTCCCGCTTTTGATACAACCGAACTTTCCGCAGGCATTCCCGTTAAGGAAGGCTACACATTTGAAGGTTGGGAAACAGAAGACGGTCTTTCGGTTCCCAAGAAGATGCCTATCGGAAATGTAGAGCTTGTTCCTGTTTATAAAGTCAAGACTGTTACTTTCATTTTTGATGCAACTCAGGGCGGTACATTCGAATCAAACGGCGAAAGAACATATTCATTCGTTTACAATTACGGTGATGTACCCACAGAATTTACAGAAATACCTGTATTCCCCGGTATGGAATTCATAGGTTGGAGTGAAGAATTCCCTGCAAAAGCAACAAGCGATATCACTTTCGAAGCATATTACGACGATGTAGAATATACAGTAACACTTATGGACGGCAATGATGTTGTTGATAAGTTCCCTGTATTCTACAACGATAAGATTTATGCATCAGATATTCCCGAGGGTTACACAGAGGAAGATTCCTGGTATATTCTTAATGAAGACGGCACAAAGACTGTTGTTGAGTTCCCCTATACCGTAACAGGCGACGTAGTTCTCAACGCTATGGATTCAGCAGATGTATTTGATGCAGATTTCTATGTTGACGGCGTACTTTACAAATCAGTTCCCACAGTGTTTGATGAGCAGATTGTTGCTCCCGTTGCACCTGAAAAAGAAGGTTACACCTTCATGATGTGGGATCCCGAAGTCAGCATCATGGATGAAGAAGGCAAGAGATTTGATGCTGTTTATGAAATCAAGGAAACAAAGATTACTTTCGTTGATACAGGCAAAACAGTTATCGATCCCATTATCGGCGAATACAACTCAGATGTTACAGCAGTTATTCCCACTCCCGAAAAGGATGGATATTCATTCAAGGGCTGGAATACTCCCGTTCCCTCAAAGATGCCTGCACAGGATCTTGAAATTTCTGCAATCTGGGCAAAGAACACCTACTCAATCAGATTTGAAAACCACGACGGTTCACTTATCGATGTTGTAACAGGTGAATTTGAATCAGAAGTAACAGCTCCCGCACTTCCCAACGAAGCAGGTTTCACATACGAATGGAATACTGCGGTTCCCAAAACAATGCCTGCTGAGAATATGACAATCGAGGCAGTACGTACACCCATTAAGTATTCAATCACATTCAACACCAACGGCGGTGTTCCTGCTGAAATGGCAGCTATCGAAAATGTAGATTGCGGCACTGCAATCACAGAGCCCGATGAACCCACTAAGGAAGGCTTTGAATTCGGTGGTTGGGCACTTGTAACTGCACCCGACGTTCCCGTTAAATTCCCTGAAACAATGCCTGCCGGCGGTCTTGAGCTTATTGCAATCTGGAACACAACCAAGCACGATGCATATTTCAATGCTAACGGCGGTAAGTTCGCAGACGGTAAGACACTCAGCATCGTAAAGGGTGTTGAATACGGCGAGGAAATCACACTTCCTGCAGCTCCCACAAGAGACGGATATACCTTCGAAGGTTGGTCACCCGTTCCCGATGTAATGGTTAACGAAGATATGTACTTCGATGCAGTATGGGAGCCCGTTTCAGTTGAAGGTATCGACTATATTATTAATGTAATAACAATCAATCCTGCTGACGGCTCCGAAATCACAACTCAGGTTGCAACAGGCAGTGTTGAAGAAGGCAGCACAGTTGAAGTAATCCACAAGGGTGAAGCAGCAACTGCTGACCACAGCTATACTTTTGAAGAACTTATCGATTCAGTAAGCAATGTTCTTGATGAGGACAGAACTTCAAACACAAAGATTACTGTTTCAAAGAACGGCGAAAATGTTATCAACATCTACTGTAAGCTTGCAGATGTAACCGTAACATTCCTTGCAAACGGCGGTAAATTTGCAGACGGTTCAGACAAGATCGTTGTAAGCGGTAAGTACGGTGAAGAAATCAGTGTTCCCGCAGATCCTTCAAGAACAGGCTATAAGTTTGTTGATTGGGACAAGGGTGCTGAGGGCGCAACCTTCACAACCGATGACAGTTATATTGCACAGTGGGAAGAAGAAACCTACTACGCAATCTTCAACATCAACGGTGAGGAATATATAAGAGTTCCCTATAAGTTCGGTGAAGAAATCAAAGCTCCTGCATACACTCCTGCGGAAGATGAAACATTCAGCGGTTGGGATATTCCCTCAAATACAGTTATGGGCCCCGGCGACATGACATTTGACGCTGATCTCTCAGTTAACGAATACACACTTACTTACAGCTATTCATCAGCACCTGCCGGTGCACAGCTTCCCGCAGCATCAACTGGTCTCTTCTACGGTGATACAGTTGAGCTTGAAGCAGCAACCGAGATTGACGGCTATACATTCATTGGCTGGGTATATGACGGTGTAACATATGCTGAGGGTGAAGATTTCACAATGCCCAACGGCAATGTAACAATGGTCGGCTTATACAAAGCAAACGAGTATACAATTGATTATGTAACAGGTTTCAACGATGTTGCAGTTCCCGAAGGAACAAAAGAATCAGCAACAGTCGGCACAGTATTTGAGCTTCCCGTTCTCAGTAAGGACGGCTATGAGTTCAAGGGCTGGAAAAACGGCGATGTAAGCTATGCACCCGGTGCAAGCTTCACAATGCCTGCAAATGAAGTTGAGCTTGAAGCAATTTGGGATGAAATTCCCGCAGATCCCGATGAATACACATACAGATATTCATGGACAGGTGATATTCCTGCCGGTGTAACTCTTCCTGCCGGTGACACAGTTGCAGTTGGAACAACAGTTGCAGTTGCAGATGTTCCTGTTGCTGACGGCTATACATTCAACGGCTGGATTTATAACGGCAGACTTACCGAGAGCTTTGTAATGCCCGGTAACGATGTAACAATTACCGGTGAATGGACAAAGGATCCCGTTCCCGCAACAAAATATGACCTCACAGTTGATGCAAATGGCGGTACATTTGCAAACGGTGAAGAAGTTTACACTGCACAGCTTGAAGAAGGCCAGACTGTTACTCTTCCCGCAGGACCCACATACGACGGATTCAAGTTCATCGGTTGGGTTGATGCTGATGACAATGCAACAAGCATTCCCGGCACAATGCCTGCAAATGCAGTAAGCATTAAGGCTGTATGGTCAGAGCTTTATGATATCACCTTCACTGTTGACGGTGAAACCTACGAAACAGTTACAGACGCAGGTGTCAAGGGTGACGCACTTCCCGTTCCCCAGAAGGGTGAACCTGCTAAGGAAGGCTTCACATTCGGCGGCTGGGCTGACAAGGACGGCAACATCGTAACAACAATTCCCGAAGGCAATGCAGTTCTTGATGCAGTATGGGTTCCCGTTGATCCCACACTCTATACTATTAAGTACTATGACGGCTCAACTCTCCTCAAAACAGAGCAGTATGAAGCCGGTGCAGATATCGCAGAGTTTGCTCCCAACGCCAAGGAAGGTTATACCTTCAACGGTTGGACAGATATGCCTGCTGACAAGAAGATGCCTGAAAAAGACCTTGTTGTTCATGCAGACTGGTCAGCAAACAAGAACGATATCACACTTAATGCAGGCGAAGGCGAATTCGCTGACGGCACATCGGTATTCACAGAAACCGGTGTTGAATATGGCGAAAAGCTTTCAGGTATTGTTCCCGCAGAGCCCACAAGAGAAGGCTACACCTTCAAGGGTTGGGTTGATGCACAGGGCAATCCTGCAACAATTCCCGCAACAATGCCTGATGCTCCCATTGACCTTACAGCAAAATGGGAAATCAAGTCAGCAACCGTAACATTTGACGCAGGCGAAGGTGCTTTTGCAGACGGTACTTCAAAGGCTACCGCAAGCGGCGATTACGGCACAGATATCACACTTCCCGCAGAGCCCACAAGAGAAGGCTTCAACTTCAAGGGTTGGTCAGGTCTTCCTGAGGACGGCAAGATTCCTGCAAAGGATATTACCGTAACAGCTATCTGGGAAGCTAAGCCTGAAACAAAGACATATAAGCTTGTAATCAATGCTGCCGGCGGTACAATAAACGGCGAAGCAAAGATTGAAAAGACTCTTAAAGAAGGCGAAGCAATCGGCGATATTGCTGACCCCGTAAGAGATGGCTATAAGTTCACAGGCTGGGATAAGGATATTCCCGATACAATGCCTGCAAACGATCTTACAGTAACAGCTACTTGGGAAGCACTTGCAGCACCCACACATACAGTAACTTACTACCTCAACAAGGGTGACTCAACACCTTACGCAACAAAGACCTTTGAAGAGGGCGAAACAATGGTTCATCCCGTTCCCGAAGCAACAGGTGTTGTATTCAAGAACGAATGGGTAGACGCAGAAGGCAACGCACTTCCCGCAACAATGGGTAACAGTGATCTTGTTGCTTACGCAGTAATCGACCATCTCGTATCATACAAGGCAACCTATGTTGTTGACGGTGCAACATATGATGAATATGATGTAACCTTTGGTGCAGAAATCCCCGTTCCCACAGATCCCTCTAAGGAAGGCTACCTTTTCGCAGGTTGGACTCCCTCAGTGCCCTCAGCAATGCCTGCTGAAAACCTTACCTTCACAGCTGAATGGGAAAAAGTTCCCACAGAAGGCGATAAGTATGCAGCAAGATTTGTTGTAGACGGCAAGACAGTGGAACTTTACATCCTTGAAGAAGGTCAGGCAATTCCCACTCCCGAAACACCCGAAAAGTTCGGCTTTGTATTCGCAGGTTGGGATCCCGAAGTTCCCGCAACAATGCCCGGTCAGGATATGACATTCGAAGCACAGTGGGAAATCGATAAGGATTTCGTAACACTCGTTATCGGCGGTGCAGTTGTTTCAGGTGCGGTTATCGGCACAGCAATCGGTATCAATGCAGCTATCATCACAGGCGTTTCAATTATCGGCGGTATCCTTGTTATCGTTGGTATTTCAGAGCTTGTTAAGCATACTCACACCGTAACATTTATGGTAGACGGCAAAGTATACAAGACCTACAAGGTAGTTGAAGGTACAAAGATTCCTGTTCCTGCAAATCCTGAAAAGGATGGCAGCATCTTCAAGGGTTGGGATCCTGAAATCCCCGAAAAGATGGGTAATGAGGATCTTACATTTGAAGCACAGTGGGCAAGCGAAACAGATGTTGTAATTCCCGATACAGGTTCAGCAGCAGGCCTTGCAGCTTTTGCAGCAATTTCAGGCGCAGCCGCAGCAGCATTTGTTCTTGCAAGCAGAAAAAAGAAGGATGAAGAATAATCCTTAATAAAGTTTTTCAGAGGGTTGCCGCAAGGCAGCCCTCTTTTTTGTAACAAAACCTCCGCTTTGTCAATATAATGTAATTGACGAAACGGAGGTTTTGCTATGGATAAAAGAGAAATGGAAAAGCTGATGGATAAATATAAGGCGGAAATGCTGGAATTCAGCAGAAGGAATAATGTTTCGGGATATCCTGAAACAAAAAACGAAAATAATGATAAGCGTGAAAAAGAAATGTATGATGCATTGGAGAACGATGAAACATTTGAAAGGGACAGAAGCGACCCTTTATCGGATGCCGGGGAAACGCAGGAGGTGCGTGCTGTTCAGGCTGTGCCTGCGCAAACGGAAATGCCGTCACAAAGTGTTGTGCCCGTTGCCGCCGATGCTGTAACAGACGGTGCACTGGTGCTCCGAAGTCTGTGTGCAGGTGTGGGAGATGCATCAACACCGGAGCAAAGGGCAAGATGTGGGGAAATAAATGAATTCCTTGCCGCTAATCCTGACAGCGGTACACTGAAAGTGGAAGCATATGCCTCAGACAGAGCTTTCGGGGTAGGCAGTGCAAGGGTAATGGTTTTTCTCGAACTGCCAAGCGGAAATGTTGCTGTTTTTGACGGCCTTACGGATGTTGACGGCATAAGTGATACGGTAAGATTACCTGCACCCCCGCGGAATATTTCTCAATCACCTCAGTCGGGTGAAAATCCCCGTCGGCCCTATTCGATTTATTCGGTTTATGTTGAACATCCCTCATATGTCAGGGCAGTGTTTACCAATGTGCCTGTGTTTTCAGGCACGGAGTCAGTTCAGCCTGTACGAATGCTGGCAAAGGCACAGGGTCTTCAAGAGCCTGAACCTATTGTAGTTGACGAAAATTCCGTCAACACATTAAGGTAGGAGGATATTATGGCTGTAACACCTGTAATACCCGAATATATAACAGTGCATTTGGGTACACCAAACTCAAACGCAAGGAATGTTCGTGTACCTTTTACCGAATATATAAAAAACGTTGCGTCCAGCGAAATTTATCCTACCTGGCCTGAAAATGCAATCAGGGCAAATATTTATGCTCAGGTTTCTTTTGCACTTAACAGAATTTTCACCGAATACTACCGAAGCAGAGGCTATAATTTTGATATAACAAACTCTACATCATATGATCAGGCATATGTTGACGGTAGGGAAATTTTCTCTAATGTATCACGGATTGTCGACGAACTGTTCAACGACTATGTAACAAAAGGCAATCAGATTCAGCCCTATTTTACAGAATACTGTGACGGCAGAAGCGTTACCTGCCGCGGACTTTCCCAGTGGGGTACCGTCACTCTTGCAAATCAGGGCAGAACGCCTTATCAGATTTTGCAGAATTACTATGGTAACGATATAAATATTGTAAGAAATGCTCCTGTAAGAAATATACCCGAAACATATCCCGGCACCTTACTCAGACTGGGCTCAAACGGTGAAGATGTGCGTACAATTCAACGTCAGATTAACAGAATCAGACGGAATTACCCATCCATCCCTTCAATTCCGGATACCAACGGCATTTTTGATGCTTCAACGAGAGCGGCTGTTTTGCAGTTTCAGAAAATTTTCAATCTTGCTCAGGACGGTATAGTAGGTAAAGCGACCTGGTATAAAATCAAGCAGATATACAATGCAGTCAAAAAAGTATCAGAGCTTTATTCTGAGGGCATAACTATCAGTGAGGTTGAAAGAATTTTCAGTGAGGTGCTTAAACGGGGAAGCAGAGGCACGGATGTGAGGTCGGTGCAGTATTATCTGAATTTCATCGGATTTTTCAATGACAGATTGCCGCAGATTTCGGTTGACGGAATTTTCGGCCCTGCCACTGAAAATGCAGTCCGTGCATTTCAGCGTGAATACGGTCTGACGGTTGACGGGATTGTAGGCAGAGCAACCTGGTATGCCTTGCAGGACGCTTACTATGGCATACTTAATTCTCTGCCCGATGAATACCGTTCATATTCGTCCTTGCTTTATCCGGGTTATACTGTAACGACGGGTGCAAGCGGTAATGTTGTTACCCAGCTTCAAACCTTCCTTCGTGTGATTTCGCAGAATAACAGGTCTGTGCCTTCCGTAACGGTTGACGGAATTTACGGCAATCAGACCAAAGCGGCCGTAACGGCGGTGCAGAAGCTTTCGGGTCTTCCTCAGACGGGCGCGGTAGGCCCTCTTACCTGGAATGCCATAGTTAATCTTTATAATGAATACCGATAAATAAAAAGCAAATAATAAACGGTGACAGATAAGGGCGCCCCTTCATAAGGAATTCAAGCCTTAAAAAGGCTATTTTGGTATATTACTGCGTTGAAAATGCTCGGAATCCGTCAAGGATTCCTGTGCTTTTCGCCTTGTTCTATATCCAAACTATCTCTTTTTAAGGTGCGAAGCAGTTTTACCAGGCTATTTTTTGGTTCAGACAAAATGACAAAAACCCCGCAATACTTTATGTATTACGGGATTTTTTCGTGAAGAAATAACGAAAAAGAATCAATAAAAACCTTAACTTCCTTGTGAAGGGTCGCCCAATGTCACCGTTTTTATTTTTATCGGGGGATATGAAATGGAAAAGATTTTATCGGATAATTATTGGCTTAATATTTCAACACTGGATTCCGAATTCAGAATCAAAGAAAGCTTTGATCTTGTGGGCAGAGAAATAAAAATCAGCAAGCGAAATGCCAAAATCTATTTTATTGACGGTTTTTGTAAGGATGAAACAATGGCAAAAACCATGGCTTATTTTATGAAAGCCGATGAAAAAACAATGAAAAGCTGTCAGAACACAAGAGATTTTGCAAATATTTTTATTCCTTATGTGGAAACCGATGTGATTTCAAAGGTTGATGACCTGATAAGAGCAGTGCTTTCGGGTGCGGTTGCAATGCTCGTGGAAGGATTTTCCGAAGCAATAATCATTGATGCGAGAACCTACCCTGCAAGATCTGTTGAAGAGCCTGAAAATGACAGAGTGCTCAGAGGCCCTCACGACGGATTTGTGGAAACCCTTGTTTTCAATACAGCTCTTATCCGCCGAAGAATAAGAGACACTGCCCTGACAATGGAAATACACACCGTAGGCGAAAAATCCAAAACAGATGTTGTTATCTGCTTTATGCAGGGCAGAGTCAACGATAAAATGCTTAAAGCTCTGCGAAAGAAGATTGATTCGGTGTCAATAAACTCGTTGACCATGAGCCATCAGAGTCTTATAGATTGTCTTGTGCCCAAACAGTGGTTTAATCCTTTTCCGAAAGTGCGATACACTGAAAGACCCGATGCGGCGGCGGCAAGCGTGCTTGAAGGCAGTATGGTTGTGATTATTGATAATTCACCTGCGGCAATGATAATCCCCTCAGGTATTTTCGATTTTTTGCAGGATACAAACGATTATTATATGTCGCCCGTAATCGGCTCGTATATGCGCATTGTCAGAATGATTATTTTTGCAATGACAATGCTGCTTATTCCCGTATGGTTTCTGCTTGTGCAGAATCCTGATTTTATTCCGCCCTGGCTTGATTTTATAAGAATTGAAGAGCCGAACAGTCTGCCGATTGTGGCACAGCTTTTTATTGTTGAGCTTGTAATAGATGCAATCCGTCTTGCTTCAATCAATACCCCTCAATCTCTCAGCGGTTCATTCGGTGTAATCGGAGCCTTGGTGTTGGGCGAGTTTGCGGTGAATGCAGGCTGGTTTGTTTCTGAGGTTGTGCTATATATGGCGTTTGTGGCAATGACAAATTTTGCTCAGCCCAGCTTCGAGCTTGGCTATGCATTCAAGCTTTTCAGAATGATGCTTATTGCCCTTACCGCACTTTTTAATGTGTGGGGTTTTGCGGCAGGTATATTGATTGTTATTATTGAAATTGCTTCAACACGCACCGTAACCGGGCAGTGTTACCTTTATCCTCTTATTCCCTTTAACGGAAAAGCTCTTCTCAGTCTTCTGATAAGAAAGCCTTTGAGTAAGAGCCAGAATTAAAAAAACGGCACCGGTTATCCCGATGCCGAAAAATTATATAGTTCCTATACAAAAATCGCCGTCAACAGCGGTGATTTTTGCTTTTACTATGCCGTGCAGGCTTTCACCGCAGGCAATTCTGACGGGTGTGTAATTTTTTGTGTACCCTTGTGCGTAGCCGTCGTGATATTCCTCAACAAGTATTTCAAGGACTTTTCCGACCTGACTTTCAAGAAAATTTCTGCGTATTTCCTCGCAGGCATTGGTCATTGCAGCAGCCCTGCGTTCTTTCTCGCATTTTTCAATCTGATTTGCCATCTTTGCCGCAGGTGTGCCGGGTCTTATTGAATAGGGGAATACGTGGGCTTTTTCAAAGCCGATTTTTTTTACAAATTCAAGGGATTTTACAAAATTCTCATCCGTTTCACCGGGAAAGCCGACCATAACATCAGTCGTAAGCGTGGCATCATCAAATGCATTGCGGAGCTTTTGGCAAAGAGAATAATATTCGCCGCTGTCATAATGTCTGTTCATTCTTTTCAGTGTTTCGTCACAGCCGCTTTGCAGCGAAATGTGAAACTGAGGGCAGAATTCGGGGATTTCCGCAAGACCGTTTATGATTTCATCCGTAATATGGTCGGGTTCAAGTGAGCCCAGGCGGACTCTTTTTATGCCGTCAAATGAAGCGGCAAGCTTCACCGCATCAACGATATTTTTATCCGTGCCCATACCGTAAGCGGAAAGATTGATACCTACAAGCACGATTTCAGAAAAACCGTTTTGTTCCAGTTGAGCAATTTCGTTTTTCAGTTCATCAAGAGGCTTTGAACGCACCCTGCCTCTTGCATATGGAATAATACAGTATGAGCAGAAACGGTTGCAGCCGTCTTCAATCTTCACATTAGCTCTTGTTCTTTCCCTGAATGAGCTTATGGTGTCACCAGTAAAGGGATCACCCGTTTTGTGAAGGTCAACGGCAAAAATTCTGCCGCTTCCGTTAATGTATTTTTCAATATATTCACCAAGAAAACGGTTGCTTTTATTGCCGATAACAATATCCGCTTCGTCAAGCTTTTCTCCGTATTCGGGGAATGCCTGAGTCATACATCCCGTAAGTACGACAATGCTGTCGGGATGAAGCTTTTTGAATTTGCGGACTGCCTGCCTTGTTTTTCTGTCGCTTTCCGCAGTGACGGTGCAGGAATTAATAACGTAAACATCAGCATTTTCGGAAGGGTCAACAATAATAAACCCTTGCTTTTCAAGGCTCTGAGCCATTGCCTGAGATTCATATTGATTAACCTTGCAGCCGAGAGTATGGAATGCAGCTTTCATTTTATCACCCAAAAATTAATTATAACAGATTGCAGGGTGATAATCAATGCTGATTGTAACATATATTCTTTTGAAGGGAGAGTTTGATATGAAAAAAATGCTGAAATCTGTGTTTTCTTTGGTTTTATCCGTTGCCGTTGTGATATTTTCGTGTGTCTGTGTCTACGGTGCGGAGGAGAAACCGCCTGTTGAAATCAAGGCAAAGGCGGCGGTGCTTATGGATGCATCAACGGGCAAGGTACTTATGAAGTATAATGAAAATCAGCGTCTGTATCCTGCGTCGGTAACAAAAATTATGCCTCTTTTACTTGTTACAGAAGCCATTGACGGCGGAAAAATCGCACTGAATGATGTTGTAACCGTTTCTGCAACTGCCGCCGCAAAGGGAGGCTCGCAGATATGGCTCAAAGAGGGCGAGCAGATGAGCGTTGATGATTTGCTTAAAGCTACTGCCGTTTACAGTGCAAACGATGCCTGCACCGCACTGGGTGAATACATAGCAGGCAGTGACGAAGCGTTTGTCAAAATGCTTAACGACAGAGCCAAGGAGCTTGGTATGACAAACACGAATTTTGAAAACTGTACGGGTCTTGATGATACAACTGAAAATCATATGACAACCGCAATGGATGTTGCAATAATGTCACGGGAGCTTCTGAAACACGAGTTAATAATAAATTATACAACAATCTGGATGGATTCTCTGCGTGAGGGTCAGACGGAGCTTGTGAATACCAATAAGCTTGTGCGTTTTTATGACGGCACAACGGGTCTTAAAACGGGCACAACCTCAAAGGCAGGGTGTTGTGTTTCGGCAAGTGCAATGCGTGAGGGCACACATCTTATAGCTGTTGTTATGGGCAGTGACAACAGCTCGGACCGCTTTGAAACCGCAAAGGCAATGCTGAATTGGGGCTTTGCGAATTACGCAACCGTAACACCCTTTGTTGAGCCTTCGCTGATACCCGATGTTGCAGTGATAAACGGAGTAACCGATAAGATAACTCCCGTGCTCTCTGAAATTGAGCCTGTGCTTATAAAGAAAGGCAGAGAGGAAGAAATAAACCGCACAATTGACCTTGCAGTGGATGTTGCGGCACCGGTGGAAAAAGGTCAGGTGCTGGGCAAGGTTACGTTTACCCTTAATAATGAAGTTATCGGTGAATATAACCTGACCGCGCCCGAAGAAATAAAACCCCTCACTTTTATGATAGTTTTTACAAGGATACTCCGTGCGATTGCATCTTAAAATACTGTTTGCAATACAAAGGTAATTGTGGTAAAATATAATCATCAAAGGAATTAATAAAAAAATTTGCACCTTTTGAAAGAAATTCTTATAAAATTTACTTTTTTCTGTTGCAATCATCTGCGGAATAGGGTAAAATATATTAAATAACTTCACAGCATTTTATAGTAGGGGTGCAAAAGAGAACATGGCGTTAAAACTCAATCTCAGGTACGCAGGTGATTATGCCTGCAAAGAAAAGCTTGAGGCAATGCAGGGCGAAGTTTCAAAGGCTCACGCAATGCTTCACAACGGAACAGGTCTCGGCAACGATTTCCTTGGTTGGATTGACCTTCCCGTAAATTACGACAAGGCTGAATTTGCTCAGATCAAAGAATGTGCCGAAAAGATCAAGAAGGATTCAGAAGTTCTTGTTGTTCTCGGTATCGGCGGTTCTTATCTCGGCGCAAGGGCTGCAATCGAGTTTGTTAAATCCAATAACTACAACCTTATCAAAAAGGATACACCTGATATCTATTTCGGCGGAAACACAATAAGTTCAACTTCTGTTGCGGAACTCAAGCAGCTTATTGACGGTAAGGATTTCTCGATAAACGTTATTTCAAAATCAGGCACAACAACTGAAACAGCCATTGCTTTCAGAATCTTCAAAAAGCTTGCCGAAGAAAAATACGGCAAGGAAGAAGCTGCAAAGAGAATATATGTTACAACCGATAAGTCAAAGGGTGCACTCAAAGCTCTTGCAGATGCAGAAGGTTACAAAACCTTTGTCGTTCCCGATGATGTAGGCGGCAGATATTCTGTTCTTACTGCCGTAGGTCTTCTTCCCATTGCGGTTGCAGGTATCGATATTGATGCTCTTATGCAGGGTGCCGCAGATGCAAGAGAAGCCTATGCAAAGGAAGATATTTTTGAAAACGACTGCTATAAATATGCGGCAATCAGAAATATTCTTTACAGAAGCGGAAAATCAGTTGAGATGATGGCAGCTTATGAGCCTTCAATGACTATGTGGTGTGAATGGTTCAAGCAGCTTTACGGCGAAAGCGAAGGCAAGGAGTTCAAGGGCACTTTCCCTGCTTCTGCGATTTTCTCAACAGACCTTCATTCACTCGGTCAGTATATTCAGCAGGGTGAACGCAAGCTGTTTGAAACCGTTATGTGGGTCAACGAACCCAAAACGGATGTTGAAATTGACTTTGACGATGTTAACGGCGACGGACTTAATTTCGTTGCAGGCAAAACCGTTCACTATGTCAACAGCAAGGCTTTTGCAGGAACTGTTCTTGCTCATACAGACGGTGATGTTCCCAACATTCTCATTGAAATCGACAGGCAGGATGAATACCATCTGGGTCAGATGATTTATTTCTTCGAAAAAGCCTGCGGACTTTCGGGCTACATTCTCGGTGTTAATCCCTTTGATCAGCCCGGCGTTGAAAGCTACAAGAAAAATATGTTCGCTCTTCTCGGCAAGCCCGGTTACGAGGCTCAGAAAGAGGAACTTGAAGCAAGACTCAAATAAACACACAGGAGGACTTCAAAATGGTAAAACTTATTATCGGTAACAAAGGCTCAGGAAAGACAAAGAGACTCATCGAACTTGTAAACGGTGCAGTTGAAAAGTCAAACGGCAACGTTGTTTGCGTCGAGAAAGAAAGACTTCTCACTTACGATGTAAATTACAGAGCAAGACTTATCGAAACAGATCATTATAAAGTATCGGGTTACGATGCATTCTACGGTTTCCTTTGCGGCGTAATCGCAGGCGACCACGACATAACAGACATCCTTGTTGACGCTACTCTCAAAATCGGCGGCAGAGATTATGAGGCACTTGCAAACTTCCTTGAGAAGGTTGCAGAGCTCAGCAGGATTTCAGAGCAGGATATCACCTTCACAATTTCTTGTGACGAGTGCGATCTTCCTGAAAGAATTTTTACATTCTGCGAAAAAATCTGAATTTAAATCAAAAATTTAGTTGACAAATCATTCTTTACCCTATATAATATTTTGTGCGTGATTTTCAGGTGAAATTTGATGATATTAGATTTAGAGCCTATTTTCAACAATGAGGGTATGGTGCGTGAGTTCAGCTATGAGCTGGATTTATCCGATTGTGAGCTCAGCGGTGTAAGGCCTTTCACAACTCCTGTGAAGGTCAGCGGCAGTGCGGGCAATTATACGGGTATTGTTGAGCTTGATGCAAAGGCAGAGTTTGTTCTCGAAATGAACTGTGACCGTTGTGCAAAGCCTATAAGCGTGCCTCTGGAAATTGATGTTTTCCACACTCTCGTAACACATCTTAATGATGAGAAGAATGACGAGCTTCTGCTTGTCAATGAGCTTCGTTTTGACCTTGATCCGCTGGTAGAAGAGGATATTTTCCTTGATTTGCCTGCAAAGTTCCTGTGTAAGGAAGATTGTAAGGGAATCTGCTTTAAGTGCGGTAAAGATCTTAACACGGATTCATGCAGCTGTAAGAAGGATGTTGACCCCAGGTTAGCGGCACTTCAACAGCTTTTGGATAATTAAAATAACAAACCTCACGGTTTAATAAAGCACAAAATTAAGGAGGTGCTTAAGGCATGGCAGTACCCAAGAGAAGAGTTTCTAAGACCAGAAGAGACAAGAGACGCTCCAACGTATGGAAGATGAACGCTCCTCAGCTCGAGAAGTGCTCAAACTGCGGTGAGCTCAAGAGATCTCACAGACTTTGCCCCGAGTGCGGTTATTATAACGGCAAGCAGGTAGTTGTTAAGGAAGCATAAGTCAAAATAAAGCGGCAGTGGTACGTGTACCTCTGCCTTTTATTTTTTATATCGAGGAGATTTTTATGATAAAAGAAATGCTTGAAAAGCTTAATGTTCCGTCAGCGCTTGAAGTTGGCGCAAGCAGAGCAACAACCGTTGAAGAATGGGAGAAAACAAGACCTCTTGTTCTTAAAATGATGCTTGAAAGCGAATACGGTTACCTCCCCGATGCACCTGAAAAGGTGGAATTCAGGGTTGTGGATGAAGATAACGACAGATATTGTGCAGGCAAAGCAACCTATATGGCACTTGAAATAATCTGCACGATGAACGGTAAGGAATTTTCATTTCCTGTATCATATGTTTATCCTCGCAAAGGAGATAAAATCAAAACCTTTGTGCATATTAATTTCAGACCCGAAGTACCCGATAAATATATGCCTACCGAAGAAATTATCGATAACGGTTTTGCCTGTGCATCATTCTGCTATGAGAATGTAACGAGTGATGACGGTGATTTCACAAACGGTCTGGCAGGTATTGTTTACGACGGTAAAGAGCGTACACCATATTCACCCGGCAAAATTGCAATGTGGGCATGGGCGGCAATGCGTGTTATGGATTTTTTGCAGACCCGTGAAGAAGTTGATAAGGAAAATATATGTGTCTGCGGTCATTCAAGATTGGGTAAAACAGCTTTGCTTACCGCCGCAGTTGATACCCGTTTTGCTGCTGCACATTCAAACTGTGCAGGTTGCAGTGGGGACTCTCTTAACAGAGGCAAAGGTAAAGGCAACGAAACAATCGGAGATATAATTGACCGTTTTGAATTCTGGTTTTGCGAGAATTATAAGAATTATTACGGCAAGGATAATGAAACTCCTTTTGAGCAGCATTTTCTTTCAGCGCTTATTGCACCGCGCAGAGTGCATATAGCCTCAGCCGCAGAGGATGTGTGGGCAGGTCCCAACCTTGAATTCCTTTTCTGCGTTGCATCATCAGAAGTGTATGAGATTTACGGCAAAAAGGGTTTTGTTTATGAAGAAAGCGATTTCCTTAAAGCGGGCAAATATCTTAATGAAGGAAATGTTGGCTTTTGTTACAGAAACGGCAGACACTATTTTTGCCGTGACGACTGGCACGGACTTATGGATTTTATGAGAAAATAACAAACAGCAGGTCATTGGTAATGACCTGCTGTTTTCTTATTTATTTCTTATTGTGTTGGTTATTGTTCCGATTAGAGAGCCTATGGTGTAGGGTATCGCCGAAAGGCAAAGACTTAATCCGATCTCAAAGCTTCCGTAAACGAAGAACGGAAGAAAAATATGAGAAAGAATTGCAAGCAGCGCAACCGGAAAGAAGTACGTAGAATTCTTTGCCGAAAGCATTGCGGATAAAATCAGAGCTGTCAGCGGCATTATCCCATAAATTACAATCAGTCCGTATCCCATTTCATCTCCCGGTCCCATATTGAACCCCCATACGAGAAAAACGATGAACTCTGTAAGAATAACCGAAAGAGAAATAATACCTGATCGGTGTTTTTTCATATTTATCACTCCTTATGCAAAGTAAACAGCAAGATAAATGATAATCATATGCAGGGGATAGAATGCGTAGAAGCCGTATTGCAGAATTTTGCTTGATTTGCCTTTTTTGCCGCCGTAAAGCCAGATGGGAATAAGTGAAAATACGGCAAAGCCCTGAGTTGCAAATTCAAAGCTTTTTCCGAAAAGATCAACGATGATAAACTGACCTTCAAAAAGCTCGCAGTTAATGATAACCATAGCCGCAAGCTGTGCAAGCCAGGCAAATGGAAAATCTCTGAAAAGATAGAACATTATAACAATCAGGAATCCCCAGAAACCGTAATCCACAAAGCCGATGAAGGATGCAAGGCTAAGCAGAATCACAAGCAAGGCAGACTTCGCAATGGTTTTTGCATCTCTGTTTTTCTTCGCCTTGTCAATAAGCATTATTGCCAGCAGACCGAAAAGCAGGGTGAACATAACATTCTGATGGTAGGGGTAAAACCAGCTTCCGCCGTAGAAAAGGTTAAAGGGAATTTCGGATATCAGTGCAAAAACAAGCAACCTTGATATATATTTTTTCAGGTTTGAGGTGTGGATGAAGCCTTCCGATATCATAAATGCGAATATGGGGAAGGTCATTCTGCCCACATAGGTCATCCAATCATTTCCCGGCACAACCTTTGCCCAGAGATGGTCGCAGATCATAAATGCCATAGCGATAATACGAAGCATATTTGATGTAAGTCCGCCAAAAGGAATTTTCACAAGCGGACTGTTTGTCGGTAGTTTTTTCATTGCTGTGCCTCCTTGTGTCTTGTGAGAAAATCGATGAGTTCAACTCCGTCAACATATATTTCTTTAAGTCTTATCTGACCGCGGAATACATATGCAGATGCGGTTATTTCATATTCCGTTGATGTTGTAAGATTGTGTCTGATAAACAGGGGAGGGTCGGTTGTTTCTCCAAGCCTGAAAATTTCATAGTGAATATCCATATGAGGAGTTTCAAAATAAAAAATTGCGTCGCCCTTGCTTTTGATATAGGTGTTGCCCTCGGGCTTTTTGTCGGTTGTTACGGATAAAAAGGAAAGTCCGTTTTCGTCGGTTTCGATTATGCCGTATCTGCCTTTTACAGGGGCGTAATCATAAATGCCGGGGATTTCTGATTTGATTTCGCAGTGAAGCGCCATATTATCTCTGAAATTGCCGTAATAGGTAAGATTTTCAACCTCAAAAGTGTATTCCCTGCCGAAGTTGCGGATAATCAGATTCTTTGAAGTTTCGGTTGAAGCAAGAAGAAGTGTAAAAACAAGCTGAATACACAGCAGAATTATAACGGGGCGTCTTTTACGCATTTTTCTCGACCTCCTTTGCCTTGAATATTTTTGAAAGCCTGAAATTGATGAACAAAAGAACAAGACCCATAATAACACAAGCTATACCGCCGTAAACAACATCAAATCTGCCCATAATGAGAGTTGCATAAATGATAAGGCAAATCATAATCAGACCAAGATTTACGGTAAGCAGTTTAACTTTTCTTATGCCTGCGGTGATTAAAGAAATACTGACTGCAAGTGAAAGGATAATAATTATTGCGGTTACGATAATTTCTGTTGTTTCCGTAAAATATTCGGCAAAAATTGAGCTGAATGTACATACAGCACTTGCAACAGCGGAACAGATTATAAATATTTTTTTTTCTTTGCTCTGAACAGAATTTTTTCTGCCGTAAATTATTCCTGAAATCAACGCCGCGGCGGAAATAAAAGGTGCAATACCGGGATTAAGCAGCTTCTCGGTATGGGGGAGATAATGGGGTTTGCCAATCCAGCTTTCTGCATTGAAACACAAGAGTGAGAATGCGGCGGCAATTGATGGCACTGTTACATAACGGAAGGGATAGGGAAAATCACCTTCTCTGTCGGCTGCATAAAACCCTGCAAGAACACCGAAAATCATACACAGAAGTGCCGCCTCGCCCCGGTCTGAGGAATTGATTCCGTGAAAATAAAGGATGATACAGGAAGAAACAATTGCAACCCAGACTGAAAATTTATGCCTTGGGTCGGAAGTGTCGGTTTTCTTTATGCGGATAAGACCGAGAATATAGAGAATCGCGCCCACAGAAAGAGGGATAAGATTTGCCGCTTTCATATTCAAGGGGAAAGAAATAAGAAGATAGGCTACTATAAAGAAATATGCGGTGAGAGGAAAAAGAGTGTTCATTATATATGCCACAGGCAGAGTGAGCAGTGCCAGTGCGGTGAACAGTATAGAAATATCAATACTTACGGAAAACATTGAGCACACAAGGGCTGTTGTTGAAAATAACCCTGCACACCACATAACGCAGGCGCCTTCCGTCCAGGCAATGCTGTCTTTCTTTTTGCCGTAAACCCACAGTGCGGCTATACCGCCTGCAATAAGAGGCAGAAAACTGAGTGCCGCAAGAAAGATTTCGGGAATACGGTCCCAGAAAGAAACGAGAATGATTATAAGACCAGTTGCGGTAAGCAGTGAGCCGAGAGTAGCAAAAACAATGTTCATTATTTTATGCTTATCGGTTTTGGGTGCTTCAAGACCGATTTTGCGTTTTTCGCCGTATATGAGTTCTTCAATTTCGGTGCCGAAAGCATCGGCAAGAAGCTCCAACATGTCAATATCGGGCTGAGTACGTCCATTTTCCCAGGATGAAACTGTCTGCCGTGTAACGTTTATTTTTTCGGCAAGCATATCCTGAGTCATTCCTCTGTCGGAACGGAGTTTTTTGATGTTTCCTGAAACCTTTGCCATAGGCGGCACCTCCTTACGGCATAATTAAACCATAAACCTGTTAAAAAGTCACGCTACAATATGTTGCAAAGGTGTTTTGCTTCCGCAAAAGAAAAAAGGCACACTTATACAGTGTGCCGCAAAAATTTTATACGCCTGAATATGCGGAAAATCCGCCGTCAACGGGAAGAACAACACCGGTTACAAAGCCCGAATATTCTTCGTCACAAAGGAACACAAGTGCACCGGTAAGATCAGCAGGTACACCAAAACGGCGCATGGGAGTGTGAGTGATAATCTTGTTTGAACGCTCTGTAAGTGAACCGTCTTCATTGTAGAGAAGTTTTGCGTTCTGGATTGTTGAGAAAAATCCGGGTGCAATAGCGTTGACTCTGATACCCACATCCGCAAAGTGAACAGCCATCCACTGTGTGAAGTTGGAGATAGCTGCCTTCGCTGCCGAATATGCAGGGATTTTTGTGAGAGGCTTGAAAGAATTCATTGATGAAACATTGAGAATTGTTGTGTTTTCTTTGCCTACCATATCCTTTGCGAAGCACTGGGTTGTAAGCAGAGTGCCCAGGAAATTAAGGTTGAAAACAAAGCTGATTCCCTTTGCGTCAAGGTCAAAGAAGGTTTTTACATCCTCAGCCTTTTCTGCCATATCTTTAAGTTCAAGGGTTTCTTTTGTTGTTGTGCCCAGAGGTGAGTTGCCGCCTGCTCCGTTGATGAGAATATCACAGGTGCCAAGTGTTGCATTGACCTTTTCTCTTGCGGCTTCAAGGCTTTCGGCTTCAAGAACGTTACAGCCTACTGCAAGTGCGGTGCCGCCTGCTGCGGTGATTTCGTCAACAACAGCCTGTGCGGCTTCTTCTCTTAAATCAAGCACAGCAACTTTTACACCAAGTGACGCAAGGTCCTTCGCAAATCCGCTGCAAAGCACACCGCCGCCACCGGTAATAACAGCTACTCTGCCTTTCAAATTTTCGTGAAACATTTTATTTGCTCCTTTCGATACGAACAGAATTGCCTGTTTTTGAGGATTCATAAGCGGCGGCAACAATTTTTGCTGCTTTGCCGCCCTCGTAGGCATCGATTATGAATTTCTCGCCTGATTCAAGGCAATCGTAATAATCATTGATAAGCGTACTGTGGCTTGCACCCCAATAGCTCTGACCGTGATGTATAACATCGGGTCTTTCAAGAATTTCGGTTATTTTACCGTCGGTACCGATTGAATAAAGCATTTCTCCTTCAAGACGGAGCATACCTTTTTCAAATGCAATCTCAATCATAACACCCGAGTTTTCCGCATAAGCGGTTGTGGCATAAAGAATTGCAGCAACTCCGCTGTCAAGCTCCATAAGAAGATTTGCAGTATCTTCAACCTCAATATAATCTTTAAGGTGATGGTTTGAAACCGATGCAGTTACTTTTCTGCAATCTCCTCCGAAATACTGAACAAGGTCAACCGTATGAATTGCCTGATTGATAAGTACACCGCCACATTCCTTATCGGCAGTGCCGTGCCAGTCGTCAGAATAATAATCCGAACCTCTGCACCAGGTAACAAAGGCTCTGATTGATTTTATTTTGCCCAGAGAACCGTTTTCAATTATATTTTTTACATACTGCACGCAGGCGTTGTATCTGTTCTGAAAGCATATGCCCACACTTTTACCGCTTTTCTGCTGTGCATTGCGGAGCATATCAACTTCATCTGTACTGACGGAGCATGGCTTTTCCGTAAGGACATTTATGCCTGCTTCAAGAGCTTTGATTGCCATAGGTGTGTGCAGATAATGGGGTGTGCAGATGTGGATGCAATCGGGTTTTTCATTGGCGAGAAGTTCGTCAAAATCATAATAAGCCCGTGCACCGTATTTTGCGGCGGCGGAATCTGCCTTTTCGGGCTTGATATCCGCCACTGCGATTATTTCTGTTCTGGGATTATCTTTAAGTGCTTCAAGGTGCATCTGTGCAACATTTCCACACCCGATAACAGCCACTTTCATATTAAAATTCCTTTCAGGATATCAGAAGGTTGATGACATATCCTGCTGAACGGTTGCAACAACGTTGTCCTTTTCAGCCTTGCCTGCGGCAATCTTCTTCTGAAGCTCCGCATAATAAACATCTTCGTCAACGGGAAGTTCAATTTCTTTACCCAGCCAAGCGGAAAGATGAGCAGCATTTGAGATTGAAAGACCTCTTATGCCTTCTTCGCCTCTTGCAACAAGTTCTTCGCCTCTGAGAACAGCGGCGGCAAATTTATTGCATACCTCGCTGTGCTGCTTGTTGCGTCCGTCGGTTTCAACATCAATCCATTCGCCTTCAATCCAGCCGAAACCTTCTTCTGCATTTGCACAGTGTTCACTTGTAAGACCTTCAAGCTTGTAAAGACGGAGCTTATTATCCTCGCACACAATTTTACCGCCGTCAAGAGTGATTTCAAAGCGGTTTGTGCCGGGGCAGTCGCCTGTTGTTGTGATGAATGTGCCTGTTGCACCGTTAGCATATTCGGCATAAATGGTAACATCGTCTTCAACCTCAATGTCGTGCCACTTGCCTTCGTGAACAAAAGCCTTTACCTTAACGGGCAGACCGCAGATCCACTGCCACAGGTCAAGGTTGTGGGGGCACTGATTGAGAAGCACGCCGCCGCCTTCGCCTTTCCAGGTTGCACGCCATCCGCCTGAATTGTAATATGCCTGAGTTCTGTACCAATCGGTGATAATCCAGCTTACGCGCTTGATTTCGCCAAGCTCACCGCTCTGAATGATTTCACGCATCTTTCTGTAAAGACAGTTTGTGCGCTGGTTATACATAATGCCGAAAACAAGGTCTGTCTTTGCGGCAGCCTCGTTCATTTCACGAACCTGCTTTGTGTAAACGCCTGCGGGTTTTTCTGTAAGAACGTGAACACCTTTGCTGAATGCATACTGAGCAATGGGTGAGTGGTCGTAGTGGGGGGTTGCGATAAGTGCAACATCAACCTCGCCGCTGTCAATAAGTTCTTCGGCGGTGTTATATGTTTTGAGAGAGGGCATTGCCTTTTTTGCGGCTTCCAGTCTTGCAGGGTCGATATCCGCAACGGCAGTGATGCGAAGCTCTTTGTGACTGCCTTTAAGGTGCATATTGATATGTGACATACCCATATTACCTGCACCGATGATGCCGAATCTTACGGGCTGAATTTCTTTTTCAATAATGTTGTGAATTGCGGTGCAGGCTGCGGCAAATGAAGTCATATTATCAGGATATACAAACTTCTTGTTCATTGCGTTTGCCGTTGCATCGTCGGGTTCAAGGTTATCAAGACCTTCAAAGACTCTGAGATGAGGTTCAACTGAAAGAAAATAAACTCCTTCCTTGTCGTCGAGCATACGCATTATCTCAACAAGATGACCGTCGCCTTCGCCTGCGGGAACAACAGTATCGATTTCCGCAATGCAATCCTTGACATGGAAATATGTAACATAATCTTTCAGAAGCTTGAAGCCTTCAAGAGTATCCGAACCGCACTGAATGTAGTTTGAAGGGTCAAAGATACAACCCATTCTGTCACCGAAATGCTCTGCAAGTTCAAGGCATCTTTCGGTGATGTCGCCGTAAATACCCTTTTCATTTTCGTGGCAGCAAAGGATACCGTGTTCGTTTGAATAGTCAACCATTGCGCTGAGTCTTGCGTAAACTTCATCCTTATACTCTTCACGACTCTGACCCTTTGTGAAGAAGAAGCTGAACATTCTGATATATTTTGTATCAAGCACTTTTGCAACCTCAACGGTCTGCTTGAAAGCCTCGAAATGAGGAGCGAAATCATCGTCAATTTCAATTTTGCCGTAGTGTGAACCGATTGAAGAAACCTTCATTCCGTTGTCATCAAGAAGTTTTTTCAGTTCCTTTGCTTCTTCAACGGTGAAGTTTGAAATGTTTTTGCCGTTTACATTTCTCAGCTCGATATACTCGATTCCGTTTGCCTTGCAGGCAGCTATCTGCTCAATAATATCGGGCGATGCTTCGTCTGCGAATGCGGAGAATAAAAATTTTGCCATAATTCTGCCTCCTGAATTATATATTTTAATCTGATCAAAATAATTTTAACATTTTTTTTATAATATTTCAAGTAAATAGTAAAATATTTTAAACAAATTTACAAAATTGCATATTGCTTTGTTATTGACACAAATTTTTTCGTAGGTTAAAATCATAATATAAAGAACCAAAGGGGGATTATTCATGAAAAAAATAATTGCACTCATAATGACGGTTGTGCTGATTTCCGGCGTGTTTGCAATACCTGCAAGTGCCGCAGAAATTGAAAACGGCAAAACAAATTATCCTTATATATTTGTTCACGGTATGGGTGGTTGGGGCACTGAAACTCCTTATTATTCACTTTCACCCTACTGGGGTGGAGGGCTTCTGCCCGGTTCTGAAACGGATATAGTAAGAATTCTCAATGAAAACGGTGTTGAGGCATACGCACCTTTGGTGGGACCTCTCAGCAGTGCGTGGGACAGAGCCTGCGAGCTTTATGCACAGCTTACGGGTACGGTTGTTGATTACGGTGAAGCTCATTCAACCGCTCACGGTCACGACAGATACGGATTCAGCTATGAAGGCAAAGCCACAATGGGCGAGCCCTGGAATTTAAAGGATAAACTTAACCTTGTGGGTCATTCCTTCGGCGGTGCAACGGTAAGACTTTTCACTTCTTTGCTTGCCTACGGTGATGCGGATGAAATTGCCGCAACGGGTAAAGATACAAGTCCTCTTTTTACAGGCGGACACAACTGTATTCATTCCTGCATAACTCTTTCTGCACCTCATAACGGCTCTCAGGTTGCAAATCAGCTTGTTGACCCGAAGTGGACAATGGGATTAATGTCAGTGGCGCTTAATGCTATCGGAATGATTTTCGGCAATGATTTTCTCGTCTTTTCATTCCAGCTTGGTCATATGGGTCTTACACCCAGGCAGGATGAATTCCGTGCTTTTATCAGCCCTGACGGAATAAAGAGTTACTGGTCAAGTAATGATAACTGCGGATACGATATGACTCTCAGAGGTGCGGCGGAGCTTAACGAAAAAATAAAGCTTGCACCCGATACATATTACTATTCATACACAACCGAAAATACTTGGAGTATATCGGATTTACAGCTTCCCGATAAAGGTCTCAGCCTGATTTTTTATATTTCCTCAATGATGCTTGATTCCACAAAAGGTAAAACCGTTGACGGAATCAAAATAGAAGGCGACTGGGCGTTGAATGACGGAATAGTGCCTCTTGCATCGGCAAGATATCCTTCCTGCGATGAAAAAACCGCTCTCAGCTACGAGGCGGAAATAGAAAAAGGCAACAGAATCAGATCGGGCAGATGGTATTATTTTGATACAATGCACGGTATGGACCATTTCGATTTCTGCGGCACTAAGGATTACCCCGAAGGTTTTGAAGAATTCTATTTCGGTATGGTGAACACCGCAAACAGCAGATAAATAAAAAAGAAAAAGCCCTCGGCGGAAGCCGGGGGCTTTGTGCATATAAATTGTCAAATTATTCAGCGTCGTCAGCGTTTTCCCAGTTGTGCCATACAGCCTGAACATCGTCGTTATCTTCAAACATTTCAAGCATTTTTGCCATGTTCTTGATATCGTCGGGATTTGTAAGGGCAGTGTATGTTGAGGGTACATATTCAACCTCTGCCGAAACAAAGGCATAACCCTTTGCTTCAAGGTCTTCTCTTACTGCACCGCAGTCGTTAGGCTCTGTTCTGATTTCAAAAACACCTTCGTCGTCTGTAATGAAATCTGTTGCGCCTGCTTCAAGTGCATCTTCCATAAGCTTATCTTCATCAACGCCTTCTGCTTCGATAACGATAACGCCCTGCTTTGCAAACATAAATGAAACGCAACCGCTCTGACCCATATTTCCGCCGTACTTGTCAAAGTAGTGACGTACATCGCCTGCGGTTCTGTTACGGTTATCGGTAAGTGCTTCAACGATAACTGCAACACCTGAGGGACCGTAGCCTTCGTATACGATTTCTTCATAATCTGCGCCGCCTGTTTCGCCGGCAGCCTTTTTGATGATTCTTTCAATGTTGTCGTTGGGCACATTGTTTGCCTTTGCCTTTGCGATAACATCCTTGAGCTTTGAGTTTGATGCAGGGTCAGGACCGCCTTCGCGGACTACAACTGCAATCTCTCTGCCGATTTTAGTAAAAATCTTTGCTCTCTGGTTATCTGTCTTTTCTTTCTTTCTCTTAATGGTACTCCATTTTGAATGGCCTGACATTTATAAAACCTCGCTTTTTGAAATTTCAACCTTAATATTATATATCAGCAATATAATGTTGTCAAGAATTATTCGTATGTACGCCAGAGTTCAAGGGTAAAGCCGTCAACGATTTCAGGCTCATCTTCATTGAGCTTTATGAATTCATCCGAAAGCTCTCCGTTGAATACAAGGGCATCACGCTTTACATCAAAGCAGTAAACGGTGCCGTCTTCACATTCAAGTTTAAGCACCTTATCACTGACTGAATATGTACCTTTTGTGATGCGGCTTGCCATAATGTTGTAGACAAATGAAAATGTGCCGTTATCTCTGAGAGAAAGACGGGGATACTGCTCACCTTCCACACGGTAAACTGCGGGTTCAATGCTGTCTTTGCTTACGGGTGTGCAGGCGGCAAGGCAGAAAAGCATAGCCGCCGCAAGAACGAATGATAAAATTCTTTTCATAATTATTCTCCTTTATATCGTTTTATTGAAGCCTTTGCCGAGAATTTCATTGGCTTCGCTGACTATGGTGAAGGTTTTGTCGTCAACTTCTTTTACGGTGTTGAGAATACCCGAAATTTCGTGTTTTCTTGCAACACAGATGAGCACATTTTTGTCATCACCCGTGTAAGCACCTTTTGCGGGCACAATAGAAACGCCTCTGGGTGATGTTGAAACAATGGCTTTTGATACTTCATCTGCTTTCTCGGTAATAATCATAAGCATCTTTCCGTTGCCCGTACCGTAAATCATGGTGTCGATAACCTTTGTGCTGACATAGATAATGATAATCGCGTAAAGACCGCTTTCAATACTGCGGAATACAAGCATACCTGCGGTAACAACGATGGCATCTGCCGCAAGCACAACATTGCCTACCGTAATATGGCGGAATTTTTTATGCACAAGCCTTGCAACGATATCGGTGCCGCCGCTGGTTGCACCGGTTATCATAATCATACCCAGACCTGCACCCTGAAAAAGACCGCAGAATATAGCGGCAAGGAGCTTATCTCCCGTATACTGAGGTATACCGACAAGCGCAAGCACGTCAAGTGCGGTTGAAAGAATAACCGTTACCCACAGAGTTCTTGCCACAAGCTGTCTGCCCAGATATATCCACATAAGAATAAGCAGAGGAATGTTGAGCACAAGGTTTGCCGTACCCACGGGAAAATCAAAAAGATAATTCAGAATAACGGCAATACCTGTTACGCCGCTTTGAGCGATTTCGTTAGGCACGGAAAAACTGTTGACGCCTATGGAATAGAGAATACAGCCCACAAGCCATATTCCGTTGTTTTTCAAAAGACCGAGAGCTTTTTCCTTGGTCATCTGTATATCAGTCCTCGTTTCTGATGATTGAATAAAGTTCTGCAATTCTTTCGGTTTCACCTTTCAGATAAAGCCAGCCGAAAAGGCTTTCAAGCCCCGTCGCATAGTGGTAATCCGCACTGGATGCATTCTTGGGAATTCCGCCTGTATGAGCGTTTCTTCCTCTTTTGAATACTGCGGTTTCATTCTCTGTAAGCAGAGGCAGAATTTTTCTCATACTCTCAGCCTGAGCGGCGGCACAGACTCTTTTGCTTGCCGCAGTGTGCAGTGCATTGACGGGTCTGTTTGCTTCGCACACAAGCTCACTTCTTGTAAGCAGGTCGAAAACCGTATCACCCACAAAAGCAAGAGTAAGTGGGCTGAGAGATGAAACGTCCGTTTTTTTATCAATCAGTAAATTCAAGCTTTTTACCCCGCAATCAGTTAACAAAATCAAATTCAAGGTCATAAATGGAAACGGTATCGCCTTCATTTATGCCTCTTTCACGGAGAGCGTCAATGATTCCGCTTGAAATAAGAATTCTCTGGAAGTATTGCAGCGATTCATAGTCGTCAAGGTCTGTACGCTGAAGAATTTTAAGAAGCCAGGGAGCTTCAACAAAATAGATATCATCCTCAACACGGATGGTAAAGCCCTTGTCAGCCTGCTTTTCAAACAGTTCAACAGGAATCGCTTCCGCTTCGTATTGTTTGATGGGAGGAAGTGTCTGCAATTTGTTCCATACAGCACTTATGAGTTCGCTTGTGCCTTCAAGAATGGGTGCACACATTGTATGATATTCATAACCGCGCTCTGTGAAGTATTTTTCAAGTCTTTCAAGCTGCTCATCTTCTGCAAGGTCAATTTTGTTTGCACATACAATCTGAGGACGCTTTGCAAGCTCAGGGTCGAATTTTTCAAGCTCTTTATTGATGATTTCAAAATCTTCAATGGGGTCCCTGCCTTCGCTTCCTGCGGCATCCACAATATGAACAAGCAGTCTGCAACGGTCAACGTGACGGAGAAATTCGTGACCGAGACCTACGCCGTCACCTGCGCCTTCAATAAGGCCGGGGATATCCGCCATAACGAATGAACTGCCTTCGCCGAGAGATACAACGCCGAGAACGGGAGTTATTGTTGTGAAATGGTAGTTGGCAATAATGGGCTTTGCCTGGCTTACAACCGAAACAAGGGTTGATTTGCCTACATTGGGGAAGCCCAGCAGACCTACATCGGCAAGAAGTTTGAGTTCAAGACTTACTTCCCATTCTTCACCTGGAGTACCGTTTTTTGCAAAACGGGGAACCTGCCTTGTGGGGGTTGCAAAATGGGGGTTGCCCCAACCGCCTCTGCCGCCTTTTGCGGCAATGAAGGGTTCACTGCCTGACATATCCGCCATAACAGCGCCGCTTTCAACCTCTCTTATTATTGTGCCTCGGGGCACCTTGATTATGAGGTCTTCGCCGCCTCTGCCGTTTTTGCGTCCGCCTGAACCGTTTTCTCCGTTGGGTGCGGTGTATTTTCTTTTGTAGCGGAAATCGGCGAGGGTTGCCAGATTATCGTCAACCTGAAATACTATGTTGCCGCCCTTACCGCCGTCACCGCCGTCGGGACCGCCTGCGGAAACATACTTTTCTCTGCGGAAGCTGACGGCACCGTTGCCGCCGTTACCTGCCTTTATTTTTATTTTCGCAATATCAACAAACATACGATTTACCTTTTCCTTTGTTTGATTTAAGACACACATTTACATCATAGATTATACCCTATAAAAATCCGATTTACAATAGATATTTTTACAACTCTTTTAAAAATATTATAATATTTACAAATAATTCACTACCAATTTGCAGAAAAGTATGTTATACTATACAGTGAATTAAAATCGGGTAGTATAGGCAGGTGAGATAATGGCGGTGAAAATAAGTGAAATTGCCTGGGGCAGTATTGCCGAAAAAAAGAAAATATGTGCAGGGGATACACTTCTGAGTATAAACGGAAACGAAATAAACGATGTTCTTGATTACCGTTTTTATCTCAACGAAAAGAAGCTTGTTCTTTCGCTGAGAACAGCACAGGGCAAATCAAAGCTTGTGCTTATAAAGAAAGATGAATTTGAGGATATCGGTCTTGAATTTGAAACATACCTTATGGACAGGCAGAGAAGCTGCAAAAACAAATGCATTTTCTGTTTCATCGACCAGCTTCCCAAGGGTCTGAGAAAAAGCCTCTATTTTAAAGATGACGATTCAAGGCTTTCTTTCCTTTTCGGAAATTATATCACTCTTACCAATCTGACGGATTCCGAGGCTGAAAGAATAATCAGAATGCATATCAGTCCCGTCAATGTATCGGTGCAGACAATGAATCCCGGACTGCGCGTGAAGATGATGGCAAATCCAAAAGCAGGCGAATCACTGAAATATCTCAGAAAGTTTGCGGATGCAGGTATTGCACTGAACACACAGCTTGTATTGTGCCCGGGAATAAACGATGGCAGTGAGCTTGAATACAGTCTGAACGAACTTGCAAAGCTGTACCCTGCGGTGCAGAGTATTGCGGCAGTGCCCGTAGGTCTTTCGGACCACAGAGAGGGACTTTATCATATCGACCCTTACACCCGTGAAACCGCAGGAGAGGTTATAGATTTAATTGACCGTTTCAATGAAAAATTCAGAGAAGAGTACGGCACGGTAATCGCTTACGCGGCAGATGAATTTTATCTCAAAGCGGAGCGGGAAATTCCCGATGAGGATTATTACAACGGTTTTCCTCAGCTTGAAAACGGTGTGGGGATGTGGGCTTTGCTCAGATCCGAGTTTGAGGATGCGCTGGGTGAGTGTGAAATCACTTCACTTAACAGAAAAGTGACTGTTGTTACGGGTGAAGCGGCGTATCCGCTTATCAAAGAGCTTTCACAGAAAGCTGAGAATAAAATTGAAGGTCTTTCGGTGCAGGTTGTTGCCGCAAAAAATCATTTGCTGGGCAGTATGATAACCGTTTCGGGTCTGCTTTGCGGCAGGGATATTGCTTCGGCTGTTGAAGACCTTGAACTGGGCGAAGAGCTTATAATTCCGCCGAACTGCCTTCGCAGTGAGGGGGATATGTTCCTTGACGATATGACGGTTGAGGAGCTTTCGGATAAATTGAAAATCAGAGTTACACAAAACGGACCCGGCGGAGAAGATTTGCTCTCTGCCCTGACAGGAGGGATATAAATGTCCAATGTAGTTGCCATTGTAGGCAGACCCAATGTAGGTAAATCCACACTTTTCAATAAGCTTGTAGGTGCAAGGCTTTCCATTGTTGACGATACACCCGGCGTTACGAGAGACAGAATTTACGGCGAGTGTGAATGGCTTAACAGACGTTTTATGCTTATCGATACAGGCGGTATTGAGCCTCATTCGGATGATGTTATTCTTAAACAAATGAGAAGGCAGGCACAGCTTGCAATTGACAGTGCAAATGTTATTATTCTTGTTACAGATCTGCGTTCAGGTGTTGTTGCAACCGACAGCGACGTTGCTGCAATGCTTCAAAAGAGCGGCAAGCCCGTTGTGCTTTGTGTAAACAAATGTGATACACCGGGCGAACTTCCCGCAGACTTTTATGAATTCTATAACCTTGGTCTTGGTGATCCCATTCCCGTTTCATCCGTTCACGGTATGGGTACGGGTGATCTGCTTGATGAGGTGCTGAAATATCTGCCTGATGAAAGCCAGGATTCTGATGAAGACGATGCAATAAAGGTTGCGGTTATCGGTAAGCCCAATGCAGGCAAATCATCTCTTGTAAATGCGGTTCTCGGCGAGGACAGAATGATTGTTTCTGACATCGCAGGCACAACGAGAGATGCAACGGATTCGGTTGTTGAGAATAAACACGGCAAGTTTGTATTTATAGATACGGCAGGTCTCCGCCGTAAGAGTAAGGTCTATGACCAGATTGAAAAGTATTCCGTTATCAGAGCCAGAATGGCGGTTGAGAGAGCTCAGGTGTGCGTTATTATGATTGATGCCACCGAAGGCTTTACGGAGCAGGATTCAAAGGTTGCAGGTATTGCTCATGAAATGGGTAAGGGATGCATTATCGCAGTCAACAAGTGGGATGCGGTTGAAAAAGACGGAAAGACAATGGACAGCATGAGAAAACAGCTTATGAAGGATTTCTCATTTATGTCATATGCGCCCATTATCTTTATTTCGGCAAAAGAAAAAATCAGACTTGACCGTCTGTTTGAGCTTATCAAATTTGTTGATACACAGAATGCAATGCGTATTTCAACGGGCAAACTCAACGATGTGCTTGCAGATGCAACCGCAAGGGTTCAGCCTCCTTCGGATAAAGGCAAGCGCCTTAAAATTTATTATATGACTCAGGCTTCAACAAGACCCCCGACATTTGTATGCTTTGTCAATGATGCGGAGCTTTTCCATTACAGCTATCAGCGTTATCTTGACAATCAGATAAGAGAAATCTTCGGCCTTGAAGGAACGCCCACAAGAATGGTAGTGCGTGAAAGAGAGTCAAACAAAAAATGATAGTTCTGGGAATTGACCCCGGCTATGCAATAGTCGGATACGGTGTTGTTGAATATCATAACAACCATTTCAGAGTTTTGGATTACGGCGCAATAACCACCGAAGCCCATACACCCTTCAACGAAAGACTTGAACGGATTTACGACTGTGCCTGTATGCTTATTGACAGGTACAGACCCGAGGCTATGGCTATTGAAAAGCTGTTTTTCAATACTAACCAAAAAACTGCCATTGATGTTGCTCAGGCGAGAGGTACTCTTGTGCTTGCGGCACAGAAGGCAAGGATGCCGATTTTTGAATACACACCCTTGCAGGTTAAACAGAGTGTTGTAGGCTACGGCAGGGCAGAGAAAAAGCAGGTTCAGGAAATGACAAGGGTTATGCTTAACCTTGAAAAAATTCCCAGACCCGACGATGCCGCCGATGCCCTTGCAATGGCGATATGCCACTGCCACAGTGCAGGTTCGCTGATAGGTTCCCTTGGCAGAAGATAAACAAAGGAAGTTGCTTTATGTTTTACAGTTTGACAGGTAAAATTATATATATGGACGAAAGCAGTGTTGCTCTTGAATGCGGCGGTGTTGCATTCAGACTTTTCGCAACGGGCAATACCCTTCGCAAGTGCAGCGTGGGTTCCGAGCATACACTTTTTACCCATCTCAACGTGCGTGAGGATGCTCTGGATCTTTTTGGCTTTGCGGATAAGAATGAACTGGACTGCTTCAAAATGCTTACGGGTGTTTCGGGCGTAGGTCCCAAGGCGGCGCTTGCCATTCTTTCACAGCTTACCCCCGATATGCTGGCTGTCAGTGTGGCAGGCGGCGATGTGAAAGCCATAACTGCGGCTCAGGGTGTAGGTCCGAAAATTGCACAGAGAGTAGTGCTTGAACTTAAAGGAAAGCTTGACGGTTTTGCAACAAGCTCTGAAACTCTGGGTAATATTGCGGCGGCACAGAAAGCAACGGTAAGCTATGCAGGAGAGGATGCGGTAAACGCACTTGTAATGCTGGGTTACAGCAAATCCGAAGCAAGCATTGCCGTAGGCAGACTTGACGGCAATCTTTCAACAGAAGAAATGATCAAGCAGGCACTCAAACAGCTTGCAAAAAATTTTTAAGGAGGATGAAATATGGATTTTGATATGGAAAACAGAATCGTTTCAGCAGAATTTTCATCCTCTGAGGATAACGATATAGAGATATCACTCCGCCCGAAAAGCCTTGATGAATACATAGGTCAGGATAAGGCGAAGGAAAATCTTTCGATTTATATTGAGGCGGCACGACGCAGAGGCGAACCTCTTGACCACGTTCTGCTTTACGGACCTCCGGGTCTTGGCAAAACAACTCTTGCAGGAATTATTGCAAATGAGATGGGTGTCAACTTCCGTGTCACAAGCGGACCTGCCATTGAAAAGCCCGGTGACCTTGCGGCACTCCTTACAAATCTCAATGAAGGCGATGTGCTTTTCATTGATGAAATCCACCGCCTTTCAAGAGCTGTTGAAGAAGTGCTTTACCCTGCAATGGAGGATAATGTGCTTGATATCATTATCGGCAAGGGTCCTTCTGCCCGTTCAATACGCCTTGATCTTCATAAATTCACCCTTGTAGGAGCAACCACAAGGGCAGGTCAGCTCAGTGCACCTCTGCGTGACAGATTCGGTGTTATTCTTCGTCTTGAACTTTATACTCCCGAACAGCTTTCAAGTATTGTCAACAGAAGTGCAGGCATCCTTGATATTGATATTGATCCCGAAGGAGCACTTGAAATTGCATCCCGTTCAAGAGGCACACCCCGTATAGCAAACCGTCTTCTTAAAAGAGCAAGGGATTTTGCTCAGGTTGTGTGTGAAGGCGGAATTACCAAAGAAGCCTCGTCCCTTGCCCTTGACCGTATGGAAATTGATGCTCTGGGTCTTGACTCAATCGACAGACTTATACTTAAAACAATGATTAAGAATTATAACGGCGGTCCCGTGGGACTTGAAACCATTGCGGCTGCAATCGGTGAAGAAGCCGTGACAATAGAAGATGTTTATGAGCCTTATCTTATGCAGATAGGCTTCCTCAGCCGTACTCCCAGAGGAAGAACGGTAACTCCCGCAGGCTATGCTCATCTGGGTATACCTATGCCGGGTCAGCAGAGATTGGATGTGTAAATTATGAGAAAAGCGGATAATTGGCTTGATTACGAGCTTATAGACTGTTCAGACGGTGAAAGACTTGAAAGATGGGGCGATATAATCCTTGTGCGTCCCGACCCTCAGGTTATATGGAAAACTCCCAAGGAAAATCCTCTTTGGTATAATCCCCACGCCATTTATAACCGTTCAAATACGGGCGGCGGAAGCTGGCGTGTATGCAAAAAAATGCCTGATGTGTGGCAGATTGGTCTTGACGAGCTTAAATTCAACATCAAAACAATGGGCTTCAAGCACACAGGTCTTTTCCCTGAGCAGGCTGTTAACTGGCAGATGACTGCGGATATAATAAAAAATGCAGGCAGACCCGTCAAGGTGCTCAATCTTTTTGCATATACGGGCGGTGCAACCGTTGCCGCACTCAGAGCAGGTGCAAGCGTAACTCACGTTGATGCTTCAAAGGGTATGACACTCTGGGCAAAAGAGAATGCGGCGGTAAGCCACCTTTCGGATGCACCCGTACGCTGGCTTGTTGATGACTGCATAAAGTTTGTTCAGCGTGAAATAAGAAGAGGAAACAAATACGATATCATCATTATGGACCCTCCCTCATACGGCAGAGGCCCCGGAGGCGAAGTATGGAAGCTTGAAAACGAGGTTTATGATTTTGTTGACCTTTGTTCACAGCTTCTTTACGAAGACTCACTTATGGTGCTGATAAATTCATACACAACGGGTCTTTCACCCAGTGTTATGGAATATATTCTGGGTGAAACCGTGCAGAAACAGTTCGGCGGCACCACCGAAAGCGATGAAATCGGTATACCTGTTTCGTCAAAACCCGGCAGAGTCCTTCCCTGCGGCGCAAGCGCAATATGGAAAGGTAAGAATGTAAAATAAAAATCAACAGGATTTTACTATGAGCGAAAAAATTATTGAATTTAACAATGTAACATTTATATATGATGCGGATGATGAAGAAGCGCAGGTGCAGGCATATCCTGCACTGACTGATGTCAGCCTTGCAATCAATAAGGGTGAGTTTGTTGCCGTGCTGGGTCATAACGGCTCGGGCAAAAGCACCCTTGCAAAGCTGTGCAACGCCATTCTCGAACCCACAAAGGGCACAGTTTCCGTTAAAGGTATTGTTCCCGATACCGAAGAAAAGGCAGATGAAATCCGCCGCATCGTGGGTATGGTTTTCCAGAATCCCGATAACCAGATTGTTGCAACAATCGTTGAGGATGATGTTGCCTTCGGTCCCGAAAATCTGGGTATTGAGCCTTCTGAAATCCGCAAAAGGGTTGATGATGCCCTGAAATGCGTCAATATGTATGATTTCCGTCACAGAGAGCCCCACAAGCTTTCAGGCGGTCAGAAACAGAGAGTTGCCATTGCAGGCGTTATCGCAATGCAGACGGAATGTATTGTTCTCGACGAGCCTACCGCAATGCTTGACCCTATGGGCAGAGAGGAAGTTATGCAGACGGTAAAACGCCTCAATAAAGAGATGGGCATAACCGTTGTGCTTGTTACTCATTTTATGGATGAAGCGGTGCAGGCGGACAGAGTTATTGTTATGGACGGCGGCAGACCCGTTATGGACGGCACTCCGAAAGAAGTTTTTACACAGGTTGAAAAGCTCCGTGCCTGCGGTCTTGACGTGCCTCAGTCAACAGAGCTTTGCCATAATCTCGGGTTAGGTGAAGGTGTGCTTGATGTTGACGGATGTGTCGATAAAATAGTCCGTGTGTTGGGAGGTGCCGTATGAGTTTTGCAATAGAAACGGTAAATCTTACCCATTATTACTCAAAGGGCACCGTTCAGCAGGTTGCCGCAATAAATGATGTTAATTTACAGATAGAAAAAGGAGAGCTTGTAGGCATTATCGGTCACACAGGCTCGGGCAAAAGCACTCTGATTTCTCATTTTAACGGTCTTCTTAAACCCGACAGCGGTAAGGTGCTTGTTGACGGTGTTGATATCTGGAAAGATAAGGAAACTCTGAGACAGTCACGCTTTAAGGTAGGTCTTTGTTTTCAGTATCCCGAATATCAGCTTTTTGAAGAAACAGTATATAAAGATATTGCCTTCGGCCCCAGGAATATGAAGCTTTCCGAGGCTGAAATAAAAGAGAGAGTGCTCCGTGCCGCCGAGTTTACAGGTGTAAAGGCAGAGCATCTCAATAAATCACCATTTGACCTTTCGGGCGGTGAAAAAAGACGTGCCGCCATTGCAGGGGTTATGTCAATGGAGCCCGAAGTGCTTATATTTGACGAGCCTGCCGCAGGTCTTGACCCCAGAGGCAGAAAAGACCTTACGGAGCTTATAAAGAATTATAGAAAACAGACCGGCAGCACCGTGATTGTCGTTTCTCACAGTATGGAAGACATTGCAGGTATGGCGGACAGAATAATTGTTATGAACAACGCATCTGTTGCAATGCAGGGCAGTGTTGATGAGGTTTTTTCAAGAGGCGATGAGCTTCGTGAAATGGGGCTTAATGTGCCTGAAATAACAGAGATTTTTGCAAAGCTCAGAGCAAAGGGCATTGATGTACCTGCAAATGTTTATACCGTGGAGCAGGGCGAAAAAATTCTCCGCAACCTCATTGAAAGGAGGTCTGCGAAATGATAAGAGATATTACAATAGGTCAGTACTATCCGGGCAAATCCGTTTTGCACAGACTTGACCCCAGAATGAAGCTTATTCTGACTTTCCTGCTTATTGTTACTATTTTCCTTTGCAAAAGCTTCTTTTCACTGGGACTTATCGCACTGACAGCGGTTGTTGCGGCGGCGATATCAAGCGTGCCTGCAAAAATGATGCTCAAAAGCCTGAAACCCATAGTGATAATTCTGGTTTTCACGGCGGTGCTTAATATCATTTACACAGAAGGCGGCACGGTATATTTTGAAAAATGGGGTATTGCCATAACCGAAAAGGGAGTGAATACCGCAATTTTCACTATGATAAGAATTGTGACCCTTGTTATTATCAGCTCACTTCTGACCTATACCACAACCCCCACAATGCTTACGGATGCCATTGAAAGGGTGCTTTCGCCCCTTAAAATATTTAAAATCAAGGTTCATACCCTTGCAATGATGATGACTCTTGCACTCAGGTTTATTCCCACTCTCATTGAAGAAATAGACCGCATTATGAACGCGCAGAAGGCGAGAGGTGCAGACCTTGAAAGCGGCGGAATAATTCAGCGCGCAAAGGCACTTGTGCCTATATTCATTCCTCTTATGGTATCGTCATTCAGGCGTGCCTATGAGCTTGCTTTTGCAATGACATGCCGATGCTATACAGGCGGCGAGGGCAGAACAAGAATGAAGCAGATGAAGCTTTCTTTCAGAGATTTTGCGGTGCTTATTATTTGCATAGCAATCACCGCAGGCGTTATTGTTCTTAACCATTTCTTTGAGGCGGTTATATGAGAAATTTACTTCTTACAATTTCATTTGACGGCTCAGCTTATCACGGCTGGCAGGTTCAGGAAAATGCGGTTACCGTTCAGGAAACTTTGCAGAATGCACTGGAACAAATCTGCTCCAAGCGTGATAATGTTGTAGGCTGTTCAAGAACGGATTCGGGTGTTCACGCCAATATGTATTGCTGTAACATCCGCACCGAAAGCAATATTGAATGCAAAAGACTTGTGGGTGCACTCAATGCGGTTCTTCCCTGTGATATTGCCGCACTTGACTGCCGTGAGGTGGATTTTGATTTTCACGCAAGGTATGACTGCAAGTCGAAAGAATATATATACAAAATTTGGAATTCACCCAACAAAAATCCTTTCCTTTACAATTATTCACTTCACTACAAATATCCCATTGACGAAAAATTCCTCAATGAGCAGGCAAAGGCATTTATCGGTACTCATTATTTCGATGCCTTCTGTGCCGCAGGCAGCAGTGTAGAGGATACAAAAAGAACGGTTGTGAATGCATCTGTTGAGCGTGAAGGGGATATGGTGATTTTCAGAGTTGAGGCAGACGGCTTCCTCTATAATATGGTGCGTATTATGACGGGCACTCTTATTGACATTTCAAGAGGAAAGATACCTGCCGGTTCAATCGGAAAGATAATTCTTTCCCGAAACCGTGAAAATGCAGGGTATACCGCACCTGCTCACGGGCTTTATCTGAATAAGATACATTATTAAAAGGAGGGCAATATGGCAAATAAAAAAATTATTGACCTTTCAAAACACCGCAACAAAAAGCTGGCTAAAAGAATTTTTAAAATTCTGAGAATACCCCTTGTTATTCTTGTTGTGTGCTGTGCTCTTTTCCTCAGTGCAAGGCTTCTGGGTAATGTTGCAATGTCCAATGTGACCGATACGGTAAGAGAAGTGAGAACACTTTTTTCAAAAGGGGAAGGTTATCCCCACGCTCTTGATTCATTTGAATTCCGCAAGGTTACCGCAATCGGCGGCAAGCCTCTGACGGTATACAAGGATTCCGTAAAGGTACTCAGTTCTTCTGCAAGCGAAGTCTTTTCCATGAAGCTGGATTCTGCCGATTCAAAGGTTATTTCCAAAAACGGCAGAGCACTGATTTACAGCAACACCTCAAACAAGCTTATCCTTCAAAGCAAAACCGAAAAGCTGGGTGAAATCGAAGAAGCAAATGCGGCTGTTGCCGCAGGTCTTGCCAAGAACGGTTATATTGCTGTATCCTATGCGTCGGATGAATATCAGAGCGTTCTCAATGTCTATAATACTCACTTTGAAAAAGTGTTTCAGTGGAACTGTGCGCAGGAGCGTATTTCCGATATAGGTCTTTCCAAAAACGGCAGGAATATTGTTGTTACCGCCGTTGGTGTGGAAAATGCAGAAATTTATACGAGAATAATCATTTTCAATATAAACTCTGCTGAGCCTAAGGCTGACCTTACATACAGAGGAACTCTTTTTCTCAGAGTGTTCTTTACCGATTCAAACAAAATCATTGCCGTTGGCGATAACAAGGCTGTTGTGCTTGACAGAAACGGCGATGCGGTTGAGGAACTTATTTATTCCGAAGACAGCATTATTGCAGTCAATGCCGATGATGCGGGTAATGTGCTTATATGCCACGAGGAATTCGGAGGTTCAAAAACCTCTGTTGTGAGATATGCCAAAAGCGGCAAGAAAACAGCACAGTTTACTGTTGACGGAACGCCTGACTGTTTTGCTCTCAGCGGCGGCAGAATTGCTCTTTCAAGCGGTGCAGATATAACCGTATATTCTTCAACCGGTAACGAAAGCAAAAAGTATGAAGCAGAGCATACGGTGACGGAGCTTTTCTGGTGCTCAGGCACTCTTTACTCAGTAGAAAATGGTTGTATATATAAGTATTAAGGAGGGCTGATATGGAATTCTTACCTTTGATTCTTGACGGAATACTTATTCTTATTCTGGTTGCCTCAATTTTTGACGGCAGACGCAAGGGCTTTGTAAAAACAGTGCTCTCACTTGCTGTAACAGTAATCAGTATTGTTATTGCAAAGGAGTTTGCACCTCAGCTTGCTGATTGGGTGAACACCAATTTTATTCACGATATGGGTGTTAAGTGGCTTGCGGATCTTATTTCCGACAACATAACAAGCGGCACTCAGGCGGTTGTTGCTGCCATTCCTCAAAGCATAGCTGAGGCGGTTACCGCTTTTGCAAATATAAATGTTGAAGCACTTGTTTCGGGTGTTACGGACAATGCACAGATTACTGCCGTTGCGGAAAAAATTTATAATGCGGCAGAGCTTGCGTTTATCAATGCGTTTGTAACAGCTGTATCTTTCCTTGTGATATTTATGGTTTCAAAATTCATACTTTCAATGGGTGCATCTCTCATAAACGGAATTTTCAAACTACCCGTACTCAAAGGCATAAACAAATTTCTCGGAGGTCTTGCAGGTGCACTCAAAGGTGCGATAGCAGTGGTGATTATCTGTACGGTGCTTGGAATGTGTACCGGCATATTTGCGGATACTCCGCTTTACACGGCAGTTAATGATTCGGTTATAACTCAGTTTGTTATACAATTGATTTAAGGAGGAAACAAAATGAAGGCTTTATTAAAGGAATATTTTACGGGATGTCTTACAATCCCCAATCTTCTCTCGGTTATCAGAATTGCTCTTATCCCCGTTTTTGCAGTGCTTTTCAATAACGGTGATTATCTCTGGGCAGTTATTGTGCTTGCAATATCGGGTCTTACAGACTTTTTTGACGGCAAGATTGCACGTAAGTTCAATCAGATAAGCGCTCTCGGTAAGCTTCTTGACCCCATTGCAGATAAGCTCAGTCAGATTACCATTGCGATTATGTTTTACATAGCGTTCAAGGGCAGCAGTGACGAAACCGTAAAGGCATTCAGCTGGATTTTCCTTATTTTCCTTATCAAGGAAGCTGTTATGGTTGTTGGCGGTGCAATAATGATTATGTTCGGTCTTAAACCCGTTGCCGCAGAAATGCCCGGTAAGATTGCAACCTTTGCATTCTATACAATTATGTGTGTTATTATGGCGTTCGGCCCCGATATCGGTATTCTGGGCAGTGTATATACACTTTCAGCCACGGTTATGCTTATTCTTGTAGGCATCAGTGTTGTGCTTACTCTGGTTGCATTTTTCAGCTATGTTCCCGGAGTTATCAGTCAGATAAAAGAAAAGAAAAATTCAAAATAATCGGCAAAAGGAAACTAACAAATGAAACAGGTTTTATGTGCAAAATGCAAAAAACGCCCTGCAATGTTTTTTGTAACAAAGGTTGAGGGCGAAAAGACCACGCAGGAGGGTCTTTGCATAAAGTGTGCAATGGAAATGAATATCGGACCCGTCAAGCAGATTATGCAGAGTATGGGCATATCCGAGGATGAGCTTGAAGATGTAAGCGAGCAGTTTGAAGCAATGTTCGGTGAGGACGGCTTTGAACCCGGCGGAGCAGGCACAATGCCCTTCCTTCAGAATTTCGGAGCAATGAACGGTTCAGGTGAGGATAAGTCACAGTCCGATACCTCCGAAGGCTCTGAGGAGAAAAAGAGAAAATGGGGCGGCAGAAAAGGCAAGGATAAAGAGGGTGCCGAGAAAAAGCGTAAGTATCTCGGTCAGTTCTGCACAAATCTTACCGCAAAAGCTCAGGCAGGCAAGGTTGACCGTATAATCGGCAGAGAAAACGAGATTTACAGAGCAATTCAGATTCTTTGCAGAAGGCAGAAGAACAATCCCTGCTTTATCGGCGAGCCCGGCGTAGGTAAAACCGCCATTGCGGAAGGTCTTGCACTCAAAATTGCAAACGGTGATGTTCCTGCAAAGCTTAAAGACAAAGAAATTCATATGCTTGACCTTGCAGCACTTGTTGCAGGTACACAGTTCAGAGGTCAGTTTGAAAGCAGAATCAAGGGCCTTGTTGAAGAAGTACGCAGTGAAGGCAATATTATTCTTTTCATAGATGAAGTTCATTCACTTGTGGGTACGGGCGATGCGGAAGGCTCAATGAATGCCGCCAACATCCTCAAACCCTCACTTTCAAGAGGTGAAATTCAGATTATCGGTGCAACAACCTTTACCGAATACAGAAAGTATATCGAAAAGGATGCGGCGCTTGAACGCAGACTTCAACCTATCAGAGTTGAAGAGCCCTCTGTTGAGCAGACTGCCGAAATGCTTAAAGGCATCAAGGATTATTATGAAGATTTCCACAGGGTAAGGGTAACGGATACCCTTATTGAAAAGGCTGTAAGTCTTTCTGAAAGATATATCAATGACAGATTCCTGCCTGACAAGGCAATCGACCTTCTTGACGAAGCCTGCACCTGCGCAAATCTTCGCAACAAGAATATAAGCGATTTTGAGATTGCTTCTGCTCAGCTTGCGGATATGGAGGCTCACGAAGCCGCACTTATGGAAGAAAGTGAAGCGGATTACGAAGAAATCGCAAAGGTCAAGGCTGAAATCATCCAGAAGAAAGAAGAAGTCAAGAAGCTTGAAGAATTGGCTTCTGACAATCAGGTTACCGAGGATGATCTTGCAAGGGTTATTCAGCTCTGGACAGGTATCCCTGCAAGCAAGGTTATTGAAAGTGATCTTCGCCGTCTTTCTCAGCTTGAAGAAAATCTCAGGGCAGGGCTTATCGGACAGGACGAGGCAATTTCACTCGTCAGTGCTGCGGTAAGACGCGGCAGAGTGCAGATTAATCCCAGAAGAAGACCTGCATCATTTATCTTTGTGGGTCCTACGGGTGTAGGTAAAACGGAGCTTGTAAAACTTCTTGCAAAAGAACTTTTTGATACTCCCGAAACTCTCATAAGACTTGATATGAGCGAGTTTATGGAGAAGCACTCCGTTTCAAGAATTATCGGCTCGCCTCCCGGTTATGTGGGATATGACGAAGCAGGCCAGCTTACCGAAAAGGTGCGCCGTAAGCCCTATTCGGTAGTCCTTTTTGATGAAATTGAAAAGGCACATCCCGATGTAATGAATATTCTTCTTCAAATTCTTGATGAAGGTAAAATTACCGATGCTCAGGGCAGAAACGTAAGCTTCGAAAATACGGTTATTGTTATGACCTCAAATGCAGGCAGTAACAGAGGCTCAGGCGCTCTCGGCTTTGCAAAATCAAAGAATGACGCATCAAAAGAAAGAGCAATGAAGGCACTCAACGAGTTCCTCAGACCCGAATTTATCGGCAGAGTTGACGAGGTTGTTGTTTTCAACGACCTTACTCAGGAAAACTATGAGGAAATTGCGGTGCTTATGCTGAAAGAGCTTGTTGATCCTATGCTTGATAAGGGAATCACCTTTACATGGGATGATGCGACAATCAGCGCTATTGCCCGTCTTTCTGTTGACGGCCCAAGAGGCGCAAGAGACCTGCGCAACACCATCCGCAGAAATGTGGAGGATGTTATTACCGAAAAAATCGTTAACAGCTATGATAACCCCGTGAAGGCGGTAAAGCTTACCGCAGAGGGTGACAGTGTTATCTGCAACTTTGAATAATTTCTGAAGCGGTTGTCTTATGACAGCCGCTTTATTAATTTTTCAACAAATATAACTGATGATATTCGCAGCGGGTTATGAAATATAACAAAATGATAAATTAAGGAAATTTTTTGAATTAAAACTGTTGACAAACGGGATAAAAATCATTAAAATTATGGGTAGTTAGTGATGACTAATTGTGTTTGAGGTATACTTATGAATTTAACAAAAGCAGAAGAAGGAAGAGAATATATAATTCTTGATATAGAAACCGATGATGAAGATCTGGATGCTTTTCTTTTTTCACTCGGTTGTTACAGCGGTGAGCCCATTACCGTTGTTTCTCACTTAAAGGGTGGCTGTATTGTATCTGTTAAAGATGGCAGATATAATATTGATAACCAGCTTGCGGAAGCAATAATAATATGAACAACATAATCGGCTTCGGCAGATTATTTTTTTACGCGGAGGTTAGCGCAGACTAACCGCAAAAATCAGGAGGATATCATATGAGAATTGCGTTGGCAGGTAACCCCAACAGCGGAAAAACCACTATGTATAATGCTCTTACGGGCAGAAACGAAAAGGTCGGAAACTGGGCAGGCGTTACCGTAGATAAGAAAGAACATCCCATAAAAAAGAATCTTTGCAGCGGCAGAGAAGGTATTATTGCTGTTGACCTTCCCGGTGCGTATTCCATGTCACCTTTTACATCGGAAGAAAGTGTAACTAGGGACTACATAAAAAATGAAAAGCCTGATGTTATAATAAATATTGTTGATGCAACAAATCTGAGCAGAAGTCTTTTCTTTACAACTCAGCTTCTTGAACTGGGTGTTCCAGTTGTTATTGCACTCAATAAGTCTGATATAAACAAGAAAAAAGAAACCATAATTGACAAGGCAACACTTTCTCAGAAACTTGGTTGCCCGGTTATTGAAACTGTTTCCACTTCGGCTGACGGACTTAATGCCGTTGTTGAAGCGGCTGTCAATGCGGCAGGCAAGGTTCAGGTTGCTCCCTATGTTCAGGGTGATATTGACCTTACGGATAAAGCCGCAGTTACCGAAGCGGACCGCAAGCGTTTTGCATTTGTAAACGGCATTGTCAGAGAGGTTGAAAGCCGTAAGGTTTATACGAAGGACAGGAATTTTCAGGATAAGATTGATGCGGTGCTTACCAACAGATGGCTTGGTATACCCATTTTTGCAGTGGTTATGTTTGCTGTTTTCTGGATTTCGCAGGCAGGCCCGGGTGTGTGGATTGCGGAAGGCTATGAAATGGCAGACGGCAGAGTTTTGCCCGGGCTTGTAACCCTTCTCGAAGGCTTTCAGGCTTGGGTAGGCGGTATGCTTACGGGTGCAAACCCTCTGCTTTATTCGCTGCTTGTTGACGGCGTTATAGGCGGTGCTATTGCTGTTATAGGCTTTCTTCCCCTGGTAATGGTAATGTATTTTCTTATTGCGCTTCTTGAAGATTGCGGATATATGGCAAGGGTTTCGGTTGTGCTTGACCCCATATTCAAAAAGGTCGGTTTAAGCGGCAAATCGGTTATTCCCTTTGTCATCGGCACGGGCTGTGCGGTGCCCGGTGTTATGGCGTGCCGCACAATCCGCAGTGAGCGTGAACGCAGAGCAACAGCTTTGCTTGCGCCTCTTATGCCCTGCGGTGCAAAGATACCCGTTATCAGCCTTTTTGCAGGTGCATTTTTTGAGAATGCACCCTGGGTTGCTCCTCTTATGTATTTTGCAGGCATAATCATTATCTTTTTCAGTGCACTTGTTATCAACAAAATTACAGGTTATCAGGCAAAGAAATCATTCTTTATCATAGAACTTCCTGAATATAAAGCTCCCAGCCTTTGGAGAGCAATCAAATCTATGTGCAGCCGCGGCTGGGCATATATCGTAAAGGCGGCAACAATCATTCTTATCTGCAATACTGCTGTTCAGATTATGCAGAGCTTTGATTGGAGCTTCAGGGTTGCGGAGTCTGCAGATACTTCAATCCTTGCGTCAATAGCAGGACCCTTTGCTTATCTGCTTATTCCCGTTGCAGGTGTTCTTTCGTGGCAGCTTGCGGCGGCGGCAATCACAGGATTTATTGCAAAAGAAAATGTGGTAGGTACACTTGCCGTTTGCTTCGTGGGGCTTGAAAATCTTATCGATACCGAAGAGCTTGCGCTTATTGACGGTGCTGGTGCAGAGGTTGCAAGTGTGTTTGCCATAACAAAGGCGGCGGCGCTTGCATATCTTATGTTCAATCTTTTCTCACCTCCCTGCTTTGCGGCAATGGGTGCCATGAACAGCGAAATGAAAAGCAAGGTATGGCTTTTCGGCGCAATCGGTTTTCAGCTCGGCACGGGCTTTACCGTAGGCTATCTCGTATATCAGGTGGGAACGCTTGTTTCAACAGGCAGCTTCGGCGAAGGCTTCCTTCAGGGTCTTGTGGCAGTGGTTATGTTCATCGGAATTCTTGTTTATCTCTCGCTCCGTTCCGACAGAAAAATCAGGGAAGCAAAAGCACTTAAAAGCAAAAAAACTCCCGTGGGAGCAAAAAGATAATTATGGAAAATATCATTATTATTGCAGTTGTTGCGGTTGTTATCGGTTTTGCCTCGGTATACATTTACAGGCAAAAGAAAAAAGGCAGCAAATGTATAGGCTGCCCGTACAGCGATTCCTGTGCAGGCAAATGCGGAAACAAAGAATAAATCAAAAACCCGACAGAGTCAGACTCCGTCGGGTTTTACTTATTTTATAAAAGCTTTTATTTCATCAAGCATCCTGATTGCGACGGCTCTGCCCTGGTCATAAGCCTTCTGCATAACATCAGGGTTATGCTCAACTCTGCCGATTTCAAGGGGAGCATCGGGCTGAATCACAATCACATCACCTGATTTTTTTCTTTCATCAACAAGAGCAAGGGTTTCGTTATATTCGTTATGGCGGTTTTCCATAACCTTTGCTACCATAGGGTACTCTTTAAGCACATATTTTATAATCTTTGTTGCCGAACTGGGCTTTTTGATATATCCTTCGGGTTGGGTCAGAATGATAACATTCTTTTTAAAGCCGATACTTTCAAAATACTGTAAAGGTACAGAATCTGCAATGCCGCCGTCAAGATATTTTTTGCCCCGTATTTCAACGGGTTTTGAAACAATGGGCATTGATGCGGACGCTCTGAAAAATTCAAGGGCATCATCGCCTGCTTCGTCAGAGTTGATGTAAACCGCTTCACCCGTTTCAACATCGGTTACAACAACATAGAAATCCATAGGGTTTTCAACATATGCATCCGTGTCAAAAATATCAATAGTATCGGGAATTGTGTGGTAACAGAATTCCGCACCGAAAAGGTTGCCTGTTCTGATAAGCGATCTGATGCTGCAGAATCTGGGGTCTTTTGCGAAGCGCTTGTTGTAACGGATAACTCTGCCGATTTGCCTTGATTTGTAGTTGCAACCGAAAGCCGCGCCTGCGGAAACACCTATTGCGGCATCAAACTCGATTCCGTTTTCCATAAAGACATCGATAACACCTGCGCTGAAAAGTCCGCGCATTCCGCCGCCTTCAAGAATAAGTCCTGTTTTCATTGGCCCAACTCCTGCATGGTTACCTCTTCCTTTTCATAATGGGAGATGTATTTTTCCTGATAATAGTTCTCTGCGCTGTATGTGATTCCGCCGTCTTCTGCAACGGTCAGCATTGTGCAACCTCTCTGTGAGCCGAGTTTTGAAATACCTACATACGCCAGGTAGTCTACGCTGTAAGAATATGTAAGGTCAATACCTTTGTAGTTTACGGAAAAATTGTTCAGATGGTCGTGACCGCAGAATACGGTATCTGTACTGCCGAGTTCAAGCATCGTTTCGAAGAAATTGTCGTCATAAAGACCGGGATAAACAACTTTACCCGATTCGCCGGCTTTACCGTAGTTGAACTTAACATCTGCCGTGTCCTTATAACCGTTATCAACATATTCGTTCCATGCGGTTTTGTATTCCATAAGGGGAACGTGAAGAAATACGGTTGAAGGTACTTTAAGAAACTGCATATTGTTTTCTGAGAAACTTGAATCGCTTGAAGCCATCATCCTGAACTTGTTATGGTTGTTGTTTTCCTCAATTACGCTCTTGTACCATTCAATCTGATTTTCGTGAATGTTATCGTATTTCCACATAATTCCGAAAATATCGCCGTCAACGTATGAATGGGAATCAACGGTGAAAAGTGAACGGATAATAATACCGTCTGAATTGATGATATTGAAAACCTGGTTTGCATAGCCGTCAACACCTTCCGCGCCTTCACGGGCAAGGCAATGAGGATACTGTGAATAAAATTCAGTTATCTTATCACGGCCGTAGAAACTGTATGCTTCCGTATCGTGATTGCCGTAAGAGACCGTCCAGTAAACTCCGAGAGTTTCCATAAGCTCCGCAATAAGCTTTGCACCCGATTTGTTGTTGAATGTACCTGACTGGAAAGGCACGGGATAAGCCATATCACCCGTAACAACAACAAGGTCCGGCTTTTCGGCGCTTATCATTGCAGCAACAGTGTTGAGAGCCATAGAGTCCTTTTTGATTGACAGCCAGCCGCCGCCGAAGTGGGTATCGGAAAGCTGCATTACTTTAAGTTCTCTGTCTGAATAAATATTCCACACACCATTGCCCATTTCTTCTGCTTTCAGCTCTGTGCCGACAGCGGGGAATTGATGAGCTTTATTTATGTTGGCGTTAAGTCCGATAAGACCAGCGACAGCTGTTATGCCTGTGAATATAACGATAAAGGCAAAAATAATTGCAAGCACAATCAAAGCTTTTTTGCCTTTTTTTGATTTATTGTTATTTCTCATAATTACCTCCGGATTTTTATATACAGAGAAGAATTCATTTCTCTTTGCAAAGCATTGTCAAGCCTGGTTTGAAGTTCATCTAACTCATCTGCCGTGCTGCATTTTGTTGTGACAACGGCATTGAAAATTTTTATTTCACCGTAGCTGTGGCACTGAATATCCGTAACCGCTTCAATTTCATTGCAGGTTTCGATTAACATCTTTGCTTTGTCGCAAAGTTTATCGTCACGTTTTCCCACTGACTTTTTGATGGTGTTTGCTGCCGATATTATGCCTTGAATAATCAGAACGGTGCTGATCAGAAGACCGGCAAGACCGTCAACGGAAAAACTGGTTTTATCTGTAAGGGTAAAAGAAATCAGCGTGCACAGCGTGATAAAAAAATCAAGAGTGCTGTCTGCCGAAATGCCTTTTATGACATCTGAGTCATGATTTCTTACGGACACTTTAATGAAGAAAGCGAGAAACAATTTCACGGCGGCGGTTGCTGCAATAATTGTGGCATAAAGGGAGGAATACCACACGGGTACGGGATACATCAGTCTTTCGGCTGATGCATATGCAAAAGTGCAGCCCGTAACTATGATAACTGCTGAAATAAGAAGCCCCAGCAGTTCTTCACCTTTGCCTTTGCCAAACGGATATTTTGGATTTGCGCCCGTACCTATCAGCCCGAATCCTATCGCTGTCGCAATGCAGACACCGCAATCGGCAAAGCTGTTGATGGCGTCGGTGTAAATCGCAATGCTGTTAACGGAAATTCCCACAAAAAGCTTTATAAAAAATAACAGCAGGTTTATTGCCGCCACTATGATAACTGTAACCGTTCTGTTTTTTTGTGCGGATGAATGTGTCATAAAAGCACCTTTAAAAACAGGCGCAGCTTTACTGCTGCGCCCGGATTGTTAAAAGAGGTTGATGATTGTGTACCAGATTGTTTTGAAGAATGCTGCAAGCACCTGACCTACACTTGATTCATTTGCGTAAAGGTCATACTGAGCAAGCATTGCCTGGTTATCCGCATAGAAATCAACATATTCGATGATTTCTGTTTTGTATTCTGTTGTGTTCTCGTTGATGTCGATGATTCTTACGCCTCTGCCGTAATCGCCGTATGAACCGAAGCCGGCAGTGGGAGTATTTACAAGATCAACGCCCTTGTATGAAACTTCAAAGGTGTTCTTGTGGTCGTGACCGAAGAACATTGCAACAACGTCGCCCTGATTTACAACAGTGTTAAACTGACCGCCGTTTACTGAGGGAGGACAGGGATTTTCATTGAGAACACCTGTTTTGAGATATTCATTTCTGAATGCGTTGTATTTCTTGTTGCCTTCGTCATCTTTGAATTCAACGTACTCATAGTTATCTTTTTCTTTCTCGGATACTTCAAAGATTACATCGTAAATTTCGTTGACGATGATGTGCTGGAACATCATTGAAGGAACAACTTTGCCGCCGTTCTGAGCTTTGAGTTCGTTTGAAGTTTTTACATACCAATCAAGCTGATCCTGATGAACGTGGTCATAACCGCCGTTTACATCGTCATACATATTGGAGTCAATCATCCACAGATTGTATGAAATTTTGCTTCCGTCTGATGAATAGATGGGAAGATTGTATGTACCGCAACCATAAAGGGCGTCGCCTTCGTCGATTGCAACACAGCAGTCATATGAGGTGTAAACTTCCATCTGATATTCTTTTGAAACTTTTTCCTCTGCGTCGTGGTTACCGAAAGTAACAGCAACGGGGATTCCGATTTCTTCAAGAACAGACATATAATTGTTGATAGCTGTCTTTACAAGAAGCTTGTCAACTGCTTCTGTGCCGAGGGTAGCTGAACCTGCCGAAATGTTATCGCCTGTGAGAACGATAAGGTCGGGCTGTGCGTCAATAACAACTTCTTTGATGAACTTCTTTGTTGCGGGAGTGAGAAGTGTTCCGTCCTGAATGTCGGAAATCTGCATGATGCGGAAGTTACCGTCATTGCCGAACTGAAGTTTTGTTTCTGCATTTGTGTCTGCCGCACCTGCGGTGATAAGCATACCAAAAGCAAGAACGAGTGCGAGGATTACGGAAATTGCTTTCTTCATAGTAAAAATCTCCTTATAAATATAAAATTATCCTACACATTATAGCACTCTTTTGGGAGTTCAACAAGGATTAATATTATTTTTGATGATATGCACAAAACCTGAAATAAAAATTTGTTTATTGTGCATATCGGAAAAACAGGTCTGTTTATGTTAAAATAAATGATTGGAAATCAGTTTTATACTTTTTGATACAAAGGAGATATCACTATGGAAAAAGTGGCAATTTACGGCGCGGGTTCACTGGGTACGGTGCTTGGCGCTTATATGACAAAAAACGGTGTTGATGTTGAGCTTGTAAACCGCAACAAGGCTCATGTTGCAGCTCTTAACGAAAAGGGTGCTCACATTACAGGTACAGTTGAAATGACCGTTCCCGTAAAGGCAATCACACCCGATGAAATGAGCGGAAAATACAGCGTGATTTTTCTTATGACAAAACAGCTTCACAACCCTGAGGTTGTAGCCTTCCTCAAACCTTTTCTTACCGATGACGGTGTTATCGTTACCCTTCAGAACGGTATTCCCGAGCCGGGTATTGCGGAAATTATAGGCAAAGAGCATACAATGGGCTGTGCTGTTGAATGGGGTGCAAACCTTGCCGCACCGGGTGAGTGTGTGCTCACAAGTGAGCCCGACAGCCTTTCATATCATATGGGTAAAATGGACGGTATCACCGATGCTCAGGTTGAAATGGTTACCGGGCTTCTCGAAAAAATGTGTCCCGTTCATTTTGAAGAAAATCTTATCGGCACAAGATGGTCGAAGCTTCTTATCAACGCAACATTTTCGGGACTTGGCACTGTTATGGGCGGTACCTTCGGCACTGTTACGGGCGATGCATATGCACGCAAGGTTGCGGTGCGTTGTATGAAGGAATGCATTGATGTAGGTCACGCCGCAGGTGCGGAATTTGCACCTGTTCAGGGCAAAAATATTACAAAGCTTTTCTACTACACAAACGGCATCAAGCGTGCAATTTCACAGCTTCTTGTTCCCATTGCAATGAAAAAGCATAAGGATATTATTCCTTCAATGCTTCAGGATTTACGCAACGGCAAACCCTGCGAAATTGATGCAATCAACGGTGTTGTATGCGAATGGGGAAGAAAATGCGGTGTTCCCACACCCATCAATGACAGAATAGTTGAAATTGTTAAGAAAGAGCAGGCAGGCGAGCTTAAACTTGAAGCTGCAAATATCAGGCTTTTCGACGACCTGCTTTAAGGAGAAATTTTATGTTTAAAAAAGCGTTATCCGTTCTTATTGCTCTGCTTATGCTTCTGAGCATTGTGCCTGTGGCACTGGCAGAGGGAACTGAATATAACTACACCATAAAAACTGAATTTTACGGTTATGATTCCGAAACGGATGATTGGGTGCCCGTTACTGCCGCCGCAGGCGGAGATACTGTGAAAATGAGGGTCACAATCACAACAAATTATGTTTCGGGCTCAGGAAACTTTTTACTTGCTTACGATAAATCCCTTCTCAGTGCGGATTTGCCCTCAAACGGTTCGGCAACTTATCTTGAAACCAATCCTGACAGAAAGTCTTTTGCTTACAAGAATATCCAGCAGGTTAGAGCAGCCCACGGAACAGGTGCGGCGACTAACCAGCTTACAGAAGGAAACATTACCGAGGAAGAATTCAACAAATATTCCTTCATAACCGGGTCTATGATTACCAGGAGCTGTGTTGTTTACGACGGCGCTGATTGGATGTTTGAAGTCGATATGAAAGTTCTCGGAGGAACAAAGGGCAAAACCTTTGAATGCATTGTTCTTCCCGGTACGGTGCAGAGCAAATCCAATCCCAAGGGTGTTATCAGCTTCCCCAAGGCACCTGACGGTTCAACCAATCCCGCAGAGCTTGCGGCTGCGCTTAACTGGTATGAGGGCACTCCCGTTATCAATGCTGTCAGTGTTGATATAACGGCAGATAACACTGTGCCTGTGCTCTACAATGTAGAGTGGTTTGTTGACGGAGTTGCAGAGCGTACGGAAGAATATGAAGCAGGTGCGGTAATCAATGAATACATACCGGAAAAGTACGGTTATACATTTACGGGCTGGGTTCCCGAAGTTCCTTCTCTGATGCCCGAAGATGATCTCAGCTTTACCGCACAGTGGGAAGTGAACAGCTATGCGGTTACCTTTGATGCACAGGGCGGCATATTTACAAACGGCGATGAAATCCTTGAAACAAATGTTGATTTCGGTGCGGATATAATTGCATCTGAAACTCCCGTCAGACAGGGCTATGTTTTTGCAGGATGGTCAGACTCCCCTGACGGCGAAATTCTTGAAAGCCTCGGTTCAATCGACGAAGAAGCAGACAAGGAATTTTATGCGGTATGGATTGAATCTGACGATGTTGCATACACCGTTGAAACCTACACAATGCTTGCCAACGGTGAATACAGCCTTGCCTCAACAGGTCATACAGGCACAACAGGTGAAAAAGTAACAGCTTCTGTTTCTGCTGCGGAGGGCTTTATTCTCAATGAAGAAAAAAGCGTTCTTTCGGGTGAAGTTTCAGCTGACGGTTCGCTTGTGCTCAAAGTTTATTACGACAGAAAATCATATAAATTCACAACTGTTGTGAACGGTGTTTCACAGTCTGTTGATTATCTCTACGGTGAAAATATAACTCAGCCCGCAACGCCTTCTGTAAAGGGATACACCTTTACAAATTGGAGTGGTGCAATACCCTCAACAATGCCTGCAAATGATGTTACGGTTACGGCTGTATTCAGAATTGCGGCAACGGTAAAAATCAAAAACAATCCCGGCTCAAAAACGATAAATTACGGTGAAATTCTTCGCCTTACGGCAGAGAAAACTGCTGAATTGCCCGATGGCGCATACATTAAGTGGTATGTTGACGGCAGCGGAGTTTCAATGAGCCAGAATGCTGACGGTTCGGTTTGTGAAATCAAGTCGACGGGCAGCGGTACCGTTACTGTAACCGCAAAGGTTGTTGATAAAAACGGAAATCCCGTTATGAACGGCAACAGTGAAATTTCAGATTCACAGAAGGTTGTTTCAAAAGGAGGATTCTTCCAGAAAATAGTTTCTTTCTTCAAGAATCTTTTCGGTATCAACAGAACGATTATTCAGATGTTCAGAGTTTTCTAAAAGAAAGTGGTGTTACCCTTGTCATATAAAAACAGAATAGACCTGCATATGCATACTCTCGGCTCTTTTGACGGTAATTATCCTGCCGCCGATATGTGCAGAGCCGCAGTAGAAAACGGTCTTTCGGTAATTGCGATTACCGACCATTTTGATGTTGACTTTTTTGAAAGACACAATCTTGATGTCCGTCAGAAAACAAGCTATGAAGATATCTGCGGTGCAAAAACGGAGTTTGAGAGCAAAATCAAGCTTCTCCGCGGCATAGAAATAGGTCAGCCTGCCTATGAGCCTGAACTTACGGTAAAATCTCTTGCGCGTTATGAATACGATTTTGTAATCGGTTCAATTCATAATCTGAGAGGCATGCCCGATTTCAGTGACCTTGATTATCCCAATTACACCGATGAAAAAATTTATTCACTGCTTGATGAGTATTTCAACGAGGAGCTTATTCTTGCAAAGTGGAACGGCTTCGATACCCTTGCACATCTTACATATCCTTTGAGATATCTTGCACAGCACGGCAGAACGGATATTGACCTGAGCCGCTTTGATGATATTACGGATGAGATTTTCAAGGTGCTCATCGCCAATGGCAAGGCACTTGAAATCAACACAAGCGGTCTGCGTCAGCCCATCGGCAAAACAATGCCTACGGAAAATTATATCCGCCGTTTCAGAGAATTGGGCGGTGAGCTTCTCACCCTCGGTTCGGATGCCCACTTTACCGAGCACGTGGGTGCAGGTATTGATACGGGTTATGATATCGCGTTGAACTGCGGTTTTGAGTATGTAACATACTTCGAGAACAGAAAACCCGTGCAGGTTAAAATTGAGAAATAATAAACAAAATGTGAAAGGATAATGATTTATGGGTTCGGTTACGGTGTTGCTTTTACCGCTTTATCCCATCATTTATTTGATTACGCTTTTGGGAAATTTGTTCGGAATATCAACCGGTGCAAACGTAACAGAGGTTACTTTGCCATATAATGAGGACACGGGTCTGGTCTGGAAATGTGAAAAAACCGATTACGGTTGGTTTGAACTTTCGGAAACAAGAGTTGAAGGCGATACACAGATTTTTGTTTTTGAAGCTGAAACCGAAGAATCCTATTGTAACGAGGTTGTATTCACTGCGGAAAACGGAGAAAAACTTGTTTACCGTGCCCGTGACGTGGGTCCGGCTTTTCCGATATACGGAAAGGTTAAGCTGTATGCCCCCGGTGAATACATAATTTATGATTACGTACCCGAGCCTGAAAATAAGGTTGAGAATGGGGAATGGAGCAGAACCGCATCGGGTACACAGGCAGATGATTACTTTTTAAGGAAAACAGAAGTTGACGGCGAAACGGCGTTCAGGGTCATTTGCTTCGAAGATGTATCGTTCAGCCATTCGTACAGATATTCTGAGTGGAATTCAGATCAAGGTGCTACGGTCTACGAAAGAGTAACGGTCAAATACACGTACACAAAAGAGGGTGGCTTGAAGATAGAAGAGACTCATCAAGTTTATTCGCAGGAAGCTCAGTGAAGAAATGCTTTTGAAAATAATAAAGCCCGTGTTTCTCATGATTTGGGAAATACGGGCTTTTATATTTATCTGTTATTTCAGAACTCTTTCAAGAGTCTTACCCAGAATTTTTTCTTTGCATTCTTCACTGATGTCAAGATTTTTGATGCGCTCAATATCCGCCTTGATTTTATCGGCTTTTGCATACGGGAAATCAAGACCGAAAATACTGTTATCCTCACCCGTCTGATATATAACGGTTTCAAGCTCTTCGTCGGTCAGTGCCCAGGCATCGCCTTTTTTGTATGTAACGCTTGTCCAGCCTGCAAAAACATTGCCGCCTCTTCTTGAATTGTTGCACATTACGGCAAGGGCTTCTCTGAAAAAGTGATAGCCGCCGATGTGCTCCATACTGAATTTGAGTTCCGGGAAATTCCAGGCGACTTCATCGAAAAGAATAACTCTGTTTTCACGGAGTCTGTGCCAGTGCATACCCGAATGGAATGAGAGGAAAAGCCCCAGCTCCTGAGCTCTTTCATAAACCTGAAATGCTTCGGGTCCGTCAATAACAAATTCCTGATAGGGAGGATGAAGCTTGATTCCTTTGAAACCAAGGTCTGCAATTCTGTCAACCTCATCACGGAGATTCCGAGTAAAATCAACCGTGCCGAAGCCTACAAGTCTGTCATTTCCCTTTATCTGACCGGCAAGCCAGGTGTTGGGGCTCCCTTCAAAACCGCCTTCGTGAAATCTGTCTGAAAAAGGTGCGAATGCAACTGCTTTGTCAATTTCGCATTCATCAAGAAATTTCATAAGGCTGTCAACACTGCCTTCGGGTCTTAATTCTTTCGGGAATATGTGTGCGTGATTTGCAAAAATCATTTTTATTCCTCCTTTATGTCCAATGATAAATCAAATAAAAATATTTGTCAACAAAACGGATAAACTAAAAAAACGGGAGGCGATAAAATGAGTAAAAAAGACACGGTATTTCTGCTTCGTGAATGCAGTGCAGGCATAAAAACCGCCGTTGCGAGTATTGACGGTGTTATGCCCTATGTGAAGGAAGAAACAATGCTTCAGCTTCTGAAAAACAGCAAGCAGAGTCACGAAAATCTGGGTGAATCCGTTGACGGAGAGCTTCACAAGCTTGGGGTTGAAGGGAAAAATCCAAATGTTATGGCAAAAAGTATGTCGGCAATCAAAATCAATGCAGAGCTTGCCTTCAAGCCCACGGAAGCGCAGGCGGCGAGCCTTATTACCGACGGCTGCGGAATGGGAATAAAATCCATTAACAGGTATATGAATCAGTACCCTGCCGCAGGGGAGACCGCTATGAATATGGCACAAAAGCTGGGCAATCTTGAACAAGAACTTGTTGACAGTATGAAACCGTATCTGTAAATTAAGTTGAGGTGATTTCTTTTGCGAAATTGCCTCAATTTTTTGTTTGACAAATATTCGGTTTGTGAAATATGCTTGCTTGACATTTGCCGGATAATTTAGTAATATATATAGGTTAGTGTTACAGAAAAGATGATTTTGTATAAGCCGGTAAATCAGCGGTATGAGATGTTACGGATATCAGGGAGGCAGAATGAAGAAAGTTATAAAGAAATTGACAGCAGTTATTCTGGTGCTCATAATGAGTTTTTCGGTTGCGGCACCTGCTGCATCGGCATTGGAATGGGACAACGGCCCTTCGAATTTTGAAGAATACCGTGAAATAATAGAAAAGGGCGGCTATCCCGCTATTTCATCAAAGCAGTTTATAGATGCGATTCACGCAATCAAAAAAGTTTTCAGTCTGCTTATGTTAAGAAAATACGAAGATGAGCATTTCAACTTTGTTATGGATGAAATGTTGGCTGAAATTTGTGGCGGAGTTGCCGAAAAAAGCGGTTTTGACATTGCTCTTGTCGGCTCAAATCTGCCCGGAATAAACGGCCTTGCCGAGTTCACCAAAGCAACATTCAATATTGATACCGTGGCACTCAGAGAAAAAATTTATGAGCTCAGATTTGAGCAGGATGCACAGGGTAATACGCTGGTGGCAAGTCTTTATTACTTCCTTGGTATGTATTTCAGTGTTATCGAAGAGTGTAAAGCATACTGTGTGCCTGTTGAAGAAGAAAATTGCTACGAAATTCATCTTCAGATAACTCTCGGAGACGGCGGAATTGAGGATTTCGGCACGGGAATGATGATAAATACCGAAACATCTACTCTTTACGGCAAAGACGGCAACGGATTTCTGGGTCTCGGATTCAACTTTGATTATGAAGAGCTTCTTGTTTATACAATGGTAAATGTGTGGATGCGTGATTTCGGATTTATGCTTTTCTATGATATATTCAGTTACACAACTCCGCTGTTTTTCTATAATACAAGACGAATCAAGTTTGATTATGACGGCCTTGAATGGATGATTCAGATCTGGAAAGGCAACTATGTTGTCAGCAACGGTGCAGAGGTGGGAATTTATACCCGTGAACCAGGTTCGTTCGGTTCGTATTACAACTGTGCAAACGACGAACAGATGATGAATATGTCTATGAAGCTTTATCACGGCGAAGAGCTTATACTTGAACGCTCCGAACAGCTTCATTGGTGGCTTACCGGATTTAAAGTAACCGATATACTTTATCCTGCAAGAAGTCAGACTCTGGATTTTACGATTGAAATGAAGGATGAGGCAATGCTTGAAGCCTTCTGCAACGCAATAGACAATCATTACAGACACGATATGAAATATACCGTTGACGGGCTTAAAGTCAATGTAATATGGTAAAACAAGAGGGGAGTGCTCAGGCACTTCCCTTTTAAATTTTGTAAAAAGTTTTTAGTTGAAAGATATGTTGTTATATGATATATTTAAAGTGTTACGGCAAATAAAACACACGGGAGGAAATATCAATGTGCAACTGTAATTGCAACGGGCCCAAAAGCGATCTTTCGCTTCTTGAAGATGTTCTTAATGAATATGCCGGGTCGTCAGGCAATCTTATCACGATTCTTCAGAAGGCGCAGAATATCTACGGTTATCTGCCCAAGGATGTTATGTATTGTATTGCAGAAAGGGTAGGGGTTACACCTGCTGATGTTATGGGTGTAGCAACCTTTTATTCTCAGTTCAGACTTACTCCTATCGGAAAATATCTTATTATGGCTTGTCAGGGCACTGCCTGCCATGTTAACGGCAGTGAACGTGTAACAGCCGCAATTTCGGAATATCTGGGCATAGGTAACGGCGAAACAACCGCAGACGGACTTTTCACCCTTGAAAATGTTGCCTGTCTGGGATGTTGTTCACTTGCACCTGTTATTATGATAAACGGTGAAGCTTACGGAAATCTTACCCCCGATTCGGCGGTTTCCGTAATCAAAGCTTTGCAGGAAAAGGAGGGCAAATAAATGCGTGTTGTAATCGGTGAAGGCTCCTGCGGTATTGCGGCAGGTGCGTCAAAGGTGCGCAGTGCAATAGAAGCCCTTATGACCGCAAACGAACCTTTCGTTCTGGGCAGTACGGGTTGTATCGGTATGTGCTTTCTTGAACCCATTGTAGATCTCTATGATGGCAAGGAACTTATAAAGCGTCTTGTAAAGGTTACGGCTGAGGATGCGGAGAATATAGTTGAAGCGGCAAGAAGCGGAGATTTATCACTTGTTGAAAAGCTTGCAATTACTGCCGAAGATGAAGAATTTCTTTCAAGGCAGACAAGAATTGCCCTGCGTCACTGCGGTCTTATTGACCCCGTTTCTCTTGATGATTACAGAGAGGCCGACGGCTATCAGGCTCTTGAAAAGGCACTTAAAACAATGACTCCCGAGCAGGTTATTGAAGAAATCAAGGTTTCGGGTCTTGCAGGCAGAGGCGGTGCAGGTTTCCCCACCTGGTTCAAGTGGAATGCGGCACGTCAGAGCCCCGGCGATGAAAAATATCTCATCTGTAATGCCGACGAAGGCGACCCCGGTGCTTTTATGGACAGAGCCGTTATTGAATCAGACCCTCACAGTCTTATTGAAGGAATGCTTATCGGTGCATATGCAATCGGTGCAAAGGAAATGATTGTCTATGTCCGTGCGGAATATCCTCTTGCTATAACTCACCTTGAAATTGCAATAGAACAGGCAAAGAAGGCAAATCTTCTGGGTGAAAATATTCTGGGCACGGGCTTCTCCTGCCATATGAGAATCAAAGCAGGTGCAGGTGCATTCGTATGCGGTGAAGAAACCGCACTCATCGAATCCCTTGAAGGCAAAAGAGGTATGCCCAGGCTTAAACCTCCTTTCCCTGCACAGAAGGGCTATACAGATAAACCCTCAAATATAAACAATGTTGAAACCTTTGCCAATGTTTCCTGGATCATCAATAACGGCGGCGAAGCCTTTGCCGCAATGGGTACTGAAAACAGCAAAGGTACAAAAGTTTTTGCACTTACGGGTAAAATCCGCAAGGGCGGTCTTGTTGAAATACCTATGGGTAAAACTCTCCGTGATGTTATTTACGGCATCGGCGGCGGTATCCGTGACAATAAGGAATTCAAAGCCGTGCAGATGGGCGGACCCTCAGGCGGATGTATTCCCGCACACCTGCTTGATACGGTTATCGATTATAAGGCACTTGCCGCAACGGGCGCAATTATGGGCTCGGGCGGTATGGTTGTTATGGATGAAAGCACCTGTATGGTAGGTATGGCTAAATTCTTCCTTGATTTCACAGCCCTTGAATCCTGCGGTAAATGCGTGCACTGCCGTATAGGTACTGCAAGAATGCAGGAGGTTCTTACCCGTATCGTAAAAGGCGAGGGTAAGGAAGGGGATATTGAGCTTCTTGAAGAGCTTTGCGAAGCGGTCAAGGACGGTGCACTCTGCGGTCTGGGTCAGACAGCGCCTAACCCTGTGCTTACAACCATAAGATATTTCAGAAACGAATACGAAGCACATATCAGGGATAAAAAGTGCCCTGCAAAGGAATGTGTTGACCTGCTTACTTACTCCATTGATGCGGATAAGTGTAAGGGCTGTACTCTCTGTGCAAAGAAGTGTCCGGCAAAGGCAATCAGCGGAGAAGTTAAAATGGCACATATCATTGACGATAATATCTGTATCCGTTGCGGTCAGTGTGTGAATTCCTGCCGCTTCGGTGCAATAATCGTAGAATAAAGGAGGCGGCAAAATGGAACAGATTAAGGTTACAATAAACGGCAAGGAATGTATCGCAAACAAGGGCGAAACCGTGCTGAATATAGCCGCCGCAAACGGCATTGAGATTCCCAATCTCTGCTATAACGGACAGTTAAAGCTTTACGGTGCCTGCGGACTTTGCCTTGTTGAGGGCGAGGGTATGCCCAAGCTTATGAGAGCCTGCGCTACCGTTGCCGCAGACGGAATGGTGCTCAGCAGTGAAACACCCAGAGTAAAGAAGGCAAGAAAAATTGCACTTGAACTTATTATGAGTGACCACGAGGGCGATTGTGTTGCACCCTGCTCACTTAACTGCCCTGCACATACCGATATTCAGGGTTACCTTAAAGCCATTGCAAACGGCGACGATAAGGAAGCTGTTAAAATTATCAAAGAAAAAATTCCTATTCCTGCATCAATCGGCAGAGTGTGTCCCCATCCCTGCGAATCACACTGCCGCAGAAGGCTCGTTGAAGAGCCTCTTTCGGTTGCATATCTCAAAGCGTTTGCGGCGGATAACGACCTTGCCTCAGATGCCCCCTATACCGCAGTCTGCGAGGAGTCAACGGGCAAGAAGGTTGCAATTATCGGCGGCGGTCCCGCAGGTCTGACGGCGGCATATTATCTCCGCCTTTCAGGTCACGATGTAACAATTTACGAAGCAATGCCCGAAATGGGCGGTATGCTCCGCTACGGTATTCCCGAATACCGTCTGCCCAAAGCTGTGCTTGCAAAAGAGGTTGCAGCCATTGCGAAGCTTGGCGTTGAAATGAAAAACAATGTTAAGGTGGGCAAGGATATTTCTTTTGAAGAAATCAAGAACGGTGCGGATGCTGTGCTTGTAACCGTAGGTGCCTGGAAGGGCAGCAGTATGCGCTGTAAGGGCGAAGAGCTCGAAGGCGTGCTCAGCGGCATTGATTTCCTCCGTGAAGTCAATATGGGCAACATCCCCGAAATCGGCAAGAATGTTGCTGTTGTAGGCGGCGGTAACACTGCAATGGATGCCTGCCGTACAGCCGTAAGATGCGGTGCTGAAAATGTTTATGTAATTTACAGAAGAACAAGAGCCGAAGCTCCTGCTGAGGATATAGAAATCGAAGAAGCAATTGAAGAAGGTGTAGAGTTCCTTTTCCTTACAAATCCCGATGAAATTATCGGTGAAAACGGTAAGGTAAAGGCAGTGAAGCTTCAGATTATGGAGCTTGGCGAGCCTGACGCATCAGGCAGAAGAAAACCCGTGCCCGTTGAAGGTGCGTTCAGAATCCTTGATGTTGATACGGTTATTTCGGCTATCGGTCAGAAATATGCTCCCTCGGGTCTTGAAGCAATCGGCACAACAGGTTGGGGAACAATTCAGGCTGATGAAACAACCTGCCTTACTGATATTGAAGGTGTGTTTGCCGCAGGTGATGCTACAAACAACGGTGCCTCAATAGCCATTGATGCCATTGCGGAGGCAAATGTTGCCGCAAGAGCAATCAATGCATATCTTCTCGGTATGCCTATGGATTTCCCCAAGCCCTACTATTCGGAGCGCAACGTAACCGCCGAAATGCTTGCCGACCGCGAGAAGAAGGCAAGAGCGGTTATGTCGGTAAAAGACCCCGAATACAGAAAGCATAATTTTGATGCTGTTCTCAACGGCTTCACCGAGGAGCAGGCAAGAAACGAAGCGAAACGCTGCCTCGAATGCGGCTGCCACGATTTCAAGGATTGCCGTCTTATCAGATATGCTAACTTTGACCCCATTGACCCTGCAAGGCTTGCAGGTGAAAAGCATGCCTGCTTCAAGGAAACAAGACTTGTTACCATTGAGCGTGACCAGGGCAAATGTATTCTCTGCAATATGTGTGTCCGTGCATGTAAGGAGATTGCAGGCGAAAGTATTCTCGGTCTTGTGGGCAGAGGCTTCAAGACGGTAATCAAGCCTGAGTTTGAAGGCAGTGAAAGAATTGCCGTTTGTAAGGATTGCCGCAAGTGTGCGGAGGTCTGCCCCACAGGTGCACTGAAAATTTTAGGATAATCTGAATATGTAAACCCCACTTTACAGGGATTTTTCACTTTGTAAAGCGGGGTTTCTTGTTTGTTTATCCGCAAATGCTATAATCAGTCCGAAAGGAGTGATTATATGGCATTTGTAGGTTTCTGGATGATTCCTCTTGCAATCGTTGTGGGGATAATCGAAAAGGTTCTTTCGGTTTTCGGCTTTGACCTTATGGAGTGGCTCAGCAGACCCGAAACTCTCGACGGCTTTCAAAAAATGCTTGAAATTGCCGTAAATTTCGTTGGCAGAATATCGTCATATTTTTAACTTTATAAAGTGGAAGACCTCCGTGGAATATTCCCCGGAGGTCTTGTTCGTTTTAATTATTTTACTTTAACTTTGTAGCACTTGATTTCAAAGGGATTGATTTCAAAGCTCATTGCACTGCCGTTTGCGATATCAGCTGCAACATCCTCGCGTTCAAGGAGATTACACTCTGCAACGCTTGCGATTTCTGCAAAGAACTGAACATTAACCTTTGTTCTTCTGCCTGACTTTTCAACGAAACGCACGATGTATGCATCTTCATCTTCGCACTTCTTGACTGCTTCAAGAGTAACATTCTTGCCGTCAACGCTGATGAATGAACCGCTTTCAGCACCCTTTGCATCCTCTGCAAGCTCAACGGGAAGCATGGGATTGTTGATTTCAAGACCTCTTACGAGAGTTTCAGCATCCTTCCAGCAGCCTGCGTGGGGGTAGAGTGAATATGTGAAGTAGTGGTCGCCTCTGTCTGATTTGGGGTCGGGATTCATGGGAGCCTTGAGAAGAGTGATAATCATTCTCTGACCGTCAACCTCATAGCCGTACTTGCAATCGTTGAGGATTGAAAGACCGTAGCCGTCTTCTGACATATCGATGAAGTTGTGAGCGGAAACCTCAAACTTGGCCTTATCGTAAGGATTGTGGCGGTAGTTTGAGCTTTCGATTGTTGCGTAAGCAATATCTCTGGTGAATTTCTGAGCTTTGATGTCAACATCGAAGCCTACTTTAAGAAGCTTCTCCTGCTCATGCCAGCTGATGAATGTATCAAAATCAATTCTGTCAAGGTCATTATAAAGGATAATGTTCTGCTTGAGAACTGACTTCATAATGTTCTTTGAAATTGTAACGCAGGTGAATACATCGCCTGTTACAACGCTTTCAACCTTGCCTGCCTCAGTGTCAAACTGACGGTCTGTATAGGTTGCAACGATATCCCATGCATCGTACTTACCGGGAAGGTCTTCGTAAATGCGGAATACGTTACCCTTGCCTTCAAGAACTTCTCTGCCGTTCTTCTTATCAAAGATTGAAACAAGCTCTGCGGATGAATCGAATTTAAGGCTGAATGATGCGTTTTCGATATCTGCACTTTCAACTGCCTTTGCTTCGGACACTGCGGCATCCTTGGTGTAGTATACCTTGTAGCCTACTGCGGGAACATCCTTTGCAACGAAAACAAGAACCTTTGTGCCGTCAAGCTTTGTGTAAGCCTGAACGGGAACCTTGTTGCCTTCTGCATCGTAGATTTCAACATCCTTGTAGGGAAGCTCAACCTTTGATGTTGCTGCAACACCGAGAGAGTTGAACAGTGCGAAGGGCTTGCCGTATTTTGCCTCACCGCTGATGTTGCCTGCGATGGCGTTGAGTGCTCCGTCACGCACTGATTCACCGATTGCGATGATATCGTCATAGATAGCGCAAAGGTCGCCGAATACTTCGGTGATGTGTGAACCGGGAAGAGAATCGTGGAACTGGTTTGTAAGAATCATCTGCCAGCCTTCGTTAAGCTTTTCGAGAGGATACTCGTAACCGTATTTCATTGCGATTGATGCAAAAATTTCAGCCTGACGGTAAAGATTTTCGCTGTATCTGTTAAGCTTTTTAAGGAGTGCCTTTGTGGTGTGAACACCTCTGTGCTCTTCAAGGTAAAGCTCGTCTTTCCAGGTGGGGATATTTGTTTCGGTAGCATTTGCCTTCATTCTTGCAAGTGAATCTTCGATCTTGCTTGTCTTTGTTTCGGGCAGACCGGGGAAGCTCTTATAACGCTTTGCGTATTCAAGCATTTCGGTGTCAACACCGCCGCCGCCGTCACCCCAGCCGTAGCAATACATTGATTCGCCGATGGTTGCTTTGTCTGTATATTTCTTCCAGTTCATCTTCAATGAGTCAGCTTCAACTGTGCCGATGAAGTGAGTGGGAGGAACAATGGAGAATACCTTTGAGCCGTCGGGACCTTCCCACCAGAATGTGCTGTACTGCCAGGGGTTTGTATCATTCCAGATACCCATTTTGTGAGTTACGAAATATTCAACGCCTGCCTTTTTAAGAATCTGAGGCATTGCATAGCCGTTACCGAATACATCGGGTACCCAGCAGGTTTTGGGAGTGATGCCGAAGGTCTTTTCAGCATATCTTACGCCGTGGAGAAGCTGACGTACAAAGGATTCACCTGAAACAAGGTTACAGTCAGGCTCAACCCACATTGCGCCGATGTATTCCCATCTGCCTTCTTCAATGCGCTGTTTTACCTGCTTGAACATATTGGGGTAGCGCTTTTCCATTTCAATGTATGTAGGCGCTGTGCTCTGTGAGAAAATGAAATCGGGATACTGTTCCATAAGGCGAAGCATTGTTGCGTGTGTTCTGCCAAGCTTACGTACATACTCCTTGTATGCCCACATGAATACGATGTCAAGGTGTGAGTTACCTACAAGTGAAAGAGTACCTTCGGTTTTATAGTTGGGGTTATTGTAAACCTTTTCCTTAAGAACCTTCTGAGCTTCAAGAAGACCTGCCTTGAATTCGTCGCCGTCAACATCGAAGTTAACGTGAGTGAAGGCTTCTTTGAGGGCTGCTCTGATGATTTCAGCAAGACCTGTGTCAAGCACGGGCATAAAGAGTGCATTGAAAACAGCTTTGAAATCCCAGTAAACTTCTTCGATTACGGGGTCAACAACGCCGATGAATGAGCAGGAGAGAGTCTTTACTGTTGATTCATTTGAATGCCATACATAGTATGATTCAATGTCAACATCGTAGTGCTTGCCTGCCTCTGCTTCGTTTGAAAGAAGCACACTGTTGCGGAAGGGGTCAAGACCCTGATAAGGCTCACCGTTGAGTGAAAGAAGTGAGTCACCGCCGAAATAAACGTTGAGGGTAACCTTCTTGCCTGCGAATCTTTCGGGGATGTCGAATGAATTCTTGAAGAATGCACTCCAACCGTTGTTACCCCACTTATCGCCTACATTGAGTTCTTTCCATTCATCGTAAAGATATTCATAGTCGCCGATGCCCTTGTAGATGCATTCTTTCATCTTCCAGGCAGGGAGCGATTCAATGTCTGTGTAGATTCTCTTTTTAAGAGTTTTGAGCTTTACGTTAACAACATCGTCGAAAGAGAAAATGCCTCTCTGCTTGCCTTTTGTGGCATCGCGCCAGTCGTCAACATGAGCATCCATTGCGTCGAGAGCCGCAACAGCGTCAAAATTTTTGATTTCTGCCAAAATGATCTTCCTTTCTTTATGTAAATTACCTTTACACTTTTAAAACAGGTTAAAATATAACCATTCATAATACAGTATATCACCATAATTTGTATATTTCAACCATAAAAACTTTTAAAATATTCAAATTTTTGATTTACTTATCTTCTTTAATATGGTAAAATGACTTGTAATTTTACTTTGAAAGGAAAATTCAGATGTTACTTGATAAAAAGATTAATATTCCCGATCTGGGTATTGTCGGTCCCGAAAGCGGATTTCATCTGCTTGAAACAACAGAAGACGGCAAATTTATAAGCGGTAAAAACGGCGTTGACTGCATTGTTGCAACAGGTGACAAGAAGGTTGAGTTCGTATCCTTCGGCAGTCACACTCTTGCAGGTGTCAAATCTGCAATTGCTTATCCCGTTTACTATCCCGTTTACCCCGTAAAGACCGAATATCCTCTCAATGCAGTGCTTATGGACCTTGACGGCACAACCGTACGCAGTGAGGATTTCTGGATCTGGATTATCCAGATGAGCACAGCAAGTATGCTGGGCAATCCCAAGTTCGAGCTTGAAGATGCTGACCTTCCCTTTGTTTCGGGTCACAGCGTATCAGAGCATTTGCAGTATTGTATAGATAAATACTGCCCCGGCGAATCACTTGAAAAGGCCCGTAATTTCTACTTTGAGCATACTCACAGAGAAATGGAAGAAATTATGGCAGGCAGAGGCAAGGAAGGTGCATTCACTCCCACGGAAGGTGTCAAGGATTTCCTCCTTGAACTCAAAGATATGGGTGTTAAAATCGGTCTTGTTACATCCGGTCTTTACGAAAAGGCATGGCCCGAAATCCTTTCGGCATTCCGCACCCTTGGCATGGGCGACCCCAAGGATTTCTATGATGCAATCATTTCCGCAGGTTTCCCTCTGCGCAAAGGCAGCGTAGGTACCCTCGGCGAGCTTTCTCCCAAGCCCCACCCCTGGCTTTATTCCGAAACCTCAATCGTAGGTCTGGGCGAAGCTTTTGCTGACAGAAACAGAGTTGTGGGTATTGAGGACAGCGGTGCAGGTGCCTGCTCCGTGCGTCTTGCAGGCTACACAACAATCGGTATTGCAGGCGGTAACATCGAATCAAGCGGTACAAAGGCTGTTTGCTCGCATTTCTGCAATAACTTTGAAGAGATTATGAAAATCATTAAAGGATAAGGAGAACGGTTATGGATAAGAAAGATAAGCTCCAGTGTCATTTTATATCAAACACTCACTGGGACAGAGAATGGCGTTTCTCGGCACGCCGCACTCAGCATATGCTTGGCTATATGGTGGATATGCTTCTTGATATTCTTGACAAGAATCCCGAATACAAGCATTTCCATTTTGACTCACAGACAATGCCTATTCAGGATTACCTTGAAGTTTATCCCGAAAAGAAGGAAAAGCTTCAGAAGTACATCAAAGAGGGCAGAATTGCTGTTGGTCCCTGGTTCTGCCTGCCCGATGAATTTACCGTAGGCAGTGAGGCACTTATCAGAAACCTGCTTCTCGGTCACAAAATGGGTAAGGAAATGGGCGGCATAAGCAAGACCGGCTATTCACCTTTCGGTTGGGGTCAGATTTCACAGCTTCCCCAGATTTATTCAGGCTTCGGCATTAACTTCGCCTCATTTTACAGAGGCATCAATACATACAAGGCACCCCGTTCAGAATTCTTCTGGGAAAGCCCCGACGGTTCAAGAATCTGGGCATCACGCCTTGGCAAAAGACCCCGTTATAACATCTGGTATGTAGTTCAGAGACCTGTTTACTTCAATCAGACAAACGAAAACAACCGTGATATGGTATGGAATGACAATAACGGTGTTTTCAAGCTTATTGACCGTGACTGGAAGCTTGACTATCAGTATACCCATCCTTTCTATGAGTATCACAGCGAGAATATTCAGGCAAGAGCAGAGCAGGCTGTCAAAGAACAGGATGCAGACTGGACTACTCAGCACCGTTTCTGGTCAGCAGGCCACGATTCATCCTGCCCCGATGCACGTGAAGTTCAGCTTATCAAAGACCTTGATGCGGCACTTCCCGAAGCAGATGTTTTCCACAGCACACTCCGTGAGATGGAGCAGGGTATCATTGATAATTTTGACCCCAATGCACCCGTTCTCAAAGGTGAAATGCGTGATCCCTACACCAAGGGCAGCGTAAGCATTCTCTGCGGTTGGATTCTTTCTGCAAGAACATACATCAAGCAGGAAAACTTTGATACAGAAAGAAGACTCATCAACTACGCTGAGCCTTTTGCAGTATTTGCTTCACTTGCAGGCGCACCCTATCCTCAGGGCTTCATTGACCTTTCATACAATTACCTTCTTCAGAATCACGGTCATGACAGCATAGGTTCCTGCGGCAGAGACGTTGTTTATGAAGACGTTATGTCACGTTACAGACAGTCAAGAGAGCTTTCAAGCTGCGTATTTGAGCGTGCATTCATGGATATTGCAGGTGATATTGACCTTCGTTCATGGAACCGTGACGATGCAGCGGTTGTAGTCTTCAACCCTGCACCCTTCAAGAGAACTGAAACAGTCAACCTCCGTGTTGAAATTCCTGCCGAGTGGAAGGCAGACAGCTTTGCACTTCTTGACGAAGACGGCAACAAGATCAAGTATCAGATTATTTCTTCAAACAAGTCAAATGCACAGATTATCCAGAATCCCAACGATACCGCAAATGTGCTCCACACTGAGCAGTATCTTATTGCGGCTGAGGTTTCGGATATTCCTGCAATGGGTTATAAGACATACAGACTTACTCCTCTTTACAATGTCCGTGCAACAACTCCCGTAACCCTTCTCAGAGCAAATCAGGTTATGGAGAATGAATATCTCCGCGTTACCTTCAACAGCAACGGTACTTACAATGTTACCGAAAAGGAAAGCGGCAGAGTTTACGAAAACCTGGGTTACTTCAAGGATGGCGGCGAAATCGGCAACCCCTGGGAGCATTTTGTACCCGAATTCAACGAGATTTTCACTACTCTTAATGAAAAAGCAACAATCACTCTCCTCCGTGACGGTGAATTCGAAACCGCATATAAAGTTTCGATGCGCTGGATGCTTCCCGAAAAGCGTTCCGCAGATGAAAAATCAAGAAGCGAGCATAAGCTTCCCGTTGATATTGACAGCGTTATTACTCTCCGAAAGGGAGCAAGATTTGTTGAGGTTGAAACAACAATCAACAACCGCTGTGAGGACCACTACTTGCAGGTAGCATTCCCCACCAATATCAAGTCGGAATTCTCATATGCTCAGGGTCAGTTTGATGTTGTGAAGCGTCCCGTAGCTCTGCCTGATTACTCACTTTATGATGAAATCCCCATGACAGAGCATCCTATGAACTCATTCGTTGACCTTACTGACGGCGTTAACGGTGCCGCACTTCTCAACACGGGTCTCAAAGCTTACGAGGCTGCTGACGATGAGTGCAACACTCTTTACCTTTCACTTATCCGCGCATATCCTCTCCGTATATGCGTAACCGCAGATATGCAGAATTACAGCGATTGGGATAAAGGCTCACAGTGCATCGGTGTGAATACATTCCGTTATGCATTTATGCCCCACAGAGGTGACTGGGAAGAAGGCAATGTATGGCAGGAGAGCGAGAGATTCAATCTTTATCTCACCGCAGGTCAGCTTGCACCTACCGCACACGGCAAGAATCCCCTTACTCATGCATTCCTTGAACTTAAAGAGGAAAATCTTAATGTCAGTGCAATCAAAAAGAGCGAGGATGGCGAAGGCTACATTGTCCGTCTCTTCAATCCCTCAGACAAGACAATCAAAAATGCAATCAGACTCAACGGCGGCATAGCTCCCATTGAGAAGGCACAGTCACCTGTTGAAAGACAGGTTGCCGAGTTTGAGCTTCCTGCATATTCAGGCAACAAGTGGAAAGAAATCAAGCTTGTTACTCTTGAAGAAATCGACGGTGAGCCTCTTGCAGTTGACAGCGAGGGCTTTGCAGAGTTCGAAATTACAGGTAAGAAAATTCTTACAATAAAGTTTATTGGTTAATAATTCAGGCTGCTCCGATATCGGGGCAGCCTTTTTATGCAAAAAATTACAAAACTGTTAAAATTGGTAAAAAGGGTTTATTTTTCTTTTTTGTAAAATAAAGTCGAATAAATAGATATATAATAATATCGGAAATTATTATTCGGAGGAACAAAAAATGAAAAAAACAAAGCTGATTTCCGTTGTTACGGCACTTGTGCTGTGCGGAATTGTTGTGCTCACTTCCTGTACGGACGGAAAGAAACCTGTTACGCAGGAAACAACCGCAAGCCGGACTGAAACATCAACTCAGGCGGCAACAAGCTATGAATCAAAATATACATCCAAGGATAATCTGATAGCGCTTACCTTTGATGACGGACCTTCCGCAACATCAACCAACCGTATTCTTGATACCCTTGAAAAAAACGGCAGTAAGGCAACCTTTTTTGTTGTGGGCTACAATATTGAAAAGAATATATCCACAATAAAGCGTGCATCCTCATTGGGCTGTGAAATCGGAAATCATTCTCAGGGTCATAAGAATCTTATGAAGTGCAGTGATGCGGAAATCAGACATCAGGTTGATACACCAAACGAGCTTCTCAAAGAGCTGGCAGGTATTGATGTAAAGGTTTTCCGTGCACCGGGCGGCAATTTCAAGGGCGTGGAGAAAAAAATCGGCATGCCTCTCATTCAGTGGAATGTTGATACCCTTGACTGGAAGAATAAGGATGCATCCAATGAAGGCAGAACGGAAGAACAGCGTAATGCCGACCTTAAAAGGATTGCGGATGAAGTTATAAACAACGCCGCAAGAGGTGATATTGTGCTTATGCACGATATCTATGGTTTTACCGCTGACCTCTGTGAAATAATTGTGCCGGCGCTTACAGAGAAAGGATTCAAACTTGTAACTGTCAGCGAAATGTATGAAGCTTACGGTGAGGAGCTTAAAGACGGCAAGGTTTACCGCAATATTGATGTGATTGCAGATGCCCAGCCGCTTACTCCGGGAAATTACAGAGTGAAAACAAACGGCGGTGTGCTGAATGTCCGCGAAAAAGCGGATAAAGAATCACAGTCTCTTGCTAAAATTCCCAACGGTACAAACCTTACAGTTCTCAATTCCGTTAAGGGATGGGCTTATGTTGAATATTCGGGCGTAATAGGCTGGGTAAATGCCGCTTTCCTTGAAAAGATATAATAAAAAATTTTCAAATAAATTTTGCATATACTGTTAACTTTTGCAGAATTATGTGTTATAATAACAATTTAGTGATGTAAAAATTATGTGGGTGATTTTTTGAGCGGAAAAAAGCAAAAAAAATCCGGAGGCTTTGAAGATATCACAAGTTACAGTGTGCCGAAGGGTTTTAAAAACAAAATAAAATTTTTCTGGGAATTCAAATTCAAGCCGTTCTTTCTCAGAAATCAGAAAAGAAATCTGAAAGCATTTCTCAGTATTTTCATCTGTCTTGTTCTTGTTGTTTCGGCAGCGGGCGGAGCTTATCTGAGAAAGCTTATCGGTCTTATCAATCAGAGTGACGGACGTTTCGGTAATCCCGATGCAACCTTTGCCAATGAAGAAATTGACGAAAATCTTTCTTTTAACACAATTTCGGATATTGCCGATGCGAATTCAATCAAAGACTGGCTTAAATCATGGGCTACAAACGGCGGCGAAAAGATTTACAGTAAAAAGGTTATCAATGTTCTGCTTATAGGTGAGGATGACGAAGACGGTTCTCACCGTTCAGACTCAACAATGCTTGTTTCGGTTAACACAAAAACCAAAACAATTACAATTTCTTCTTTCCTGCGTGATTCATACACATATATGAATATAAACGGCAGTGAGCGTTACTGCAAAACCAATCATTCCTACGGTTGGGGCGGTGCGGCATCGCTTATGGAGGTTCTTTCAGATAACTATAAAGTCAAAATTGACAAATATGTTTCAATAAATTACAAGTCGTTCAAAGCGGCTATTGATGCTCTCGGCGGCGTATCCGTTCCCATTACGGAAGCTGAGGCAAAATATATGAACCGTACAACAAGGGTCAAGGGCTTTACAAGCGGTGACAGTGTTCATCTCAACGGTGAGCAGGCGCTTATCTATGCAAGAATCAGAAAGCTCGACAGTGAGGTTGAAAGAACAAGAAGACAGCGTGAACTTATCAGCTCCGTTATCAGGAATGTAAAAGCATCTTCGCTCAGTGACCTTAACTATGCAATCGAAACCTTCCTGCCCTATGTTACCACCAACATCAAAACCAGCGAGATTCTTTCACTCGGAACTCAGGCGCTTACGGAGGGTTGGCTCAAATACGATATAGTGAGTATGGTTGAACCATCCGAGGAGCTTCGCTACGGTGTAAGAGGTTTCCGCACATATTCCGGTTATCTTGATGTGTGGATTGTTGACTATATCAAGGCTGCCAGGGAGCTTCAGCTTGCACTTTACGGTCAGACCAATATCGAAATTGACCCTGCAACCCATGTTTCCGCAATAGATTTTGCCAAGGGAACAAATTCGGTAAACAATGATTACAGTGATTACAGCAGCGAAGAAACCCGATACTATTATGATGATGAAACCACTACGCGTCGGAATATCTTTGATTGGCCCGATAATGATTACACACGGCCTGAAATAAACATTCCTACCTTCACAAGACCGTCTATATTCGGTAATGATGAAACCACAGAATATTATGAGGACAGTACAGATTACACCGAAGATGACGGCGGTTTCTATGAAGAGGATACCACGGAATACTACGAAGAAGATACAGATTACAGCGAAGAATACTGACAGAAGCCCCGGAATCAGCCGGGGCTTTGTTACTCTGTGTTGCATATTATAAAGTAAACAGAAAAAAGGAGGTTACTTATGGAAATGGTGCTTCTTACTGCGCTGGGTGTGGGCGGTGCAACCGTAATCGGCTCTGTTGCAGGATTTATATTTAAAAAAATATCACATAAATTCAGCGATATTGTTCTTGCATTTGCGGCAGGTGTTATGCTTGCGGCGGCGGTTCTGGGGCTTATTGTGCCCTCTGTTGAGTACGGTGGAAAATACGGTTTGATTATCACAGTGGCAGGTATATTCACAGGTGCAGTATGCCTTAACCTTATAGATAAGCTTGTGCCTCATATGCATAAATTTGTGGGTGCGGAAAAGGAAGGCAGAGGCGGCGATAAGCTTGATAAGGTTTTGCTTTTTGTAACGGCCATTGCAATTCACAACCTGCCCGAAGGCATAGCGGCAGGCGTAGGTTTCGGTTCGGGTAATACATCTGAGGCTTTTCTGATTGCAGGCGGTATTGCCTTGCAGAACATTCCCGAAGGTATGGTTATTATCGGTCCCATGCTTGCGGCGGGGATAACCCCGAAAAGAACATTTCTCTGTGCCCTTGCAACGGGACTTATTGAAGTTGCGGGAACACTGCTCGGTTATTTTGCAGTCAGCATTGCATCTGCTGTTCTGCCCTTTGCACTTGCCTTTGCAGGCGGAACGATGCTTTATGTTATCAGCGATGAAATGATACCCGAAACCCACGCTCACGGAAGCGAAACGGGCGCGACATATGCCCTGCTTGCAGGCTTTTGCGTAATGCTTGTTTCAGATGTGCTTCTTGCATAAAATAACACCCACGGTGCGATCGGCGGGGTTCGTAAAACAGTTATCATTTTAAAAGTCTAAAAATTGAATATTTTCAAGGTTCGGCGTGACTTCGGTCACGCCGTTTTCTTTTGCATAAGTTCGTTCAGCGGTATGAATCCGATGAAATCGTATTCAATTGAAATGCTTTGTTTTCGTTTGCCACTTGATTTGTCAGCCGCTGAAACATAAATCTTTTTGACAAGTTCTCTTAAAGCATACGGCGTAAGTGGAACTCCGTCAGCATACTTTGATGCAAGCTGAATGAACTTTTCTAAATTTTCTGTCTGTTGTTCCTGTACTTCGATATTTTTCTGTAATGTTACCAACTCTGATTTAAGCTGCGATTGTTCTTCTTCGTATCTTTGACTCATCATCTCAAACTTTTCATCTGAAAGAGTGCCTTTTGCATTATCTTCGTAAATCTTGATGAACAATCGGTCAAGCTCTGCGATTCGTTTTTCGTTCTGCGAAAACTGTTTCTTCCATACTCTGAGTTTTTCTTCGCTCTCAACCTGAAGCTTCTCGGTCATAACTTTTCTGAAATGTTGCTCATATCTTATGACATAAGACACAACAGCGTTCATGTGCGTTTGTACCAAATCTTCAAGAACGACGGAACGAATAAAATGAACTTTACATTTGTCCCTGTGCTTGTGATGTACGGAGCATTCAAAGAAAGATTGCTCAAACTTTGAATTGTTGCTTGCACAGAAATACATCTTTTCACCACAATCGGCACAATATAGCATTCCCGAAAACATACTGCTTTTACCGGTCTTTGTTTTTCGATGGCGGTTCTGACGGATTATCTGAACCTTTTCAAACACAGATTCATCAATTATCGCTTTGTGAGTATTTTCGAAAACAGCTTGTTTTTCTTCGGGGTTATGTCGTTGTTTTTTATCCCAAATGGAGTTGGTGTAGGTTTTGAAATTTACAATACAGCCCGTATATTCTCTGCGTTCAAGAACATGAACAACCGTGCTTGAATTCCAATGATAAGGATTCGTTGAGGTAGATGTTCGAGTTGTTATCCCTTCTTTTGATTTGTATGCGGTGGGATTCAACACTTTTTCTGCCGTCAACTGATTCGCAATCTGACTTGGTCCTCTGCCTTCCATACACATATCAAATATCCGTCTGACTACTTGTGCAGCTTCCTCATCAATAATCCAATGTTTCGGATTATCGGGGTCTTTCTTATAGCCGTATGGAATATTCGTTGTAAGCGGAACACCTTTTTCACCTTTGGCTTTGGTAACAGCACGGATTTTTCTGCTTGTATCTCTCGCATAGAATTCATTGAACCAATTCTTGATTCCCGCAAAATCGTTGTTTACACTGTTGGGATCGCTTGTGTCAAAATCATCGTTAATTGCGATGTATCTGACACCATGTTCAGGGAAAGTGAAATTGGTGTAAAGTCCTGTGAGCGATGAATTTCTTCCGAGTCGGCTCAAGTCCTTTGTGATACAAACTGTAACATTTCCCGCTACGATTTCATCAAGCATTGCCTGAAATCCCGGTCTGTCGAAGTTTGTACCCGAATATCCGTCATCAACAAAGAATGTTGGATTCGGAAAACGGTGTTCTTTTGCGTATGTAAGCAACATACTTTTTTGATTGCTTATCGAGTTTGATTCTCCTGCTAACGCATCCTCTTGTGAAAGTCTGCAATATAAGGCTGTAATTTTATTTGTTGCCCTTGACATTTCTGTATCCTCCTTCGGTTGGGCAACTGTCTGTACAGAATTGGTCGGGTTCATTATATCATCATTAAATTGATTTGTCATTCTGATTCCTCCATTTTTTCAGAAATATTTTTTGACATTATGCGTTCAAGTTTTTCGACGATAGGTTCATCACCTTCGTATGTACCGAAAACTGTGTAATGTGTTCCGCCTATTTCTTTATGAATTGTCAATTCAGGAATCCAATATGCGGATATGTTTTTTGCGATGATATTATCGTTATCATCAAAACGAATGGTGTTATTCATAAATTAATTCCTTTCATTATTTAACTTCTGTTTTTCGTTTTCTTTCAGTGCATCTTCCAAACAAACCGGTGGATCCGGAAGATTGTCAAGATTCAGAACCACCACATATTTTTCGATTAAGTTGGCAAGTAAATCGGCAAAGCCGCTCCACTCGTCTCGTTGATAATTACTTGTTTCTTTCATAAAATCTCCTTTAATTATTCAATATTTTGATTTTGTGTTTTGATATTTTGTCTTTCGTTTTGAGGTTGGTTTTGCTCTGCAGCTTTGACATTTGCCATAACAACAGAAATGATAAATTTTGCACGTTTGAGTTCTTCGAAGCTACCGTAATTGCTTTCAATTAAAGCTTCATCGGCAGCTTTTTCTTTTTGCAGTTTATCGAGTTCCACTTTCAGTAATTTGGTTGTTGCTTTCGGGTTTTTATCAATCCACCGCTTTGCCCGGTAGAATGAATTTAACTCTTTGCTGTGTTCGGTTTTGAACTTATCTCTGCCGAATTTCTTTTTGCTGTATTCGTCTGCTACGGATTTGAATTTTTCATAATCACCGATAAATTTAAGTCCCTTTTTGAGTTCTTTAATTTTGTCATCGGCGGTGTCGATACGGCTTTGAACCGCAGAAACTTTTTCAATCATTTTCCATAAAGAATCTGCGGTAGTGATGTTATGTTGCTGAAGAAAAGCGAGTGTTTTTGAAACTTGCTTCAAATCAACCGCTAAATCTTTATTGTAATAGTATCTGCTTTTTCCGTTATGTGCTTCTTGCCGTGAGTTCAGATAGTCGATGAGAACATCTGCGATGGTCGGTTCTTTTTCTTCTTTGAGTTCGGAAAGTATTTTCTTGATTTCTCCAATCCATTCTATCAATTCCGCAAGTGCCTTTCGTAAATGTTTTCTCACAGAGTTGAATTTAACAATGTCCCGATTCAGAGTGCCGAGAATTGTTTCTTCACCTCTGCGTTCCATTTCCGATGCAGCGGAGCCGAGATGAACTGTCGGCACTAAATCTATTCCCTGACGTTCATAAGAACGCATATCAATTCTTTCGGGTCGGTTATTTCTGATGAGACAGTCATTTACTTTTTCTTCCCAAGCATGACGCCAGATTTCTGCATTTTCTTTTTTGTTCCAATCAACAATATCTTCACGGTGATTACCGATTCTGTTTCCGTGTTCATCAAGATCGTAAACCTTTCTGCACTTCGGAAGCCACTTTCCGTTTTCATCAATCGCTCTCATTGTCAGCATAATATGTGTGTGCGGATTGCCGTCACCTTTATCGTGAACGGCGAAATCGCAACACATCCCTTTTGAAACAAATTGTTCATAGCAATAACTTCTGATAAGCTCTGCATATTGCTCTGTTGGAATTTCTATCGGAAGTGCGATGATAATTTTTCGGGCGAGCTGTGAGTTCCATTGTGTTTCAACTTTCTCGGCAGAGTTCCATAAAGTTTCTCTGGCGAAATATTCTTGCGGTGCGTTCTGAGGAAGAAGAATTTCAGAGTGGATGACTTCGTTTTGTTTTCGTGTGTAGTTTTTTGTTCGGTTATCATATTCCGAGAAAAGTTTGGAGCCGCTTTGGTAAGCGGCTCCTGCAACAGCGGATTTGTTTTCACTCCGCTTTTGTATTGATATTTGAAAATGAGTACAAGCTATTTTTTATCACTCTCCTTAAAAGTTTTAATGTGGGGTAGACGAAGTCGCAGGGGTGAAACCCTTGTCTGATGAAATCAGCGGAACTTTGTTCCGAGAATTTCGGAATGGATAACTTCGTTTTGCTTTCGCAAATAATTTTTCGTTCGGTTATCATATTCTGAGAAAAGCTTGG
>JAXJTD010000054.1:0-2416 GCA_036309745.1 Acutalibacteraceae bacterium | reverse complement strand
CATTGATACAGATGCAAGACTGTCTGTTCCAAGCATACACAATGTTACAGATGAAGTCCTGAAACTAAACAACGGACAATTTACGCAGGAACTTACTGCGCAAATACAATCCGCTGATTGTCAGTCCTTAGAATTTACGCAGGAAGCTCCTGCGCAAATTCAGGATGTGGCGAAAACTGTTTCTGCCATTTACAGAATGGAGATTAAGGAGATAGAAAAATTTTTCTTGACCTCCCCTGTTGCCAGAATAAACTGGGCAAGCCAAATGGTTATACTTGACAGTTCGTTGCCGTTAGGTGTGAGATATTGGTACATGAAACAGTCTGTAGAAATGGGCTGGAGCAGCAATGTGCTTAAAATACAAATTGAAACCAACCTATATAACAGACAAATCAGCAACAACAAGGTAAACAATTTCACAGCCACACTTCCGGCACCACAAAGTGACCTTGCCAATTATCTGTTGAAAGACCCGTATATATTTGATTTGGCAGGAGCAAAAGAAAAGGCAGATGAAAGGGATATAGAGGAACAACTGGTAAAACACGTTGCCCGTTATTTGTTGGAAATGGGCAACGGATTCGCCTTTGTCGCCCGGCAGAAGCATTTTCAAATTGGCAACAGTGATTTCTTTGCCGACTTGATTCTATATTCAATTCCGCTACACGCATACATTGTTATAGAGCTAAAGGCTACCCCATTCAAGCCGGAGTATGCAGGACAGTTGAATTTCTACATCAATGTGGTGGATGACAAACTGAGGGGAGAGAATGACAACAAGACTATCGGGTTGTTGCTGTGTAAGGGAAAAGATGAGGTGGTAGCACAATACGCATTGACAGGCTACGACCAGCCGATAGGTATCAGTGATTACCAGTTGAGCAAGGCTATACCCGAAAACCTGAAATCAGCCTTGCCAAGCGTGGAAGAGGTGGAAGAAGAACTGACATCTTTCCTTGACAAGGACAATAATCCCCAAAATTGAAATCTATGGCAGGAGAGATTAACAAACTGATTCCCCTATATGGAGAACTCAACAGGATATATAATGATTGGGTGACCAATTATGCTTTTTCTTTTGACAAGCAAAAATTCATCACCGATTTTTACAGGCAGCATAATGATACAAAGGCTTTTGAAGCCGCTATCCTTGAACTGATACTTGACAAGCAGAAAGAACAATACACATTGATTCTCAATAGTCCGAAAATCGAAATAGGAAAGAATATACGGGCTTATGAAACAAAACCACTGAATGATGACATCATAAAGCGTGTATGTTTTCACTACGCAGACAGGCGTAATTCTGCAATTAGAGACCAGTTGGAGATTACCACCAAGTTGCACGAACCTTTGAATGACGCATACCACAGGTATGATTTCATTGGTTTTCGGGAGCATACGGACGAAGAAGAAATACAGGCAGAAAAGGAATATGAACGCTGCAAGGCTGAAAACGACAAGGAAAAGAAAGAATTGGATAAACTCTATGATCTGCAAAAGCAAGACAGGAAAGAGGCTTTTCAATATATCGAAAACCTTTCCGGTGATGTTTACCGCCTAAGTCTTCTTTTTATGGAAGTCCTGAAAAAATACCTTCCTGATGATGTGGAAGAAAAACGACCGGAGGAATTAGTCGAGCAAAATGCGCCAGAAGAAGTACATAATACACCGGAGGAACAGCATGAATATTTTGACATGAAGCCGCTTTCGCCTATTTATGAAACCTGTGTCGGGGAACAGTTTGAAGCCATTACCATAGCGGACTTCTATGCCAATATAAACCTGTACCCCTGCAAGAACAAACTAAAAATCAAGGCAAGGGAAAAGATACGGGTGTGTTACCTGATATTCCTGATGAGCGAGAAACTATCCAAGCAATACAGGGATGAATGGAGGAGCCAAATATTAAAACTGCTGGATATTGACGAGAGTTATTATCGGTCAAAATACAAAGAGCCAGTTTCCGATTTTCCGAGTGACAGCAACCAAAAATTCGCCAAAGAAATGGAAAGCATATTCTGATAATTCGTGATATATCCTGATACTCCACGAAATTACCACTTTTACCACTCAAATTAATTTTTGAGTGGTATTTTTATTGTCTGATATTTAATAAGATAGCGCAACATCCTATTTATATCATCCACATCCTTACCACTTACAGCCATACCTAATTTTGCATCGTTCGAGAACAGAAATAGCAGCCAGTGCGCAGGGCTGATTGTTTAACGACTAAATAGATTGGACGATGACAAATCTTCAAGAGTTATTATTAAAACCCGTCTGGCAGATGACAGGCGAAGAGTTCATATTCCTAAGCAAACACGCTTCCAACCAAACGGAAGCGCAACCGCAACCTGTAACGGACACAGAAAGGAAGTATGTGTACGGAATACTTGGCATTGCCAAATTG
>JAXJTD010000053.1:0-3866 GCA_036309745.1 Acutalibacteraceae bacterium | reverse complement strand
GCATATCAGCGAAAAATGCACATCTCTGAAGTGCTGAAGCGCAACCGTTACAGCAATAACGAGTATTGGCAAAATGAAGCGGGTTTCAATCCTGACGTTATCAACGCTATGTCAGATGAAGACTATAAGACATTCACGAAAAATTATAAACTGCTGATAAAGGCCGATCCAAACGGAAAATACGGGATGACGGTTGAGAAACCAGTTCACCCGCAAACGAGCGTAGAGCAGGACGAAAACGGATTGCCTGTGATTAATGGAGAGACAGTACAAAAGGCTATGCAACGTCTGTTAGATGACCCTGAGAGCGCGCCAAAAACCGTTAAAACATCGGACTATTGCGCGGGGTCAAGTATCACGATGTGGGCAAGATGGCAACTGATACAGATGATGTACTGTTTTTACGTTCATGGGATTGAAACCTATTATTGTGACACGGACAGCTTGTTTGTATCGCGTTCCGAAAAGGCGTTTGATTGTATCGAGAAGTTTAACAGGCGTAAAAAGGAATTGTATTATAGTTCGACTATCGGAAACGGAATGACGGTAACGGTTGACGATGCAGAGGGCTTGGGTCAATTTGAGTTAGACAAAGAGTGTAAATGGTTTAAGACTCTTGGCGCGAAAAATTACGGATATGTTGACGCAAAAGGGAATGTTAAGTTGACTATAGCAGGACTAAACACAAAGTTTTATCAGAGTAAGATTAAAGAAGCGTTAGATAATTCGGAGTTCCAGCGCGTTGACTTCAACAGACTTTACCGCCCCAATACAATCATTATGCCAGATGCCTGTAAAAAGCTGTTGAAAGTTCGCGATAACATGGGATATGATGATCAAGGACTGTGGCGCGGTTGTGTGTTACAGCCTGTAGGGTTTTTCAGCATTCGGGCTGATTCTCAATTCCATATAAACAATATGCAACAATGCGCTTTGATGCAAGGACACAAAGAGAATTACTATTACGGTATGTATAATTCAGTGATTGTACTATCGTCAAAGGGTTTTGATTATAAGGAAAGAGATGGATTTTTATATGAAGAGTTTTACACTCTAGAGGAAAACGAAACGATAAAAGGTGGTGTTGTTTAATGGCGCGGTCAGCTTCTAGCCGATTATTTGATAATATCGGACGGCGAATAAGACACATTAATGCGGACTTGAAAAAGAATCCTAATGATTTTAGACGCGCAGGGTTGGAGCGCAACAAAGAGGAATTGGAGAAATTCAGAGACGAGTTAAGGAAAGAAGCAAACAAGAATCCTGATAAACGGCTTACAAACGAGCAGATTTATGAAGCATCAGACAGAATGAAAACGGACGATAATTTGTCAACAGATAAAAAGAAGATTGACAAGATAACAAGAAAAATGGTGTCAGAAGAACCAGAGGAATTATTTGAAGAATTTGAAGAAGACGAAATAGACGGTTTATTTGCTGACTATGCAGAGATAAGCGGTAAATATATTGGTCAATCTGGCGAGTCTGAGTATAGGCAAAAGGCGTTGAACATCGTTGAAAAAGCGGCACTTTATCAGTCAAGCGCAGATTTAACGGAAAATCAAATTGAATTGTTGAATAACATCATACGAACGTTAGATGATGCTTTGGGAAGTAAAGGAAGTAACGGCGTTTTGTATGCTGTCGGGTCAACGAGAAATAAAAAGAAGGAGCGGTAAAACCGCCCCTTTTTCTTTTAATCGTTTCCGCAAATTTTGTTATAGATTTTGATAATCATTTCATGGTCGGACAGTTCCAATTTGTTATTGGCCTTTACAGTATAGTCAACCTGTTTCAACCATCCGTAACCTTGCCAGTCCTCCGGCCGGAAGGGCGAGATGCAAACGCCTGTAGACGGATTTGATTGTATAACCTGATGGTCATACAACACGCCAACGTGGTAACAATTCGGTTTATCATCGTACCCTTCTGGGACTTGATTCTCATTAATCTTGAAAACGAGCAAACCGTCAATATAGTCCGCACTGGAGACGATTCCAGTTTTACGGTTTTTGAGAAACTTGTATTTACTCGCGTTTTTATACGAACGCCATAACCAGTTCGTACCCTGACAGGCGATACCAGCAGAACGCCTTACCACCCCGATGCAGTCAACAAGCGAATAGGGCTGACCAATCAGAGACAGGGCATTTTCACAAAACTGTTTATTTGTAAGCATTGTTGTTTTCACTTCCTTCCCAATAGGTGCATGATAAGTAAATAGAGAATTAATAACCGCATTGTTCCGAACGGCGTTCCAATCGTGAAAAAAGGGTTTGTTTGATAGGTATTCGGAGTAATAGGGTTGTACGCCTGTCCGCTGAGAAAATTGTACCACTTTCGCGCGTTCGATGGCCTTGAACCGGGGCTATTCGCCGCCGAACGTTCATACTGCCAATAATAGGCGGTTGCCAGTGTTTCGGGGCTGTCTGTACTCACTTTAAACTGTGACCATGAATAATTGTAACCCCTGTTGGCGTACCAAGTTTTCTTTCCGTTCAGTCCGTGTGTACACTCATAATCATGGTAAGCGATCTGTGGCTCGATACGTCCTGCGGGGTTATTGTCGTTCGCAACGTTCCCTATACCTTGCGCTTTACACCATGTGCCATACTTTTTATGCCAAGGTGTCCATTGTGCCAGACCAAAACCGCCTGTTGTCGTGGAAGGGTAACCGCTTTTCTGTGGGCGGTTGGGGTTTAAGGTGCATTCGGATTCCCAGTTACCCAGACAAGCCGCAATCGCGTTCAGCGTCCACCCTTGCGAACGGAGATAATCGTAAATGAATTTAGCGTTAACCTGCATCTGCTCATTATTCAACGCCCGTCTATAGGGATTGTAGTAATTAGTAGCCATTACAGTTTACCCAGACGTTTTTCCTTTGTGGTTAATTTCTGCGTGGTTGTGGTGGTCTTAGGCGTTGAAATGTTTTTCAGAGCAGACGCGACTTTTTCGGCGGCGGTTTTAATAGTCTGGGTTTGAACCTGTACAGGCGTTATAGTGTTTACCGTTCGCGTGGTCGGATTCCATTGTGTTATGGTTTTCGGCTGTGCTGTGGTTTTCGATGCCTTTACAACGTCACTGATTCCCCTTGTGTCCAACGGTAACGCAAGTTTAGACATCTGATCGATGATATCCCCACTAAATGCACCAGCCGCCTGACTGAGCGGGGCAGATGCTTTCGAGGCTGTCGGAAACTGAATGACGTTATTTGCGGGGAGAGCATGGCTTATTGTATCAAAATTGGATGTGGCAAGCGCACCAATGGTCAATTGCTGTGCGGCATCGGGTCTTGAAACGAAATCCCAAACCCTCTGCAAAAGATTCTGTTGCGTCTGTGAAGGTGTCGGGTTTTTCGGCTTTTCGGTTTCCCTCTGCGCTTCCTTTGAAACCTCAAAATTACGCCCGACAGAGTTTGCACCAGTAGTCACCCTTCCGAACGTTCCAACCTCTTTTACACCGCTGACATTCGGTTGACGTACATCTTTATACGTTATATCAAAATCACTTTCCTCAACGGTTTCAGCAGAGTTGCGCACCTTTTCTTTAATCTCCTCTGCTTTTGCTTTAATCTCCAAAGCGTTAGCTTGCGGGTTTCTAGCGCGCACCTGTTCTTCAATCGCACCGTCCGCAAAACGGCCATACTGCATCGGGGCAACTTCCTGCGCGGATTCCATTTGCTCTCTTGTAAGCTGTTCACCTCTAAGCACTTGCCCTTTCTTTTTCATTTCCGCAACTGCCTGTTGTCCTCTTGAAAACAGGTCTGAAGCGGATTGCGTCTGCGCCTGTGGTTTTTCTAGCGGAGAATCGTACACATATTGCCGCTTTAACTGCTCTGACATTTCTTGAGCATTTCTAGCCGCATT
>JAXJTD010000052.1:0-1960 GCA_036309745.1 Acutalibacteraceae bacterium | reverse complement strand
GGTTACTGCCTGCGGAAAGCAGGTAATTATGAGCAGAATCAATTTATCACAAAGAATCATTATCGAAAGCGGAATTTATCAACGACTTTCATTAACCGAAATTGCCCGTAGAATAGGCGTATCGAGAGCATCGGTTTCTAAAGAAATTCGGATGAACCGAACTCCTGCCAAAGGATCTAAGCCGCATGGAAATGACTGCCGGTTTGCCAACGAATGCGAGGAAAAGAATCTTTGCTGCAACTTTGACTGCAAACGCAAATGTGTCTGGTGCTTTGACTTTAATTGCAGAGAGCTTTGCAACAAGTACGACAACTCCCCCTGCTCTGTTCTCCAAAAGCCGCCGTATGTTTGCAATGTTTGTTCCCGCCGCAGGAATTGCAAATGCGACCGGTTTTACTACATGGCGAACCAAGCCGACGCGATGTCCAAAAAGCGTTATTCCAAGGCGCGAAAGAAAACCCACGCAGACAAGGATGAGCTGAAACGCATTGACTCAATTGTTTCCCCACTGATTCGCAAAGGACAACCGATTTCGCATATCTATGCGGAACACGGCGATGAAATCGGCGTTTCACCGCGCACCTTGTACCGTTACATTGACATGGGTTGTTTGAAGGTCAACAACTTTGATTTGCGCAGGAAGGTTTCTTACAAGCAGAGAAAAAAGAAGCGTGAAGAATCCGAGGCGTTTCAAAACCAGAAGTTCAGACAGACGCGAACCTACCTTGATTTTGTGAAATATATGGAGAAGCACCCGAATACAGAAGTGGTAGAAATGGATACGGTCAAAGGATGCCGGGAGCAGGGAAAGCGGATGCTGACACTGCTGTTTCGCAAGACGAATCTGATGCTGATTATGCTGATGAGGGACGGCAAGGCGGCAACGGTTGTGGAACAGTTCGACTACCTGACAAGCCTTGTCGGGGTGGAAAATTTCCGCAAAATTTTCCCGGTTATCCTGACTGACAACGGCAGTGAGTTCAAGTACACACAGGAGCTTGAAAAGACGGATCAGGGCGAGCAAAGGACACGTTTATTTTACTGTGATCCGCAGGCATCTTGGCAAAAGGCTCAGCTTGAAAAGAACCACGAATATATCCGCTATGTTCTGCGTAAGGGCAAAAGCTTCAACCCTTACACACAGGACGATATGGTGCTTATGATGAACCATATTAACAGCACCAGACGGGAAAAGCTCGGGGGCAAATCTCCATTTGAAGCGGAAGATCGAAAGGAAGTAAAGCTTCTTCTGAAAATGCTGGGGTTACACGCGATCCCCTCTGATGAGGTCAATCTCAATCCCACATTATTAACAAAGTAAATTAACGATTTTGCGGGCAGTGACCGGCTATATTGCTTGAAAAGGCAGGTCGGTTTCACTTTGACAAAATCGAGAGGCGGTCTGTCAGCTTTGCTATGCACTGATGATTGCCACATTAAGTAAAACCAGCTTCGTTTCCGCGTTTTGAACGTCGAAACTGGCTCAAATTTCAATCAGCTTGGACGAAATTGACCGCTAACGTGTTTTTACCTTAGCTTCACTTTTTCATTCAAGCTAGATGAAAGCTAGATGAAAGCTATATAAGGATAAAGATATATAAGGATATAAGGAAAACGTAAGTTGACCTATATTTTCAAGAAATAAATCAAACCGGTTGGATTGAGGGAGGAATCATTATGATGAATATCATTATTAACTCAAGCAGAGATTTACACGAAAAACTCACATGTCACTCATACTTTCAAAACGAATGTGCTTTGATGCGAATCCAAAACTATCTCGCGTATTATATCACTTACTATAAGCTGATAAACGCTCTCCCCGAGGAAGAAAACTACGGTTCATTTGAGCTGCGGATCACGTTATCGGCTGAAGGCAAAACCATCACTGAGCAAAATCTTGACGATCTGCTCAATGCGATTGCTGATTTAGGTGAATATGACGGCTTTGAATTAGAGG
>JAXJTD010000051.1:0-68451 GCA_036309745.1 Acutalibacteraceae bacterium | reverse complement strand
GGTGGCAGGATGAATTCTGGAAACACATGGTCAAAAAATATCCCGATATGGAACGCGGTGAATCAGCAAGCGTGACGGGAAGAACTCATATTCCGCCGTCGCTTTTCAAGGAAGCAGTACATCTCAACCGCATGAAAGAACGAATTATGCAGATTCTTGCAGATACAAATATGCTCAACAAAAAGACAAAAACAGAAGAGCTTGAAGCTCTTCTTAAAAAATATATCCCTAGTGTTGAGCAGATGAAGACAAAGCTGAAAAAATACGATGCAGCGTATAAGACACTAAAGACAGAGAATGCAGAGCTTGAGAAAAAGCTTGATGACAGTAAAGAGAGCACCCTCAAAAAACTTGAAATTTCCCGCAAACTTCAGGAATACGAAGAACTCAAAAAAGCAGTTGAAAACATACCGCCCGAAATTCTCGGTGCGTATAAAAATAGAGGCAAAATCTCATCGCAGATTCACGAATAACAACTTCCGCTCAGGTTGAGTGGAAGTTAAAAATCTTACTTCTACACAAATTGAGTAGAAGTTAAAACAGCAAACTCAACTTGTGACCAAGTTGGACACAAGTTAAAAATAATTCTGCCCAGGTTGGGCAGAATTTCCGAACAAAAGCAACTTCCCGACAAGTTGGCGGGAAGAAAAAAATTGTGCCCAAGTTGGACACAATTTCTCAATGCAAAATAATTCAGCCCAAGTTGGTCTGAATTTCCAACTTCTGGTCAGGTTGAACAGAAGTTAACCGAAATTAACTTGTTACCAAGTTGGGAACAAGTTCCGAAAACAACTTCCAACCAAGTTGGTCGGAAGTTAAACAAAACTAACTTCTGCCCAACTTGGGCAGAAGTTGAAAAATCAACCGCAAGGAGCAAATCGACATCCTTGCAAGAAAGGAGTTTTATGAATAATATGGAATCGGAATATGAATCAGCTCTTTATTTCGCCGCACTTAAACTTATCCAGCAGCTTTGTGCCGACGGTTTAATTTCTGAAGAAATGTTCCATGAAATTTTAAATGAAAATGCCGATAAGGTAGATACATCTGAATTCTTGTTCTACCGTTCGGACAGAAAGGAGATAAAAAATGATGTATCCGTTTGATACACCAAAAGAAAAGAGGGTGGTAATTTATGCCCGAGTTTCAACCGAACACGAAGCACAGGTTTATGCCTTGGGCAATCAGCTTGAATGGTATAACGCTTTTCTTGAGCGACACCCCGAGTGGATTCTTGTTGATAAATACATCGATGAAGGTATAACGGGCACTTCGGCTGAAAAAAGACCTGGATTCACGCAAATGATTTCAGATGCCCACGAACACAAATTCGACCTTATTATCACACGTGAAGTTTCCCGATTTGCAAGAAACACCGAAGAAACTCTGCATTTCACCAAAGCTTTGCGACGGGTCGGAGTTGAGGTGTTCTTCATCAATGACGGAATCAAGACTTTTGACGGCGACGGTGAGCTGAGGCTTTCGCTAATGGCGAGCCTTGCTCAGGAAGAAAGCCGTAAAACATCAATCCGAGTTAAAAGCGGACAGCAGGTTTCGATGAACAACGGAGTTTTTTACGGCAACGGCAATATTCTCGGTTATGACAGGGTCGGTAAAGACCTTGTCATAAATCCCGAACAAGCGGAAACTGTTAGAATGATTTATGATATGTACCTTGCGGGTGACGGTCTGATGAAAATCAAAGATGAGCTTGAACGCAGAGGCAGACTGACATCAATGGGCAAAACCCGATGGCACTGTACGGTCATATCCCATGTTCTGCAAAACACATTTTACTGCGGAATAATTACATATCACAAAGAGTACGTTGAAAATTATCTTGATCAGAAAAAGACAAAAAACTATGGTGAAATCGAGCTTACACAGGTTCAGGGAACCCACACGCCGATAGTATCCGTAGATGAATATGAAAGGGTGCAAAAAATTATGGCAAGTAAAAGAGGAGAAATGAAAAATCTGAATTCGGGAAGAAAACCCAAAGGTAAAACACCGCCGAAAACCGTATGGGGTAAACTTCTCGTCTGCGAATGCGGTCACAAATTCAACAGAGTTAAATGGTCGGGTTCGGGAGAAAACACAAAATATGCCTATCAATGCTATTATGTTATTAATCACGGTAGCTACGAAAGCAGAAAAAAGAGAGGTTTACCACTTGAAGATGCCTGTCGTTCACCGATGATTCCCGAATGGAAACTCGACTTGATGGCAAAGTTCATTTTTGATAAGTTTTTATCCGACAAACAGAGGGTGCTCGCAATTGCAGAATCTGTGTTGAGAAAGCATTATGAAATCTCCAACGACAAAAATGACTATTCAGATTTGATATTGCAGAAGGAAACCCGACTCAACGAGTTGAAACAAGCCTATGACCGTTTGCTTGATATGAGATTAAAAGATGATATTACTATCGAGGTTTTCAGAGAAAGGTCAGAACCTATTCAAAAGCAAATCACAGCCGTCAACAATGAACTCGCTGACCTTGCTCCTGCACGATACGAACCTATCTATGAGGATTACGAAGAAAAAATAACATTTCTGCGGTATGCACTCGACAGATATACATACCCCGAAAACGAAGGTGATGTGCCTCCGTATGTAATCGAAGCACTCATAAAGAAGATTGTTGTGACTCCCCATGAATTCAAGTGGTATCTGCGTTTCGGCAAAGAAAATGAGCCGATTGACTGCGAAATCAACGGAAAAAGATCTGGAAATTGCTCTCTTTCGGTTGATTCGGAAGAGATTTCCCCATCCGCATTGGAGCAGTACAGGCAGCTATCAAAGGTTAATAGGACTGAGACCTGTTTTTACGAGTTGACATCGGCTACGGTGACGCTCTGAAACACAGAAAATCGACGGGTAAATATCTCCGCCCGTATCAATGGGAAGACTTGACCGTCGATGTCTATATCTGATATAACCGACTCCCTCTGTTGGAAACAGCAGAGGGAGTTTTTGTGTCAAAGATAGTTATATCATTAAATTTATCAGTATAGTTGTGTGTGGACAGCTTGAAAAATGTATGTTATAATATCAGCGAGGTGATTTGATTGCTAAAGAATATAAAGAAACAAAATATGTTGTACACAGTCCTTATGTATATAGTAAATATTATTTTTCTATCTCCGATAATGATATATGGGGGACAAAATTTCAGCGTTGATTCTTATGGCATTGCTTTGGATTATAGAGGGCATATAGAGGCTTTCATCGGTAGCTATCGTTGGTTCGGTGCTTTTGTATATGAAATATATTATAAAATTTTCAACCATAATCCGATAACAGACAGTACAGTTGACTGTGTCGTTTTTATTGTTTTAGTTGCTGGAATTGTTTCTTTGATTTCTTACACCTTATATAAACTGATTAACACAAGAAGCATATTATCACACATTTTAATAAATCTTTCAGTTTTAATATCTGTTCTTAATGTATGGTATTGTGATGTTTTGTCATTTCCTGAATGTGTTTTTATAACTGCAATTGGTACGGTATTATGTTTTTCCGCATTAATTGTGTTTTCAAATAATCAGACTGTATGGGGTTATGTATTATCTTCTGTATTAATAATTTTTGCAACTGGCGTTTATCAGCAGTTTTTATTTATTTTTACAATTTTTGTTGTTGCAATCTGTGGATGCGAAGTAATAAAAAGCAATGAGAAAACATTTAAGGAATTGTTTTTTAGATATGTAAAACCAGCTATATTGATATTGGTCAGTGGCGTGATGTATTTTGCAACAGGAAAGCTTGTACAGAGAATTTTTGATGTTGCTCCGAATGAAAGAGTGGCATTATCAATATCAACAATAATTGAGAATTGCTTCTATTTTGTTGAAAATCAACATTCATATTTAAAAGGTAGAGGTTTTTTTGAAACAGAAATACTTACTATAAGCTTTTTGTTGGTTGGTTTTATATGGTTTATATGTATTGTTAAAGAATGGACGAAGAATCGAAACACCAGTAAAACTTTGGTTCTTTGTGCATCATTTGCAGCTGCATATATTTCGGCATATGTTCCGGGAATATTATCAACATCACATGCTGCTCGTGCAATGTTTGCTCTTTTTTCGATTTTTGCATTGTTTACAATAGGTACACTGATTTTATACGAAAGCAAATTTATTAAAACAGCACTTTGCGCAATTTTATCTGTTGTACTGGTTTCTAATGTTTTCGCTTTTGTTAATCGCGAAATAAACTTAAAAAAGCAAAATGATGTAGATAAATTATGGAGTGAACAAATAATTGAAGAAATTGAGAGCTATGAAGAAAAAGAACAAGACGTAAAGCAAATATTTTATTGTTATGATGACAAGACTGATCTTGCTGAATATGCGGAAAGTGCAGTATATCACAAGTACTCTTTGCGCTCCATGATAAATTATTATTCTAACAGAGAGTTTGAAGTAAATGAAATGACAGAAGAAGAGAAAAACAACTATTTTAAAGACAGAAGTTGGAGAAAACTCGATGCTGATGAACAGATGATTTTTGTAGAAGATACATTATATTTGTGCTGTTATTAAATCAATATGATATTCGGATAGAAAAAACTACCTATAGCAGTTTTGCTATAGGTAGTTTTTTATGCAGCCTTTTTTGTAACTTTGGAAATTATTGCTTTTGATATTCTTTTTGTTATTAAAGATAAAATCAAATCTACAATTACAAAAACAACAAAAGTAATAATGGGGTATTTTTGTAATAACTCAGAAGGAAATACTCGTGCAAAATATATAACTATTATTTGATTTAGATAAAAATCGTAACTGATATCTCCTAAAAAATAACATAGTTTATTGTTAAACACTTTGTGAATAGGAGATTCATCTAAGAATAACATAGATATAAAAAACACAATGAATATTAAGCAAGAAAAATCTTTAACCCCGGCATCTTTTGTCATAAAATATAATATAATTGCCAAAGAGAGATATTTGGGGACGAACAAAAATTTTCTGAATTTATTCAAGGAGTTGGGAAAAGCTTTTATTATTTTAAATAAAATGCAGCCTAAACTCAATTCAGCTAATCCGCGCAACAAACCATCGGAAACAATTAAGAGATTATTCATAGAACTTAACTGTTGATTTTTTTGACAAAGGAAAGCGAGAATTACAAAAGCACCAAAGAAAATTACAGGTAAAAAATAATCCTTCAAGCAATACGATAACAAATAAATAATTACCGAAGCGATTAATAATGCACTTACATACCAAACAACGGTTGTTGAAAATTCATAACCTAAAGTTTGGAGCATTAATATTTCCCATATTCCTTTGTTTACAACGGTTCTTATGGATATATCTGACAAAACAAGAAACCTGATCGCAAACGCTGCCACACAAGCAATAAAATAAGAAACATATAATCGCTTTAACCTGTTTTTGGTATAATTGAAAACGGTCAGTGTCGGGTTAATAACAGTGTTCTTGTTTTTCTCAATATGTTGCATAAGAAAATATCCGCTGAGCACAAAGAAAAACTCAACACACAAATAACCGCTTTTAAATATTGCAGGAGCATACTCAAAATGAAAACTAAAAACTATTACAGCAAAAATAAATCTAAATAATTCAATTTCGCCGTTTCGCGATGATTGTTTTAAGAACTGTCTTTCACTCATAAACTCTATATCCTCTTTACAATATATTTTTATAAACAATAAGGTTATTTCAACAATGAATATATCATAAAGTAATTACATTTGCAACTATTACCATTTTAATTTCTTGATAAACAAAGAAAATTGATTCACCCTCTATCTGTACTTTCAGTAAAATATTGCTGTATTTGTAAAATGGTAACACCTAATTACAAAGGTATTTTACAAATAATCAACATCCTCAATAAATCCGTAATTACATTATAACATCAAAGATTAATCTCTGATTATCGGAAGATTGCATAAATATTTAACGAATCCCCTTGGAGCGATCCAAGGGGATTTTTGTAAAGTGAGAGAATATTCATATATCACCACAAATTATAATGAAACAACTCAAAAAACAGCCTGCTGATTTCTCAGCAGGCTGTTTTGTTTAAATTAGCTGATATTAAATAATTTTGAGAACAACCAACCAATGCCGTTGTATTTCCAGGTAAGGCAGTCCCAGATGAGATAGAAGAAACGGAGTGAAATGTATTCCTTAGGAGTATGGATAATTTCAAGAATTTGTTCTGCCTGCGCCTTGTATTCTTTAAGTTTTTCAATTTCCGCAGGGCTCATATTGGAGTTTTCAAGAAGAGAATTGATTTTATCAAGGAATTCTTCAATATCATCTTCCCAGAAAGCAGTTGCTCTTTCTTTATCAAGCACAACGGATTCTTTCTCAGCTTCTCCGAGAGCCTTACGGGCTTCTTCAATCTTTGCAAGAAGGCTGTTGCACCTATCAAGAGCTTCTTCAAGTTGCGTCTGCTCCTCTTTGTTCTCAGGAGTGAATTCGTTGAGTTCGGCAATAACATCGTTTATTGTTGCTTCGTTGTCAGAGGTTACGTTATCTTCGGTAACGCCGTCAAGCGGAGCCATAATTGTTTTAACCGAAACCTTGACAATTGAAAGGTCTGCACCGTTACCGTCCTCATAAACGACTGTGAGTTTATAGTTATCGTTTGTAGCAAGAGAATCTGCGGTTATAACATCCTCATATTCACCGATAGCAGACTCTTTGGTCACGGAGCTGTCATACTTGAATGTAAGATTGCCTGCAAGAACGCTTACATCTTCGCCGTTAACAAAGCCGATATATTCATATACGGGGTCTTCGTTATCAAAACCGTATTCGCGAACTGCATCCTTAACCGAAAGAGTGAGAGGTGCGGGATTTACCGTAAGCTTGCCGACTTCTTCATCAACATAGAATCTGATGTTATCATTTTCTGCAATTGTGAGAGAAACATTGATGTCATAAATACCGACAGGTGCAGTTGCGGGCTCGCCTTCACTTGCATAAACAACGATATCCTTAATTTCGCCATATGCATTTACAATATGGTCACCTTCGGTAATTACGGGAGCATAAACGGGTGTTGCGCCGTAAAGCTTCTCGATATCTGCCGCTTTCACAACAATCCTGCCCTTGTTGATAACCAGATCAAAGTAGCCTGTGCCGGCAAATTCGGTATCAACTATTTCATAATAGACCTTATATTTACCTGCGTTAATCGGATCTGCAAAGACAGTGTCTGCGCCGCTTTCGCAAACGAATTTAAGCTGAACATTATTCTCATCGGGAACAAATTTTGAATCAGCTGAAAGAATTTCAGGAATCTGCACTCTGCCTGTATAAGTTTTGATAAGCTCCTCAGGAGTTGCATAAAGCTGAATGGTCTTCTTGGATGCATTAAGCGGGAACTGAGCGGGATCAATTCCGTAGCCTTCGTCGATTGCTGCATAGATAATTGCCGAGCCTGCGCCGACCACCTTTACAACACCTGTCTGAGGATCTACCGTTGCAACAGCCTCGTTGCTGCTTGACCATACAACTTCGGTTACCTCATTTGTATAGAAGGCTCTGAGTGTAAATTCTTCGGAAACAACAACATTGCTGTGATGTCCGCTTACATAGAAATCCTTGGGAGATGCTGCTACGATGCTTGCCTTGCAGGTTGCAGTTTTTGCTGTATCTGCAAGAACATAGTTTGAACTCAGATCGCCCGAAAGACCTGTTGCGGTGAATGTAACTGTCTTGTTTTCGCCCCTGTCCTTAGTGTCAAACTCTGCTGAGCCGTTGACCTTTACATATTCCGCATCAGCTTCAAGAACATCATAAATCTTTGTAACCGCAGCGTTAGCAGCAGTTGTCTTATCAAAAACTTTATCCTCTGCCGTAATTTCAAAGCCTGTGATAACAAGCTTCTCAATGTCAACATTCGCCTGAGTTGATGTTATTGCGGGCTGATATTTACTGCCGTCTGAAAGTGTGATATCGCTGATGAAAACAGTCTTTGACTTGCCGGCATCGGGAGTTGCAAGAGTTCCGTTTGCGGTTGCTGTGATTCCTTCATCGCCTGCAAGAAGTCCGTCAAGCTCAACAACAACGTCAACAGCTGTTGTGCCGTCATATGTTCTTGCAACAGGAGTTGCCTTAACCGCAAGGGTTTTCTTGCCAACGGTGAAGGTTCTCATAGCGGATTTATCGTTATAGTTTGCAAGAGATGAGGTTGCCTTAACAGTAACAGTACCCATACCTGTAATTTCAATATAGGTCTTGCCGTCAACGGTTTCAAGCTTTGCAATATCGGCGGGGTTGCCATCAACGCCCACACCTGAAACGGTATAGGTAATGGTTCCGCCTTCCTGCGCACCAGCAGTCTGTACTTCAAACCTGTCGCCGTAGGTAACTGTTTCGGGAATTCCTTCAACGGTAAATACATCCTGAGTTGCAGATTTTATAACAAGAGAAGCTTTATATGCGTTTTTGATTTTGAAATTATCGGGGTCTGCAAGCTCAACAACGACATCATATTTGCCTACATTTACGGGTTCAGTTGTTTCAACACCGTTTTCATCAACATATTTAACGGTAAAGTCGTTGTAATAAAGACCGTTTGAGTAAGCAAGAACATTAACAGTCTTGATTTCACCGTCATAAACAACTGATGTAGTTCTGGGCATTGTTACGGAAATAGGAGCTTTTTCTATTGTTCCGGTTGAATTTCCGCTTACATCCGAAGCAAGAACGTAGTTAACGCTGTTGGGACCGGTGAGCTTCGTAATTTTGTAACCTACAAGCTTATTTTCGCCTGCTTCGGAAGTATCAAATTCGCCTTCAACCTCTGCCTCAACAACATCGTTGCTTACAAGCACACCTTCCTTGAAAGTGACCGAAAGCTCAGCTTCGGTTGTGCCGTCATATTCCTTGGTTTCGACATTTACACTTTCAATATCATCGTTGCCGATTTCTTTCGGAACAACCTCAAAATATCCGCCGATATTCGTTACCTCATAAAGAACAGATGAAACCTCATTGATTGCTACCGAATATCTGCCTATACCCGAACCCTGTTTATATGTGATGCTGTATGTGGGTTCATCGTTTGCTTTACCGGTTATATCACTATAACTGATATTATCAACCACGCCGCCGTTTGTTTTGACAACAAGACCGCTTGCAGCAATAATTTCAAGAGCCTCTTCCTGTGTCTGACCGTATGTTACAATTATGTCATCCGGAACGGAGAGAGTCAGGGGCTGCTTGTTGATATAGAGAAGATATGTTGCCTCAACATCATCTTTACCCGAAACGCTGGAGATTGCAACGATGCTTGTAACACCGCTCTTATGAATTGTAACAAGACCTGTTTCATCAACGGTTGCAACGCTTTCATCTGTACTCTTATATCTTACTGTTGCGCCTGCATTGAAGTTTGAAAGCTCATTTTTAACAGTTTTCTGAGTTGTATATACTGTTATTGATGAGTTCTGGAAATAGATGGGCTGCTGTTCACCCGCTGTTGTAACAACATTGATTTTCTTGGTGTAGGTGAAGGTCTGAGCATTGGCGCCTTCGCCGTCTGTGTATGTTGCGGTTATGAAATAAGTACCGTTAACGGTAGCTGTGAAAACATTGTTTTCAATAGTATAGCTGCCCTCGGGAGCTTCGCTGTATTCCATCCTTACTTCATAAACAATGGTGTTATCAGATTCAAGGCTGTACGGTGTAGTTACAACCTCTTCAAGCTCTGTATCATTGCATGTAACAGAAGTAACATTAAGAGCCGGTTCAAGATTGATGGAAGTGTTGTTGATAACTGTATCATTGCAATCCATAACGAAACTCTTTACTTCCTTTGTGCCTGCACCTGATACTTCATAAGCGGTATAGGTCAGGCTTTCGGAGGTGGATGAAAGAAGCTTGCTGTTGCCGTAATATGTTGCAACTATTGTGTAGGTTCCTCCCTCGGAAGGAGTCCATTCTGTAACTGCGGAGCCCTGGGTTTCGCTGTATTCTGTGAGAGGAATTTCGTATTTTGTTTCTTTTGATGAATCGCCGTTAAGAGAAATCTTAAAGCTGACATTGCCTGTGGGAACCATATTCATACCAACGCTTGTGCTTTCAACAAGAGCTGCAAGAGTTACGGTATCACCTGCAACAACAGTTGTTGTGTAATATGTTTCTTTTATTTCCTTTTCAACAGTAACAACAGCAGTTTCTGTTTCCATTGTATAGGTTTTTGAAGAATCTGCCGCCTGTGCATAACCCATTACCTGAACGGTAACTTCAACAGGCTCTGTCATCGTTGTGTCAGCAGAGTCAATATAGTAATATGTATCAAAACTTCTTGTGGTTGTTATGACATTTCCTTCACCGTCAACACCCTCGATTTCCTCAGTAACGGGTACAACATAAAGAGTTTTTGTGCCTTCGGTATATGTTTTGGTGAATGTTACTTTATGCTCAATAATTTCTGTTGATCCGGCTGCTTCATTTTCCGGATCGCTGGGATCAGGAATATAAACAGATTCTTTAAGAATAAAGGTATTCTTACCGGCCGCAACATCTTCTTCGTTTACCTGAACAAAAGCGGCATCATCGGCTATACCGGTTGAAACTCCGTTTTCGGTTGCGTACTCTGAATAGGTAACAATTTCTTTAAGATTTGTTGCATCAAGAGTAACGGTTTCCTGCTTGTTTGCGATTGCAGCTTCAATATCCGCTTTTGCTGTTTCGTCTGCAATATACTGATAAACAGCAGTATCTGACTGTTCTTTAAGGGTAACAATATAGTTACCGTCTGCGAGCTTTGCAACGCTGTAGCTGTCAGTGCCTACCATTGCGATAAGTTCTGTAACCGCGGTGTTTATTTTTATATTTTCAACCTGATATGAGCCACTTGCAGCACCGTAAGGGTCGCTGATTGCAAGAGATGTTGTTGTGCCGCCCTGACCTACATAGAGGGTTGCGGTGTTTGAATAAACATAAGCTACCTTGCCGTCAATAAGCTGACCTACCTCGCAACGATATCTTTTACCGTTATAATCATCGGTTACATCAATTATAGGCATTACGGCGTTGATCTGATTCTTTATGTTCTGCCATACATAAACATCATTCTGCTCAACCTGCTCCTGCCACTGATAAATAAGGCTTCCGCCGTCAACTGCTGTTGCAACAGCCTTAATATTAACATCCGAGCCCGAAAGAGCGTGAATATCGCTTATACGGTCAACATGAGGAACCTCTACACCTTCGGCATATTTCGTTTTGCCCGAAACAGCCGCGGTATAAATACTTGCCTCTGTGCCGACATTATCTGTTGCTCTGAGAGCAAATGTGTATTTTGTGTTAGGATTGAGTCCTTCAACCGTATATTCGTTTTTATCCGAATCAATGGTATCAATCAGGAAATACGGATTTGTTTCATTATCCGTTATCATATACACCTGAGTCCAGTCTCCGCCTGCCTTTTCCCAGTTAAGGGTAATGGTTGTTGCGGTTGAATCCTTGATTGCAAGGTTCTTGGGAGATCTGAGAGGCATTTTGACATTCTTGGTTATATAACCGAGAACAAGGCAATCCTGATTATTGAGTTTTTCTTTCCAGCTGCCAAAACGCCACTGGAAATCAAAGCCTGCAGTTTCGCCGTTTTCTGCTGCCGGCATACCTGCAACAGTACCGGCAATGTAGGTTGACGAACAATTCATAGTGGTATAACTGCCTGTGTACTCTGCGCCGGCTGAAGCACCGGCCTTAACACCACCTGCATTACCTACCATGGTTGTTGTGATTCCTGCTCCCCATGTAACTGATGAGGCGCTTGATGACATTTCTTCAATGCTCTGAGTTACGCTGCCGCCGCCCTTTGAAACCCAGATATAATCGGAATCGCTCATATCAAGATTTTCGCTCACAACATCACTGCCGCCCGAAAAATCTCTGAGCCCTGATTCACTATGGCTGTATGTTGAGGGGTCACCTATGCTGTGCTTCAGGACATTGCCTCTGATAGCTTCGAATTCACCGGTTGATGCGGCTACCTTATCAAACTCGGTTACGGTTATCATTGAAAGTCTGGGTGTTTCGGGAACACAGACTACATATTTTGACCATCCTGCGGGAACTGTTTTGCCCCAGCCATATGTATCGGTAGTTCTTAAAACCTCATTCTTGTAATTTTCAAGAGATGCAGCATCGTTTTTAAGTGATGCACAGGTTGCGTTATATTCATCCTTTGTGGGAGTGGTGAACTGAGGCGTCCACATATTATATACATAGCGGATATACGGGGTCATTGTAAGGATAACTCTGTCCTCCGTACTCGGTGAAGAATATTCAACTGAGGTTGTTTTTTCAGTTGAATCTTCCCATTCGCCGCCTACCGAAGCGCTTACTTCAACCTCAAAATCAACACCGCCGAGTTTAAATCCGAAGCAGGTGATATCTTGCTCGTAGCCTGTGATAACCGAAGCTGTAACATTAAAGCCGTGAGTTTCCGAGGTTCCTGAGCCTGATGATTTACCAAAAACGGTTGAGCCGTCTTCACAGTAATCCTCATTAAGAAGAACAAGGTCTTCAAAATAGGGGGCTGCCTGAAGAACTGCAACAATGTTCGGGTCTGAGAAATATGAATCCTTTTCCACAAACTGAAGAATCATTCCGTCATCATCAATATCCATTGCCGTATAGGTCATATTTCTCTTATAGCTTGTGCCTGTATTGTAATTGATTGCATATCTTGATGCGACAAGCTTGTCATCTGCATCTGTTGCAATCTGAACTACATCATGTCTGAAATTATTGCCGGCGCTTGATTTTCTGCCAACGATGAACACAATCTGTTCACCCGCATTTTCATCATTGAGGAAGTTGCCCGTTGCAACGGATTCAATCCAGATGTTGTGATGGGTTGTCTTTGTATTGCCATAATAATCCTCTGTGCCCTGGGAATAAATTGAATCCCAGTCTGATGCTTCATATTCAAGCTTGAAGCCGTAATCTGCCGCAGGATGATTGTGAGAAAGACTTACGGGAGTACGGCTGCCGCCGTCGGTACGGAAGGAATAAACCGAACCGCCGATAAACACATAATCCTTACCGCCTGTACCTACGGGATTGAAGCAGGCAAGTGCTATGGGCGACTGACCGTTATGCTCATAAAGGCCTGCCGCAATATTGGGGTTGACTTTAACATACTGGCAAACTCCGCCGGCACCCTTCTTATATACTCCGTCGGAATACTCAATAACACCTACATTGGCATAACCCTTATTGATTCCCATAGAGTCTGTGCTGTTTCTCTCGTCTGTTGAAAGGTCATATCCGGCATAGACAATTTCATCTCTGCCGTCGCCGTCAATATCACCTACTGCTGCCGAGCCGTAACAGCTTATCTGGGTTTTTCCGCTTGTGTTACCTGAGTCGAATTCCGAATAATCCCATGCGTGCTCAAACGTTGCTTTGACAGAATTGCTGAAATTGCTGTCATATGAAACAACAGAAGTTCTGGGCATTGCATAGTCTGTATTTCTGGTGTTGGCGTATCTTCTGTGGGGGAAAGATGATGTAACAATAAGCTCATCTTTAAAATCCTTGTCAAGATCGCTTGTGGCAAACTGAACTATGGGCCAGTTAGTTGTAATTCTTACGGGAAGAGATCCCCCATAACAAGCGTTACGTACCTTCATATTGTTTTTCTGTGTAAGCTTTTTGGAACTGCTGTTATATGTGAATATTTTTACTGCACAATTACTGGTGGTAGGATCAAGATCATAAACCGCAATTTCCTCATAACCGTCGCCATTGAAGTCGCCGCTTGTTATGGCAAGAAACGCATTTATCTCATATCCGTCAGGCAAATTGTAATCCTCCGGGTCAATAGTGTCATAAATCTGACCAAGATCATATTCTGCAAAAACATTGCCGAAGCTGTCTTCAACCAGAAGATAATATTGAATGCCTTTAACGTTGTTGGGAGCATCGCATGCAATATAGCCAACGGTTGCAACATAGTTTTGTTTGCCTGCACCCGTGGGGTCAAAGGCTACGCTCTGCGAAGCCTCAAACTTTCTTGAAGGAGTACGGGAATATTCCTGGTTGTTCCATATTACAGAATTTTTATTCTGGTCATAGTCATAGACTCTTCTGTAATAAGCAGAATTGTTGTTATGTACGTTATCGTAGTACATAAGCTCCATTCTCGGGAACATATTAAAGCTTCCCGGGCCGTAGGGGTTGTCCTTATTGCTCGGAACATTAACGGGGGTGTCATTAATGTCAAGCATCTGGAGAAGGCTCTCTCCCTCAGCAGCCTGGGCATAATTTCCCAGATGAATGTACCGGTTGCTTACGCCTATCTGTGCTATTCCGATAAGCATAACCACGACAAGCACTGCGCTGATAATTCGTTTTTTCATGATTTTAAAAATCCTCCTTTATATATTTATACAAATTCTATTCAGACTTTTATCCGTTTCCTGCTTTTTCAGTGCCGCTTTGCACTCATTCAAGCAATTCATTAAACGCTTGCTCAGTTGTCTGTTCAATATATTCCTTGAACTCTTTAAATATACGCTTACCCACATTGCAATAATCCAGTGCAATAACCTTTTCGATTTTCTTATTGCGGATTTCTTCAGGCACATTGTATATCGTCATAATTGTGTTCAGTGCCCCTGCAATACGTGTTTCAAGGTGAACGGTTTTATCAATTGTATTCAGAGTTGAGTATTCAATTCCCGAAACAAGGTTTTCTGCATTTCTGAACTGTTCGTCCGTCCAGTCAGGACAGTATTCCGCAAAAACTTCCTTTGCACGTCTGCAATCATTCTTCTGGATAATTGCAAGGCAAATATCGCTCCGATATGCCGAAACCAGAAAGTCTTTTGCGATTTCGTCTTCTTCACAGGCAGCTGCCATCGCCATAAGTTCAAGACAAACCGCAAGCAGGGCGCTCAAACCGTCATTGGCTTCATTTTTCATAAGCTTCCATTGAAAATCGCAAAGCATTTCAATAAGAACAGCAAGCAAAGCATCCTTTGACGGAAAATAGAAAGCAATATGCCCCGAACTTGTATCAAGTTTGTCAGCAATCATCTTAAAGGTTGTTGATGAATAGCCCTTTTCAATAAACATCCCCAAGGCAACCTGAATGATTTCCATCCGGGTTGTGTTAATCTTTCTTCTTCTTATTTTGATCCCTCTCTCCACTATTAATTTGAACACGTTCAATATTGAATATATTCAAATTATATCTGTTGCTACTGCACTTGTCAATAGATTATTTCAAAAATTCAATGCATTGCCAACAAAAAGAGTTGCGAAGAAATTACACTCCTATGAAGCCACTCCAAAATTTAACAATAAATATGTTATGATTTCATACTGAATATTATATTCAGCAAAAACAAACCTCCTTGTAAAATGGTGTTACCAAATACAAAGAGGTCATTTTCATATTCGTTATTTTGTAATCTCAACCTTGAATATTGCCTTATTTTTTGAAACTGAAAGTTTGCCAAAAAGAAGGCAGTTAAAGTCTTTTACGGTTATTTCCCGGGTCGGAACAACAGGATATTCCGCGTTATACGAATCGGAATTATGCTTTGGATTAACCTTGGTAAAAAGGAAGTTATATCCCATTCTGTGAACATAGAATCCGTCAATTTCTATTTTCTCAGGCAGATAGCAGGTATAGCCGAAATCGTGGTCCTCGGAATTTTCCGCATTGATAATATGGCTTGCAATGCCCGTGGGGTAAAATTTGCAGTTGCGGATAATAAGTTCACCGTTCCAGGTTGAACCGTAATCCGCACGAAGGTCAACAAAATCTTCGGCTAAAACGGTTGTGTTTTCAATCAGTGCCCTTCCGCTGCCTATAAGCTTTATTCCGTGGTGCCCAAGAACTGAGTTTATAACCGTTGCGTTGAGAACGCCCTGATGAGCATCAAAGCGTGAAAGTGCGCAGCCGTCATACACAAGATTTTTGCAATAATTCGTACCTGCGATTCCCCAATAATCGATATCGGTTATGTCGTTGGTCTGATTGCAGTTTATGAATTTTGCATTAACCGCCGTTGCGGCACCGATATCGTAAGTGCCCATTGTAACTGATGTTCCCGCAGAACCTGTTGTCACATATTTCTTGTGTCCCGTAAATGTGCAGTTTTTCACTGTTACATCGGCACAGCACGAAAGGCTGACAAATGCCGAATAGGGCGCACCCGTTTTGCCCTCATTTTTAATATCGTGATATAATCCGTCAATAACCGTATTTGAACGTCTGACAAGAACGCCTCTTGCGTAATAGTTATATTCGGAAGCTGCGTTATTTGCAAGGGTTGTAAATCTGCCGCCTTTTACGATCAGCGTTTGGGTATCCACGGGATATGCCACAGCAGAGGTAACTGAATCAAAATCCCAGATTAGCGGAGTTTCGGGCGAAATATTTCCGTTTTCGTCAACAAGAATAACATCAGTCTGATTGCTGCCCGAATTCTGATTTGCGCCCTTGCGGATATACCGCTTCACATTGGAATCCGTAAGCACAACAAGACTTTTGCCGCTAAGGTCAGTGCCAATATTTACTGCATCAATTTTAAGAGGAGAAACCTTATCGGTTATATTTACTGTACCCTTTGACGGAGCAACATTGAATATCCATCCGCTTCTGTTTTCAACATCGGTATCGTCGATTATAAAACATGCGGTTGACCAGTCTGTATCGGTCATAATAACGGCAGTTTTATTTGCACCGCCGATATAATATGTTGCGGTTTCATTTGCGAAAACACTTAAACCGTTGGCGTTTGCATATTCGTGGGTTTTCACAATGGCTTCAAGGTCGTCGGCTTTGCCGTCACCAGCCGCGCCAAAATTCTCGTATGTCACATAATCTGAGAAGGTTTTTGTATATTCATAACCGTCTTTGAAATCATAAGTGCCTTGCGATTTCAGAAGAACCTCATCTGCAAAAGCGGTTATTCCTCTTGAAATTCCCGCACTCTTACTGCCTGTTATATAAACATTGCCGTTTTTAACCTTAATGCTGAATGTATCGTCATCATTCAGCGTTTCATTTACTATAAAAGCTTTACCGCTGCTTATTTCCGTATCAATATTTTTACCGCAAGCCTTGTAAATTTCATTGCCAAGGGTTTCGGCGGCGTTTGAATACAGAGTACCGTCAGCATTGACAACGCAGTATTCATCAACAGACACACCGTTTACGGTTATTTCTTCAAGAGGTCTTACAATATACGGGCTTTCATAACCGCCCTTTGCAAGCTCTGCTTTAAGCTCCGTTTTTGAAAAAATCTGCGAGAACGGCGCAGTAAAAACCGAAATAATGCACACTATAAACGCTGCTATCCGTGAAAACATTTCTCATCACCCTTAAATTTTTCTGTATTTTCATTATATCTTTGTTATTGAGGTTTTTCAAGAATAATATAAAAATCCACCTGCGACAGTTCACAGGTGGATTGGTTTCTATTTGAAGAGAGGTGTTGAGAAGTATCTTTCGGCGGTGTCGGGAAGAACGGTTACAACTGTCTTGCCTTTACCCAGCTTTTTGGCAAGTCTGAGTGCCGCCGCAACATTTGTGCCGCTGCTTATGCCGCACATAATGCCTTCTTTTGATGCAAGATCCCTTGATGTCTGCAATGCTTCTTCGTCTTTTACAATGCACACATCATCATAGATTTCGCAGTTGAGAATATCGGGGATAAGTCCGTCACCGATACCCATCTGAACATGGGTTCCGATTGAACCGCCCGAAAGTATAGCCGCATTTTCGGGCTCAACCGCCCATATTGTCATATCGGGGTTGTGGGCTTTAAGCACTTCACCGATGCCTGTTATTGTTCCGCCTGTTCCGATACCCGAACAGAATCCGTGAATAGGTCCGTCTACCTGTTCAAGAATTTCCGCCGCAGTAACATCTCTCTGCACCTGAGGATTGGCAGGATTTTCAAACTGCTGCGGAACAAAAACATTGCTGTCCTCTGCCTTCATTTTCATTGCGAGAGCAAGACATTCTTCAATGCAAGCACCGATGTTGCCTGCGTCGTGAACAAGAATTATCTCTGCACCGTAGTGCTCAACCAGCTTTCTGCGTTCTTCACTGACGGAATCGGGCATAATAATTTTTACCTTATAGCCCCTTACAGCACCAACAAGCGCAAGGCCTATACCCTGATTACCGCTTGTAGGCTCAACGATAACCGTGTTTTCGTTTATAAGTCCCTTTGCCTCAGCATCAAGAATCATATTGAGTGCGGTGCGTGTTTTGATTGAACCACCCACATTAAGACCCTCAAACTTAACAAGAATTTCTGCCGAATCGGGGTCGGTCATACGTTGAAGTCTGATAATGGGCGTACTGCCCATTGCATCTAAAATTGTATTACAAATCATCTCAAAAAACCTTTCTTCGGTCTGATATTTCATAATTACACAGTTTGATATTATATCATATGCACAAGCTTTTTTCAATGACAGAAAAATTGTACTTTGGCAAAATTACGGGATAATTTTATACTGTTTGCACAAGAACGGTTTACTTTCACACCCTCAAATGCTATAATGAAAATGGAGATGATTTTATGTTTATCAAGGCTTTATCAAGGATTATGGGCGGTACGGCAGGAATCATTGCACTTTCGGCAGGCATATATATGCCCTTCGTTATCAGCGATTCACTGAAAAAATTCAATGACGACTGCGATTACCTGCTTATTCTGGGCGGCAACATTATCGGTGCGGATACACCTTCGCCCCAACTTTTTGAGCGTATGAAGACGGCGGCAAATTATCTGAACGAACACAAAGAGGTTGTTGCAGTGCCCTGCGGCGGATGTTTCCGCGAAGGTCAGAAAAAATCCGAAGCGGCGATTATCGGTGATTATCTCATAAGTCAGGGAGTTGCACCCGAAAGAATTATCCTTGAAGATAAATCCACAACCACCTATGAAAACTTTGAATTCGGCGTACCCATCATTGAAAATCATTCGGGTAAAAAGGCAGAAAATCTGCGGATTGCATTCCTTTCTTCCGATTACCATATGCACCGTGCAGGCATAATAGCAAAACAAAGCGGAATCAGTGATGTGCGCCGTGTATCCTGCCCCACACCGGGCAGTGCGATACACAGATTCGGCAGAGAATATATCGTTGCATTTGAAATGTTTTACCGCACAATCAAAAGCAAAATCAGGTAAAAAAATAACCGAATGGTCTGAACCATTCGGTTTTATTTTTTTAAAAATTGTAATCAGGCTTTACAATCTTGCCCGTTGTTGCCGCTTCAACTATTGCAAGACACACCGCAACGGTCTTTGCGCCTTCTCTTGCATCTGTGAGAACGGGTTTATTGTTGAGGATTGCATCGGCAAAAACCTCAAATTCCTTTACGGCATTGTGGTTATTGACCTCAACCTCAATGCTCTGAGGCTCCTTTGTAACACCCTCTTCGTCTACTGTATAAAGAGTCAGTGTGGGTGAAGTGTTATCACAGATAATCGTTCCCTTTGTGCCGTAAATAACGGTACGCATTGTGTAATCACGCTTGCAACCAGTTGAAACAAACACCTTGCCTGCAAGGTTGTCGCTGAATTTCATAATTGCGATTGTTGCATCATCGTAATCAACCATAGGCAGAAGTCTGTGTGTGCCGTAGGCAAAAACCTCAATGGGGTCACCTGCAAGCCAGCGGAGAAGGTCAACCGCGTGGCATCCGCCGCCGATAACACCGTGACGCCTGGGGTCTGCACGCCAATCGTCGCAAAGCTTCATATAATCGTGAGCATATTCGGATTCAACAAAATAAAGCTCACCGATTGTGCCCGAATCAATGATTTCCTTTGCCTTTTCAAATGCGGGAGTAAATCTGCAAATCTGACCCACCATAAATTTTGCATCGGATTCATCGGCAACCTTTACCATTTCTTCAATATCCTCACGGGTAAGGGCAAGAGGTTTTTCGCAAAGAACGTGCTTGCCTGCACGGAGCAGATCGCAGGATACCTTTACATGCTGCTGGTCAGGGATGGCAACGGTTACAACATCAATTTCATCATTACCGATAATATCTCTGTAATCCGTAATGCGCTTTTCTTCGGGAATGTTGTATCTTTCACCTGCAAAACGGAGATTTTCTTCATTGCAATCGCAGATGGCGGCAATTTCCGCACCGTAGCTCATTGCGCCCTCAACGTGACACATACCGAATTTCATACCTATATTTGCTGCTTTTATTTTACTCATATCAGTCACCTTTTCGTATTGATACAATGTATAATACAACATTTAAAAAGCACTGTCAATCTTAATAAAGCAAAAACGGCCTGCATATTGCAGACCGTTCATTTTGTTTAACCGTTTGTTGTGCCGTTTGCCTGCTTTGCAGCAACCTTGGCAGCTTTCTTTGCTTCTCTCTTCTGCTTTCTCTCGGGTGAACCCAGATTGTTGAGAAGTGTAACGCAAAGAATAATGATACCCATAACAATGAAAATACCAATCATACCCTTACCCATAATGGGCACTGTCTGAGCAAGATTTTCGGGAGTTACGGCAAATTCATACTGCATTTCTGCAACTGTTGTTGCTACATCTGTAATTACTGTTGTATCCATTTATTTCCCCTCCTATTACTTAACGAGTGCGCCAACGAGTGTAAGGATAAGACCGCCTGCGATAACAGAAGCAACCTGACCCGAAACGTTAACACCGATTGAGTGCATAAGAAGGAAGTTCTGATTATCCTCTGCAAGACCCATCTTATGAACAACTCTTGCTGACATGGGGAATGCTGAAATACCTGCTGCACCGATCATGGGATTGATCTTATTCTTTGTAAAGAGGTTCATAATCTTTGCAATCATAATACCTCCGAAGGTATCAACAACGAATGCAACAAGACCGAGAGCCATAATAAGAATTGTTTCAAATCTGAGGAAGTCCTCTGCAACCATCTTTGATGCGATGGTGAAGCCCAGGAAGATTGTAATAAGGTTTGCAAGAACGTTCTGTGCGGTTTCTGAAAGTGAGTTAAGAACGCCGCATTCTCTGATAAGGTTACCGAACATAAGGAAACCGATAAGTGCTGTTGCATCGGGTGCAACAAGACCAACGATGATTGTAACAACGATGGGGAAGAGAATTTTGGTAAGCTTTGAAACCTTCTTGCCTGTATTCTTCATACGGATAAGGCGTTCTTTCTTTGTTGTGCAAAGCTTGATAATGGGAGGCTGAACAATGGGAACAAGCGCCATATATGAATATGCCGCAACCATAATAGCCGCCGTATAGTTTGAGTTAAGCATATTGGCAACGAAGATTGATGTGGGGCCGTCTGCCGCACCGATGATAGCGATTGAAGCCGCATCTTTAAGCTCGAAGCCGAAAAGTGAAGCAAGGCAGAGGGTAAAGAAAATACCGAACTGCGCCGCCGCACCGAAAATCATAAGCTTGGGGTTTGTAAGCACAGGCTCGAAATCAATCATTGCACCGATACCGATGAAAAGAATGAGAGGGAAAAGCTCGTGGCTGTCAATACCGATTTCAAAAAGGAAATCAATAACTGCTCTTACGCCCGAAACCTCACCCGTTACTGCGGGGTCGGGGATGGGAAGATTAACAAGAATTGCGCCGAAGCCCATGGGAAGCAGAAGAGTAGGCTCCATTTCTTTTTTGATTGCGAGGAAAATCAGTATGCCGCCGATAATCCACATTACGATCTGCTCAGGCTGAGTGTTTGCCAGATTGCCGAAAATGTCACTCAAAATACCCATTTTACAAATCCTTCCTTTCTTTAAACACATTCTCCGCCATTATAGCGTTTTATTTTACAGTAAGGATTATAAATCAACAACAGAAAAAAAGCAAGTAAAATTTTGGGGAATAGCAGTAAAAAAGACGGCAGACTTACATCTGCCGTCCTGTGATTTTTAAAGAGCTGCTGCAATTTCCATTATGATTGCATAAAGCTTTGTGCCGCGGAAGAAATTTGTAAGCTTTTCGATGAGTGAAAGCTCAGGTGCAACGAATTCAAGAGGCTCGGTGCCGTTATTGATAATCAGAGCCTGTGAAACGCAGATACCGCCTTCGCTGATTGCCTCTGCTCTTACATACTGAAAATCTGCTGCGCCTTTGATTGTATCAAGGTCAAGAGTAACCGTACCGTCACCGCTTACGGGCACTGTTGAAATAACCTTGCCGTTTGCGATAAACTGAACGTATTCGGTATCGGTAACGTCAGCTGTAATCTTATGACCGTCAACAACAAGCTTTGAGAACATGGGATAGGGTATATCCTTTTTGTTCATAGCGTCAAGCTCAAAATCGGGGCCGATTGTATCGTTGGGTCTGAGTCTTCTTGTAATACCGAAAATTGCACCGCTCTGCATTGTTTCCTTAATGCTTTCAACAGTGTTTTCTTTCATCATGAATACGCTGAAAGATGTGTCAACATTATCGGTGTTGTGAGCATCGGTGTTGCTGTAACCGATAACTGTTTTGCCGTAGGGAAGAGTATACATAAGAAGGTTATCCCAGAGAATTCTGTCGTAACCTGTTGTGCCGTTTCTCTCGTTGAATACTTCCATACCCAGACAGCTGTCGTATTTGAGGATAAGGTCGCCGAAGAACTTGATATTTGCTTCGTCATTTACTGCATCGGGGTTTGAGTTTGTTCCGAGCCAGTCACCGGGATGATTGATGTGTGAAAGACCACCGTTTTCTTCGATGAATTTGAGTGCCTGATCAAAACCACGCTCGTTTTCAGCACCTGCAAAGCCGTTGCCCTTATCCGCAGGGAGGAAAAAGCCGTTAACGTGGTTCTTTGTGAGTGAAAGGTTGTTGAATTCGTTTGCGCCAACAACACAAACCATCTTCTTGTTTCTGATTGTACCGTCATAGAGAGGATATGTGCCTGCTGTAACACCCTCAAACTCCTCATCAGTCATATGCTCATAGGGGTTATCGATGATAAGCTGATATGTGTAAAGAAGCTGTGTGTCAGGAGCCTTGTTCCATTCAACGCCGGTGATACCGTGGTCTGCATTGGCAACAAAGTCATAATCCTGATTGTAGTATTCCTTAATCATAACAGGCAGAGTGTCATCACCGTCACTGTAAGTTGTGTGGGTATGGATTGTGCCCTTGTATGCACCCCATGCACCTTCGCCTTCCCAGACAACATCCGCATAGGGGGATTCGATTGTGTAGTCACTTGCCGCACCTGCGGTAAGACATACAGCACCAAGCTGCATTATCATGAGTACGGTGAGTGCGATGCTGAGAATTTTTCTGAATTTTTTCATTTTTTTGCCTCCTTAAAAGAGTTTACTATCCTATTTAACCAAAAAACTACCGAAAAGTCAATAAAAAAAGAAGGCTCCGCACAAAAAAACGGAGCCGTTAAAATCAAAGAATTACCGAAACAAGAAGCACTGCCACTGCAAACCAGCCTACAAAAGGCATGATAATGGGCCAGATCGGCATAAGGCTGAGGGCATAAAGTGCACCGAAATTAACCTTGATAAACATTGTGCTTTCTGCCTCACTGATATTCTGCCATACAAAACTGATATCACTGCCGTCAAGATAAAATTCATCAAGACCGATATCATCCTTTGAATCCGCAACCTTGAAGCCGCATTCTTTAAGACCGTCTGCAACAAGTTTTGCCATTTCAGCATCTTTAAAGGTGATTCTGCCTTCAAGACGAAGCTCATCGGCAGGCTCTTCCTGACGGAGATGACCGTTTTTGAAGCCTGTGCACCACCAGTATTTATCGTATTCTCTGGTGAATTCACGTGTCCATGTGCCATCGATTTCCTGGTGCCAGAGAGTCATTTCCATGTTGAGCCAATCCTTCTCCGAAGGGCATTTGAAGAAGGTCCATTCGTTTACACCGTCATCACTGTGAGGTTTGTTGTAGATGCCGATTTCACCGCCGTAGAATACCATTCCGTACTGACCCTTCCACATCTGAAGCATCCAGTCCTTATCACCATAGGTAAAGAAAACGCGGATGTAATCATATTCAAGAAGGATGTAAGGCGATGCAATGTCATAAATCTTACCGAAACCGAAATTATGCTGCCAGGCTTCTTTATCGTTTGTGTAATAATAGTCATCAATGTAGCTGTACTGATAGCTGAGAATCTGCTGACCTTCAAGCAAATCTTTAAGGAAGTTACTGCTTGTGACAACGTTGATGACATATTCTCCGTAAAGCTTTTCACCGTCAATCTGAGTTGTTGCAGAAATAACCGCCTTTCCGGCTTTGATGCCCTTTACAACACCTTTTTCATCAACGGTTGCAACGCTTGTATCCGACGATGCCCAAAGAATGTGGGGCTGGGTTTCAACATTTGTAACCTTTGCGGTTATATGGATTTTTTTACCTGCCTTGACCGAAAGGCTGTCACTTGTAAGCACAAGTGCATGACCCGTGCCTTCGCTTTCACCGTCAGTTGTTGCGTAAACCGATGCTGAAAAGCTTGTGAAAAGGAACATAAGAACAAAGAAAATAGCAGTGATTTTAGTTGCTGTTTTTTTCATCATTTACCTCCGAACAAAAATTTTTACACTAAATAATATCACATAACATCTGTAAAATCAAGCAACATTTACCGCAAATGTCTTAATTTAGAGAACAATTAATATTTATGGGTTTACTATACCGAGGTTTGTGTGATATAATGACATGATTAATTTTCGGAGGCAATGCCGTGGAACTTAAAAAGAATGACAGAATAAACCTTAAAATTGAATCCTGCTCCTCCAACGGTAGCGGTGTAGGTAAGCATAACGGAATGGCAATATTTGTGCCTGCAACAGCGGTGGGCGATGAAATAACTGCACATATATTAAAGGTTAAGAAAAATTATGCTTTCGCCAAAGTTGAAAAGATTATCACTCCGTCACCTGACAGAATAACACCCGAATGCCCCGTTTACCTCAAATGCGGCGGCTGTGTATTTTCACATATGGCTTACAAGGCTGAATCGGAGATAAAGGCAAACCACGTTTCAGAGTGCTTCAAACGAATCGGCGGAGTATCCCCCGAATTTGAACCCGTTATTTCCGCCGAAAGCGATTGCCGTTACCGCAACAAGGCTCAATATCCCGTTGCATACGAAAACGGTGAAATCAGAACAGGCTTTTACTCCACTCACAGTCACAGAGTCATTCACTGCCCCGACTGTCTTCTGCAACCTGCGGAATTTGAAAGCATTCTGGGTGTATTTGCCGATTATGTGAAAGAGAAAGGTGTTACCGTATATGACGAAACAAATCACCGCGGCTTGCTTCGTCACATTTACATCAGAAAAGGCAGTGCAAGCGGAGAAATAATGGTATGCGCCGTCATAAACGGAAAATCTTTGCCCGACGAAAACGACCTTGTAAAAAAATTGCTTGAAAAAGAAAAATCAATCACAAGCATCATTATAAACTCAAACAAAAAGGATACAAATGTAATTCTCGGCACAGAATGCCGTACCCTTTGGGGAAAAGACAGCATTGAGGATATTCTCTGCGGTCTGAAATTCAGAATCTCTCCCCTTTCGTTTTATCAGGTCAACCGCAACCAGGCAGAAAAGCTTTACCGCAAGGCGGCTGAATATGCTTCACTGACAGGTGTGGAAACCGTTCTTGACCTTTACTGCGGTGCAGGCACAATCGGTCTTTCCATGGCAGATAAGGCAAAAGAAATCATCGGTGTTGAAATCGTACCCGAAGCCATAGAAGATGCAAAAATAAATATGAATCTCAACGGAATCAGAAACGCACGGTTCATATGCGGTGATGCGGCTGAGGCGGCAAAAGTGCTGAAAGACGAAGGAATAAAGCCTGATGTGATTATTCTTGACCCTCCGAGAAAAGGTTGCAGCCCCGAAATGCTTGAAACCGCCGTACAGATGAACCCCGACAGAATTGTTTATGTATCCTGTGACCCTGCAACTCTGGCAAGGGATTGCGGCATACTTCATTCCCTTGGTTACACCGCACAAAAGGCAACCCCCGTGGATATGTTCCCCCGTACGGGCCATATAGAATGCGTGACCCTGCTTACACGTTCGGCGATATAAACGGAAGGAGAAAAAAATGAATATTACAGGAGCAATATTTGATTTTGACGGCACACTGTTCGATTCGATGTTTATATGGAAAGGCATAAAATACAAGTTCCTGGATAAGCTTGAACTCAGGCTTACCCCAGAGGATGAAGAAGCTTTCAGAGGGCTTTATCTGCGCGAATCTCTCATACTTGCAAAAGAACGTTTCAATATGAAAGAGAGCTACGAAGAGCTTTTTCTGATGTTTTTCAATTATCTCAAAGAGCTTTACCTTGCCGAAGCTGAGCCGAAAAACGATATTATCCCCTTCCTTGAAAAGCTCAGGGCAATGGGTGTAAAAATGGGTATCGCCACAGCAACGGGTGAGCCTGCCCTCGAAGCCGTTCTGGAAAAATACGGAATGAGAGATTATTTTTCGGTTATCCTTTCAACATACACGGTAGGAGCATCCAAAACCGATCCGTTGGTATATGACAAGGTGCTTGAAGAACTGGGTACCGACAAAGCAACAACCTGGGTATTTGAGGATGCTCTTTATGCTGCAAAAACCGCAAAAGCAAACGGTTATAACCTTGTAGGCATTTATGATGAAAGTGAACCCGAAACCGACATGCTTGAACGCCTTGCAGATATTTATATACACAACTATGCGGAGATAGAAATTTAAAAAGGACCGCCTTTGCAAAAAGGCAGTCCTTTATGATGTTCAGCTATTCTTCGCTCTCCGAAGAAACCATTCCGTTATCTTCAAGCCACACATTTTTGGTGTCTTCGAAGATTTTATCCTTACGCAGGGATTCGCGGTAAAAACCGATAAGCTGTTTTTCATCTTCCGTAAGTGACATCAGCTCTTTTCTTGCAGGTGCACTTGCAAGGGCGGTTCTGGTATCTTCCTTGCCCTCAACAAAAAATTCATCCAGAAAATCTTCAACCGAAACATTATAGAATGCGGCAAGACGCATAATAACATCAATTTCAGGCTTCCTAACCGTTTCATACTTGGTGTAGGTTGTTCTGTCAATTCCCAGATAATCCGCAAGCTTTTTCTGGGTATAACCGTATTCCGCTCTGTATTTTTTCAGTATTTCACCAAGCTTTTTCTCGGATATTCCCACAAAAACCTTCATACCGTCTTTTCCCTTCGTCCCGTTAGTAAATTCATTATACTATCTTTTTTTTCAAATTTCATTATATGTGACGAATCATCACATATTTTTTAAAAATAGTCTTTATATCCCCGAAAAAACCTGCTACAATAGTCATCGGTTTCAATCATAAACACAAAAGGAGCTGAATTCCGTGAAAAACGGCATTTTCGCAAACACAAAATATTTCATAATAGATATGGACGGAACCTTTTACCTTGACGGTAACATAATCGAGGGTTCAATCGAGTTTATTGAAAAAGCAAGAGAAAGCGGAAGAGATTTCTATTTCTTCACCAACAACTCATCAAACAATGTTGAAGTGTGCAGGGCAAAGCTTGAAAAAATGGGATTCCCTGTTGACGAAAACAGAGTTATAATTTCTTCTCACGTTGCGGCGGATTACCTTAACCGAAATCACAAGGGTAAAAAGGTTTTTCTTCTCGGCAACGAAAGACTGACGGGCGATTTTGAAAAGGCAGGCATAAACCTTGTTACAGAAAATCCCGACATCGTTGTGCTTGGTTTTGACACAACCCTCACCTATCAGAAAATGTGGGATGCAGTCAGATATATTGACGGCGGCGCAGTTTACCTTGCAACCCATCCCGACCTTAACTGCCCCACGGCTGACGGCTATATGCCCGACACCGGCTCAATGATTGAGCTTTTTGCTGCATCAACAGGTAAAAGGCCCACCGTGCTCGGCAAACCCATGACCGCAACCGTTGACTATGTTACAAATATGCTTGGCTGTAAGCGTGAGGAGCTTGCGTTTATTGGCGACAGACTTGCAACGGATATTGCAATCGGTGCAAATCACGGTATTCCCTGTGCTTTGGTTTACAGCGGCGTAACCACTCCCGAAGAATATGCAGCTTCGGATATCAAGGCAAGCGTTGCTGTTGAAAACCTGAAAGCTCTGGCAGAATACCTTTAATATACATGAGCAAATGTCAGTTCGAAACCTTCCTGACAGGCACCTGCTCAGTGCCAAACAAAACTAAGGCGCTGCACGGCAGCAAAAGGAGCAGAAAAATATGAAAAATCAAAAAGTTATCCGCCTTGCTCAGGGTGCGATGATTGCGGCAGTCTATGCCGCCGCAACATACCTGAGCTCAGTATTCGCCCTGGCTTACGGCCCCGTTCAGTTCCGCATTTCGGAAGCACTGACCGTTCTTGCCGTACTGTCACCTGCGGCAATCCCCGGTCTGACGGTTGGCTGTATTATAGGCAACCTTGCAAGCCCCTTCGGCATATGGGATATCGTTTTCGGAACCCTTGCAACCCTGCTTGCATCAATATGTGCGAGAAAGCTGAGAAAAATCACTTTCAGGGGTCTGCCGCTTTTATCAATTATTATGCCTGTTATTTTCAATGCGGTCATAGTGGGTGCAGAGCTTACCTTTCTTCTCCCCACAGACAAAACAAAGCTTTTAACCTTTGTTGTTTATGCGCTTGAAGTGGGCGCAGGAGAGCTTGCAGTATGCCTTGCAGGCGGAATACCTCTTTTCTATGCAATTAAAAAAAGCAATATATTCAAGAACGGATGAACCATTACGGTTCATCCGTTTCCTCTATTTCAAGAGGCACTTCTTTGCCTATATTCTCAATGCAAACAAATCCTCCGCCGACGGTAAAGCCGTCGGCATTTTCATTTGCAAAAAGTTCTTCACTCTGCACTTTCAGATAACGGAATTCCTCCGCACAGCTTTCGGAAAACCTTAACGCCGCAAGCAACTTTGCCTGACCGCTGTCAAGGCTCACCGTACATTTATTATTATGAATCCGCATACATCTTGTTATGCTCAAAGGCAGTGTCACACCGTTTATCCTGACGGATATTTTCTCGCTGTATGAACCTTTCTCCGTTTTGCCCAACGGAATTCTGACACCGAGAAAATCTATGATATATGCGGCTGTTTCCGCAGTCTGCTTTTCTGCTTCAATCTTTTTATTCACCGAGCATTCAAGCTTTCTTTCGGTGCGCGCAACAACATAACCCCTTGCCCTGCAAAAGCTGACGGTCAGGTCTTTGTTTTCTTCAATTCCGCTTATGAGCAAATCACCTTTCAGGACACCGTTGCCGATTTTCTGAACCTGAGTGCCGTTGAAAGGACGGAGTATAACTATCTGCCCGTCACGGGATGCAACAATTTCAGAAGGAGTTTCATCACTTTCATCGGGCACTTTTTCTCTTTCTCTCACCTCAATAACAGCCGAGCTGCCCTCAAAATTAATGTTTACCCAGGAAAGCTCATCAAGTTCCTGCAAAGCTTCAATTTCCGCTTTTGCAATATCAATCTTATTTTCCGACGCACCTTTTCTGACGCCCAACTTTTCAAATGTGCCGATTATTGTTTCGGAGGGTACATTCACATTTCCCACAACCTCAATGCTCCATATCCTTGTGGAAAGAATACAAATCACTGCCGCACAAATGAATATTCCCGCAAGAACACCTGCCCTGCGGCTGTGACGGTTAAGAAAGAACGGAAGTCCGCACTTTTTCTCAATTTTTATTTTCATTCCCGATTGACCTGCGCAGTGCCTTATCCTTTTGTATTCCCCGCAATCAGTGCAGGCATATATGACCGACCCCGTGCTTTTAAGCTCCCAGAGGTTGATTTTATTGAGCCTGCAAAGATTTATGAACCTTTCGGGAAACCCTCCCCTTGCACTGAAAACAACATAGCCCGAAAGAAATCTTATAAGTTTAAGTAAAAGCATACCTAATTACAAAACTCCACTCCCGTAATTATTCCTCTGATTATCGCCTGACCGTTCTGCATTGAAACCACCGTCAGCTCACAGCCGCATATCCTCACCGTAAGCCTGCCCGTATTCAGCGCAATGGCACTGTCACCGTATTCAAGCACACCCTGACAGCCGTCAACAAGCACCTCTTTGTTGCCGCTGATTTCCGTATGCACATAACCCGAAAGCGCTTCCTGAGGTAAATCAAAGCTTCTGCCCACGGATTCCAGAAAGCTTTCCGTTCTTTTTTCTTTTCTGCAATTTCTCTTTCTCATTCACATCCCTCCGTTTTTAAAATATGCCTGCTTTGCATTAAAAAGAACATTGCCCACATAGAATGAAAAAACGGAGGTGCTTCGGTTGGAAAATAAAAGCAGATATTTTATCTTTGGTGCAGGCATCTGTCTTTTTACCGCTTTGCTGTTCTTTTCTGAAACCTTTGCTTCGGGTGTAAGCAAGGGGCTTGAATATTGTGCGAAGCTGCTTATCCCATCTGTTTTTCCTTTTATTGTTGCGGCATCTCTTGCAGGCAGAGGCACTCTGCCTGAATTTCTTTGTAAAATTCTGAATCCCGTCACTGAGTTCTTTTTTGGTCTGCCTGCACAGTGCGCGCCCACGATTATTCTGAGTCTTTTCGGAGGATATCTTTCAGGTGCAAAATCGGTTCAGAGCCTTTATTCAAGCGGAGTTATCGGCAAAAAAAGTGCAGAACGTATGCTTTTTTTCTGCATAAATGCAGGTGTGGGCTTTTCGGTCAACGCCGTGGGCAGCGGTATGCTTGATTCCCGTCAGGCAGGCAAGGTGATTTTTGTATCCCTGTGCATATCATCACTTGCAAACGGAATCCTCAGCCGTTTCTTTTCAAAAAACGATGCAATCACTTCTTCTGCGGTAACTCCTTTGCATACAGACCTTGCCTCTGCGGTTACAGACAGCGTTTCCTCAGGCGGTGCCGCAATGCTTAACGCCTGCACCTTTACCGTTGCCTTTTCGGGAATGTGTGCCGTTTTTGATAAATATATTTCCGACCCTTTGCTGAAAAACGCACTTTCCTGCCTGCTTGAAGTCACAAAAGGTTGTTCGGATATAAGCGGCACGGCATCACTGCCCGTTATTGCAGCAGTGTGTGCATTCGGCGGTATATGTGTTCACCTTCAGGTCTTTTCGTCGGCAAAGAATATGGAAATAAATCTTCCCCGTTTTTATCTGTATCGTCTGCTGAATTCAGTTACGGCTTATGTAGTTTGTAAGCTTATTCTTTATTTATATCCCGTAACAGTTCCTGTTTCTGTTGTGATAAATCCGCCTGCCGCAATATTTTCATTTTCCGCACCTGCGGCGGTATCCCTGCTGTTTCTCTGTGCCTTGCTTATATTAGACCTTGATAACAGTGAAAAAATATGTTAAGATTTAAAAGATAAATAAGAAAAAAGGATGTTAACCGTGAAAAGAAAGTTAACCGAAAAGAAAAAATATGCCGCAGTATGCGAAAACTGCCTTCATGGCAGACTTTCTCCCGATGAGGAAACAGTGCTTTGCATTAAAAAAGGCATTGTTCAGCCTGACGGCACTTGCAGACGCTATTCCTACGACCCCCTTAAACGCAGACCCAAAAAGCCTTTACTTATTGAGCAGGCAGACCCTGCGGATTTCACACTGTGAGGTAAATAAAAATGAAAACATTAAAAGAATTTGTATGCAATCCCCTGCCCACACCCAACTGCCACGCATCAACCGTTCTTCCCATGCCTGACGGCACCGTTGTATGTGCCTGGTTCGGCGGCACAAAGGAAGGAAAAACCGATGTTGACATCTGGTATTCACGCCGCGATGAAAACGGTTGGAGCAAGCCTTCAAGCGTATGCTATAACAAAAATATTCCCCATTGGAACCCTGTGCTTTTCCTTCGCGAAAACGGAGAAGTTGTGCTGTTCTTCAAAGTGGGTAAAAAAATCCCCTCCTGGCGAACCTTCGTAAGCATTTCAACCGACGGCGGCAAAACCTTCGGCAAACCCTGTGAGCTTGTTGAGGGCGACAGAAGCGGCGGCAGAGGTCCCGTCAAGAATAAGTGTATCCGCCTTTCCGACGGCAGAGTGCTTGCACCCGCTTCATCGGAAAACCGCGGCTGGAACTGTTTTATCGACACCTCATTTGACGACGGCATAACCTGGGCAAAGGGTCAGAAAGTAAGAACAGAACGCACCGCACCTATTCTCAACAGCCTTAACAGCTACACATCAAACCTTATCCCTATGATTCAGCCCACTCTCTGGGAATCGGAAAACGGTAAAGTTCATATGCTTACAAGAACACCCGTAGGCAAGGCATACAGAAGCGACTCCGACGATTACGGTCAGACCTGGTGCCAGGCATACCCAACCGTATTGCCCAACAACAACAGCGGTCTTGATATTGTAAAAACTCCTGACGGTGCACTCTATCTTATTTCTAATCCCGTCAGCGAAAACTGGGGTGAGCGATCCCCTCTCACCATTCAGAAATCAACGGATAACGGCGTAAGCTGGGAAACCGTCATCACCCTTGAAGAAGAAAAAATCGACAGTGAATTTTCATACCCTGCAATGGTTTATATGAACGGCGCACTTTATATTTCCTATACTTATGAACGACTTAATGTTGCTTTCTGGAAAATTGAGCTTTAATTCACAAATATTTTACACGTTTGTATACAATATATCTCTTGTAAAAAAGATGTTTTGCTGATATAATCAATCCTGTTGGAAACAATAAAAACAATTAAGGAGAAAAACATGAAAAAAATTATTGCCATTCTTCTTGCTCTCGCAGCTGTTCTTTCACTTGCAGCCTGCGGCGGCAACAATGACACAACAGACACAGAAACAACCACTCTTGCTCCCTCATTTGAGCTTACAGGTACACTTGAAGAAATCGCTTCTAAGTTGCTTGAAAAGACAACAAAAATCGAAATGATGCTTATGGAACCCACAGAGGTTGACTTTGCAGATGTTGAAGCAGCAAAATATTACATCGGCGTTGACCCCACAGCAAAGGTTAACAGAGCTGTTTTCGTTGAGCCCATGATTGGTTCAATTCCCTTCTCAATGTGCATCATCGAAGGCGCTGAGGACGTTAAGATTGAAGACCTCAAAAACGAAATCCTCGAAGGCGTAAATTACAGAAAGTGGGTTTGCGTTGCAGCAGAAAAGGTGCTTGTTTCAAGCTGCGGCAACAAAATTCTTATGGTTATGTCAACAGAAGAAATCGTTGACGACGTTTACAACGCATTCTCAGCAATCACTGAAAATTCAGCAGCTGCTCCCCTTACAAAGGCAGGCGAAGTTAACGAAGAGCCTCCCGTAGCAGACGGCGGTATTGCAGATATGGAAATCCCCGCAGATATGCCTGCTTTTGACGGTGAAACCATCGAATAAGTTTTAAAAACGGAAGCACCGAAGGAAATCACTTCGGTGCTTTTTATTTTGAAAGGAAAATGCTATGCTCTTTTCAAGCATAATTTTTTTGTTTGTATTTCTGCCTGTTGTCATAGCAGGCTACTACATTCTGCCCTTTAAGGCAAAAAATCTGTGGCTTCTTCTTTCAAGCCTGTTTTTCTATTTTTACGGTGAACCGAAATACCTTGTTATAATGATTTCCGTCATTACAATGAGCTATATCTTCGGACTCATAACAGAAAAGGCAAAAGGTGCCGCAAGGAAAGCCATTCTTACGCTTTCGCTTGTTGTAACTCTTTCGGCACTGCTTTTCTTCAAGTATACCGATTTCTTCCTTACCGCATCCAACAGCTTTTTCGGTACGGATTTCAGCCTTCTCGGTCTTGCCTTACCCATCGGTATAAGCTTCTATACTTTTCAGGCAATCAGCTATAACATCGATGTTTACAGAGGAGATGTGCCTGCACAGAAAAATCCCTTGAAGCTCGCTCTTTATATTTCACTTTTTCCGCAGCTTGTGGCAGGTCCCATTGTACGCTACTCGGATATCGAAAAGGCACTTAATGACAGGCAGCACAGCATTGAGAATTTTTCATTCGGCGTAAGAAGATTTGTGACAGGTCTTGCAAAAAAGGTGCTCCTTGCAAACTCATTGGGCAGCCTTTGCGAGGTTTTCAGGGATACGGATGAAAAATCCACTCTGTTTTTCTGGGTTTACGCAGTTGCGTATTCGTTGCAGGTTTATTTTGACTTTTCGGGTTACAGTGATATGGCAATCGGTCTTGGCAAAATATTCGGCTTTGAATTTATGGAAAACTTCCGTTATCCTTACATTTCAACAAGTGTAACGGAATTCTGGCGCCGCTGGCATATTTCCCTCGGCAGTTGGTTCAGGGATTATGTTTATATTCCCATGGGCGGCAACCGCGTAAAAACTCCCCGATTTTTCTTCAATATCCTTACGGTATGGTTTCTTACGGGCTTCTGGCACGGTGCTGACTGGACTTTCATAATATGGGGTCTTTACTTTGCGGCACTTCTTCTTATTGAAAAGAGCATACCGAAGAAAATCAAGGACAAGGTTCCCTCGGTGTTCGGTCATATCTACCTGATTTTTGCCGTGCTTGTAGGCTTTGTTATATTTAACGGAAGCGGTGTTGAGGGCGTTCTTTACGACCTCAAAGGAATGTTTACTTCTGCATATCCTCTCTGCACAGATATTACCCTTTACTATCTGCGAAGCTATGGAATTCTGCTTGGTCTGGGTATTTTCGGTGCAACTCCCGCCGCAAAAATCCTTACTAACAAATTCACCGAAAGCAAAATCGGTTCAAAGCTTGCGATTGCGGCAGAGCCTGTGTTTGTGATTGCGGTTCTCGTTACGGTTACGGCATATCTCGTTGACGGCTCATACAACCCGTTCCTTTATTTCAGGTTTTAGGAGGTGTGAAAATGAAAAAAATAATAAGTATTATCTGCTTTGCAGTGTTCATTTTCACCTTCGGAATCACCTGCTTTGTAAAGGAACCCGTTCAGGTGCTTGTTTCAGAACGCAGAAAAGCTGCTCAGTTCCCTGAATTTTCTGTTGAAGGGGTTATGGATAAGTCCTTTTTCAGCGGTCTTGAAGATTTTCTTGCCGACCAGTTTCCTCTTCGCGATACTTTCAGAAGCATAAAGGCGGCAATTCAGCTTAAACTTCTGAATCAGAGCGACAACAACGGAATTTACACCGCAGAGGGTCATATATCGGAGCTTGACTACACGCTCAATGAAACCTCCGTTGAGAATGCGACAAAGAAGCTTAACGATATTTACAGCAAATATATTGACGGCAAGGGTGCGGATTGCTATTTTTCCGTTGTTCCCGATAAAAACTATTACCTTGCCGAAAAGAACGGCTATCCTGCCCTTGACTACGGCAGAATGCTTGAAATTTACACTTCGGGCGTCAGGAATATGAAATACATTGATATTTTTGATTGCCTTACCCTTGATAACTACTATAAAACCGACTCCCACTGGAAACAGCAGGAAATCGGCGCCGTTGTTCAGAAGCTTGGTGCTGAAATGGGCTTTGAAGCAAAGCCTGCGGAATATTACACAGCCGAAAAGCTGGCGGATTTTGAAGGCGTTTATGCTCCCAGACTTGCAATGAGAAGCGGCTTCAAGGATGAAATCATTACAATGAATTCGCCTGCAACCGACGGTGCAAAAGTCTGGAATCTTGAAACGAACAAGATAACGCAGGGTGTTTACGATAAATCAAAGCTTGAAAGCGGCGATAAATATGACATCTATCTTCAAGGCGCCGCGGCACTGCTGACAATCGAAAACCCTGCCGCAACAGAGAAAAAGGAGCTTGTCATTTTCAGAGATTCTTTCGGCTCATCCCTTGCACCCCTTATGCTTGACGGATACAGCAAAATCACCTTGGTTGACCTTCGGTATATTTCATCGCAGATGCTTGACCAATTTGTTGATTTCAGCGGCTGTGACGTGCTTTTCATCTACAATACGCAGATTCTCAATCAGAGTTCACTTCTGAAATAATCAAACCCCGTACCGTGTGGTACGGGGTTAAATTTATGCTATGGGGAGTGCCACAACGGCTTTGAACAAATCGCCGTCAATCTGCAAGCCCAGTTTACCGTTCTGAAGTTCGCACAAATCCTTTGCTATTGAAAGACCAAGACCGCTTCCCTCGCCCGAGCGTGAAGCATCGCCTCTGACAAATCTGCGTGTCAGTTCTTCCGGTGAAATATCCAGGGGATTTTTTGAAACGTTCTTGAAAATCACGGAGCCGTATTCCGCCCCTGCGGCAACGTCAATATAAACTCTTGTGCCTTCGAGAGCGTATTTACGGATATTGGAGAAAAGATTTTCGATAACTCTTGAAATCTTCTGTGCATCCGCCATAACCATAACGGGCTCATCGGGTATTTTCAGCACAAGCTCAATACCGTATTTTTTCAGCTCATCCTCGTGCTCACCCACAGCCTGAGCCGCAAGCTCGCAAAGATTAAGCTTCACGGTGTGAATTTCCATTGCGCCCGAGGATGCTTTTGAAGCCTCAACCAAATCCTCAATGAGTTTTTTCATCTTATGTGCTTTTTCGTCAAGGACGGAAACATATTTAAGCGCGGTTTCATCCTGAATTTCACACTTTTTAAGCAGGTCAACGTAATTGACGATTGAGGTGAGGGGCGTTTTAAGGTCGTGAGAAACGTTTGTTATAAGCTCCGCCTTCATACGCTGATCTTTAACTGCACTGTCAACCGCATTCTGCAAACCATCCTGCATACAGAGAACATCCTCTGCAAAGCGTTTCATAAAAGGAGGCATATATTTTGTGTCAATCCCCTTGCCCATTTCACCTTTTCTGATATCGGAAACGGCAACCATAATTCTGTCAAGTGACACAATAAGCATAATAACAAATACTGCGATTGCAATATCGCCCAGGGCACCTATGACGTAAAGCATAAAGGCAATGAAATCATCGCCGCTGCACATTATACCGCCGACTATGAAGTAATAGATACCCGTTATAACCACGAAAAGACTTACTGCAAGGCAGGCAATCACCTTGAATTTTGTGCTCTGACCTTTGGAATAATCGCAGTTAAAGGCATATTTTATTTTGTCAATAATTCTCTTTACCCAATTCCAAAGCTTTCTGAAAATCCAGCCCACGGGCTTGAAGATGAGGCACACAAGAGAGTGCTTATGGAAGGTTTTGTTGCGGATGTTTCGGATAAGGCTTGCTGTAATCCCCGTCCAGAGCATAAAGAACAGTGCGGCAAGCACGCCGATTAATGCGCTCGAATAAGGCACAGCAGAACATATGAAGGAAGTTACAAAGTCCCTCAATCCGCCAAGATCCGCCGCCATTAATGGGTCATATTCATAAACCACTATTCCTACAACTGCTACCGCCACCGCAAACATAAGGGCAACGACAAGCACGGTATTGATTTCAATGGGAACCTTATCAAGAAATCTGATTTTTGCACTGCCGTCAGCAGATTTACCTGTAACGGAAAGCAGATAAATGCACAGAGCGCAGGCGACAGCAATGCTGATAAAAGTTACGAACAGCAGCCTCGTAAGGGATGCATCCTTGTTGTAATTATCAAAGGAATATGACGTTGCAAAAAACGGGTCTGCTCTCATAGGCTCATCAATTGCAAAATATGCCGATGTAACTTCGTCAGTGTTAATCCAGGTGTTCCAGCCAAGTGCGCTTTCTCGTGCATAATTGCTAAAAAGCCATTCGTGGAGAGTTGCATAAACACCTGACGGGGTTCTGTTTTTCTCGCCTATGAGCAGCTCATATTTACCGTTTATTACGCACTCAGCCCACAAAAGATTATCCCCACCAAGTTTAGATACAATCTGCCCATGATTATCTTTTGCATAAACACCGCAGTTTGTATATACACTTCCGTCTTTAAAAATAACAGCAAAGTTAACATTTTTTACGGCATCAACTTCGTTTGAATGTGCGCCGTAGCTGCTCTCCCAACTATACTGGTCACGGAGAGTTTCAATTCTGTTTTCTTCAATAACGGCAAGCATTTCTTCAAGTGAAGTTTCGCCATAGCAGGTGTATTCACCGATTGAATTAAGCCTGAGAAGTGCCTCTGAAACTCTGTTTACATGTTCGGGCACTCCTCCTTCTTCATAAGGGTCATAAAAAACAATGTTGTGTTCAGCAGGGGTTTCAGGATACGTTATTTCCGTGTTATCTCCGTAGACCGTTGTTTCAAACGCTGTCGCAGGCTCTTCAACTTCGGGGATATTAACAAATTCATAATCCTGAAACTGAGTGTAGCTGATAAACTCACCGTTATACTGCATAAAATAGCGCACGCCTTTATAATCAAGCGTATAGCGATATCGGTTCTGTCCGTCAACATAAACCCTTATACCTGACGAATCAAGAAACTTCGCAAATTCCTCAGTTTCTTTCTTTTGAAGGTCATAATTTTCCGAATATGCTTTGGCATCTGCCGAATCAAGCCATTCCTCGAAGCTGCCTATATTTATAAATTTTCCCTTTCTCACAACATCGTTGATATATCTGTTCATCTGATTGCGGAAGGATGCAGTGTTTGTGAAGTCCTCGGGATGAGCGAAGATGTTGAAATTTGCAAAGCCCTTGATGAATAGCCCTGCATAGTTGCCTGCAAGGAAGAACATCAACGCCGCAAGCAGTAAGGCAACTATTTTGGTTGCCTTGTTATACTTAATATTTTTCCATTTTGTATCCAATGCCCCACACCACCTGTAAATATTTTGGCTCCTTGGGATTGATTTCGATTTTTTCACGGATTCTGTTGATATGTACCGTCACCGTTTTTTCAGAGTAGCCCGCAGGCTCATTCCATACCGCCTCATAAATCTGTCCCGTTGAAAAAACTCTTCCCAGATTTTTCATAAAGAAGTTGACAATTTTATATTCCGTTGCGGTAAGCTTTACCTTTTCGCCGTCAACGGTCAGCTCCTTTGCAAGAGTGTCAAGAGAAAGCCCCCCCGTTGTTATAACACCCTCCTTCTTCTCCATTGCACCAAGTGAGGTGTAGCGTCTTATCTGTGACTTGACCCTTGCCATAAGTTCAAGGGGATTAAAGGGCTTTGTCACATAATCATCCGCACCGAAGGACAGACCGGTTATCTTATCGGTATCCTCACTTTTTGCAGAAAGAAGAATGATGGGAATATTAAGCTTTTCACGCATTCTGACAGTTGCACGAAGGCCATCCATCCCCGGCATCATGATATCAAGAATAACACAGTGCACCTCGTTATTCCTGACCTGATCAAGGGCTTCAACACCGTTTTCGGCTTTCAGAACATTGTACCCTTCTAATTTCAGATAAATTTCAACGGATTCAAGGATTGCAACATCATCGTCGCAAACAAGTACGGTATACATTTTTTCACCTCTGAAAAATTCAATCCCACGGAACAATTATGATTATAGGGGATGTAAATTACAAATAAACAACCAAAAAAGTAACAAATTTATTAAGGTTTCAGAATTCCTGCTTTGATTGAGGTATTTATGATACCTTCAACAATGTGCCACAGCTCGGGAGTTGCGGTGCGGATTATATCCATACGCTTGTAAATCTTATCCGATGTCACATCCCCCATTTTCCAGGTATGACCATCCGTAAGATAATTGAGAATAAGAGGCTGAATGCGGTCTATGGCATTTGCATATTTGCTTTCTGCCGTCTCCATAGCCTCAAATTCATCCCAGAGTTCACGGATTTCTCCGCCCTGAACAGGGTCAAGCATCCCGAAAAGCTTCTCTGCCGCCTGAATTTCCCTTTCGTGCTTATCCTCGTTGCCCTTGGCATCATAGGCAAAGGTATCACCTGCATAAACCTCAATAAGGTCGTGGATAAGTGCGATTTTCAGCACTCGTTCAATATCAACTTTCTCCGCACTGTATTCTTCAAGTATCATTGCAAGCATTGCCAGATGCCAGGAATGCTCTGCATCATTCTCCCGCCTTGAACCGTCGGCAAGCAGGTTTCGGCGGAAGATATTCTTCATTTCATCTATGGTTATTGCAAATTTAATCTGATTGTGGATTTTCTCGTTTTTTATAAATGTGAAATCTGTCACAAAAATCACCTCAGATTCATTATATCACACAGTTGCAACATATTCAAATTTATGTTAGTATTTCATTACATTATATATAGAGGTATCAGAATGAGAATTGAAAAAGGCACTGTTGAATTTACAAACATGATTATGATTGAAGATAAAGAAACGGGCAGGGTGCTTGTGCAGGAAAGAAGAAAAAGCTGGACGGGTCTTTCCTTCCCCGGAGGTCACGTTGAGCCTTTTGAAAGCATTGTTGACTCCGCAAAACGTGAAGTGAAGGAAGAAACGGGGCTTGATGTTGAAAATCTGCATCAGTGCGGAGTTATTCATTGGGTACACAAAACCCGCGGTGACAGATACATTGTTTTTCTTTTCAGAACATCGGATTTCAGCGGTGAACTCCTTTCCGAAACCGACGAAGGCAGGGTTTTCTGGATTGGTATTGATGATTTGAAAAACAAAAAGCTTTCAAAGAATTTCGGCAATTATATTCCCATGTTCATAAACGATGATCTGAACGAAGCTTACGGCTTATGGCACGAGGATGATGAAGATATTCTGATTTATAAATAACAAAAAAGCCACCCATTAGGGTGGCTTTGGTTTTGCGTTTTCAATTACTTGAACTTACGCTTACGAGCTGCCTCTGACTTCTTCTTTCTCTTAACAGAAGGCTTCTCATAGTGCTCTCTTTTGCGAACCTCCTGAATAACGCCGTCTCTTGAAGTCTGTCTCTTAAATCTTCTGAGTGCGTTTTCGAGTGACTCGCCTTCCTTAACTTTTACCTGACTCAATGTATTCCCTCCCCTCATTTAATTAGGGACTAATTTTCATAGCTTGAAGGACATTATACTATACATTCACCCTGCTTGTCAACCTCAAAATTATGAATTTTTTGTATCACGCAGGGATGTATGAACAGTCTTACGGACGGACAACAATATTTACAAGTCTGCCCTTTACATAAAGTTCCTTGACAATTGTCATACCGCTGATTGCCTCAGCTATCTTTTCAAGGCTCTTTGCAGCTGCGATAGCTTCATCAGCACTTGCTTCTGCGGCGATAACAAGCTTTTCTCTGACCTTACCGTTAATCTGAACGGCAATTTCGATTTCGTCGTCAACGCACTTTGTTTCGTCGTAGGTGGGCCAGCTTTCAAATGCGATTGTTTCGCTGTGTCCGAGCATTTCCCAGATTTCCTCGCAGATATGGGGTGCAATGGGGCTGAGTGCTCTGATAAAGCCCTCTGCAAATTCCTTGGGACAGCTGTCTGCTTTATAAACCGCATTAACAAAAATCATCATCTGGCTGATTGCCGTATTGAAGGCAAGATTTTCAAAGTCATTTGTAACCTTGCGGATTGTGACATTATAGATTTTTTCAAGCTCAGCATATTTGCTGTCGTTTATCTTTGATTCTTCGGTGAAGAAATTCCAGACTCTTGAAAGGAAACGCTTTGCGCCCTCAACACCCTGATTGCTCCAGGGCTTTGAAGCTTCAAGGGGACCCATAAACATTTCGTAAAGGCGGAGTGTATCTGCACCGTAATCACGGACAATATCTGACGGATTAACTACAAATTCGGGGAATCTCTTACCCATCTTGATGCCGTTTGAGCCCAGAATCATACCCTGATGAACAAGCTTCTTGAAAGGCTCTTTAACGGGCGAAACACCCTCGTTATATAAAAATCTGTTCCAGATTCTTGAATACATAAGATGACCTACCGCGTGCTCGGGGCCGCCCACATAAAGGTCAACGGGAAGCCAATGTTTAAGAAGCTCGGGGTCACAGATTTCTTTGTCGTTATTCGGGTCAATGTATCTCATAAAATACCAGCTTGAACCTGCCGAGCCGGGCATTGTTGAGGTTTCGCGCTTGCCCTTGACACCGTTCTTCTCAACAAGCTTCCATTCCTCTGCATTTTCAAGAGGTGCCTGACCGTTCTTGCCCTTGTATTCCTCCAGTTCAGGAAGAACAAGGGGAAGCTCATCATCATCAAGAACGTGGATTTCGCCGTCGTCGGTATAGTAAACGGGAACGGGTTCTCCCCAATAACGCTGTCTGGCAAAAATCCACTCACGGAAATGATAGTTGACCTTTCTCTTGGCAACACCCATTTTCTCAAGCTTCTGAGTGATTGCTTCCTTTGCTTCCTCAACGGTAAGACCTGTGAATTCCTCGGAATTGATAAGCTTGCAGCCCTTTCCGAGATAGCTGCCCTTTTCAAAAGCACATTCTGAAACATCCGCGCCGTCAATAACCTGAATCATGGGAATGTTATGTACCTGTGCATATTCAAAGTCACGCTGATCGTGGCTAGGAACCGCCATAACGGCACCCGTACCGTAGCTTGCAAGAACAAAGTCACCGATATAAACGGGAACTTCCTTGCCGTTTACGGGATTTATTGCATATATGCCTTTAAGCGGACAGCCCGACTTTGTTTTGTTGAGATCGGTACGATCCATATCGGACTTTTTAACAGTTTCCTGAATATAGGCATTAACCTCATCTTTGTTTTCGATTCTGGGCATAAGCTCCTTGACAAGGTCGCCGTCGGGAGCCATAACCATAAAGGTTATGCCGTATATAGTTTCGATACAGGTTGTGAAAATTGAGAACTTGCCACCGCCCACAAGATTGAATTCAACCTCAACGCCGGTGCTTTTGCCAATCCAATGGCGCTGCATATCCTTTGTTGACTCAGGCCAATCTATTTCATTAAGACCGTCAAGAAGCTCCTCGGCAAATGCAACCTGATCAATAACCCACTGCTTCATATTCTTACGGATTACGGGGTAACCGCCGCGCTCACTCTTGCCGTCAATAACTTCATCGTTGGCAAGAACCGTACCGAGTTCCTCGCACCAATTAACGGGGATATCAACAAGCTTTGCATAGCCTTTAAGATAAAGCTGCTTGAAAATCCACTGTGTCCACTTATAGTATGAGGGGTCTGATGTGGCAATCATCTTTGACCAATCATAGTCAAAGCCAAGCTCTTTGAGCTGCTTTGAGAAGGTCTGAATGTTTTCCTGAGTAAATCCGTTGGGATGATTGCCTGTTTTAACAGCATACTGTTCGGCAGGCAGACCGAAAGAATCGTAGCCCATAGGATGAAGAACATTGTAGCCCTGCATTCTTTTCATTCTTGAAACGATATCCGTAGCTGTATAGCCTTCGGGATGACCCGCATGAAGACCTACACCCGAGGGATAGGGGAACATATCAAGAACATAATATTTGGGCTTTGAGAAATCCCACACATCTGTTTTGAATGTGCCGTGATCCTCCCAATATTTCTGCCACTTTTTTTCTATATTAGCGTAATCATAATAAGCCATTTCAATTCAACCTCTTTAAATTAATCTTCTGTAATTACATCGCTTAAATCAATAACGCTTGCATCTGCCCAGAGGCGTTCAAGGTTATAATAATTTCTGTCTTCGTGCTGGAAAACATGAACGATAACCGTACCGTAGTCAATAAGAATCCAGCCTGTTGCTCTGCCTTCGATATGCTCGGGGTCAATACCCAGACGCTGCTTGATTTCATATTCAACATCATCTGCCAGAGCTTTTACATGGGTGTTTGAAGTACCGGAAGCAATAACAAAATAATCTGAAACGATTGTTACTTCTTCGGTTTTGATTGCCACGATATCCATGGCTTTTTTCTCGTCAAGAACCTTTGCTATTTCTTTGACAAGAACTGCGGGGTCTGTCATATGCATTATCCTTTCAAGTGTAAAATCATATCGTTATAGCAGTCAACGGTTGCCGGGTGAACGGGCAAATCCGCCGAAACCAATTTTTTTACCGTGTACCGTGTGGTATAAAGTATTGCTTCTTCAAGGCTTGTCTGTGCAAGCTTACGCACAACGCCCACATCGGGGTAGCTTCTGTCCGCAGAAATGAAATCCGCAATATATACCACCTTTTCAAGCAGGGTCATATCTGCCCTGCCCGTGGTGTGCCATCTGACGGCACCCAGAATTTCTTCATCGTCGGTGATTCCTTCCGATTTCAGAAATGCCGCACCCGTTATCTGATGCCAGACCTTCGGGTTTGTAAGTTCAAGCTTTGAAAAACATTCTCCCGATTTTTCAAGCGCTGCAAAATGCTCATCGGCGGAAGCGTTTTTCATAACATCGTGAAGCAGACCTGCAAGCCTTGCCTTTTCGGTATCCGCACCGTAACGCTCCGCAAGGGCTGCCGCACATTCGCTGACGCATTCGCTGTGGTTTATTCTGTATCCGTCAAGCTTCGGATAAAGAATCTTTCTGTATCCCGAAAGCCCATCATCATAAAGGTCATTTTCTTCGATATACCGACGCACCTTTTCATCAAGCAAATCCGTTTCACCCTCTCCTGCAACTATGCGGCGAAGCTGAGTTGAACTGACTTCAAAAGGTTCAACATCAAGAAGGACAAATCTTTCTCTCTGCTCAGGTGTATATACCGAAAAATCAGGCTCAAAGCCCTTTTCCCTTGAAGCGGCACATATATTAGCAAGAGTCAGAATTTCTTCCCAGCAATACCACTGAGTAAAAGTGGAAAGCATATCGGAACCGATTATAAAATAAAACTCGTCATCGGGGTAAAGCTTTTTAAGCTCACGGAGAGTTTCAACAGTGTAGCTTTTATCGCCTCTGTCAAGCTCCATTGAGGAAATTTCATAAAAATCTCCTTTGAATGCAAGGCGGCACATTTCCATACGGTCATTACCGCTTGCAAGCTTACCCGGAATTTTATGGGGCGGTATGCAGGAAGGAATAATCAGCATTCTGTCAAGCCCCAGAAATTCAGCCGCTTTTTCTGCCAGCCGTGTGTGACCTTTATGGGGAGGGTTGAAGGTTCCTCCGAAAATTCCCGTTTTCATCATTTCAGGTTAACCTTTTTATGCATAATGTAAGAAGTGAGGAAGAACATTCCCACATCAAGAAGAATAAACACAAAAATGGGAGTAATCTTCATTCCTGCGTACTGGCTTGTGACAATGTATCCACTTTCAAGCAAGCCGAAGCTGAGCGTGTAATCGTCATTGAAAATCATAACAAAATTAACTACATCCGACATCTTGAATGCAACAGCAATGAAAGCAAGTGCTGTTGCGATAAAAATGGGAATTGATGCAAGGAGCGAATGCTTCTGAAGAATTCTTACGTGGGAAAGTGTGATTGCAAAATAAATAATGGATACGAAGCTGAGAATCATAACAAAAAACAGCACCGTAACATAAACCGCATAAGCAATAAGTTGTGTCATTGAGGGGAAGTCTCCCAGAAGACCCATAAGGCTTTCCACAAAGGATATTTTTTCCTCACCAATGATAACATCAGCCGTGTAGTTAAGCAGGAAGCCGCCCGTAAACATAAACACAATATAGCTGAGCACAAGCCATCCGCCGTAGATAATAACCTTTGAGCCAAGAAGCTGGTTGCTTGAAACGGGCAAGGTGAAGCTCAGATATCCCTGAGGTCCGAAAAGAGACTTGAAGAAATCGTAAACAACAAAAAAGAAGGTTACGAAAATAAGCAGGAACGAAACGACAATGGTAATTGCTATGGTTGCATTGTGAAGGCTTGAAACCTTTGAAAGCATTTCAGCACTGAGGAAATCTCCTTTCTGGAGAAAAACGCATATACCAAACAAACCGAGAAGAAGAACCAACGCAATATAGAAAAGACTTATGACTCTTGCACTTGCAAAAAAATCATTTTTGAGAAGCATAAGAAACTTGCTTTTGGGTTTAGAAACTCCAGTCAACGCTGAACACCTCCTTGAATACATCATTAATGGATTTGCCGCTTCCTGTGATGTTGGCAACGGTATCCTGCATAAGCACGGTGCCTCTGCCAATCATAAGAATCGAATCAAATATTTCCTCAACATCCTGAATAAGATGGGTCGACATAAGAATTGTTGAACCTTCGGGACGGTTTTTGAGAATTGTTGTGAGAATGAAATCCCTTGCCGCAGGGTCAACACCGCCCATAGGCTCATCAAGAATATAAAGCTTTGCGTTGCGGCACATTACAAGTATAAGCTGCAATTTTTCCTGCATACCCTTTGACATTGTTTTTGCCTTCTGTTTGTGAGGAAGCTGAAAAACATCAAGCATATGCATTGCCTTTGCTTTATCGAAATCATCATAGAAATCCGCAATGTAGTTAACGGCATCATCAGCCGTCATCCAGCTTGCAAGGTATGTCTTTTCAGGCAGAAACGCAACCTGAGCCTTGCTGATTTTACCGGGCTTATTGCCGTCAATAAGCACTTCACCCGTATAATCGTTAATAAGACCTGTAAGTATTTTTATAAGCGAAGTTTTACCGCTGCCGTTAGGGCCGAGCAGACCGATTATCTGACCTGCTTCGAATCCGAAAGATACATTTGAAAGCACTTTCTGACTGCCGTAAGACTTGCTGAGATTTTTTACGGAAATTATTTCAGACATTTTATCCTCCCGAAACCGGATTTTACACAAATTCGTATCAAAATCCATAATTAGGTTTATTATAGCACCTTTATATATAAAATAAAAGACTATTTTTACTAATTTTTAGTTTTAAATTAAACAATTTGTAAACTGACAGGTCAAAATCGGCCGTATTTGTTATCTGTTTCGTTTCATTTCAGAAATTTTCAAAAAAGTATTGACAGAACCAAAATGTTATGATAATATATTAAAGCATTTTACGGAGAGATACCGAAGTGGTCATAACGGAACGGTCTTGAAAACCGTCGTACCTTTACGGGTACCGTGGGTTCGAATCCCACTCTCTCCGCCATTTAAAATTTAATTCCATTTATATATAAGTTACTGATTTGGAGAAGTACTCAAGTTGGTGACGAGGCGCCCCTGCTAAGGGCGTAGGTCGGGAAACCGGCGCGGGAGTTCGAGTCTCCCCTTCTCCGCCATAAACAGAACTGATGCATTCGCATTGGTTCTGTTTTTTGTTTATGCAAAAACGGACAGCATTGCCGCTGTCCGTTTTGTTACATTATATACTTGTTTATAAAAGGAATCTTGCTTATCAGCCACACAACAACAAAGCTTATCGCAAACACAAGAACCGTATTGCAAAGCACCGACAAAATCGGGTTGTAGAGCAATGTGGTGAATCCCCATTCTTTGAATGCGATATTCACAAAGTCGTGGAAAAGATACATCCCGAAGCTGAGAGCAGAAAGCTTTGAAATTATTCTTACATACTTTTCTCTGTGATTTATTTTTGAAACTCCATATCTGAAAGCCACAAACACCGCCACAGACTCAGCCCATACATTAGGCATAAAATTATGATACAGAATGCTTGTTGCACTTCCCTTATTCACTGACCATATTGCGGTGCCGATTACCGTTGTCAATGCACCTGCTGCGCCAAGAATATAAATAAGCCGTCTGATTTTTACGGTAAGTTCCGTGCTGTTCAGATAATAACCAAGCACAAAATATCCCGAATAACCCACAACAACATTCATTCCCATATCGTTGGTTATTTCCGTAACCGCAGGGGCAACGGGTTTTATGGCTTTGAGAAGCTTGACAACAGATGTGAATACCACCGCAAGGATAATAAAATATTCTGTCATTTTCTTGTCGGCAGTTATTTTGCGCAGAATCGGAGTTGCAAGGTAAAGCGCAAAAATCGCATACATATACCATAGGTGGTATCTGCCGCAGATAAATTCCTTGAACCACACACCGAAAGTGTAACTGTCCTTGGCAGGGCTGATAATATAAAGCACAAGCGAATAGCAGAACGACCAGAAGAAAAATGCTGACGCAATTCTTGATATGTTCTTTCCGAAAAGCTTTTTGATTGTCAGTTCTCGTGAATTATCAAGAAAAAAGCTGCCTGATATCATTATGAAAACGGGCACACAGAATCTGACAAGTCCGTCATACACATTAAAAACCTGCCATTCAAATGTATCAACCGACACCTTATTCCAGCAGCTTGCCGCAACGTGAAGCACCATCATACAGAAGATGCTGAAAATTCTCAGCTCATCTATCCACAGTATTCTGGACGGATTATTTTTCGATACCGATTTCATCAGCACTCTCCATTTCGTGAAGCAGCGGCGGTCTGTACATATTGAACGCGTGCTTGCAGATGTCAAGCGTCACCTTGCTTACAGCGCCTGCAAATTCGCCGTCGATTGTCCAGGGAATTTTTGAACCGTCAAGCGTTTCAATCTCGATATGTGTACCCTGAACAAAGCGAAGGCTTCTGTGTTCAAATTTCTTTTTGAGCACACATTCCGCAAGCTCAGCCCAGCCTTTCACCGTACCGGGATTTTCAGCAAAAAGAACTTCAAACTTACCGTCATTAAGGCATACAACATCCTCACTGAGATGGATAATTTTGCCTACGGTGTATGAATTTGAAATTGAACCGAAAATAAAGTTACCTTCGTACACGGTACCGTCAACAATGCAGCGCATAGGCACCGGTTTTATATCCTTTATTTCCTTGGCAGCTTCGTAAAAATATGCGGTTCTCCCGATTCTGTTTTTCAGCTTCTGAGGTGTTGCGTAGGAGCATTTTGTGAACGCACCAAAGGATGCAACATATGTAAAATATCTGCCGTTGAACATACCCAGGTCGCTGGGTCTTGACGACTCCTTCATAATAAGCTGAGCTGCTTTCTCGCCATCGGAAGGAAGTCCGAGGGTATTTGCAAGATCGTTTGTTGTGCCTGCGGGCACGAAACCGATTTCAGGCTTTTTATCAAGAGTCATTATGCCGTTCATCATTTCGCAGAAGGTACCGTCACCGCCTCTGCACACCACAAGGTCGTAATCCTGACCGTATTTCTTTGCATATTCGGTTGCGTCACCCGATTTTGTTGTATTCATAACAGTAACGCTGTATCCGTGAGCACTGAAAACCTCCAACGCTTCGGAGATTTCATCGTTACGCTTGTTTCGTCCTGATCGGGGATTTATAATCATAAGAAGTTTCTTTTCCATTATGCACCTGCACTTTTGTTACATATTTTTCGTTTTTGTAATTATATCACCTAATTATGCCTTCCGCAAGACAACAAATTTTTTTGGGTTGTTTTCAACAAAGAAGTTAAAAACTTTGATGAAAAATGCACAGTTTTAACGGCATTTTATTGACACGCAAGCAGAAAAGATATATAATTCTTCTGCAAACGGGCCTGTAGCTCAGTTGGGAGAGTGCTACATTCGCATTGTAGAAGTCGTGGGTTCGACTCCCATCAGGTCCACCACAATGGAGAAATCCGAACTTAATGCCAATCGGCAATGGGTTCGGATTTTTTGTTTTTATTAGAGATATCAGTTTTTGAAGTTGTAACAAAAAAGCAGGCGGGACTTCCGTCTCGCCTGCAGCTGTCTTACTCATTCTTCAGCAGTCTGTTCATATTCCCTGAGTTCCCGCTGTCCTTCCTCGCTTTCAAAATATTCCTGCATTATCGGAAGTAAGCACCGTGCAATTCTTTCAATCGCATAATCGGGAATTTCCATGCCGCTGTTTGATTTTTCTGACGTCAAATTGGTTTTGCGCTCCTTTCATATAAAAGGAGATCTTTAAATCATGAAAAATACATTTTTCCTCGCATTTATATTTTAAACTCTTTCCAGGAAATTGTCAAACTTTTTTCACCGTTGCAAATCGACTGATTTTTTACAACTTAAAATTCAGCTTTTGGAACAATAGAACCGCAAAATCAAGGTAATAGGTCAAACTATACGCACCCCTTAATTACCGCACTCTGAAACCATTGATATACAAGGGTTTCAGAACCTCTATTTGGTAAATTTTTTACAGTAACGGTAGTAATTTTTATTTCTTGTTTTTTGCAACTGAAAAATTTGTTGTGTAGGAAAAGTAACCGCAAAATTGGGGTTACAGGTCAAACTATACGTACCCCTCGATTACCGCACTTTCAATCCCTTATATATCAAGGGTTTCAAAGCCTACTTTTTCCACTTTTTTAAGCTAACAAAAGGAGTTTTTTATTTATGATTAATAACATTATTTCTTGTGAATTTAATATCGATACCGCCTGTGTTGAAGTCAAACTCACTGACGGCTCATTGGTGTCAATCGACTGCATCGCCGTCGAAAACGAATATGCAAACAATATGTACGAAACATCAGAACTTGACTACCTCATCTACAACGAACCGATGAGTTATGTCAGATTACTGCTCAGCGGTAAAATGGAAGAATATCTGCGAAATAATACGGATTACACGCCGTTGTCAGATATGAGATAAAATGCTAAAAGCTCTCTTGCGGTGTGCAGGAGAGCTTTTTGTATCAGTTAAATGACGGAGGGTTAACTTTTGTCTCCGAAAACGGATTATTGTTCGGCGAGGGTTCTGACATACTGAAATACATTTTGGCTGCTTTTGTTGTTCCGAAATCCTGATTTGAACCGCTGTTCTGCACCTTGTTGAATGCTTCACGGAACATTGCGTTGTGCGCTTCTTCTCTGTTGAGCAGAAAATCAATTGTTTCTCTTACTTTCTTGTCGTTAATCTGTCGGTAGAGATATTCATAAACAACTTTTGCCCTCTGCTCGGATGCGATGTTTGAAAGAAGGTCGGCGCACAAATCGCCCGTAACCGAAACATAATCTCCCGTCCACGAATAACCCGAAGCATTAATAAGTCCTGGATTGAGTCCTGTGAGAACGTGAGTCTGAATTTCACCTGCAGGAACAGATTCGGCACATACATCGTGACCGTTCAGAAGATTGATTGTCTGCGCAACCATTTCCATATGACCGAGTTCTTCAGCAGCAATATCAAGGAATAAATCTTTGATTTCGGGGTCTTTGATACGAAAACTCTGTGACATATACTGCATTGCGGCTTTAAGTTCACCGTTTGCACCGCCGAGTTGTTCCTGAAGAAGCGCCGCATACTGAGGGTTAGGTTTTTCAACAGCAACGGGATGAAAAAGCATTTTTTCGTGTTTGAACATAAATTATCCTCCTTTAATTGATTTTAGTATGCACAGATTCGCATAAAAATTGCCATACAAGCTGATTTTTGTTTCAACTCGTATGGCTTGATTATTTTATATTTTCTTCGCTTTAACAATCAAAAAGTTCGGTTTGATATATTCCTTTATCCATGCAGGCACTTTTTCAATTACCCGTTCTTCGGGAACGGGTTCGCAGACTTCTTCGATAACAAATCCTGCTTTGGCAAGCGCGTTTATAATGTTACTGAAAGTGCGGTGATATTTTATCACACCGTCAACATACCAATGGATTTTGCGCTCGCCGGGTTGGTTGTAGTTTGAAAAAGTATAGGAAACTTTCTCACCGTTTTCATCTTTATTAAAATGACCTGCGCCGTCAACGGTTGAGGTGATAATAGGATGTTCCTGTGAGAACAAAAGCTGACCGCCTGCATTGAGAACAGAATACATATCCTTTGCAAAAGCATCAAAATCTTTTACATAATGAAAAGCAAGAGAACTGTAAATGAAATCAAAGGTTTCATTAAGATTTGAAATGTCTGTCATGCTCATATTGCGGTATTCGATTTTTGCGTTTACGGATTCTTCTTTTGCAACGTCAAGCATCTTTTCGGATATATCAATGCCGACAACCCTTGCCGCACCTCTGCCCACAAAATCAATGCAGTTGTGACCGTAACCGCAACCCAGATCAAGAACGGATTTGCCGTTCAAATCGGGCAGAAGTTTACGCATTGCAGGTTGCTCAATCAAATCGTTGGCATTACAATCGCTGTCACGCAGAGCCTTGTAGCCACTGAAAAATGTTTCGTTGTCAAATATGTTTTGTCTACTCATAATTTCACCGTATTATTACAAATATATTTTCATTATACACTACTTGTTTTCTGTATGCAACATCACCCCAACCGATTCGGTTGAGGTGGGTTTTTTATTTCAGGAACTCGGAACGGTGCTTTCATGAACATTTCGGCATAATTACCCGTCATATCCTGAAGAAAGCTGAATTCCTTGTTGCTTTGTATGGTCAAAATTGAACGGACAGTAAGATTATCCCATTCATCGCTTTCGCAATGCTCATATTCGGGGAAGAACGGCAGAATTTTTGAACCCAAAGAAAAAAGCCCTTCGTCAACGGCAAAGCCCGCCGCTGTTGCAACAATTGATTTTGTAACGGAAAACAAGGTGTGCGGCATATCGCCCGAATAGGGATATGCATATTCCTCAAAAACAGTTTCACCGTCTTTCATGATCAGCAATCCGTGGTTTTCTATGCCGTGATTTTCAAGCTCTTTGTAAAATTTATAAATCCATTCGGAGGAAAGCGTTGCTTTTGTTAACATGATTTTCTACTTCTTGAAAAAACTATCTTTCGATAATTCCATGATAAACACCCATCCAATAAGGCAGAGTGTAGGTTGTAGATGCCTGCATACAGTTAGAGCGGTGATATGTATCAAGATAATAAGAGCATTCATTATATTTATGAAGAGAGCGCTCGTCAGGTGCCGCAACGCACCATTCAAGCTGTGATGCTGTAAGGGCATATTTAACTATATCCGCAATTTCAGGATTTTTGCCGAGGTCAGGCAAATATTCGCTTTTGCCGAGGTCAGGCAAATATTCGCTTTTGCCGAGGTCATATGTAAGCGTTGTTCTGAGATTTGATGCAATCGGTCTAAAATTGATTTCCGCAACATCGTCGCGGGCAGAGTTTGAAGCATGATACATAACTGTATCGGCGGGGTGCCTGCTCAAAGACCACACGGCAGTTTCGGCTATATCGTTTCCGTAAGCATCATCAATTTTTTTGTCGGGATAAGCAAGCTGATAAACAAAATACCACAGGGGATTTTCGCTGTACATCATCGAAATCCACCAATCATCTATCGCTGCTCTGTAGCAGCCAAGAATTTCTTCATCATCTTCAAGGCTGAACAGCGTATAAAAAGCGAGCATTGCCATCTCTTCGCTTGAATAGTTGACTATGAGTCTGTAAATCATTTCCACCAAATTTGTGTTTTGGAGTGCACCGACTATATTGCCGACTAACGGCAGAGTTGCATCGCCGACGATGTATTTGATTGCAGCCATCATTCTCTCGTAGTGCTGTGCAGATACCTCGGCGTATTCATATGCAGGGTCGAGCGCCGCCATGCGGTATTCATTTTCCCATTTCTGATAGCCTGTTATGTAAGCCGCGGTTTTAAAAATGCAGAGAAGAACAAGCGAATGCAGACTGACCTCTGCAACGGAGCTGCCCGTGCAGAAAAGAGTTCTTCCGAAGTTTGCCCATGTTGTCGGTTGACCCGTTGCGTCAACAAGCATGTAGCTGTTGTCGCTGATATGCTGTGCAAGGCTGTCAACCGCCTCAACAAGAAGCGCTTTTATTTCGGGATCCTCGGGAGCAATAACATCGTAAATAAGCTTGAATAAAAACATATGACCGATAAGCTCATCAGCACTTGTATCGGTTTTATAGATTATATCCTCAACGGAATATTTCGGGTCAATCAAATCGTTCCAAAGTCTTTCGGGAATTTCGCCCGATGCATCAACGGTAACTCCGCGGAGATTTTCGTTGTTGAGAAGATAACCGCTCTGCCCCTCTTTTTTATTTGAAACACCCGTTGCTGTTTTGTCGGAATTTACCGACCAATAAATATTATCGGGAAGTCCGCTGTTTTCGTCGCGGAAGGTAAATGTTCTTGCAGGGAAGCCCTCAAGCAGTCTTGTCTGTTTTTCATATTCGGCATTTCCCGTTGCGGGATTCGACCAATCCTCGGGGGAAACGGCGGTATAAAATCCCTCATTTTCAAGCTTTGAGGTTGAATTAAGCAGAGTGAAAGATGCCATAGCCTCATCAAAAAGCTTTGCAGGGCTCTTTGCAGAAGTCATAACAGACGGATTGCCGTCTTTTTCAAGAGCTTCGGCTGAAAGCCAGCGGTCATCCGTTGTTCCCGGAATGGTTTTGGTTGTCTGCCTGCGCACATATGCCTCGGTTGTTCCCGTGCGCATAGTGATATAATAGAGCAGCAGAACTGCCTCTGCGGAGGAATACGCCGCCTTCTTTGCTTTTTCAATTTCTTCAGCACTTGCATCGGGGTCATTTTTCAGGGCTGCATATCGCATAAGCTCTCCTGCGCTGTACATGGAAGTCCACAGACCGTCATTATCGCTTTCAACGCCCTTCCATTGACCGTTGACTAAATATGCCTCATTGATTAAGCCATGTCTGTTGATGCTGTTCTGCGTAATTTCGCTCATATATGATGCCTTTAAAGTTCCGTCGGCAACAATCATCTGAATGTGAGTAACGCCGCTTTCCATTACAGTCCAGATACCGTATTCACCGTCGGCAAAAATCGCAAGAACATTGCCCGATGAGGTATCATCCGAATAAAAATATCGGTTGCCCATAAATCTCTGCTCAATATCACGCGAAGTGGGCGCATTTTTATCGGTACGCAGAATACCGTAATCAGTTATTTCCCAAACTGCACCGTCAGCGGTTACAGCTGTCTGATGATTTTCGTAATCTGTTGCGGATGCAACAAACCCGGGAATATCTGCGCTACCGTGCGGATGCCTTGAAACAAGCTTCTGAAGATTTGAAACTTCATCAAGTGCCTCGTTCTGATAGCGAATTGTTTTTGTTTCGCAGTTTTCGATAAGCGTCGGAGTTTCGACAACATTAAGCTCAACGCTGTCCGAAAAACTGTTTCCTTTTGCGGTAACTGTTGCTTTGCCGACCTGCTTTGCCGTTACTCTGCCCCATTTATCAACAGAAGCAACTCTTTCGGGCTTAACGCTCCATTCAAGCTCTCTTTCAGTGATTTTTTCAGAAAACACGCATTCAAGAGTGCGGCTGTCGCCAACGCAAAGCTCCCAATCCTCGGGAACAACTATGCGGAGCTTTTCATCAACAGAGAAAAGGCCCGTAAACAGTGATGATATCATAATGCACACGGACATCACCGCAGAAATAAAACGATTTAACATTATATCCACCCCAATCCAAGCTTTTATATTTAAATTTCTGTTGCTGTTATTCTCTCAATTTCTATTGATTCCGAATAAATATTTTCAGGATTATTTTCATCGAGAATTATGAGTCTGCCGCCTCTCTCATTACCGTAGGTGAAATATCCTGCGCCAAGTGTCTGATAAAGATTTATTCCGTCAATTTTTATATGGAAATCATTCACATGGTCATGGCCGAAGAAGGCAGCAATAATATCGCCCGTCTTTTTCCAGCTTTCAAACTGATTTCTGTGGTTATTCTCAAGGTACGGAGGGCACGGACACTCCCTGATTCTTCCCTCAATTATATCATGACCGAATTTGAAATGTTTTCCGTCGCGGGAGAAAGTATAGTCATCATCTGCCGTAACCTCTTTGAGTCCGTCACACATCTGCTGAACGGGCATATGCTGAAAGAGGATTGCAGGCAGGGGCTTGCCGCAGTTTGCATCTTTGAGTTCAGCAGCTCTTTTTTCATACCATTCAATCTGGTCATCGTGAACACAGTCATATGAAAGTCCACCCTGCGAATTGCGCTGATAATCGTTGGAATCAATGAGCCATATTGCAAAGGCATCCTTATCACCGCTGCTGTTTTTTATCGTTACGCAACAGTTACCGCAGCCGTAAACATCGGCATCGTTGAGATTTGAGCGGCAGTTATGGTATTCCATATACTGCATCAACTGAAACTCGGTGTGAAAGCCCTCTTCACCGTCGTGATTGCCGAAAACAACGCAGAGTGGAATATTGCGTTTTCTTATGGGAGCAGTTATTTTTTGAATTGTACTCTTAACAAGGTCATAGGTAAATTCTTCCCAATATCCGCTGATGTTGTCGCCGCCGAAAACAACAAGGTCGGGGTTAGTTTTTTCAACAAGTTTTTCGATAACGTTTATTGTTTCTTTATCACGGCTTTCGGGGATTTCTCTGTTTTCATCATCATCCATTTCGGGCTCAACATCGTGAATATCCGTAATATGAAGAATCCTGAATTTGCCGTCAGCGCCGAATTTCAGCGGTTCGGGAGCTTCTCTCTTGAATTTGGCAGAGCTCCATTTATGCGGCATACCCATTGCACTCATGCACGGCAGCGCAAGACCTGCAAGAAACATTTTAAAAATCCTATTCATTGTCAACACACCTTTACTGATATTTTTCTGCAATAAGCATCGCCTGATTTTTCATTTCGCTGCGCACATTTTCGGGTGAAATAATTTCGGCATCTTCGCCGAAGCCAAAAACCCACGCAAGAAACTGCTGGCTGACAACAACGTTTACATTCACGGTGAAATGCTCATTACCGTCTTTTATAACAATAATATCTCTGCCGAATCTGTCAAAAACAGCGCCTGCAAGATGATTTGAAAAGCGCAGCTTTACTTTTTGCTCTTTTCCGCCGAACATGCCGAAAACAGATTTTGTATAAGCCGACATATCTGTTTTTTCAAATTCTTCAATGCCTTCACGTTCCGTTTCTGTCAGAGTGGCGCCAAACATCTTGTCAACTCTGTAATGCTTCATCTTAACTGCGTTTGAATCCCATGCGAGCATATAATAGTTTTCATCATCCCATATGAGAGCAAACGGACTGACTTCATAATCCGCACCGTCGTGCCTGAAACGGCGCTCCTTTTCAACCGTATATTCAAAATATTTATAGCGGATTTTTCTGTTCTGATTGATTGCATCGGAAATAACGTCAACTGCATAATAGATGCTTTCATTCATGCTCTTGACTCGGTTGCTGACATAAACCTGACGTTGCAAAAGCTGACCGTCATAAACGCTTGCAAGGTTTTCTATCTTACTGATGAGCTTATATGTTTTTTCCTGCGTTATGAATTTTGATGACTGAACGCTGTCAACGAGGAGCTTTAACTCAGTAATTCAAAGTCACGCTCACCTATGTAATATCCGCCGTTTTCGCCTTTGACCTGAACAATATCAAGGGTATATTTGCTTGTGCCGCCTGCACCGTAGGTAACGCTCATAAATGGAGGGCGCAGCTTTGCGATTTCTTCCGTTGCGGATTTAACGCTTTCAAAACCTGCCTGAGTTTTGGGAGGAAAAACCTCAAACGAAAGCGAGAGAGAATCTTTTTTCAGCAAATCAATTATTTTCATAACATCATCTCTTTTGGTATGTTTTTCTTGATTATACTACATATTAATAGTCAGATTCAAGTGCTTATATAGCATATAAACACAAAGTATACAAATTTTATGTGTTGTTTGCAGTGTCATTGTTAATGCAATACTATTCTCAATCACACAGGAATATATTTCTTTGCTAAAGGTAAGCTGATGCTACATTTACAGTACGCTTTCGAAAATAGTGACGATTGCGATACAGCAGGAAAAACATTGCGATACTACAGAATACATAAGGGATACACAACCCGTGAACTTGCCAATTTGGTCGGTGTTGTCCCTGCGACTATCACTCTTTATGAAAATGATAAAAATCCAATAAAGTATAAAACGGCGGTTTTACTTGCAGATATTCTTGAAATAGACCGTCAGCTGTTACTTGACGACTATACCACCTTTGTTGATTATCCGTGCAATGCACTTCTACAAGAAGTTCGGACTAAACTGTCTATTAATCAATTTCAAATGGCACAAAGAATTGGTGTTGCCCCAAATGCTTACTCTGCTTGGGAAAGAGCAACACGAACACCACGCAGAAAAGAATATGAAAAAATACTTCCCCTCATAAAAGAAACAAATATAAAAATATAAAATCCACACATTCGACTAACCTCCTGTAATAAGGTAGAATAAAGCTACCAAACAACAGGAGGTTTTATTTATGAACAAAAAAGTAAAAATTAAGTTTACGGATTTTGAGTGCAATTTGCTTATCAATGGTATGAATGAGTTTCGCAATATGCTATTGGCTAAGGATTTGCCAACAGAGGATGTTGATGAATTGCTATTGAAAATCATTGATAAAAGCGAGAAATAAGGAGGATATTATCATGTCAAACAAAACTACAATCCAATACCGTCAGGTTGGCGATTATTTAATTCCGAACCTCATCTTACCACCCGAAGAAGCAAGTGTTACTCTCGGCAAGTGGGGTATGTTACATAAGAATTACCTGCTTAACCACAAAAAAGTGTTATTTTCTACACTGCTTACTCAAGGTAAGCTTTATCAGCACTGTGCAGAAGTAGAAACTCAGGCACAAGATATGTTTAATTCTCTTGTGGAACAGTTGAAAGCAACTGAGGGTGTAACCGAACAACTGAAAGAAGAAAGTCAGTTGGAATGGGTATGCCGTATGAGTAACATTGAATCAAGAGTGAAGGAAATTATCTGCAAAGAATTGATTTACACATAAGTGTTAATCTAACAAACAACTCCGAGTAGATTTAAGTCTGCTCGGAGTTATTTTCTATTCAAAAGAAACCATAACAACAAGCAGCGCTATGTTTAGAATAATAATGCTGTATTTTGCGAAAAGCTGAAGAATTAAGTTAGATGATATTTTGTCTTTGTTTTCTTTTGCAGTTTTGTATATTAGCATTTGAATATAAAATTCCCTGCAACTATAAGATATTTGTTCAAAAAGGTTAGAGTATTTTTTTCGCAAAAAACTTGTTGTAATATTTTCTACTATAATGTTATACACAATAAAAATCACTGCATGTGCAAAGACTATCCAAAAAGTGACATCATTAGTGAAAAGATAATTACTTGCAACAGTACCTATTAGAAATATGCACTGTAAAACAATCATTATTTTATTAGAAAATATAATTCTGCGCATTTGTTTACTTTTGTTCTTAGAAAAGTTATCTGTTTTCATTAGATTGTACCTATTTATTTATGCTTGCTGCAATAATTAGAAAACTATCAGTATCGGACATACTATTTTTTGATGATACAGACCATATAGCGTAAAGCGTTACTGTTGATGCAATAGGAACCAGAAGCATAAATGGCGGTATCCGACTAAGCGTGCTTCTCGGCATTTTTGTTGCAACCAACATAACAATCACAAGATATACAGTTCTGCTTATTAATGTCATTAGCCAAAGAGTAAGCTGAGATGTTTTATATGCATTTATATCATTGTTAACACCCGTCGACATTGCAGACATAACTATAAATTCAGATGAAGTCAATGCTATAGATAAAAACAAAGAACAAAAAGCAGAACTTCTTATAGTTCGTTTGTAAAATACAATTCCAAATACAAAATTAAAAACAAGAGTGGCAAAGTATTCTTCGATTAAAATTAAAAATAATGACGGTGATGAAGAAATTGAAGTTACCTCTGCGTGGCCATATTCAGGTGAAACCGATGAAAACGGCATCACAGAGGAAATAGTAGAGATTTTCGGTAAGCATATCAACTATCTTCCAGCAAGAGGTAAAATTGCCCTTGTAAAAGTTAAAGACCTTGAAAAAGTACCAACAGGCTTTGCTTTTAATCAGCGTAATTCATACCCGAAGGGCTTGTCGCTTCCGAAAAATTATAAAGGTCCCGTTGCGGATTCTTTTGTTAAAATACCTCTTATCTCAGTTGCAAAAGCAATGGGCGTTAAGGCAGTTATCTGCATCTGGGAAGGTATGAGTGATGAAATGGTAAGGGGGCAATATCTTCCCTTTATTATGGATTATCAAGGTATTCCTGCGCTTTGGGTTGGAGAAGAATCGGGAAAAAGGCTTAAAAAGGCTGCAAAGGAAAAGAAGAAGGTTAATCTTGTGCTTACCGCTGAAAAAGAGAATAATGCAAAAGCAGAATCCTTTTATACCGTTATTGAGGGCAAAAACAAAAAAGAAGCCATTATCATCAACACCCATACCGATGGTATAAACTGCGTTGAGGAAAATGGACCTATTGCAATGCTTGAAATGATGCGGCACTTAAAGGAAGCTAAGCTTGACAGAACTCTGATTTTCGTTTTTGCTACAGGTCATTTCAGGTTACCTGATTTCAAGGAGCACGATATTCAGGCAACTTCAAAGTGGCTTAAAAATCACCGTGATATGTGGGACGGCAAAAAGGGACATATCAAGGCTGTTGCAAGCCTTGGTGTTGAGCATTTGGGCTGTACGGAATGGAAAGACAAAGACGGTAAATATCAGTGTACAAACCCCATTGATGTTGAACTTGTATATACTGCAAACAAAGCTATGGACAAGGTTTATTATGATGCTCTTGAAGACAGAACAATGGTCAGAACAGTAACAGTAAAGGGACATAATTTCCTTCATTTCGGCGAAGGTCAGCCACCGAGAAATGTGGGTATTCCTGATATTTCGCTTGTAACTGCACCCGATTATCTGACGGCAATCAATAAAACTCATCAGATGGAAAAATTCAGCCTTGACCTTATGTGTGAGCAAATTGAAACATTCCTTAAAATGACGCTGATACTCGATAAAATGAGTGCAAAAGAAATTGGTAAGCCTGAGCCTTATTCACTTATTTTAGGTAAGATTAAGTAAAATGAAACCCTACTGCTGTTGTCTTTTTACGGCAGTAGGGTTAAGTTGATTTTGTTGTTATGTTATTGTATAATATTTTTATAGAATAAGGAGGGTTCGGATATGAGAAAAAGCAAAGCATTTATTTTCAGTCTCATAATTTCTTTAATCATTGCCGCTATTGCCGTTATTGATACCATCTATTGCCTTGCAAACAGTTATATAATTCCCGGTTACCTGATACTGTTCCTTGTTGTTGCTTTTGTAGTATCACTACTTTTTGTGTTGATAAAGAAAATCCCTGATGTAATGAGGGTTGTTCTTTCTATAATATTATTTTTGTTTACAACAGCAGTTTTTGTGTTTTTTACTCTGTTTGGACAGACCATTGAGTTCAGAGCTTTAGAAAACGAAAAGGAAATCAACAATTATTATAATGAAAATAATCGCTATGATGATGACTTTGATTTTGGAAAATTCGGTAAATACGAAAGTATATCGAATTACAAATATCATTCAATGGCAATTTTTTCACAAGAAGCATATACAACTATTGCAAAATACGATGACGATAATTTTGACACAGAAAAAAGTAAGATAGAAAACAGTTACAAGTTTTATAACACGCCCGTTGAAAATGAGGAAGCTGAACCTGTATTCTCATATGAAGGTTTTGATTTCAAAGTTGAAATCAGTGATTGGTATCCCAAAGAAATGAACTTAGTGGGTATAAATGAAGCAACCAACGAAATAGCTTTCATCACTTTTTATGATTACGACCTCGATACAATAGATGATTATAAAGAGTTTTTAGATTATTATTGCGGATGGAGATATATTGTAAAAGAAAGAAATTGATTTAACAGACACAGAGGATACACATATGTATGTAACATTTAAAAACAATAGTACAAGCGAAAAAATGATTGTTACCGTAGAAAAGCAACGCCATATTATACCCCCCGAAACTTCTATGGATGTGTTTTGCGGCAGTAACACAGTTATTTTTGAAGCGCAGACATCTTCCTTTGACGAGCTTAAGGGTATGATTGGTGAACTTAATGAAGAAATGCCAAGTTACAAGTTAAAGGATAAGATTCTTGCATGGTTTACTAAAAAGTTTGCTGAAAAGCTTCCTTCTGCAGCGCTTGACATATCTGTAAAATATGAAGCAAGATTTAACGAACAATCAGCGGTCATAAACCTATATGAGGGCATATATTCTGTATGTGACGGTAAATTTGCCGATGCTCTTGATATAGTCCCTGTAGGCTTTATATTTTCGCGTGCGGAAGCGGAAAACGGCACAATAAAAGTTGTTGATGCCGATGCCGTAAACCGAAAAAGATATCTAAAGCTTATGAGAAATATTCTTCTCTTTATGCATTGGGGACTTATCTTCCTTGACCTGTTTTTCTTTGTTCCAACATATCTTATGGTGAAATTCTTCTCCTCGCACTTTTATATAAAACATCTGTTCAGTAGTCTTTTTCGCAAATCGTATACTGAAAGAACAAGCGTATTATATAAAAAAGAACAAGCCTATGAAAAAGAGGATGATAAAAAAGGATGCGTCAAAGGAATTATAAAAGGGCTTATTGTACTTATTATTTTAGGTGGTATATGCTTTTGGGCTGTGACAAGTGAGCCTGATGTTATAATAAGTGAGGACTTTAATTCCGTAGTTTGCTTTGAAGAAAAATTTGTGAAAATCAGTAGTGGTTTGCCTTTGGATGCAAAAGAAGTATTTTTAGAGGACTACGCTGCTTACTATCCTCTTTCTGACGGCGAGTTCGATATGGATAATTATTATTGTTATATCTACGAAACTCCCGACGGCACACGCTATATGTGGCTTAAAGATAATTGTGCCGACGAAGAAAACAAAAATAAGAATTATGAAGATTACGAAAATCCGTTGGTATATAAATCAGTTGGAACTTGGGAGGAATAACAAATATGTTTTTTGATATATTCAGACGAAAGAAAAACAAAGCCATTGGTGAAGACGTTATATCTGAAGCCGATGAAAAATGGAACAGAATATGGGATTTATGGGCAGAGGGAGAAATCGAATCACCGTATAATGAGCTTATGACTTATCAGAGCGAAGTTAATAACGGCGGTCATCATCAGTATTTTCTTAACACTGAAAACAATGGTGATGTTCGTAAGGACATTGACGCCTTATGCACTATCCTTTCCAGTGTTCTCACAGAAAATATTCAAACAGCATTTAAGTCATATGTTGAATTAGAACAGGATAAAAACATTGAAACTAACGAAGAAATATTAGAACAATGCGATGATGTGTTTTATGAGAATGAGGAAATGATAAACGGTATTTTAGAGCGTTTTTGCAAGGAAGCTGAAATATGATTGAAGCATATAAAGAAACATTAGAATACATAATCGAAACTATTGTAAAATCATATACAGTTATTTTATCTGTCAATTTAGTTGCGTTGATTGTGTGTTCTTTTGAAAATTAAATGCAATCTAAAGAAAAGATGTGATTGTAACTCCATTCTTTTTTTGTTTCGATATTCTATGAGATTTATACCAAAAGCCTCCTTGAATTTTCTTTCCATATAGAATTTGTCGTAAAAAAAGATTTTCGAAAAATTATCAAGTGTCATTCCCATACCGTTTCCGGCATCTATATAATCCTTGATCTGATTTGCCACGTTTAATCGCGTATTACTTTGCAACAGTTTTGGAAAATTGTCGGTTGTAATAATTGCTATTAATTTAATCATCAATGATTTTTTTGTCAAATCATCTAAATGTCCCGAAACGATCTTATAAAATGCTTCAAAAAATTCCGGTTTGTTTTGAATATCAAGCAACGGTGTATGTTTATATGTGGAATAATAATCCTTGTGTATCCATTCTCTTTCAGCATCCGACATTTTATCCAAATCTTTAAATGAAATCGGTATGAACTCACTTTGAGGACGATGCGTAATATCAAAATGAATATGCGGTTGAGATATTTCACCGTAATCAAGGTAGAAGCTATGCGCGATCCCGGGGCAAATAAAAAAGATATCTCCCGTCTTACAATAATAGGCTTCACCATTGTAAACAAAAGTAAAGTTTCCTTCTTCAAGATATATAAGCTCGTAATCGTAAATAACTCTCTGCGCAATATTATGTCCTGAAGGAATTCTCGATTCCATAGCCAAACGGATATAGGGATTGATCAATGATAAATTCATGTTGATTACTCCTATCAAGAAATGTTAAATTGATGTCAATATCAATCATTTACATTATAGCAAAATTATGATATAATTTTGCTATAATAATTATTTGGGAGGTACAACAAATGTTAAACAATCTTACTGTTAAAAAAAATATTCGCACCTTCTCTGTGTGTCCGGAGAATCCGAGCGGCAAAAAGGGCGAGGGCGGTAAGGCAACGCTTGATGTGGGAAGCGCAGCAAATGCCGCACGCGAACTTGGCCAAGGCTGGAAGGTAAATCCCTATATCGTGTTAAACGCCGGAGAGATCGCCGTGCTTGCCGATATAAAGGGAGAGGGAGCCATTAAGCATTTTTGGATCACCGATAGTGCAAAATACGGTAGACAACTACTGCTGAGAATTTATTTTGACGGTCAAAAATCACCTGCAGTTGACGTTCCGCTATCTGACTTTTTTGCGAATGCGGATTACAACGAATATCGTCAAATCAATAGTCTCGCAATGTGCTACAACCCTCGCAAGGGGATGAACTGCTATTTTGAGATGCCATATTTTAAGGGATTTCGCGTAGAAATTGAAAACACCGGAACTACACACGCGAATATTTACTATCAAATTGATTGTGAAGAAAAAAAGATATCTCCTGACAGTCTGTATTTTCATGCCCAGTTCAGGCGCGTCAATCCACTGCCCTATAAAGAAGTATATACGATACTCGACAACATTAAAGGAAACGGTCTTTATGTTGGAACCTATCTGCATTGGGGTGTCAAATCCAATGGCTGGTGGGGAGAAGGCGAGATCAAATTCTATATTGACGGCGATACCGAATTCCCCAGCATTTGCGGAACGGGCACAGAGGATTATTTTTGCGGAGCATATAATTTTGATGTGAATGGCAAATATACCGAGTTTTCCTCGCCGTACAGCGGACTTTCCAAGGTTGGATATACCGATGAGCTCTATCGTGCGCAGAGATATTTCGACATGTACCGTTGGCACATTACGGATCCGATTTATTTTAAAGAGAATTTGCGCGTGACCATACAAGCACTCGGTTGGAGAAGTGAAGGCAGGTATCTGCCTCTGCAAGACGATATTTCCTCGGTTGCCTATTGGTATTCGGACAATTTAGATGATGTATATCCTAAAATGCCTTCCGCAAACGAACGGGAGCTAACGTAAACCTATTGACATTTATTTATGTCGCACGGCACAAAAATCTTGGAAAAGGAGTGCTGATATAAGATCAGTTCCGAAAAACTGTTCACCTATGACTTGTCAATTTTACTGACAAGCACTGCATTCGTGTCCACAAATACAAAATACGGCATGCCTTTTTGAGGCATGCCGTATTTTTGCAAAACTCTCCTTTAGGGTACGACCCTAATGAAAAAGAGCATTAAGATTCTTTTTATTATAGTGCCAATAATAGTAGTTTTATGTTTGCTATTTGTGTTTGCTTCTGATAAAACAACAAACAAAATAGACAGCATAAAAGATTATGAAACTGTTTTTAAAGATGTTGACTATTTGAAATTTTATATCGGAGATAATAATTTTTACAGTACCCAATCCCCGAACAAAGAGTTAAAAACAATTAAAAAGGTTGAAATCAACGCTAATCCCATTTCAGAAGTCAGAAGCAAGGACAGAGATTTTGAACATAAAATTATAGTCAATAACGATTATATAATTTACATAAATAACGATTTCTCTGAATTGTGGTTGGATGATACGAAAAATATAAATATCAATTACACAGGGAACTCTTGGAATAAAAAAGTAGAGGAAGGTATCCTGCCTTCATTTTCATACACTATTGAAAATCCTGAGATTCTTAAAGACTTATTTCAGCAACATAGTCAACATCTCAACCAATAATAAAAAATCTATAATCTTTGATATTATTTGTTTTTGCGTTGTTAGTGAATTTTTGCACAAGTTCTTATAAAATAAGGTCATTTCCATCATTATAATAACTGCCCCCACCAAATATTTTCAACAGACCAAATTGGTCATTTAAAACCATAAAAATACATCCCGTTAAGTAAGCATTTTCTGCACTTAACGGGATTTTCTTATTCAATCATCAGCTTAACTCTGCAGACACCAAGGGCACTTTCACGCTTGATTATTGTCTCAGGAATTCTCGATAGCCACTTTTTACTGAAAATAGTGCTGTTGTAATAACAGTCAAAGCTTGCGACGGGCAACACTACCCACTCACTGTCTTCGGTCTTATTGGCAAGACAGTAGCAAACCACATCCCGTACAGCCTCAAAGGGTAAGCCCTTTTCTTCGCACATAACAACCTTTGAATGGAATTCAGTCGGTAAAGTTACTGCTTCAATTCTTAAGGGGCCGAGCTCAAGAGCATCTGCAATAATGTAGTCAAACTTCAGCACCCACGTACCCTTTGCGTTTATGGAAAAAGCGGGAATCTGCATTTGCTTAACCTTGTTCTTCCAAGGCGTTTCAAAGTTCTTGGCTATTAAAGATATTCTTTCAAGATTGTCAGTGCTTATTACACTTGCATTGCACATAGCAAAAAAGTGTATGTTTTTAATGTGGCTGTAAAACCAACCTTTACCGTCTTCTGATACAAGCTCGGGGAAATCTTTATGTAAATGCTTGAAGTTTACATCTGAATCGTCCTTTTCTTCGGGTAGACTGCACCAAGCACAAAGAGCATTTCTTGCATATTCAATTCTGTCATAAGGATTTCCGTCTTTTAAGCTTCCGTCGGTATTGTGAAAGATATAACCTCTTGCAATTACGGTGAGTATTCTTCCGAGGCCTTCATATTCGGTCAGGGTTTTAAAGCTGAACCTGCCGAGAAAGGAAAGGTCTTTTTTGTTTATGCAAAAATATGAGGGCTTAGTAACATAGCTCTGAAACTCTTTCCATTCATTTGTCATTGCCATAACCTCCACTTCTTCTTTTTAGGATCCTCGGACGGAATGCTACTGTCAAGGGTTAACCGTAATACAATGTCCGGTAAAACCTCAAGAGCAAACTTTCTTTTGCCGAGAGCTACAGCACATTTTACTACATCTTCAGGTTTGAGAGGTGCTACGGCATTTCTTGTCCTTATTGGAAACATAATATGCTTGCAGTTAGAGATAATCTGATTTTTAGCATCGGCAGTGTGCTTTATGCCTGAAACCATAGCCTTCATCTGAGGTGTGTCTCCCTTTTGAGAAAGATAGTTTTTCTTAAGACTTCTGTTGCGGTGCATATCATCAAAATCACTGATGACATCACCAAGCATACGGTAGCCGCCGCATCTGAAATCACAGAAAAGACGGACAATATTCATATCCCAAGTGGAGTCTGTGATTTCATAAAACCTTCTCACTCTGTCTTCGGGTGGTGTAAACTGCCAATCTCCTGCAATGAGCTGTTGCCTTGCCAGACGTACCTGATAACTGCTCATTTTATCAAAGGCAGTATAAATCTCATCAACGGAAAGTTCCTTTTCCTGACCTCGTGCCATAAGAATACGGTAAACATCATTTTGCCGCTTCATATCCTTTTCGGTATGAGTCAGAAAACGAATTCTTTTAAGTGCAGTTTCATAATCGGAAATCAGAGTCTTAACTCTTTCAAGAGTGGTACCGTCAAGACTTTCTTTCCAATCGGGTTCAGAAGCAAAGGTAAAAAGCTCATTATCTTTTGCAGGCTTGTCAGATGCTTTTTCTGTTTGCATAGCCATGCTGTAGGCATAATAGGGCAGCTTTTCAAGGTTTGATGTAATGCTGTCCCAATTAGTGCAACCAAAGTATTTTGTCATTTTCTGTGCTTTTGTAGGCTCATACCATTCAGCAGTATCACCTTGGTCATAAATATCCTTGTATTTCAAGAAACGGCTTCTTTTTATGTTTCTTGCTTCAAGGTACGCTGATAAATCAGGCTTGATACCGCTTTTGGCAGAATCTATTTCAAGTCCCGTAAGAATTGCGAGAGTTTCAACCTCTTCAAGAACGGCTTTTCTTTCTTCGTCGGTAATGCTTTCATCATAAGCTATTACACCTCTGCTGAGAGCCGCATTACTTATCTGACCTACACGGGAAGAGAAGGTAGCTTTAACCGTAGCAAATCTTGCTTGTCGGCTACATTCATCTTGTAAATTATGATGTTATTTATGCTGATAATTTCAAAAACTGTTTGGGATTGGCGGTTGATAACGATTACAAACGAAACGGTATCGGTTCCGCTTTGTTAAAGCAAGCTGAAATATGGGCAAAGGAAAACGGTGCAGTCGGAATCAGACTTTGCTCAGGTGCCGAGCGTATAAATGCTCATAAGTTTTATGAATCACAGGGTTATGAAGTAACGAAATTACAAAAGAATCTGAAAAAGATTTTTAACTCCTTCGGCGGTTAATCCGTCGGAGGAGAATTTTTTTGAATAAACCCTTTTTGACGCTTATGCGAAATTGTGGTTGACAACTATATTTGTTTGTGCTACAATGATTACACAATAAAATATGGGAGGTGAAACGATGGAAATCATCAGCAAAAGGCTGAAAGCGCTCCGTGAAAGTGTGGGTCTTTCCCAAAACAAACTTGCTCAGATTTCGGGAATGAAGCAGTCGAGCATCAACCGATATGAAAACGGTTCGGCAACACCTTCTCCTGAAAATATGGTTAAGCTTGCAGATTACTACGATGTTTCTCTGGATTATATCTACGGCAGAACGGATAATCCGCAAGGCAGACTGTATGAACACAAAACAAAGTACAGCCCCGAAATGGAAAAGTTTGTTGAAATGTGT
>JAXJTD010000050.1:0-1567 GCA_036309745.1 Acutalibacteraceae bacterium | reverse complement strand
CCCATTCTCGCAGGAATTCTGACACAGCTTTCGCTTTACTCCATTAATCTGAAAATTATGGGCAAAGCCAATCAATCGATCAATGTAAACAACACGGAGCTTCTCGTTTCTCTGCGTTGGGTAAAAGAATTTGCCTTCCATAACCCGATTATAACGGTGGGCATTGTTCTGATCGTACTGATTGCTATTCTGTATTGGTTCTTCGGTACGGAAATGGGTTGTTCGATCCGAGCAACCGGTATTAACCAAAGCATGAGCCGTGCACAAGGCATCAATACAAGCTTCAATAAGGTTCTCGGCATTATGCTCTCGAACGGTCTTGTTGCATTCTCCGGTGCTTTTCTTGCACAGTATCAGGGCTTTGCAGACGTTAAGATGGGACAAGGCTCCATCGTCATCGGTCTTGCCGCTGTGATCATTGGTGAGGCTTTGTTCGGAAAGATCTTTAAGAACTTTGCACTTCGTCTTCTGTCCGTTGCATTCGGATCGATCATTTACTATATCGTGATTCAAGCGGTTATTACCTTGGGCTTCGACGCAAACCTTTTGAAGCTTCTTTCTGCAGTAATCGTTGCCATATTCCTCGCAATCCCATACTGGAAAAGACAGTACGCGCAAAAGCATATGAGAAAACCGAAAGGGGGAAAAACAAATGCTTGACATTATTGGCGTAGAAAAAACATTTAACCCCGGAACGGTGAATGAAAAAAAGGCGCTCCGTGGTATTGACCTTCACCTCGACGAGGGGGATTTTGTAACCGTTATCGGTGGCAACGGTGCGGGCAAATCCACGATGCTCAATATGATTGCGGGTGTGTATCCCGTGGATTGCGGTAGCATCATCGTTGACGGCGTTGACGTGACCAAACTGCCGGAGCATAAGCGTGCTAAATACTTGGGACGTGTTTTCCAAGACCCCATGACGGGTACGGCGGCAGATATGCAGATTGAGGAAAACCTCGCTCTTGCCGCCCGTAGAGGTGCATTCAGAGGTCTTCGCTCGGGAATTACCTCAAAGGAAAGAAAAGAATACAAGGAGCTTTTGAAGATCCTCGATCTCGGGCTTGAGGAAAGACTCACCGCCAAAGTAGGACTTCTCTCGGGCGGTCAGCGTCAGGCACTTACGTTGCTTATGGCAACGCTGAAGAAGCCGAAGCTCTTGCTCCTTGACGAGCATACGGCGGCACTCGACCCCAAGACCGCCAAGAAGGTTCTTGATATCACCGAGGAGATCGTTGCCAAGGACAACCTGATGACCATTATGATCACGCACAATATGGCGGATGCCATTCGCGTGGGCAATCGCCTCATCATGATGCACGAGGGACGAATCGTGGTTGACGTTAAGGGTGAAGAAAAGAAGAAGCTTACGATTGAACAGCTCCTTCAGATGTTTGAAGCATCCAGCGGCACGCAAATGACAAGTGATAAGGTTATGCTGTCAAAATAAATTCGAAAATTTCAAGTCAGGAAACATCGGCTATGGTAGCAGTATTGGTAAACGTAGCAACAGTTCTTCTCGGAAGTACGGTTGGATTGATATTCAGAAATAAGATCAACGAGAAAT
>JAXJTD010000049.1:0-2665 GCA_036309745.1 Acutalibacteraceae bacterium | reverse complement strand
GTTTACAAGCGTGGGTGTTAATTCTTTTAAGTCAGTACACTCACGTATCGCATTAAGAAAAACATTAAGATTTATTTTCTCTTGCTCTGCTTCTCTGACTTTCTGCTCGTCGTGTTCAACTGCGGCGAGCAATTCTTTTTGCTCTTTCTCATAGTTGGCAGACATACGATAAAAACGGTCATCCGAAATCTTACCGAGCACATTATCTTCATATATACGTTCAATTAACATATCGAGTTCCTTAATGCGTTGTTTTGATTTCTCGATCTTTGTCTTCATAGTTCTTATCGTCGTTTCTCTACCAAGTGTGTTTTTCTTTGCAAAAAGATAAAGAAATACCGGCTCATATTCTGTAACATATTTCGCAACTTTTTGGATTGCCTCAAGCACCATTTCTTTTATCACTACTTCACGGATATAATGAATCTTGCAAGCACCTCTGTTTGACCTATATTGAGAACAACTATAAAATTCTTGATGTTCTTTGATACTTTTGGCTGCGGCAAAATACAGTTTCGAGCCACAATCCGCGCAGTATAGAAGTCCTGCGAACATACCCGTTTTTCCCGTAGCTGAAAGACGGCGACGATGTTTTCGAAGTTCTCTTACTCTCTCAAAGGTATCCTCGTCAATGATTGCCTCCTGGGTGTTCGGAATAATCTGCCAATCTTCTTCAGGGATATGGACAGTTTTCTTCACCTTGAAACTCACAAAGGTGGTTTTGAAATTAACAGTACATCCTGTATACTGCCTATTTTCAAGAATATGAACCACCGTGGCTTGTTCCCACCTATATGGGTTGGCAGGTCTTTTATTCGAGGCTTTTCTTCCAATACTATAATAATATTCCGTTGGGCTTACGATTTTCTCGCTTTCGAGACGTTTGGCAATTTGCATTGGTCCAAGCCCTGCGATACAGAGTTCAAAAATATATCGAACAACTTTTGCGGCGGGCTCATCAATAATCCATTGTTTAGAATCATCGGGAGATTTCATATAACCAAACGGAACAGCAGGGGCAACACGTTCTCCATTATCTGCTTTGGCTTTCCATACTGCTTTTATCTTTTTGCTTGTTTGCTCTGCATACCATTCATTAAAGATATTATGAAATGGCATTGTTTCAAGTCCCGTGCCGGTAGAAGTGTTTACATTTTCTTGGATAGCGATAAAAGTTACTCCGAGCGACGGATAAACCACCTGAGTCAATCTACCCATTTCAATACTCTCACGACCGAAACGAGAAAGGTCTTTTACGATGATTGTGCCGACCTCTCCGTTTTCAACCATTCTCTGCATACGCTGAAAATCGGGGCGGTCAAAGGTAGTGCCCGAAACACCATCGTCAACAAAGAATTCGGTATGAAGATATCCGTTTTGCTTTGCATAATCTAACAATATCTGTTTTTGGTTACTGATACTATTAGATTCATCCTCTTGTTTTTTCTTTCTTTTATCTTTTGAATCTTTTGTTTCTTCTACTGACAAACGACAGTAAAGAGCAGTTATTTTTGCTTTATTCTCGGCTTTCTTTTTTGCCATTATTAACTCCTTTCTGTGAAGCCGAGCATTGTATATTTGGGCGAGCCTATTATACAATGCCCGGCACACTTATAACAAATCTATAGGTTACAATTCTTTCGCTAAAATCAGCGCTTTGAACTGCTGTAATATTGTTTCTTTGCCTTCCATATCGAAATTGGCGGTAACGTCATAAATTGTTCCGCCAATCTTTTTAGAAAAGCATATCTTTTTAGGAACGGTTGTTACGGGAATAGGAATATCTTTAAGATCTTTGCTTTTTGGTAGCGCATACTCTTGTAAATCAATAGGACGTGTATCATCTACACGCCCCATGCCTTTCATAACAAGAATGTCTTTAAAATTGCCTTTTTGCATCATAGGATCACCTCGCATCCCTTTGTTTCATTCGGTAGTTCTTTTCGCAAAGTTTTATGATTTCATCTTCGATTTGCTGAACCGTATAATTCTTCGGGAAATACTTGCGGAGTTTTTCGGTAGGAATTTTAACACGCTCTTTTTGGTTCGCTTTTTCTTCCTCCATAATCTCTGCAATCACTTCGGGTGTAAGACCTTCGCCTTGGCTTATCTTCTTAAAGCGGCAAGCCTGCGAAAGTGACGGGGTGCAATCGCTTTGCTCAATCTGCTCCAATAGGTCTTGCTGTTCCTGCTCGTTGAGATAGGAAAGCTCGACGGCGGGAGTGAATGAAATGCGGCCCTCATCCACATATTGCAGAATTTCGGGGATAAGATTGGTAAGGCGAATATAACGGCGCACTTGTTCGTGGCTATCGCCGGTATCGGCTCCAACCATTTCAGTTGTGCGTGACTTTGCCACAACTTGTGGCGAAGTTAAATCAGAACGCCAACCCTGATGCTTCATAGCATCGAGCTTCATTTTATAAGCAAAGGCTTTTTCGGACGGTAAAATATGCTCTCGATGGAGATTACTGTCCACAAGAACAATGGCCGCCGCATCACGATCAAGGGATACAACTAAGGCAGGGACTTCTTTAATCCCTGCCTTTCTGCTTGCCATAACCCGTCTGTGACCGGATATGATCTCATATTCATCTGTGGTGTTTTCGAGTGGTCGAACTATAACGGGAGAAACAATGCCGTGAACTTTAATGCTTTCGGCAAG
>JAXJTD010000048.1:0-2473 GCA_036309745.1 Acutalibacteraceae bacterium | reverse complement strand
TCAGCGTTGCCCTATCCTCCCTGTTGGTAAAGCATCTTTCATTATATCACATTTTTTCTTGGTGGAACTATCCACTATTAAAATTGTCCTTGACAAAGGGTGACTTTTAGTATCCCAAATTTAATTACAGCCGCGTCATAAAACGGTAAAAAAATTGATACTTTTCGATTCTGACAAATTGCACAGATTTATGTGCATATCGGGTCAATAAAGTCGCCTGAAAAAGCTGATTCAGCGGTTTATCACACAATTTGATAGTTGATTTGCACAAAAAGTGCCGTATGTTTTCGTTTGACACTGACAAGAAAATAAGTTACAATATGATACAAACCTGAAAGGAGAATCTGTTATGACGATTTTTTCAGATAAAAAACGGTTTGTACAGTTGTTCTGCGGCATTTCCGTTGTCACACTCATGGCATGCAGCTCACTGGTCACGGTGGCAGCCGCCATCGCCGGCGCTTCCGCTCCGACAGAGATAAAGGTCCAGGCAACGACCGAAGCGCCCGCTCCCAAAAAGGTCGTGCTCGACGTCAACGGCAATCAAAAAACCATGCTGTTTTCGGGCGAGACCGTGGAGGAGCTGCTGCGCGTTTCTAATATAATGGTCAACGACAATCAAATTGTACTGCCCGGCAGGGCAGAAAAGGTCACGCCCTATATGGTGGTGACAGTGCGCGACGCAAAGGCGGTCGAGCTGACCGACGGCGGCAAAACGCGGACAGTTATGCTCGCCTGCGGCACCGTGGAGGACGCACTCAAATTGGCAGGCATCGCGCTCGGCAGCGAGGACAAGCTCAGCGTTGACCGTAACGCGCAGGTCGAAGCCATCGACAGCCTGACGATTCGGCGCGCCGAATAAACGATCCGTCAAAAAATCCCGCAACAGCACAACTTTAGACCGAATTTTTTCGGAAAAAGAATTGATTTATTCAAAAGAATACGTTATAATAAAGGGCAGCACGCAAATGTGCTGCCCCTTAGTTTTTGTGAAAGGACATGAATTATGAAAAAAATCATAGCACTTCTTCTTTGTCTTGGCATGTTCGCAGCGGTATGCGCAGGCTGCGGCGGTCCTCAAATCACAGCGACCGGCGACGAGGCAACCAACAAATCCGCTGACGCTTATAAGGATACATACGACGATCTGCTCACCTATCTTTCCGCCTGGGGCTACATCAACCCTCTCGAAAAGAACAAGGGCGTCACCTACAGCGAGATGCGCGCCGATTTGATCGGTGCCAAGCAGGGCAGACGCTTCAACGCCCAGCACACCAAGGACACCACCATCGAGCTGTATGAGTATGATTTGGCAAAGATCAACGCCACGGCGGACGAGGTGCTGCAATCCGTCAAGACCGACGGCAGCTTCAAGAATTTGTTCGGCGACAAGGTCGACAGTGTTTATCTTTCTGCCAACGGTAAGTATATGATGGTTTATAGCGACAAAACCATCAATGACGATACCAAGGAAACCGACGAAAACTACACCAAGCGTCAGGAAGTCATCGACAAATTTATGGATTCAAAAAATAATCGGCAGAAAAGGCGGACTATATGCTCCGCCTTTTTGCTGTTTTGGAGACCATGTGAACGGGTAACCGAAACGTAAGCTTATATATATGCTCGCATACATTTGATAGCACATTAAAGCGACCCACTATATATTGTAAAAAATCGGAAGAAATCACACAAAAAACACAATCGGAAAATAAACTGAAAAAAATTTAAAAAAATTTCAAAAAAACCCTTGACTTTTGTCGTGAAAGGTATTATAATAGCACATGTTCGGTCGAGAGAAACGCCGACGCAAATGTGAAAACCTCACAAAAGTGTTGAGTTTCTTTTATACAAACTGAACAAAGGACCTTGAAAATTAAACAACGAAAAGAAAGAACCCGTAATGACTTTGAGTTGAGAAATACTCAAACAATTACAGTAGGTACACACTAAGATGTACAGTAAATTCACGAACGTGTCAGTAGACAGTTCTGAATAGAGATTGAACTCTAAGATTACAACACGAAAGTGTTCTAATACAAATTTTAGAGAGTTTGATCCTGGCTCAGGACGAACGCTGGCGGCGTGCCTAACACATGCAAGTCGAACGGAGTCAAAAAGCTTGCTTTTTGACTTAGTGGCGGACGGGTGAGTAACGCGTGAGTAACCTGCCTCTGAGAGGGGAATAACGTTCTGAAAAGAACGCTAATACCGCATAACGTATCGAAGCCGCATGACTTTGATACCAAAGATTTTATCGCTCGGAGATGGACTCGCGTCCGATTAGTTAGTTGGTGAGGTAACGGCTCACCAAGACCGCGATCGGTAGCCGGACTGAGAGGTTGATCGGCCACATTGGGACTGAGACACGGCCCAGACTCCTACGGGAGGCAGCAGTGGGGGATATTGCGCAATGGGGGCAACCCTGACGCAGCAACGCCGCGTGAAGGATGAAGGTTTTCGGATTGTAAAC
>JAXJTD010000047.1:0-1973 GCA_036309745.1 Acutalibacteraceae bacterium | reverse complement strand
CTTTTTCACTGTCGCGCAGCTTTGCGGCAAGTTCGAAATCCTGATTGTTGATTGCCGATGCCTTTTCCTCAGTGATTTCTTTCAGTTCGTCTTCCATTTTTTTGATTTCAGGCGGTGTCGTGTATGAGCTCAGACGTACTTTTGACGCCGCTTCATCAATAAGGTCAATTGCCTTGTCGGGCAGAAAACGGTCGCTGATATATCGTGATGACATTTTTACAGCTGTTTCAATTGCCTCATCGGTGATTTTTACCTTGTGGTGAGCTTCATACTTGTTACGAATACCCTTGAGAATTTCAACTGTTTCTTCTTCGGTGGGCTCGCCAACCTTTACCGGCTGAAAACGCCTTTCAAGTGCGCTGTCTTTTTCAATGTGCTTGCGGTATTCTTCAAGAGTAGTGGCACCTATAACCTGAAGTTCGCTTCTTGCAAGAGAGGGCTTGAGAATGTTGGCAGCATCAACAGCACCTTCCGCTGAGCCTGTACCTATGAGATTATGCACCTCATCAATGAAAAGGATAACTTCCTTACTTTTGATAACCTCATCTATACATTGCTTGATTCTCTCTTCAAAATCACCTCTGTACTTTGTGCCGGCAACCATACCTGTAAGGTCAAGAGAAACAACTCTTTTTTCTCTGAGAAGCTCAGGGACTTCATCTTTTGCAATTTTCAGTGCCAGACCTTCGGCGATGGCAGTTTTACCCACACCCGGCTCACCGATAAGACAAGGGTTATTTTTGGTGCGCCTTGAAAGAATCTGAATTACTCTTTCAATTTCATTCTCTCTGCCTATTACGGGGTCAATTTCATTGTTTCTTGCTTTTTGTGTCAGGTCCTGACCGAAAGAATCAAGCTTTGGTGTGTTGCTTTTTGTGCTGTTTCTTTTTGATGAATTCAGTGAGCTGAATCCCTTTTTGCCTGAATAAGAGCCGCCTGCAAGTTCATCTGCCAGAAGTGTTACGGAAACTCCGCACTGAGAAAGAATATTGCAGGCAAGGCAGTCCTCTTCCTGAAGCATTGCACAAAGAAGATGCTCCGTGCCGATGTAACCTGAGTTTTCTTTTTTTGCAAGAGAAACGGCAAGCTCAATTATATGTTTGCATCTTGGCGTGAAATCGTCAGGCGAAAGGGAAGTAGGAATCCCCACACCCACATTGCGTTTGATTGCAGCTTCAACTGCCTGAATGTTAACGCCTTTTGAAAGCAGAACAGAGGTTGAAACACCGTTGTCTTCACGCAGAAAACCTGCAAGCAGATGCTCACTGCCTATATAGGTGTGTCCCATGTTTTCTGCAATTTCAATGGCTGAATTAAGGGCGCGGTTTGCCTTTTCTGTGAAACCTGTAAACTTGTACATTCAAATTCCTCCTTTGTTATAAAACAAACGGGTCTGTCAGGCAGACCCGTTTTTAATCAGTTAAGTGCTTCTCTTACCTTTTGAGCCCTGAGTAAATCGCGCTGAGCCTGAGTAAGAGGTGTTTGTGATGAGGCGTTCATTGTTGCCGGCTGAAGCTCTATGAACAAAGTGCATAGCTTTTGAAGGGGTACCTCAATAATTCCTTCTGCCGCCCCAAGACTTACATAAGACAAAAGGTTGGTAAGTTCTTTTGAGGTGAGTTTGTATGCACTTTTAAGTATGCCGTAAGCACGGCAGATTTTATCCATAAAATCCTCATCTTTCACAAGAAGGGTACGGGCCTGCTTTTCTTGTGAAATAATCTGCATAGCAATTGATGTAAGATTCTGAAGCGCAGCTTTTTCAGATATGCCGAGAGTTACCTGATTGCTGAGCTGATAGATATCACCGCTGACTTCACTGCCTTCACCGTATGAACCGCGAAGGGTGAGGCCTAATTTTGAAACGGTTGTGGAAAGGTTTCGCATTGCACCCTTTTTTGAAAGGGCGGGAAGATGAAGCATAACAGAAGCTCTCATACCGGTGCCGAGATTTGTGGGACACTGAGTAAGAT
>JAXJTD010000046.1:0-2767 GCA_036309745.1 Acutalibacteraceae bacterium | reverse complement strand
TCCCCCTGACAAGTATTAATATAATGCCATTTTTAATTATTGTCAATATCTTTTTTATAAAAAATTAATACCCGGTCTTTTTAAGTATTTTCCGCCAGATAAACCATGCGCCCTGTGGGTTTAAGCCTAACTCACGCCCGATAGCAATAGCCTGTTTTTGATTGTGAGCCCTTCTTGCAATCTCCCTTATTGCCGTCTGCTGGTCTGTAGGCTTTAATTCCTTCATGCTTTTAAGATTAACTAATATTCCGCTTCTCTCTATTATCTGTCGGGCATAGCCTGCCGTGGTAAACTGATAGTTACAATGCGGACAGTTAGAAGCAAGCCGTGGAATAGGTCGCATACAGTTAGGGCAGCGCTTTAAGGTTGATTTTTCCTGCACCTTCTTTTTTGCCGTTTTTGGCTCAAGACTCCAATCCCGCTCATCATCCGGGAGCCCGTGTCTTGAATAGTTAGAAGAAAAATCAAGTATAATTGCTTTTTTCTTTCCGCCTGCCTCTATTGCTGCAAGGCGCCCCTCTTTGGTCGTTAAGTCGTAGCCGTCTGCGTATTTTGCACGAAGTACACGCCCCCAGTGTTGCATCTGAACTACAAGGCTCTGTGTAGGTCTTGCATCCAGCATTACTTCAAGCCCTTTTACATCAACCCCTTCACCTATCAAGTCGCAAGAGCTTATTAAGCGCTGCTCTCCAGTACGGCAAGAATTAAGTATATCTTGCAGATTATAAGTCATTTTTGAATGCAGGGCTTTCATGTCGTAGCCTTTTTCAATAAATCGTTTTGCGATATTCTCGCTGTCTTCGATAGATGTTCCAAAGGCAATTCCTATTTTGCCGTCTGCATATTTCTGATAATTTTCTACAAGGGAGCCAATGCGCCCTGTGGATGCCTTTAAGCGTTCGTCAAGTTCCTTCTTGTTATAATCACCCATTACTCTATGGATACCGCTGGTGTCTAAGTCCTGAGGAACAAAATAATCATAATCGCTTAAATAGCCATTATCAATAAACCAGCGTACGCCAGGACTTAAAATCATTTCGTCATAAATATCGCCAAGAGGAGTTCCGTCTGGTCGCTCTGGAGTTGCCGTCATTCCTGCTAATTTTACATGAGGCCATAAATCAATTATTTTTTTGAATGTTGCACTGGTTGAATGATGCGCTTCTTCAAATAATACGGCATAAGGCTCGTCAATAAGGTGCGCCCTGTTCATAAGGCTTTGAGCTGATATTACCTGCACTTTGTAGCGCAGCGTAGGCGCTCCTGGTGCTATAATTCCATGTGGGAGCCCTATTTCTGTAAGGTGGTCAGAAAATTGTCTTAAAAGACTTTTTGAAGAGGTAACAAAATAAATCGGTTTCCCCTCATTTCTTACTGACTCTATCCAGTCGCACATAATAACAGACTTACCGCTTCCGGTAGGGGCCTGTATTAATAATCTTGAGCCACCGTGAGAAAAATAATCATCCATTCTGTCACGGATTTTCTGCTGATAGTCAAATAATGTGTACACGCTTTTTATCTCCTTTCATTAATTTATTTATTGAGTCTTCAACACCCTTAAATGCTTCTATATGTTCTTTTAGTTCTGCCTCGCTTAATTTCCGGGGCTCTCGCTTTAATGTGGGTTTATTTTCCGTCACTTTTAAAATCCTCACACGCTTCATCAAACAGCTCTTTGTCTGTGAATAAGTCCTGAATAAGGCAGAAGCCTCTCCCCTGCCTTAAGGCTTCCTCATGTTCATAACGGCCCGATCTTGTGTTTTCTTCTACATACCACTGACACTCACTACAAGTCATAATCTTCCCCCACATGATTTTTATAGTTTTCTTTTGCTTTCTTATACCAGGGTTTAGTCGTTTTACATCCGTCTTTTTTCTTCCTGTAGCTCTTGTGGCTTGTAAGGTGGTATGTTTCGCAATATTCACATAAATAAGCTCTCTGAGGGATATATTTTCCCTTCTTCCCTCTATGAGCTGCCGCAAGAACATTTCCCGCCTCTTTTCGGCTATAACATATCTTACCAGTTACGCTACAAGTTTCCATTCTCTTTTATCTTCCTCTCTACAACTATTCTTATCTTTTCACCATAGCGCTCTTCTATCGCTTCCAGCGCTTCCTTGTCAGGTAGCTTCCCGTCTACCGTCATAATAGAAAAACGCTCAAAAGCGCTTTCAAAAATATTGTAATAATCTGTCATAAATATATCCTTAAAATGGTGTCTGCTCTGATTTCTTTTCAGGCTTTATCCATACATTTTTAAGTTTGCCGTTTTCCATTTTTGCGACAAGGGTCAGCCCGCAGTCTGCCATAGCCTTTAAGCATGATTTTTGAGTTATCCTCATTCTATACCCTCTCTCAAAAGCAAGCCGTTCTACATCTGCCTGCAGAAGCTCAGCCCCTTCTGGGGCTGGCGCCATCTGTGCAACGCTGTCGCCCCACATCCACATATTAATAACTTTACAGCAGGCTTCATAATCGGAATATGTAATTAATGCTTCTTCTGTAAGTTCTTCCATGAACTTTGCAAGTTCAGGGCTAAACTCTACCATTTTCCTAACCTGCTTTGTTGTCATTTTCTGTGTTATTCTGTTGTAATAACTGTGTAACTCCCTTATAAGACGCTGACCTTCTTCTGATGACATAAAGTTTTTGTCTATGTCTTTAAGTTTAACAGGGCACCAGCGACGGTTTCCTGTTTCATCGCTCAAATATTGTCTAGGGTTACTTGTTCCAATATAAGAACAGGTGAGCGGTGTCTGGTAT
>JAXJTD010000045.1:0-2590 GCA_036309745.1 Acutalibacteraceae bacterium | reverse complement strand
GTGATATTTAAAGAAAAAAATAATCGTACCTCATACGATAAACCAAAAAAATATAAAAATGTCCTCCGATGAACATTCGGTCTTGAGTTCATCGGAGGACTTGTAAGCGGGAAACCAATGAGTACGGGAGTTCTAATCCATCTTCAAGGAAAAAAGGCGACTTTACATCTATGATTTGTGTTTTGAAAAACTATTCCATAGAAAGGCAAAAGGGGCTGAGTCATTAACTTAGCCTTGAAAAAGAAAAAAGCGGATGTTCTTTACCGAAAGGTATTGAGCATCCGCTTGCTTTGTAGTATAATTAAATCGCTAAAAATAACCAACACAAAGCAGTGAGGTAATTATACAACAATGAGAGAAAAAAATCAAGTAGTTTTGCCGTTAGATTTAGGAATTTGTATTCCCGAAGGAGATTTTGTATTCAAAGTAGCCGAAATATGCGAGAGTTTGGACTACACAGAGCTGTTTAATACTTACTTGCGAGTTTGGAGAAAAGTAAATCCCATCACAATATTTGAGATACTCGTATTCGCATATATGAACCGCAAATTTTCATCAAGAGATATTGAGAATTTATGTAAGACAGATATTCGTTTCATGTGGCTTTTAAACGGAGAGCCAGTTCCCAGTGACTCAACCATAACAAGATTTCAAAGAGGACACCTTGCCGAAGCAATAGAAGGACTGTTTTACCAATTCGTAGAAAAGCTTTATGAGATGGGAGAGATTAAATTTAAGAATCTTTTCGTAGACGGAACGAAGTTAGAAGCATATGCGAACAAGTACACGTTCGTATGGAAAAGTGCAGTTGAAAAGAACCTTGCAAAGCTTGAAAAGAAGATGGAAGTGTTGCTTTCTGTACTTTCAGAGAGGTATGGTTTTAGCGAAGACATATCTCTTGAAGAATGCTACGAACACCTCTTAAGACAAGCACAATGGTTGAACCTTGTATTTGCCGTAGGTAAAGGAAAGCATAAGACACAATTGCAGAGAGATATTGAAGTTTTAAAGGAATACATAGACAAGAAGGCGGAATACCGCTCGCATCTCGGTAAGTTTGGTAACAGGAACAGCTTCTCCAAGACGGATACCGATGCAACGTTTATGCACATGAAGGAAGACTATATGCGTAACGGTCAGCTTAAACCGGGATACAACATACAGATAGGTGTAGAAAGCGAATATATTGTAGGTGTAAGCTCCTTCTCTAACAGAAGTGACGTAGGAACTCTAATACCTTTTCTTAACAGAATAAGGAAGCATACGAATAGAAAGTTCGAGAACATAATAGCGGATGCGGGATATGAGAGCAGTGAGAATTATTTGTATCTTGAAGAAAACGGTCAGAGATGCTTCATTAAACCTCAAAATTATGAGATAAGCAAGAAAAGAAGCTACAAGGCTAATCCGTATACCGTAGAAAATATGGAGTACAATGCGAAGAGAGATGAGTATACCTGCCCTAACGGAAGAAAACTCAAGTTCAGAAGAGAAAGCAAAAAGACTACCGAGAACGGATACACTATCTCAACGAAATATTACAGCAACGACAAATGCGGAAGATGTCCGCACAGAGATAAATGCCACAAATCCAAGAAAGACTACAGAACGATTCAGGTTAATAACGTAATACTCGAACACAGACCAAAAACACTTGAAGCATTGACGAGCGAAGAAGGAACGCTACTTCGTATGAACAGATCTATTCAAGTGGAAGGTGTGTTTGGCGTACTCAAAGAAGATTACGGTTTTAGGCGTTTTCTTACACGCGGAAAGAAGAACATAGAAACACAATTTTTCCTTCTTGCATTCGCTTTAAATATTGAAAAACTTTGTAACCGCACGAAAAAAGGAAGAATGGGCTTGGATCTGTTCACTCTGAACGCCTCTTGAACCGATTCTCTGCGGAATTGTATAACTCTCAAAAATGAGGATTTTACCGATCCTCTTTTCGTCATACTCTTTTTTGCCTCATTTTGAGGCTTTTTTCTTTTGTTTTGCCGAAACGTGCAAAATTGCATAGCAAAAGGCTGAGCCATTAGCTTAATTTTAAGCTTTTGACTCAGCCCCTTTTGTTTTATCTGATTCCGTAATTTTCGATAACGTAGTCCATATCCTTATCGCCTCTGCCCGAGAGGTTGATAAGAATCGAACCGTGCTCCATTTGCTTTGCAAGCTTCATGCCGAATGCAACCGCGTGGGAGCTTTCGATGGCGGGAATGATACCCTCAAGCCTTGCAAGCTTATAGAATGCGTCAATGGTCTCTTCATCGTCGATAACGTCGTACTTAACTCTGCCGATCTCCTGAAGGAATGCGTGCTCAGGGCCGGATGACGGATAGTCAAGACCGCTTGCAACCGAGTAAACGGGAGCAGGCTCGCCGTTTTCGTCCTTGAGCATGATACTGTTAAAGCCGTGCATGATACCCTCTGTACCGTACTTAAGACTTGCCGCGTGATCACCGAGCTTCGGGCCTCTTCCGAGAGGCTCTACACCGTAGATATCAACGGGATCATTGAGGAATCCCGCAAAAAGTCCCGCAGCATTTGATCCGCCGCCAACACAGGCAACGATGGCAGAGGGAAGATG
>JAXJTD010000044.1:0-103145 GCA_036309745.1 Acutalibacteraceae bacterium | reverse complement strand
GTTTCTCAAATCCGTATTGTGTGTCCGCACATCAATGATGTCACTTTCTTCGTTAAAGCAGATAACAGTATCTTTCTGACGCTTTGTTAATCCTGTTTTCATTTTGCCTCCTTTCTGCCGATTATCGGCTGATTTTCGTGATTTTTTCTCGGTTCAAGAACCGTGAAAAGCACCGTGTTTTCCGATGCATTTTCTCAAAATGATGCGTTGGTCGTTTACGGTTCTTCCATTCGATTCTTTGCTAATTTTTCAACTCTTAACATCTCCTTTCGGGCATCAAAAAACAGCCACGAAATCAATCGTGACTGTCTTTGTCTGCTTGTTTATTTTTCTTCTTTTTCTTTGAGTGGATGTCCAAAAATTCTCCGTATTTCTTTGAAACAAAATCCTCGTATGCTGTTGCAATTTTCTGTATGCGTTTGTAAACTGCGCTCGGTGTTTTGTATCCCGCAAATTTTGCAATCTGTTCAAGAGTGCATCCGTCCATTCGCATCTGCAAAATCCGTTTGTCTTTTCCGTCGAGCGTTTCAAAGAATGCTTCGACTTTGTGTTTCGAAAGAATTCTTGTTTCAAAATCTTCACGGGGCGACGGTAACTGAACGAGTAATTCTTCGCTGATTTCTTCGCCTGATTTGATTGCTTCGTCAAGAAAAATCGGACTTTTCTTTTTGTCCCACGAACAATACCACTTGTTGATGAAATCTCTTTTGTATGTACTTTTTCGTTCGCTGTAATCTTCCATCTGACGGTTCTTCCATATTTCATCAATCATCGGTTGCCAGTTCTGTTCTTCAACAATCATATCCGTGAGATTACCGATAAGGTTGCTGAAATGCTGATATGTAAGCCACGGGATTTTCATTTCTCTCGGCATCATAAACAGCTTCTGAAAACTCCATTCCATCTCGTATTCAAATTTCTTTCGGAAGTGATTCTGAATCACAAAGCACAACCGCCACAGAGGGAAATCACCCGAATAGTCTGTCCACTTGCCGGGTATATTACCGTAACCGTCACGGCGAGGAACCTGAATGAATTGCCAAACAGACCACGCATACGATTCCCAGATTAGCTGAAGAAAAACATCATCGTTAATCAGATGATTATATTTGTCCGTGTAAAGAACATCATACGGATTTCTCGGAATGTTGAGATAATCTTTCCGTTTTATTACAAACTCTTTGGGAAGAGCGTAAAACAACGGAAGCCACGCAAGATGACTGTCCTGCGGAATGGTTATTATCTGATTCGGGAGTTTAACAATGTAACTTAAATTAGGGTTGTCCGATATAATTGCATCACCTCACTACGAAGAATTTTATCCTCCCACTTATAAAGGAATGAGATAGAATAAATTTTTCCTAAAAACAAAACAATTTACAATCTGTTCAAAAAATCCGCTTCAGAAAAAACTCCACTCACTTTATATGGAATGAAAGCGGATATATTTTTCCTGCTTTTTCAAAAAAGTAAAAAAATATTTGCTCTCACTTATTATGGAGTGAGAACGCAAAAAATTTTCCTAAAAATTGACGAAAAATAAAAATATTTTAATTTTATGACAAACAAATGTTCGTCGATATTTTATATTATTTTCTCGGTGATGTCAATAGGGTAAAAAGTAAAAAAGATGCAAGTTTTTATGCTTGCATCCTTTTAAGATTAACTTTTAGTACTTTTTAAAAATACCATATTAAACCTTATATCTAAATGGGAGCTTTTCAAAAGCACATCCTGCATCAGACAAATTTTTGATGAAAGAAAGATATGATTTAGATATTTTTTCAACAATATCACTAAGCAATTACATTCTTTAGTGCATCAGACAAGTGTTTTCTGTAACCAACACAGCTATTAATATGATTTCGTAAAATCAATAACAAAATAGAAGCAGACAACATCTTTCTGAATGATATTAGGTCAAATATAATCTGTTTATGAAAAGTGAAAGCAAAAACGAGTATGAAAGGTGGACAAATAGAGGCTACGAAACCGTTGATACATAAGGAATTTGAAGTGCGGTAATTAAGGTGTGCGTATAGTTTGACCTGCAACCCCACTTTTTCGTTTTACATGTTACAAAGGCGAGATTTTGAGATATAAACTTTATGTGCCAGCAAAAGAAAAAGCCGACAGCATCACTTCAAATGATGTTGTCGGCTGAAATTTTATCTCATATCAGATAATGGCGTATAATCTGTACTGTTTCGCAGATATTCTTCCATCTTACCACTGAGTAACAATCTGACATAACTCATCGGCTCGTTGTAGATGAGATAGTCGAGTTCAGATGTTTCGTACATATTGTTTGCGTATTCGTTCTCAACAGCAATGCAGTCGATTGACACCATGGAACCATCAGTAAGTTTGACTTCAACGCAGGCGGTATCAATGTTGAATTCACAAGATAAAATATTGTTTTTCATAATTTGCAATTCCTTTCAGTTATTAATGATAGCTTGAAACAATGTGTGTTTAACCGCCGTTAACAATTTATTCATTGAATCCGTTATGAACACTCGTACCAAGTCTCAAATCGTTGTATATCAACGGTTTGGGGCTTTTTCTTTGCCCTATGTTAAGCTCCGAAAAAGAGCTTAAAATGGCATTTTGTGTACTATTTGTGTACCAAGTCTTGAAAAAACCTTAAAAAACCTTATTTTTAAATCAACATTATTCATCATAACAAAACCTTACAAAACCTTACATTTAAAGCAATTTCAGGTTGCAAAGAATAACTTAATAAAACTTAATATTCAAGGGATATTAAGCTCCCTGAATAAAACAAAAAGAGTGGTTCGCCTTTTCAGGTGTTCCACTCTTTGCTATTTATGCGTTTTTTGCTCTGTTGAATATATCGGTCAGTATATCGGTTGCTCTTTCATCAGCCGTCTTTATTGCGTGGGTGTAAATATTGCCCGTTGTGGTTATATCTGCGTGACCTAATCTGTGCGACACCGTCTTTAAATCCGCACCATTGAAAATTAACAACGTTGCATTAGTATGTCTTAAACTGTGCACGTGGATGGGCGGTAAATTATGACGTTCAACAAACTTTTTGAACCAACCGCTGACGGTATCGGGGTGTATCGGTTTTCCGTTCCAAGCGGTAAACACTTTATTTGTGTTGTGCCATTGTTCCCCGAGTTTCAATCGTTCTTGCATCTGAAACAGTTTTAAGCTTTTCAATTCATCAACGGCAGGTGCAGGGATTCTTATAACTCTGCGTGAGGTTGTGTTCTTTGTGTCATCATCATATATTCCCTTTTCAGGAAGATATAAGCTCGATTTGTTTATATCTACAATTCCATTATCAAGGTCAATATCAGACCATTCAAGACCGCAAGCTTCGCCCCTACGCATACCCGAATATAAAATCAGGGTAAATAATGCTCTGTAGGTTATAGGCTCATTTTCAAGGCAACGGAGCAATTCAAAAGCTTGTGTTTCGTCAAGATAAACAGCTTCTTTGCGTTCAGCCTTTGGCGGTTTTACTCTTTGGCAAGGGTTGGAGCTTATAATCTGCCATTGTACGGCAGTACTCATAATTGAAGAAATAAGGCGGTGATAGTGTTGCAAGGTTTTGCCCGATAAAGTTTTTTCTTCTTCCGTAGCTTCAAAAAGTTTTTCGAGCTTAATACCGAGTGCAGAGCTTATAGCTGTTGCCGTTCTCAATGAAACATTGTTGCCCTTTGCAACGATTGTCAATGTCTGCTCTGCTATACCTGCCTTTTCTGCAAGAGCTTTGAACGTGAGCTTATAGCTCTTTACTATTGCTTTGAAATCAACAATACAGCGGTATTTTGTATCGAGCCTTATACCCTTTTCGGAAAGGTTGTTATAAAAAGACAATAAGTGATGAGGTTGTATTTTCTCAATCTTTAAATGCCCCATAGCTTCATTTATGCGTGGCAATAGTGATTCATACTGTGCAATGGTTTTAGCCCTTAATTGCTTCTTTGCGTAATCGTTCATCCAACGTTCGGCAAAATCTGCAAACCTGACATCAGAGCCGATAAACAAACCGCTTTTTATTTTTTCTTCAAACATAACCACTTGACGATTAAGCTCTTTTTCAATTTGTTTCGGTGTCATATTGGGTGCAGGCTTCCAAGTCATATTATGAAGCATCTTTTTGCCGTTTATATCATATCCTGCCGACACTCTGATAGTGTATGTGTTGCCCCTTTTAACTATTGTTGCCATTGTAATACTCCTCTAACCTTGTGTTTAATTCAACTATACAATCCATTACAAGAGCTTCATTTTCAGGTGTTTTAACGTTGCGTCCATTAAAATCATCAACTAATAAACGGAAATGTTCAACCGCATCATAATAAGACAGCTTTGCACTTTTCATCATAATTTCAACATCATCTAATATACTTTCAATTTCTTTTTCTGACAATGTATCGATTTGAGATTCTACAGAGGACAGTTTGCAAACCATTTCCAAATACTCCTCCTTGTAGATAGCTAAACACGCAGAAACATTTATCAAATCATTAAGAAACCTGCTTTTACTTTTCGGGGCAATTAAATAGCTTAAAATCGTTTTTGTATTTTCAGTATAACAGCATTCGTGCAAACATTTTACGGCATCTTCGTTTAATCCCGTATAATCACAAATCATTTGAATATCTTCTTCAACGGTTTTTGTTTCCGTTCTTCCGAGCAAATAATCTGTTGAAACGTTAAAATATTCTGCAATAGCAACGAGTTTTTCGTGGTCAGGAACTCTTTCGCCTTTCAAATAATACGATATTGTGTTGTGCTGTATTCCGAGGTGGTCGGCAAGCTCCTTTTGCATAACATCTTTTTCTGCAAGTAATTTGTTTATACGCTGACCGATTGTTACCTTGATATCTTTTTTTGTCGATTTACTCATACTCAACGCCCTTTCTTATCGATTCTGATATGTTGTGAATTAAACATAGCGGATTGCCTTGACTTACTGTTGTTGTTATGTCATAATGATAGCATATCATATTAGATATGTCAACAACAAATTTGAAAGGGTGATTTTATGAACAACACAGAAATCAGAAACGAAGCAAAAAAGGCAGGGGTTAAGCTGTGGCAGATAGCCGAAAAGCTCGGAATGAATGACGGCAATTTCAGCCGAAAGCTCCGCAAAGAGTTAAGCTCCGAAGAAAAGGCAAAAATCAGAGCTATAATTGCCGAACTGAAAGGGGTGAGCGAATGAGCGTAACTCCCCGAATGAGAACAATCAAACAAGCAATTAACGAGCTTAAAACACAAGACAGCGAAACAGCCTTTACAGAATCGGCATTGCGTAGAGCTATAAGCTCGGGTGATATTCCCCATTTAAGAGCAGGTAATAAAATACTTGTTAATCTTGACACGGTAGAAAAGTATTTATCAGGTGAGCTTATAATCCCCGATAAGCTCCCGACAGAACATAAAATAAGAGCTTTGAGATAACGGGTATTGAAATATGAGCAAGAATTACGGATATATAAAATTATATCGAGATATACAAGGTCATTATCTGTGGAACGAAAAGCCTTTTGACCGTGCAAGGGCTTTTGTTGACCTTGTTATGCTTGCGAATCATTCAGATAAAAAGGTGCTGATAAACGGCAATCTGAAAGAAATCAAAAGAGGACAAATATTTACAAGCAGAAAAAAGCTTGCTGACCGTTGGGGTTGGGATATCAAAAAGGTTGACCGCTTTCTGCGGTTACTCAAAGGGGATGAAACTGTCACTACTGACGGGACAGCAGACGGGACAACCTTAACCATTGAAAACTATAGCATTTATCAAGGTGACGAGGACACCTCAATGGGACACCAATGCCCCACCCAACGGGACAGCAGAAAGGACAGCAGACGGGACAGCAGACGGGACACAAACAATAATGATAATAATGATAATAATGTCAAAATATATACTCGTCATCAATACGGTGAGTATAGAAACGTGATATTGTCTGATTCTGACCTTGAAAAGCTTAAAACCGAATTCCCTGCTGACTACGAGGAACGAATCGAACAGTTAAGCTGTTATATAGCAAGTACGGGTAAAAAATATAAAAATCACCTTGCAACCATCCGAAATTGGGCAAGGAAAGATAAAGGCAATCCGTCACAAAGCAAACCAACGAACGCAACAGACGATTTTATGTTGCAGTTACAATCAATGTATGAATAGGAGTGAATCTGTGGCAAGTAAAAATAAAATAATTGAAATCATCGGAGCAATAAAAACAATCTATCCGTATTATGCAAAAGAAACTAATGTTGAGTTGCTTGTTAATACGTGGCAAGCTCTTTTCAATAATTATGATGACAAAGAGTTGGAAACCGCTTTTATGCTATGCTTAAAAACCTGCAAAACACCCCCTACTCCTGCGGATATTATTGAACAAATAAAAAAAACAGAAGAACTTACAGAACCTACAAAAGAGCAGAAATGGAATGAGCTTTTATCCGTTATTGAAAAAGCCCGTGATTTGGTTTATAAATTTGATTTTACATTTAAAGACGAAAACGGACAAACACAAGGACAGAAAGCAAGAAAGAAATTTGTCGAATTATACAACACTTTGCCGAGTGATTTAAAATCTTTTATTGGTGGTCAGGGTGAGCTGAAAAGATTAGCTGATGCGGATGACAGCGAGCTTAAATATAAGCGTAGCGAATTTCTGAAAAGTTATCCTGAAATAAAAGAACGGCAGAAATCAATAACTCTTTTAAACTCAAGTGAAGATAAAGAAAAAATCGCTGATACCGAGCGTTTAAAAATCGAAAAATAAAAAGCACCCACCCCAAAACGGCAGATGCTCCCGAGGAAATAATTTGCTTGTCAAGAATTATTTTATTGCAAGGGTGTGATTTTGTCAATGTCAAACGAAGAACTTGCCGTGCTTATCAAAAACGGTCATAAAGAATATTGTGCCGATCTATGGAAGCAAACAAGAAAAATATTTATCAAGAAATCCGAGAGCTTCTATAATTTAAATCGTTAGAGGTGTGAACGTTGCGGATTGGTCCTTGAAGATTTAATACAGATTTGTTATTTCGTAATGCTTGAAACGATACAAGCATACAATCCGCAAAAAGAATATAAATTTACAACATATATCAACTTTCATTTCCGTAACGCTATGAATGGGGCGATAGGATTAAAAAAGCCGAATATCCTTGATGAGTGTTCAAGCCTTGATATTCTTGTCGGTGAAGATGAAGAAACCGCCCTTGTTGATTTGATAGAGGATAAAGGAGCTTTTGCAGAATTTGAGCAAAGCGACACAGAACAAGCCGTTTATAAGCTCCGATTACTCCTTGAAGAAACACTTGATTGTTTGCCATCAAATCACGGTGACATATTACGTCTCAGGTATTTTGACGGGATTACATATACCGAAATTGCAAAACGCCTTGGATTAAAAACGGGACAAGGTGTAAAAAACCTCGAACGTAATGCTATACGCAAAATATCAGTTTCACAGAACAAAAGACGGCTGCAAGAATACAGAGATATTGATTTGTCAAACCGAGCTTATTTTAGTACGGGATTAACATCGTTTATGCGAAATCGTGCAAGCTCGCAGGAATTGGCGGTAGAATATGTTGATAGGCACGAACAAAAAAGCAACTGATTATGTACTGCCCAAAACGCCCTCTACGCCCCTACAGAACGGGTCACAGACCAAAGGGGTATAACAACCCTAATAATACACAGAATGCGAAAATACGCAGATAGATCCGTATTTAAGCGAAAAGAAAAGCCCTTACACGTCAACGGTGCATAGTGACGAATAAGAGCTTATAAAAAAACAATATCACAAAGGCGTGGAGCTTATTGCTTCCGCCTTATTTTTTATAACCTGAAAAAACCTGAAACATTTTTCTTTAACTGTCGGCAAAGTGTCAAACAAAGAGCGAACAAAGAGAAACGAAGCTGTGAGAAAAGCAACGAATAGGCGAACGAACTCAAGAACAACTCAAGAAAACAACCTAACAAAACCTAACATTAAAACCCCTTTTTAATTTTTGGGGATATTCGGGGAACTAACTCGGAACAATTGACGGGCATTATATCCCCCTGCCCCTTTATTTTATCAACTTTTATATTCAATAATATATTTATTATTAATATTTTTATTATTTGTAAAAAGAGTATAGACGTTAAGGTTACATATCCACAAATAAAAGCGTTAATATTTTATTGTGTATAAAGCAAAAGGAGAGCTTAAAAGCTCCCCCGTGTAAACTCGGGATTATTGGCAGGGCGGTGTATCCTGCATCTCAGGTACCCTTACGGGTGTGTCGGGAACCATTTCCGACCTCAATAATCCCTATAAAGTTTATTCACTTTGCATCTTTATTATACGCGGAAAAGCGTATATTGTCAAGATTTTTATTTATATGCCTTTATTCTGCCGCTGTTTAAACGGTTCTGAAGCTTGGCGTTGCTAATGTCATACAAAGAGGCAACATACAAATAATTGTTCTTTTTGTCGAGCTTTACAGCAACAAGAATATTATCTTTAAGCACCTTTATAAGCTCAACGCTGTCGGATTCTTTGGGGTTAACCCCTATATAATCGGGATTTTCGATAATATCAGGAATATCAGACATATAACTTTCAAAGCCTTTGTGTTGCTTCTGTATATGCTTTATCAAGCCGTCTGATTGATATATATCATCAATCGGCAGGTTAATGTTTAATTGCTTGTTATATTCTTCTTTGTATTTGCCTACGATTTCCATTCTATTGCTCCCGAGTGAGTAAATGTTTTGTTGAGCTTATCCCTCATTGTCGGGGATATATTCGATAATATCACCAGGCTGACAGTTAAGCATTTTGCAAAGCGTTTCAATGTTTTCCCAAGAAATAGGGAGCTTATTGCGGAGCTTTTGAACCGTTGATTCACTTAAAAGCTTATCTTTTCGTATCTGATATGTTGTAATGCCTATTGCCTTTAATGAAGCAAGTATATCACATTTATATTTTAAAGACATAATAAAACCTCTTTTCGTTTATGATATAGTGTTTTTTCTGTTCAACTTTTTTCAAGATTTCGGAACGGATATATAAACAAGTCCCATTCCCACTATAACATATTATATCACACTGTATACACGATTTCAAGTGTACAATATGCACGAAATTGAATGTATATCTTTGTGCAGTATCCCATATTGACTATGAGCGAATTATCGTGTATAATTTACTTGTAAGGTTAAGGGAAAGCAGACGAAAGTAAGCGAAAGCCGAAACCAAGAATGTTACATAAGAGTGGGAACGGATAAGTGAGAGTGAGATTCACGGAGTGATAGATGCTTAAAGCCCCCCACCTCTTAACCAACAGATTCCGACACGGCAAACCGTCAACTCCTTGAGCCGAATATAAACGGCAATATCAGCAAGTAACGCAAGCCGAACCGAGAACGAACCGAGAAAAAATAACAAAGAGAGGTTTTTACAATGTCAACACACGAACTGTCAGCAAAGGTCAGAGAGCTTAAGGAACTGCAACAGCTTATTGAAGAAGCAACGGCAGAAGCCGAAGCAATCAAAGACGAGCTTAAAGCTCATATGAAATCATCAGGTGCAGAGGAACTCAATGCAGGCTTGTTCAAGCTCCGTTATTCATCAGTTACAAGCTCCCGATTTGACACCAAGTCATTCAAAGCTATGTACAGCGAACTGTATGAAGAATTTTGCAAGCCGTCAACCTCAATGCGTTTCAGTATCGCATAAGAAAAGCCCTTATCCGAAAGCCGACCAAAGCAACAGATAAGAGCAACCAACCACCGAAGCGGTTGAGTATATTATAAGCTCACCGTTTCGGTTTGTCAAATAAAATCAAAGATAGGAGTTTAAACAATGACCAAAGAAGAATTTTGCAAACTGCTTGATACCTTATCAGACGAAGGCCTTGAAGCTTTTCGTCAGTATTTAGAAACAGTTGTGGAAGAATACCAGAAAGGGGTGAAAGCAAATGAGTCTTGAAGAACAGCTTAACACTCTGTTAGAGCTTGCAACGCCTGAAGAGCTTGAAATGCTTTTAGCTATTGCGGAAGATATCGTTAAATCATCAGAAGCTAATTTGTCATAATTACAACCAAGGGTGCGGAGCTTATTGTTCTGCACCTTTTATTTTTAAACTGTGGACAAACTGTGGAAAAGCGGTTTTTATCTTTACTTTTTTATGTTCAACATTTTGTGACATTTCACAGCTTTGGTTAAGATGAACAAGCAGGTGACAAAGAAGTGATAAAGCGGTGATAAAGCGGTGATGAACCCAAGAGGAAGCCAAGGGAACGTGAATATAAATTAAGCTCGAGAGAAACTCGAGAAAAACGCAATGTTTTTGTGTACTATTTGTGTACCAACAGTACACAAAATCATAAAATAATGCAAAAAGATATAAAATGCAAAATCGCTAAAACCGTTGATATGTAAGGACTTGTGAAAAGTTATAAAAAGACATAAAAAGGATTTTTCGTATCTACGAACCAAAAGGTCAGGGGTTCGAATCCCTTGCAGCGCGCCATCTCGAGTGTTCATAACGGATTCAAGTTGTGAACACTCGATTTTTTTATTTCAGTTATATTTTCGAGCAGGTGTTATGCCTGCTCTTTTGTTTGCTTTGATTTCAGAATGTTTATTCTCGATGTGGAGAGTGATTTTTTAATTCTTGACAACATCAGCAAACGAGGTTATAATGATATGCAATTGAATATAATTTGATAAGATACGGTTTGAAAGGCATTTGCCGAGTAAATCAAAAGGGAAATCGGGTTAAAATCCCGAGCAACCGCCATTACCGTGTTTGCACCTGCGTGCATCAGTCGGAACACCTGCCGTGTCAATTCTGGTTAAACACAACTTTGGTGAGAAGAGTGCAACCGATTAACTGCTCAACAGTAATCGGGGTGCATTTTTTGTTGCCTTTGTTGAGTTGTTTGTCTGTTGTACTCTTTTAACTTTCAGGTTAAAAGGGTATTTTTTTATGTTCAGAATCAGTGGCCGCTGTTTTGATAAAATTTATTTAAAGGAGTTTTCAGAATGAAAAAGTTATTCTCTGTTGTGCTTGCATTCCTTATGCTTATGGGATGCATGAGCATAACATCTTTTGCGGATAATAATTCCGCAACCGTTTATGTTTCAATTGCAGCCAAAGGTCAGCTTGCAGTTGCTCAAACAAAAGTTACCGTTACGGATATTGACGGTGACAACACGCTTACAGTTAATGATGCTCTCTATGCAGCGCACGAGGCAGTGTATTCGGGCGGAGCAAAAGAAGGTTACAGCTATTATACCCATAAAGATTACGGGCTTTCAATCGGCAAGCTCTGGGGTGATTCGAGCGGAAACTTTGGTTACTATATCAACAATTCGTCTTGTTGGAGCCTTGCAGACCCTGTGAAAAACGGCGATTATCTCAATGCTTTTGTTTATTCAGACAGCAAAAATTATTCGGATAAATATTGTTTCTTCAACGATTTCACAGTTTCGGCAGATGCAAATTCAGACATTGAGCTGACTCTCAGCAGTGCGGGTTATGATGCAAGCTGGAATCCCGTAACACTTCCCGTTGCCAATGCAGAGATTATCGTCGACGGCAAAATGACAGGAGTAAAAACCGATGCAAACGGTGAGGCAACGATTCAGATAAGCACTCCGGGAATTCATATTATCAGTGCTGTTTCTGCATCGGAAACTCTTGTGCCTCCCGTATGCACAGCTAAGATAAACGGCGGAATAATAGCATCCGTTATTTCGGCTATAACCCGATTTTTCTCTGCGATTATCAACTTTATTCTTTCAATTTTTGCATAATTTATGAAAAGATTAATTGTCTTTACAGTTGCTTTGATTGTTGCAACGGTGGGATTTGTTCCTGCCGTTGCATACGGTAACAAAGCGGAACACTATGAAGAAAGAATAATTGAATATAATCTGCAAAAATCATCTGCTGATTCCGTTCAGGAATGGATTGACAGTGACCTGACCTATGATGCGGGAACAGGTTCCGAGTGGTATGTTATTGCTTTGAGTAATAACGATAGTTATAACTTTTCAAATTACAATACTGCTTTGAACAACTATCTTTCGGAAAATGAAGTCGGTTCAGCATCTTCCCGTCTGAAATATGCGCTTACATATATCGCAATCGGCGATAAAACAAACCCGTATATCAGTAAAGTTCTCGGCAATTCAATCGGTGAGCAAGGAATAATGAGCCTTGTTTTCGGATTGCATTTGCTTAATAACGGATGTAAGTGCGATACTTATTCCGTCAACGGACTGATTGATGAATTGCTCTCTTTACAGCTTGCAGACGGTGGTTTTTCCGTTACGGGAAAATACGGCGATGTTGATGTTACGGCGATGACCGTTCAGGCACTGGCTGTTCATTATAATAACTCAGCGGTTAAATCTGCTGTTGATGGTGCTCTTGATTTTCTTTCTTCACGCCAGCTTGAAAACGGAGGATATTCAGCTTACGGAGTTGAAAATCCCGAAAGCACAGCGCAGGTTATTATAGCACTTTCGTCTTTGGGAATTGATATTTGCAATGATGACAGATTTATAAAAAACGGTAACTCCGTTTTTGACGGAATAAGCAGTTTTTGTCTGGCAGACGGAAGTTTCAGCCATAAAGAAGGCGGAGCTTCGGATGCAACTGCAACAGCACAGGTTTTATGTGCTTCAATCGCCTATGAGAATATGAAAAACAACAAATCCCCTTTTTATATTTTCAGCGAGATCATAAACGCTTCCGAAGAAACAACCCATATAACCGAAACGGCTTCGGCTGTGCCGTATTTAACAGAATCAACCGAAACAACGGTTTTTGTTGAGAATGCTTCGAAAACCGCAAACACAGCAACAAATCAGGAATCCGACACACAAAAAACAGATACGACAGATGTCCGTGAAGATAAAACCGATTCTTCAAGAATAATGGTTATCTCTGTTTGTTTGGCTTCAATATCAGTTTGCATTGTGCTTTTTGCAGCAAAAAAAAGAAAATTCACAGTTCTTATTGTCGCGATTGCAGTTGCTGTTATTGCTTTGATTATCGGAGTATCGGCAGAAAACAACACGGATGTAATCGGTACCGTTACAATAAGCATAAGCTGTGATGTTATAAAAGATAAAGGTGAAAGCTACATTCCGAAAAACGGAGTTATTCTGGAAGAAACCGAGGCTGAAATAGAAAAAGGCGATACGGTTTACGACGTGTTTTCAGAGGTTTGCCGAAAGAATGATATTTTGTATTCTTCAAATATGAAATACATTGAAGGAATCAACAATATTTTCGAAACGGATTTCGGTAAATCCTCGGGCTGGGTATATTTTGTAAACGGTGAATTGCCGTCTGTGGGATGCGGAAGTTATGAACTTGCTGACGGTGATAAAATCCAATGGCATTATACCTGCGATTCAGGCAAAGACCTTGACATTGGTTTTTAAAAATACTATAATCAGATTACGGTTTGAAAGGCATTTGCCGAGTAGATTAAAAGGGAAATCGGGTCAGACTCCCGAGCAACCGCCATTACCGTGTTTGCACCTGCGTGCATCAGTCGGAACACCTGCCGTAACTTGGTTTAATACTTTTTGGATGGAAGAGTAACAGCCGGCTTGCACCTGAATTTTCAGGTCAGTTCTGCTATATATTTTTAAACTCTTTCAGCCTTTGAGTTGAAAGAGTTTTTTGTTTGGTGGAAAAATGATAAGCAATAAGAAGAAAGAATGGGCAATTGAAATTCTGCGTCAAAAAAGCGGAGAACTCGGAAGATTGCCCAAAAAGACAGATTTTGATGTGGCAACAATGTCACGCATAAAGGCTTTTCTCGGTCCGTGGCCCAGAGCATTGGAGGCGGCGGGGCTGAAAGAAGCAAAGAAAAAACAACGGTGAGAATATGAAACAAGATGCATTCTCAAAACTTCATCCTGCGGTGAATCTGATATTTTTCGTCGGAGCAATCGCTTTCGGTGTTCTTCTGCAACACCCCGTTTATCTGCTTGCAGGCATATTTGCAAGCGGAGTGTACTACCTTACCCTCAACGGCAGAAAAGGAATTAAAAATATTCTGATGATGATACCGCTTTTTATATTCGTCACACTTTTTAATCCGATTGTAAACACAAGAGGCGTAACCGTTCTGTTTACATATTTCGACAGACCCTACACCCTTGAATCCCTCATTTACGGTGTAGCCGTTGCGGCAACATTCGTGCTGATGCTTTTGTGGTTCGGATGCTACGGTAAGGTGCTGACGGGCGACAAATTTACCTGCCTTTTCGGAAATCTTGCGCCGTCACTGTCATTGCTTCTCGTTATGGTGTTCCGGATGATACCGAATCTTATTCAGAAAGCAAAGCAGATTATCGGTGTCAGAAGTTCAATCGGCAAAGGAACGGCAGAAAAGCAGTCATTGAAAGAAGGTATTTCGGTTATCGGAGTTCTGACTTCGTGGGCGCTTGAAGGCAGTATCACAACAAGCGATTCAATGCGTTCAAGAGGCTACGGCACTTCAAAACGGACAAGCTTTATGATTTACCGAATGACAAAAACAGATTGGATGTTAACCGCAATAATGTTTGTTATGCTTGGTGTGGTTGTATTTTTTGCCGCAAACGGCGGAATGAATGCGGAATTCCTGCCCGAAAGAAATATCACACCAATAAAAGGATTTAACATAATCGGCTTCATCGCATATCTCGGATATCTTATGATTCCGACTTCACTTCACATCAAGGAGGTTATACAGTGGAACATTTCAGAATCGAAAATTTAAGTTTTTCGTATCCGACCTCAAAAGATAAAAAGTCACTCGATAATGTGTCGCTTAAAATAGAAAAAGGCGAATATATTGTTCTCTGCGGAAAATCGGGAAGCGGTAAAACCACCTTGCTCCGACACCTTAAAACCGTTCTTACTCCTCACGGAAAAAGAACGGGTGAAATATATTTCAACAGCACTCCACTTAAAGATACTGACAACAGAACTCAATCTGCAAAAATCGGCTATGTTATGCAGAATCCCGATGACCAGATTGTTACGGATAAAGTATGGCACGAGCTTGCATTCGGTCTTGAAAGCCTCGGTTGTGACCAGAAAACAATGCGTTCCCGTGTTGCCGAAATGGCTTGTTATTTCGGCATTCAGGATTGGTTTCACAGAGATGTTGCCGTTCTTTCAGGCGGTCAGAAACAGCTTCTCAACCTTGCATCGATTATGGCAATGCAGCCCGAAGTTCTTATTCTCGATGAACCCACAAGTCAGCTTGACCCCATTGCCGCATCGGATTTTCTTAATACTGTTCGTAAAATCAACACCGAACTGGGTACAACCGTCATCATAACCGAACACCGTCTTGAAGACATTTTTCCTTATGCCGACAGAGCAATTGTTATGGATTCGGGTAAAATCATTGCTGATGACACACCGAGAAATATCGGCAAACTCCTTTTTGAACAGAATAACCCCATGTTCACCGCAATGCCCACACCCGTGCGTGTTTTTTATAATACAAACGGTAACGGTGACTGCCCTCTGACTGTCAGAGAAGGCAGAAGTTGGCTCAGCAACGAATTTGAAACCGAACCTCAAATTAAAGAATTTCCTTGTAAAAATATTGATGATGAAATCGATAACCATGCATTATCACTTAAAGAATTGTGGTTCAGATATGAAAAGGACACCCCCGATATTCTCAGAGGTGTCAGTCTTGAAATTCCGTCGGGCAGTATTTCCGCAATCGTCGGCGGTAACGGTGCAGGTAAATCCACAACATTAAAAGCAATCTGCGGAATATGTAAACCGTACCGAGGAAAAATCAAGGTTTTCGGCAAACCTGTCAGCAAATTCAGATCGGGTGAGCTTTTCAGAAACTGTATTTCAATGTTACCGCAGGATCCGAAAAGTCTGTTTGCTAAAAACAATGTTCTTGATGAACTTTCGGAAATGACGAAAGACAGAAATATGATAAACGGGGTTGCTGAAACCTGCCGGATTACAGAACTTTTGAATAATCACCCCTATGATTTATCGGGTGGTGAACAGCAGAGAGTGGCGCTTGCAAAGGTTCTTCTCACCGAGCCGAAAATTCTTCTTCTCGATGAACCCACAAAGGGAATGGACAGCTTCTTTAAAGAAACGTTTGCCGATATTCTCAACAAATTGAAAGAGCAAGGCATAACAATCCTTATGGTTTCGCACGATGTTGAGTTCTGTGCAAAATATGCCGACAGAGTAAGTATGTTTTTTGACGGTCAGGTGCTTGCAACCGAAACATCGCAGAAATTTTTCGGCGGCAACAGTTTTTACACAACGGCGGCAAACCGTATGAGCAAGCACATATTCAAAAATGCCGTCACGGCAGAAAATGTTGTTGAATTATACAAGAAAAACAAGGGAGGAACACAATGAAAAAATCAAACATCGCAATGCTGATTGTGTTTCTCGCTTTGATTCCTTTGACTTTGTTTCTCGGTGACAAACTTCCCGGCAAAGGTTATTACATAACAGGAGTTCTTATTATAGTTGAACTTGCCGTTCCGTTTTTTATGGCATTCGAAAAAAGAAAACCGCAGGCGAGAGAGCTTGTTGTGCTTGCGGTTATGATTGCACTCGCAGTTATCGGCAGAGTTGCGGTTCCCATTCCCCATTTCAAGGCGGCGTTTGCCATAATTATGCTCACGGGCATCGCATTCGGACCCGAAGCGGGATTTATCGTCGGTGCAATAACGGCATTCGCAAGTAACTTTTTCTACGGTCAGGGTGCATATATGCCGTGGCAGATGATAGCTTACGGTGCAGGCGGAATGCTTGCAGGGTTTGTGTTTATCAAAAATAAAATTCCGAAAAAGCCCTGGATTATGGCAATATTCGGATTCCTTGCAGTTGTTTTCTGGATAGGTCCCATTCTTGACACTTCACATATCTTCATTATGATGCCTGAAATCAACTTTGCAACAATCACCGCATCTCTTGCATCGGGATTCCCCGTGAATGTAAGTCAGGGTATCTGCACCGCAATTATGATGTTCGTTTTCGGCAAGTCTTTGCTCAAAAAACTCGACAGAGTGAAGCAAAAATACGGAATGCTGGATGATGAAAATGGGATTTGAGCTTTGCTATCCTGAGGTTAACCTGATTTGTTTTGTATCGTTAATGTACGGAATAATCTGTTTCAGTATCCCGTATTAAGAAAGAGGTTAAAAAAATTACCGCTTGAACAATTATTGTTCAGGCGGTATTTACATATGAAAAGCAAAAAACAAGGGGGTATTACGACCCCCAACACTTCAATACTAACTTATTATCTGACAAAAGTCAATACATATTTATGAAAATATAGGCATAATAACTAAAAATCTCTGTTTTACATAAGCGAGAGGGGTCAACTTTGTACAAAATTCCGACTTGAAAACCCCGAAAATCTGTGCTATATTATAGTCAAGGAAAGGGTGATACCAATGAGAAGGTAAAAACCTCAGAACATAAAGATATTCGGAAAACAAAAATAAAAACCGAAAATCAAAAGTTCTGACCGACAATCTTAAATTAACCGAAAAACAGTAATCGTAAAATTTAAGATTGGACAATACCGCAGAAAGAGAGGTTAACCAAAGATGTTAGATAACAAGAATTCACAGAAATAACCCTTGATTGATTGTGTAAAGAAACATCAGTCAAGGGTTATTTCTCTTTTATAATGTAAATTTCAGTCGTTGAAGCCGTAAGGTTTCGGCGTTTTTTTATACCCTTTACAATATTCGGCTGCATATGTTATAATGCATACAACAGTTTGGCTTTATTATCTTGTGCCGATTTTTAAGAGGTAGGAAGTTATGAAAGATAAATCAACCCTTGTTTTTACCGGTGATATCGGTTTTGACAGATATATGTACGGTCAGTGGAACGACGAAGAGCTTCTTTCGTCGGATGTGCTTGAATTTCTTCACGGCGCAGACCACGTTATTGCAAATGTTGAAGGTCCTGTTGCACCCGTTGAACAGAATACGGTTCAGGGCGGTGTAAAACAGCTTCTTCACACAATCGACCCCGAGGCAGTGAAAGTTCTCAATAAGATGAATGCGGATGTATGGAATATCTGCAATAATCATATTATGGACGCAGGTGAATTCGGTATCAGGAGTACACTTGAAATTGCGGCTGAAAACGGTGCGAAAACCATAGGCGCAGGTATGAACATACATGAGGCAAGGCGCCCCGTTATTCTTGATGAAGCGGGCGGTATCGGTATGTTTGGTGTGGGATATCAGCGTGCGTGCCGAAAAGCTGATGAAAACAAAGCTGGTTGTTACAGCTGGAGCGACCTTGATGAAATTCAGAATACCATAAATGAAATTAAAAAACAGTGCCGCTGGTGTATCGTCGTTGCTCACGCAGGCGAAGAATTCACTCCGCTGCCCTCACCCTATACCAGAGAAAGATACCGTCTGTATCTCGAAATGGGTGCGGATATGGTTATAGGTCATCATCCTCATGTGCCGATGAATTACGAAACGGTAGGGGATAAAATAATTTTTTACTCGCTGGGTAATTTTATTTTTGATACGGATTATCAGCGTTCACAGTTCAATACAGAACTCGGTCTGCTTGTTAAAATTAATTTTACCGAAACGGAATACACCTGGGAGCCTATGGGACTTGAAATTCTCAGAGGTCCCGAACACATCGTAAAAGCACCTCTCCCGAGAATTTTTACCGATGTTCAGGAGGAGGAATTCAATCTGCTTTCGCCTCTGTCGGCAAAGATGCATATTGCCGCTACAAGACGGCAGATGACCTATCTGAACCCTGACAGATTTGCAAATGCCACGGAAGAGGAATGGGCAGAGCATTTTGCAGAGCCCCTCAGAACAGGCCGTGTGCCGGGAGAAACTCTTGATTTCTTTATCCTTTGTCCTCTTGCAGAGAAAGCGGAAAGCGGAGAATGGAAAAAAAGCAAGCTTGAAGATGTAAAACAGTATATATTGGAACAGATGTAAAAAGGAGTGACTCATCAGCGAGTCACTCCTTATCTGTTTTAAAATCCGTCGCCCACGGTTATTATGTAATCGATTTCCGCATCAGCTTTGTCAATCATAATTCCGCTGATGTCAATGTGGCTTATGTCGGGATCGCAGGTATATTTCCAGGTACCTTTTTCGATTATGCCGTTTTTGTTTATTTTTACCTTAACAGTTGCATTTACATAGTTAACGGCAATGTTTGCATTTTTAACATCAACCTTGAACTGGGGAAACTGTTCAAGAACTCTTGAAATATCACCGAGAACGGATATTGCGTGACCGACAGTGCCTTCCTGCTCTTTGCCGTGTATTCCGTCGGTCTGGTTTTTCATTGTCATTTCAACAACGGTGTATTCACCGCTCTTGTAAGCTTTGATTGATTTTGCATCCGAAGGAGTGAGATTCATAAATCCGCCTGTGATGCCGTCAAAATCAAGTGCATTTTTCTTTATAACCGAAGCTATGGCGGGTTCAAGAATTTTTATAAAAAATCCGAGAGCACCGTCGCCGTCGTTGATAATCAGTTTATTGAGCACCATAATCTGAGTGGATTTTGCGGTGGGGTGAGTTTTCTCGGCAGATTTTTTGTAGAACTCAATAATCTCATCGGACGTCCATTCTGACGGGTCTGCGGCAATTTCCGTTGTTGAAAGTGCCACGCTTGTTCCGGATGTTTCATCGGAATAAACAGGTTGTGTTATGCAGATATTATTTGTTGTTTCCGTAATTTCCTCGAAGGATTGCTCCGTAGTGGTTGTTTCGGCAGCGGGGGAGGGATTTTTTGCACAGGCGGCAAAAGAAAACAGTAAAGTAAAAGACATAAGTAATGCAAGTGTTTTTTTCATATTTCATCCTCCTGCTTGAATTGTATATTTTTATTTTACAGCATAAAATTTCCAAAGTCAATGCAATAAAGGTGCTTGCTGTAAATGTTCGTAAATACTCTTGAATTGGTTGCTGTTATCTGCTATAATAATTCGGTAAAATAAAATGAGGAGTGTGCGGTATGAGCAAAAAATATGTAATCAGCTACAAGTGCAACGGAATCGGCATTGTTTCAAACGATATTGAAAATGACCATTACTCATTGGAGATAGTCGATACTGCCGAAAGATTTGCCGTTAAGCTTAACCCCAAATGCGATATTGAAATGGTTGATTTCTATGTTGAATTCCCTTACGAGTTCAAAGCGGATGACCTTTTCTTCGGGGCAGGCTACCAGTCCTGGACATACACAAAGGAGTATAACAGAAACGATGTGATGAAGGGTACAATCAAGCTTTCACACATTCATCCTTTCCTCAGACATTATGCAAGCATCACAAGTGACGACAGAATCGTTGAATATTCAGAGAAACCCGGTGAACTTCACAGCCACGGATACACATACATCCGTAACGGCGAAAAGATGAAACTCTGGGGTTCACTCAGTGAAAAAACAGGCTATACATATTTCAAGGTTAAGATGAATGAGAACTGGTTCTCAATTCACAAAGATGCACTTGGTAAGTATGTTAACGAGCCCTGGCAGGTATTTGACATCGTTTACTTTGAAGGCACATATGATGAAGTTTTTGATAAGTATTTTGAACTCTTTGATATGCCTGCAACAAGAAAGGGTGCAATGAGCGGTTATACTTCGTGGTATAACTACTTCCAGAAGATTGACGAAAGCATAATTCTCCGCGACCTTAACGGTCTTGACCCCGTAAAGGACGAGGTTTCCATTTTCCAGATTGACGACGGCTATGAGCCTTTTGTAGGCGACTGGCTTGATCCCTGCCCCGAAAAGTTCCCTCACGGTATGAAATATATTGCCGATAAAGTTCACGCAAAGGGCTATAAGGCAGGTATCTGGATTGCTCCTTTCAGCTGTCAGAAGGTTTCAAGAATTGCCAAGGAGCATCCCGATTGGCTTATTAAAGAAAACGGTAAGCCTCAGCTTGGCTGTATCGCCTGGGGCGGTGCATATACTCTCGATTTCTATAACGAAGAAGCAAGAGCTTATATCAAGAAGGTATTTGATGTTGTCCTCAATGAGTGGGGCTACGATATGGTTAAGCTTGACTTCCTTTACAGCGAATGCGTAATTCCCAGAAACGGCAAGTGCCGAGGCGAAATTATGTATGAAGCAATGCAGTTCCTCAGAGAGTGTGTAGGCGATAAGCTTCTTCTCGGTTGCGGTATTCCTATGAGCGCGGCAATCGGTGTTTGCGATGCTTGCAGAATCAGCTGTGATGTTGACCTTACATACAAGGGTAAGATTTATAATCATATCCACGTTTCAAATGAAATGCTCAGTGCACAGAGTGCGATCAACAACTCAATATTCCGCCGTCACCTTAACGGCAGAGTGTTTATGAACGACCCTGATGTATTCTTCCTGAGAAACGATAACCTCAAATTCACTCTTGAACAGAAAAAGCTTCTTGCAAGAATCAATAACCTTTGCGGTAATGTTCTTTTTGTTTCGGATAACGCAGGTGCTTATGATGCAGAGCAGATGGCGATGCTTAAAAAGTATCTCAAAAAGACCGACGAAAAGATCGTTTCGGCAGAGCGTCTTAACCCCGATGTTATCAAGATTGTTATTGACGAAAACGGAACAAAGAAGGATTTCGTATTCAATATAAAGCTCGGCAACATAATGATAGGTGAATAAAAACACAACAAAAAGGGACTTTCTCAAAACGAGAAAGTCCCTTTATTTATTTGTTCGGTTATATCAGTTCAATATCTGCATAAGCAGCGTTATGGTCTGAATAGAAATCACCGTCAACAAACTTGTTGATAACCTTGAATCTTACGGGTTTCACTGTTGCTTCGTCAACGAATACAAAGTCGATTCTTGATTGGATTTCTTCGGGTCTGAAACCGTGAAATGTGTAGCAGTCGTCACTGTCGGGAGCAAGCTTTCTTGCATCCTTCATATTTCCGCTTACCATTGTGTTATAGCAGTCGGAATCCTGGTATACGTTGAAGTCGCCTGTGCATACAACGGGTACACCGCCAAAGGATGCTGCTTTTTCCTGAATCATTTTTGCACCGTTGATCTGTGCAATTCTGCCTACATGGTCAAGGTGAGTGTTGAAATGAACATATGCCTTGCCGTTTTCTTTATCTGTAAGTTTAACAAATGTTGCAATTCTTGTGCAGGCTGAATCCCAACCCTTTGAGGGTTTTTCGGGTGTTTCTGAAATCCAGAAATTGCCGCTTTCACTTGCGGTAAACTTATCCTTTTTATAGAATACTGCCGAAAACTCACCGTCTTTATCACCGTCTTCTCTGCCAACGCCTGCGTAGTCGTATTCAGGCAGGTTTTCAGTCAGTGCCTGCATCCATTCCCAGTGTGCTTCCTGAACACCGAAAGAATCAGGGTTTGCTTCTTTGATGATTTTTACAACCTTGGGAACTCGGTTTTCCCATTTTCTTTCGCCTTTACCTGCGCAAAGCAGATTGAATGTCAATACTCTGTACATTATTTTGAACCTCCGTTAAAAAGTGTCATTTCAACAATGATGGGGAAGTGGTCAGAGGGATAAACAAGACCCACGGTTCTTGAATCTACCTTGCTTGATTTTACGGAAGAAACGTAACCGTTCACAAAAATATAATCAATGGGTTTTGTGTTGAAAACAAATGGGTTGAAGTCGTGATATGTTGCGCAGTCATCATATTCTTCTGCAAGATGTTTGGTATCTTTGAGTCCGCAGGAAATAAGATTTACATAATTTCCGCTACCTTCACGAAGATTGAAATCACCTGTAAGAACAACGGGAATATCAGGAGCAATTTCCGCAATTTTTGCGCTTATAAGTGCAACGGATTCAGCCTGAGCCTTGTCACCTACATGGTCAAGATGAGTGTTGAAATGAGCATATGTAAAACCGGTGGTCTTATCTTTGAGAACAGCCCAGGTTGTTATTCTTTTGCAGGCAGCATCCCAACCGAATGTGGGCTCATCGGGTGTCTGTGAAAGCCAGAAGTGACCTGAATCAACAAGGTCATATTTTTCTTTAAGGTAGAAAATTGCACTGGATTCACCTTCGGCAATGCCGTCGTCTCTGTATCTTTCAACGTGGGCATAATCTGTCATTTCAGTTGCAATATTATCGACCCACCATTTGTCAGCTTCCTGCAAGCCGAAGGAATCGGGAGAATAGTCCTTTATAATTTTTGTCAGCTTGGGCAGTCTGTTTTCTGTTGACTGATAACCGTCACCGCTGATTTTAACATTGAATGTCATAACGGTAACATCCTGAGTAGTAGCAGATTCTGCGATGGGATTGGGGTTGATATTAACGAGAGGAAGATCGGTCTCAACAGGAGTCTGAGGTATCTGTGCAGTAAAAAGTGATGCCAAAGAAAGCAGAAGTGAGACTATAATCTGTCCGAATTTAAAAAGCATATTTCAAGTCCTCCTTAATTATAAAGTGTCATTTCGGAAATAACGGGATGATGGTCGGATGCATATTCTCCGTTATACTTTGCTGTGTCAACTTTATAGGTGCTGACCTTTGTTGCCATAGCATTGACAAAAATAAAATCAATGGGCTTTTCTTTTGTCAGCAGATCCGAATAACCGTGGAATGTAGGTTTATCGTCGGCAGTTTCAGCAAGCTGTTTAGTGTCGCGGAAACCTGATTCAAGCACACGGTTATACATATCGCCGCCTTCATAGTCGTTAAGGTCACCTGTGAATACTGCGGGAAATGTGTTGCAGATTTTTGAGATTTTTTCGGTTACAACTGTAACGGATTCAAGTCTTGCAATTACACCCATATGGTCAAAATGAGCGTTGAAATGAGCATAAACAAATCTTGTTTCCTTGTTTCTGAGAACAACATATGTACATATTCTGTTGAACATTGCATCCCAGCCCTTTGAAGGCTTTTGGGGTGTTTTTGAAAGCCAGAATGTACCTGAATCAATAAGCTCATACTTATCTTTTTTGTAAAAAACAGGGCTTGCTTCGCCACCGCCGTCAATGTCTCTGCCCACACCTACATAGGCATACTCAGGCATATCGGTTGCAACCGCTTCAATCCATTCGGGAGTTGCTTCCTGCAAGCCGAAGGAATCGGGATTGTGGTTGCGGATGTTTGCAATCACGTTGTCTTTTCTTGCTTCGTCATACTTGTAGTACACATTGTAGCTCATCACGGTAACATTCTGGGTTGCAGAAACATCAGGCGTTTCTGCGGGGTTAACGCTTGTTATGGGCGTAGGTGTGTAGAATAGAGTCAGAATTGCTGTTACGAGTGCGAAGAATGCGCTGATGATTTTGTCAATCATTTTTTATTCTCTCCTTTTTATATAATCGGTCAATGCCGAAATATCAAGCAAATCAATATTATCCGCCTTGGTGATAATATCTGCAATATCCTTGCACATTTTTACCGTGCCGCCTTTTTCATCGCTTTCTGTATTGAGCACTATGATAGGGTCGTGGACACTCAGACGGATAAGAAACCATCCGTTTCCGCAGGATGAATCAGCGTTTATGCGGATACCTTCGTGATTATCTTTGCAGGCACACCAACCTTTGTGCGACTTTGCTTCTTTTTCAAAAAGCTCAATGATTTTTTCGCCTTCGGGTCTGAAATTATCGCAAAGAATTTTAAAACGGAGTTCTTTTTCTTCTTCCGCTTCTTTCAGATTATCGATTAAATCTTCAAGGCTTTTGCCTTCTTTTGCAAGAGATGCCGCTTCAATAATCAGTTTTGTAATCAGGTACGCACCGTCGTCGAGAAAATAGTTTTCCGCAAATGCTGCGTGACCCGATGTTTCCATTGCAAGAGGGCAAGCAATGCCTTTTGAGTACAGTTCAATCTGTTTATTGATAACATTTTTGTATCCGCGTTTAAAACGGAGATGAACTCCACCGTTTTCCGAAATGAATTCTGCAAGGCCGTCAGATGTGACACTGTCGGTTACTATTGTGCCGCCGGGGCAGGAGGTAAGAGCTATTTTTGATGCGAGAGCAACAAGACGGTTACGGTTTATTTCAAACCCGCCTTTGCCTACGAAAGCGGCTCTGTCAACATCGGTGTCAAATATAACACCGAAATCTGCCTTTGCATCGGCTGTTGCCTTTGAAACACACTCCATTGCCTGTGCATTTTCAGGGTTGGGAATATGATTCGGAAAGTTGCCGTCGGGTTCAAGACAGATACTGCCCGATATATCTGCTCCAAGAGGTTCAAGCACTTCCGTTGCATAGAATCCGCCTGCGCCGTTGCCTGCATCAACAACAATTTTTGTCCCTTCAAGAGGTCGGCTGCGGTTTGTTTCACTGTTCACACCATTGATTATCATTTCACGCAAAATCTGCGCATAGCGTTTCATGTATGGCATTTTTGCACAACTGCCGGTTTCGTTGCCGATAGGGTTTTCGATTTTTGAAGCGGATTCAAGGATTTCGGAAATATCCGAACTGTCAAGTCCGCCGTCACGGGTAAAAAATTTAAGACCGTTTCTGTCTTTGGGATGATGGCTTGCAGTTATCTGAATTGCACCGTCACATTCCGCATCAACGGTTGTCATAAACATCGCAGGTGTTGAGCTCAGTCCGCAATCCGCAACATTTGCTCCGTTTGAAACAAGAGCCTTTATTACTGCCTTTTTTATTCTTTCAGCTGAAAGTCTGCTGTCGTGACCTACGGAAATGCAAGACGTTTTTTTGTTTGTTTTTGAGTTGAGCCAACCAAGAAATGCCGCCGTGCAACGCATTACCATCATATCGTCTATATAAAGAGGATTTGATTCATCACCCAGAGCATAGCCTCTGATGTCACAGCCGCCTTTGAATTTCGAATAGTCCATTGTCATTCTCCTTTTGAGAAATATTCATCCGAAATATCAAGAAGGAATTTATACATAGGTGAGTATGCCTTGAATGTGCCTCTGATTATTTCAATAATCTTTTCGCTTTCAAGGTCTTCAAGGTCAGCTGAAAAAGCAATGAAACCAACATCCTTTGCGTTGTAGTATTCTTCAAGACCTTCGGGACAGCCTGGGAATGGTCTTTTATATTGCCTTTTCATGAAAACCGAACCGGTCATTTTACATAAATCCGCCGCTTTTGCAAATTCATCGGGCCTTTCGCGAAGATTTTTACGGAATGTTTCAAGCAGACCCGGTTCATCTCCGTAAAAGCCTACACCCATTGTGTATTCACGGGGTGTAACCTCGAACCACATACAGGGGTAGCCTTTCCATTCGTGTTTGGGACGCATAAACATAATCCACATATTTTCACGGTAAAGGCTTTTATCCTTTGTGTAGCGGGTATCTCTGCGTACTCGCGAAACCATTTTTGTGGGGATTGTATTCATCATCGGATCGAGTGAAAGAAGTTCTTCACCGATGATTCCTGCAATCTGACGCATTGGCACGGTGACTTTGTTTTTTATTTCTTCTTTGTGCTCCTCGTAATATGCCCTGGAATCCCTGAAACGGTTATCTGCAAGCATAAAAAGAGCATCACGGGTAATTCCGTTGTATTCCATTTATATCAGACCTTTCTGTGCAAGACCTTCTGCCGCAAGCATAATTGCGGTTTTGGCAGAATGGAAGTTGATGCCGCCCTGCATCCATACGGCAAACGGCTCTCTCAGGGGAGCATCAGCTGAAAGCTCAATTGAAGAACCGAGAATAAAGGCGCCTGCCGCCATAATAACCTTGCTGTCATAGCCGGGCATATCCCAGGGCTCGGGTGTTACATATGAATCAACGGGAGCACCGCTCTGAATTCCGCGGCAGAATTCAATAAGTCTGTCGGGATTTTCAAGGCAGAGAGCCTGAATGATATCGTGACGGCTTTCGTCACTTGAAGGTGTGACTTTAAAGCCGAAATTCTCAAAAAGTGCTGCCGCAAAAACTGCTGCTTTAAGGCTTTCACCCACAACGTGAGGTGCGTGAAAAATACCCATAAACATATTTCTGTTTTCGCCGAGAGTGCAGCCTACTTCCTTACCCAGACCAGGGGTTGTAGCTCTGTAAGCACAGAGTTTAACAAGGTCTGCTCTGCCTGCTATGTAGCCGCCGGTTCTTGCAATGGAACCGCCTGCATTTTTGATGAGGGAGCCTGCCATGAGGTCTGCACCGACCTGGGTAGGTTCGGTTTTTTCGACAAGCTCGCCGTAACAGTTGTCGACCATAACAACGGCATCGCATTTTGAATGAACAAGCTGTGCGATTTCGCCGATCTGGGCAACAGAGAGTGTTGGTCTGAGGCTGTAACCTCTTGAACGCTGGATGTAAATCATTTTAGGCTTGACTTCAAGAGCCTTTTCAATGGCTTTCATATCGGGTCTGCCGTTTTCATCAAGGTCAACCTGCTCATATTTTACGCCGAATTCTTTCAGTGAGCCCATACCTTCGCCGCTGATACCGATAACGCTGTGAATAGTGTCATATGGTGTGCCTGTAACGCAGAGCATTGTATCACCGGGTCGGAGCACACCGAAAAGAGCAACTGCAAGGGTATGTGTACCGCAGGTAAAGGTGTGGCGTACAATGGCATCCTCGGCACCGAAAATATCGGCATATATTCTGTCAAGCTTATCTCTGCCTGCATCGCCGTAGCCGTAGCCCGTTGAGCCTGCAAAATCAGTTTCACTGACCCTGTTGTTTATAAATGCGGAAAGCACCTTCTGCTGATTGTATTCTGCGATTTCATCTATTTCGTCAAATTTTGTTTTTGCCTTTTTGAGTGCGGCTTCGCTTGCTGTTTTTATTCTTTCGCTGAAATTAAAAAAATCCTTCATATCTTACCTTCTGTATATTCTGTTAAGTGATTTGAAAAATCCGATGTCGGCATTTTTGAGCTGTTCCTTGGTTACTCTGTAACTCCAATTACCACTTGCCACACCGGGTGTGTTTATTCTTGTATCTGAGCCATACATAAGAAAATCCTGAACGGGAATTATCGCAAGATCGCTGACGCTTGAAAATACCGCGCGGAGCAGCAGGGGAGTTGCACCGCCCCAATCGCCGCCTGTAAAACCGCAGTAGTCAAGAGCACGTCTGCGCACAGCATCGTCACTTTCCCAAAGGAAACCGAAAAGAGTATTGTTATCGTGAGTGCCCGAATAAGCAACGGAATTTCTGATATAATTGTGCGGCATATGAATGCTGTTTCCGTCATCAAGAAAACCGAACTGAAAAACTCTCATTCCGGGGAAGCCGCTTTCTTCAACAAGGGCGCGGACTTCATCCGTAATATCTCCAAGGTCTTCTGCAATAATCAGCTTATCCTCGTGGCCTTCTTTTATGGCGTTGACAAGTTCAATGCCGGGTCCTTTTACCCATTTGCCGTTTCTTGCAGTCTTTTCTTCTGCATCAACAGACCAATATGCTTCAACTGCCCTGAAATGGTCGATTCTCACGCCGTCAAACATTTTCAGAGCATGGTCAATTCTTTCTTTCCACCAGCCGTAGCCGTCTTTTTTCAGTTCATCCCAATCGTAAAGCGGATTGCCCCAGAGCTGCCCGTCTTCGGCAAAATAATCGGGAGGCACGCCTGCAACCTGTGAAGGGTAGCCTTTTTCGTTCACCTGAAACAGCCTGCGGTTTTCCCATACATCACAGCTGTCATCCGAAACATAAATAGGGATATCTCCGATTATACTGATTCCCTTTGAGTTTGCATAATCCTTGACTGCATACCACTGCCTGAAAAATTCATACTGAATAAATTTCCACAAACCGAGAGTTTCTGTATCGGTAATTTCATCGGATTTCCATTTCTGCCAGGGTTTGCCACCGTTTTGCTCACGCAGTGTCATAAATCTGCAAAAAGCTTCAAGTCGGGGATTGTCATCAATAAACTTATCGATTTCAGATTTATCCGTAATATTGGAATAAGCTTTTCTGAGCAGTGCAAGACGCTCTTTGCCAAGCCTTTCAAATTCGCAGGCGTATGGTGTTGTCTGTTTGCAGTTTTCAAGGTCTGACGCAGATATAAGTCCGTTTTCACAAAGAGTTTCGGGGTCGATGAAATAAGGATTGCCGCCGAATGCGGAAAATGATTTATAGGGTGAATTGTATTCATCCGTGACGGTGAACGGAAGTACCTGCCAGACGGAAAAACCTGCTTCACGGATAAAATCTATGAATTCATATGCACTTTTTCCGAAATTGCCGATTGAGTAATCGCCGTAAAGGGAAGAAATGTGCATCAGAATACCACTTTGTCGTTTCATAAAGGGACACCTTTCAGAATAAATATAGTTGATTATAGCATACAAAGTAATAAAAATAAAGTAATTTTGTAAAAAACTTGATATTTTGCTTCATACCTAGTAAAATGGGATAAACATCATTTTTTGGAGGCAGTGTTATGTCAAAAGCGACGGAATATTTTGAAAATCTTCAAAGAATAATTGCCCGTATCTCAACAGAGCAGGCGGGAAATATTGAATTGGCGGCGCGCGCCGTTGCGGATACTCTCGAAAACGGCGGAAGAATACACACCTTCGGTACGGGTCATTCCCATATGCTCGCAGAGGAAATTTTTTACCGTGCAGGCGGTCTTGTGAATGTTAACCCTATACTCGAAACAGGTCTGATGCTTCACGAAAGTGCATCCAAGAGCACTGCTCTTGAACGCCTCGAAGGTTACGGTGAGATACTTTTTGATTTGCACGGAATCAAAGAAACGGATATTCTTTTTCTTTTTTCCAATTCCGGCAGAAACGGTGTTGCTATTGACCTTGGCATCATTGCCCGTGAAAAGGGAGTAAAGACCGTCGTGATTACCAATATGGAGCATACAATGCAGGGTAAATCAAGGCATTCAAGCGGCAAAAAGCTTTATGAGCTTGGTACGGTTGTGATTGATAACTGCGGCTGTATGGGTGATGCTTCAATGAGAATTGATGAAATCGGAAGAAATGTTGCTCCTACATCAACCGCTGCGGGTGCTGCAATACTCAATGCAATTGAAGCACGTGCCGTTGAAATGATGGTTGCTGACGGTTATATACCCGAAGTTTTTTCAAGCAGAAATGTTGACGGCGGCGACGAGATAAATGATGCTTACGTGAAGAAATATATCAAGGAGATCAAGTCGTTATGATTTATCCTGCCCTTCAGAAATCAGATATTACGGAGTGGATTGAATTTTCACCCGAAGAAATTATTGTCAGCGGCTTTGATAGTGATTTTGTAACCCGCAGATATACAGAAAAAGTGTGTTGCAGTTGTAAAGGTAATGTGCTTTACATAGATATTGTGAGAGAAAATTCACGCCGTACGGAATATATTTATGAAAGCCGCAGACTGACTGATGAAAAGTATCTCATCAACGCTGAAAAATGTGATGACGGTGTTCGTATAACCCTTACCGTATCCTGCCGTAAAAGTCTGTTCAGAGCTATGAACATAATTGTTCAGATGAAGCAGAACGGTAAGTTTTTCATCGGCAGTGCAGAGGACTACCCTTTGTTTGCTGAAAGGGGCTATATAGAAGGGTTTTACGGCAGTCCGTGGAGTTTTAAAAACCGATGCGAAATACTTGAAATGATGTCATTTTACGGCATGAACACTCATTATTATGCCCCGAAAGATGACCCTTATCACCGTGATAAATGGGATGAATTATACCCTGAAAAAGAACTTTCCGAGCTGGCAAAGCTTCTTGAAATCTGTAACGAAAATTTTGTTGATTTTTATTTCTGCATCGCTCCGGGACTCAGTATGAAATACTCATCGGAAGCCGATTTCGGAAAGCTCACCCGTAAAGCAGAACAGCTTTACAGCATAGGTGTGCGCAACTTCGGTCTTCTTCTTGATGATATTCCCGATAATCTCTATTTTGACGAAGACAAAGTCGCTTTTGACGGTGAAGCAGTCAATGCTCATATATCCGTTTCCAATAAATTTCACGCTTTCCTCAGGTCTCTTGACTCCGGTTGCAGGCTGACGGTCTGCCCGTTACAGTATCACGGCAGGGGAGATGAATATTATATTTCAAAGCTTGGCAAAGGTCTTGACAGTTCTGTGAAAATCTTCTGGACAGGTAAAAATATCTGTTCTCAGGAGCTTACGGTTAAGGAAGCGGTAGTGTTTGAAAATGCAACAAATCATATGCCTCTCTACTGGGATAATTTTCCTGTTAACGATGCCGAAATGCAGAATGAAATGCACCTCGGTTATCTTAATGGCAGGGAGCCTGATTTATACCGATATTCACACGGTATAATCTCCAACACGATGGAATACTGTTTGTCAAGTAAAATACCTTTACTTACAGTTTGCGATTATCTCTGGAATCCCGTTGCATATAACGGTTTTTCATCCTGGCACAGGGCTTGCAAAATCGTGTTTGAGGATGATTATGATAAGGTTATGCCTTTCTTTGATAACCTTCTGATTTCCTGCCTTAAAGTTGAAAATTCACCGATGATGAACGAGGCGCTCAATGACGCTCAGCAGAAGTTTTTTGGCGGAGATGTTGACGGCGCAAAGACTGTTATGGCTGAATATATCGGCAGGCTTTCTGAGTGCATTGAATATCTTGAAACCGTTGATAATCCTTTGATTGCGGAGCTTGAACCCTGGATTGAAAAGCAAAAAATCGCTTATGAAATGCTTGTGTCCGCAACCGCACTTCTTGATGATAATTCAGAAAACAAAAAGGCGGAAGTGCGTTCACTTCTCAAAGATTATCTTAATCACCCCAAAACTCTCTGCGATTTTTCATTGCAGGCTTTTGCTGAAAGGATGCTGACACTTTGAATAATATAAAAAATCCCGCTCTGCGTGAAGCATACGAGCGGCTTTACCATAAAACTCCCCTGGGATTTTACAACTGCGGCAGACTTTGTGACGGACTTTGTTGCAGAGGTGACAGTCAGGGTATGTGGCTTTTTCCCTATGAGGAAGAACTTTTTAAGGATAAAGAAGGTTTTGAAATCTGCGAAACCGAGGGTAACTACGGTTACCCTATGGTGATATGCTCAGGTGAGTGTGACCGAAGGGAAAGACCTCTTGCCTGCCGTATTTTTCCGCTTTTTCCTTTGGTTACGGAAACTGACGGCAAGATTAACATTGAAGTGATTTATGACCCCAGGGCAGGTATGTGCCCCATTGCAAGGGAAAGCAAGCCTCTTGACCCTTCGTTTATCAAAGAAATCCGCAAGGCGGCGCTTTATCTTATCCGTGATGAAAAAATACGGGAATACCTCAAAGCCGTCAGCCTTGAACTTCTTGAAATCATCGAGCTTAAAGAGGCGCTGGGAGTATAATAAATGAAAAGAATTTTATATAGAATAATAATAGTAACATTAATATTATGCACTCTGTGTTCATGCAGGGTGAGCATCAGTGAAGATTATGTTGCCGAGATTCAGGCTCGGGCACAGGCTTTTGATTTTGCTGATGCGGCAGAGCGTATCAGCTCCGTAACCGGTGTTGAGATGACGGAGATTTTTCTTGAATCAATGGGTGAGGAGAAAGCGCAGGGTATTATCGATGCCATTGACGGCGGCACTTATACCGACCGCACCTGGCTTGATGTGACAGGTTTTTCTTATCATGTTATAAATGATATGCTTTCGGGCAATATCAATGCAGATAATATTTCCGATTTCGGCTTTAACGGTAAGGAAAGCTTCACTGTTTCTTTTGTGGGTGATATTCTTTTTGACCCCGATTTCAGACCTATGGTGCACGCAAGCTCAATGGGCGGTGTGCTTAACTGTATTGACACTGCAACCGTTGATTACCTTAAATCATCGGATGTATTTCTTATCAACAATGAATTTACCGTAGGCGAAAGAGGAACTCCTCTGCAAGGCAAAACCTGGACTTTCCAGGCACATCCCGACAGACTGGACCTTTTTAAACAGATGGGTGTTGATATTGTATCACTTGCCAATAACCATGTTTATGATTACGGTCAGACAGGCTTTGAGGATACCATTGCCAATCTTGACAAAGCAGGCATACCTCATATAGGCGCAGGTATGAATCTTGGCGAAGCCGCAAAGGGTCATTATTTTATTGTCAACGGCATAAAGGTCGGCATAATTGCCGCAAGCAGTGCGGAGAAGGTGTATTTCACTCCTGTTGCAGAGGAAAATAAGCCGGGTGTTATGGGTACTTATGACAGCACTGAGTTTATCAAGGCAATCAAAGCCGCCGACGCTCAGTGTGATATCCTTGTTGCCTATGTGCATTGGGGTACTGAAAACACAACAAAGCTTGATGCCGACCAGATTACCATGGCACGGGAATATATTGATGCAGGTGTTGATGCCGTTATCGGCGGACATCCTCATTGCTTGCAGGGTATGGATTTTTATAAAGACGTTCCCATTATTTACAGTGTGGGTAATTTCTGGTTCAACAGTAAAAGTCTTGATTCCTGCGTGATTACTTTAAAAATAAACAATAATGCGGATATGGAAACTCTTATTGTGCCTCTTGAACAGAAAAACTGTGAAACAAGGCTTCTCGTTGAAGAAGCTGAGCGCAGGGCACTTTTTGACAGAGTTGAGGGCTTTGAACCGAAGACGGTTTCCATTGCTGATGACGGTCTGATAAGCCTGAAAGAACAGGAGCTTCAATGAAATATACTCACATTATATGGGATTGGAACGGAACACTTCTCAACGATATCGGTGCATCTCTCGCAAGCGTCAATGATATGCTTGCCATGAGGGGAAGGGAACCTATCGGGATTGATTATTACCGTGAGTGCATCGGTGTGCCTATAATCAGGTTCTACGAAAAAGTGTTTGACCTTCCCAACGAGGATTATTCCATAATAATAAAACAATATAATAATGGCTATCTGTATCATCTCAAAGATTGCGGGCTTTCGGAGAATGCCGTTGAGGTGCTGGATTATTTTGCCCGTAAGGGAGTAAAGCAGGCTATTGTTTCATCATCAAATAACGAACAGCTTTACGCAAATGTCAGAAAGTACGGTATTTTTGACCGTTTTGAGGCAGTGCTGGGTGCAACCGATTACTTTGCAGGCTCAAAAATCGAAAGAGCAGTGGAGTATCTCAGCAAGAGCGAAGGCTACCGTGCACTGGTTGTCGGCGACCTTGAACATGATGCCGAAATGGCGGCGGAATTGGGTGCAGATTGCGTGCTTATAACAAGCGGACACGAAAACAGACAGCGGCTTTACTCGGCAAATGCACGGGTTATTTCCGACCTGAGAGAGCTTATTTCCATAGCGGAAGAAGAATAATTTTTTTTTACGAGGACAGCCCTTGCGGCTGTCCTTTTGTGTATATAAACACCTGTATTTTCTGCCTGAACGGGCAGTGAAGCAACAAACACCAAAATACAAAACCGAACAAAAAGCATTAAAAATGTTCAGAGCGACTGAGTTACAAAAATTTCCAAATAGTTGTTAAAAATGAACAAAAGGCAACAAAATCATTTGTTAGATGTAAACAAAAAAACGTCAAGTTCATAATTTGTTCATAAATTATTTACAAAAAATTAAAATAAATGCACGGAGTATGCAACAACTCCCCTATAAATTAATTACTGTAAGTTGAGGCATTTTTATATGCCCTTATATAGAAGCCTTATTTGCAGAGGCTTCGGCGCGAAAGCGTTAAATTTTATGGAGGTGCAAAAATATGAAAAAGGCAAAAAGACTCCTTGCAGTTCTTTTGACCGCTGTTATGATCTTCGGCGCAGCCTGCTTACCCTCGTATGCAGCCGTTGAATGGCAGACACCCAACCTTACAACCGGTCAGAAGTACTACTTCTCCTACGACCAGTGTGCATCCTGGCTTCTTGATATGCTGGATGACTTGCTGGCAGGTGCCAACATCGTTCTCACCGTTGACGATCTGAACGAACTTGTTGGTATAGGCGTTAACATTTTCACCAGTAACATCATGATCAACCTCGATAAGTTCCTTGATCAGGCAGGTTCTTACAACGAAGAGGGAAGAGAATCTGTTGACCTTCGTTCGGTTGACGCTGCAATCAAAACCCTTGACGGCGTTTTCAGATGTCTTGAAGATGGCGGTCTTATGAAAATTGCAGATGCTCTTACCCTTCTCGGTGACCTTCTTGATTCAAACAAAGGTCTCCTTTGTGCCAAGGGCATCATCACTGCCGATACTCAGAGAAAATCAGGCGCTAAGGATGATAAGGCTGTTCTTAATATGCTTCTTCACTTTGTGTGCAGCCTCAGACCCATGCTTGTTGCGGTTCTTTCATCAAACTTCAACCTCGGCGGTCTTTTAAAGGGTCTTCTTGGCGATATGCTTTCAGACCTTCTTCCTGTTCCCGTTAAGTGGATAGACAACAAAATCAATGCCAATGCTCTTGTAAGAGACCTTCTCTACACATTGCTTATTGACTCAACTGCAACAGAAGCTCCCGCAGATGAAACTTTTGACACATGGATTCAGAAGATCATCAACTGGGCCCTTGTTACAGGTACAGACAACACAGCAGCAGGCGGCGGTATGTCACTTCTCGGCGTTAACGCAGAGCCCTTTATGCCCGCTCTTGCAGATCAGCCCGGTCAGGCTTCAATCGGCAATGAAGCAATCAATGTTGACAGAGACAAGGACGGAACTCTTGACGCAGGCGCAACAATGAGCTTCTATCAGCTTGTTAACAATGCTATCCAGGCTCTCATGGGCGGTATGCTCTACGATATGCTTGATGAAATGCTTGTTGACCTCCTCGGAATCGAAATTACCGAAGAATTCCCCATGGGTGATCCTGCGGTTCTTCAGGACGAAATGTTCTCGCTTATCGTAGGTGCAGTCGAAGGTCTTCTCGTAGCCAACGGTGCTCCCGAAATCAAATACACTCAGGATGAAATGAATTACCCCGTTCCCAAGGTTAAGAAGCTTCTTAACTGGCTCCTCAAGGGTGATCCCGCCAACGGCGTATTCCCCGCACTTGATTCATTCATTAAGATTGACTACTACGGTCTTCACATTCAGGACGGCTTTATGTCACTTCTTAACGACGTTGCCCGTCTTCTCATCAACCTTCTTCCCAACCTTGGTCTTTTCGCAAGTTCAGCACATCTTTCATACACACCCGATCAGCTTAATGTAAGCTGGTATCTCGATGCAGATAACAACCTTGTAACTTCACTTGAAGATTCAAAGGTTACTCAGACTTACGTAACATACGAAACAAACGAAGTTATCTATCCCACACAGTTTGTTACCGATGCAAACGGTGCACAGACTCCCACCGCATATTGCTACCTTGATGACAACTCAGCAGTTTCACTCAAAGATGCAAACGGCAACGGCGATGTAAACGCTGACTTCATCAGACCTAACTACGTTATCACAACCAAGATGGTATTTGCTAATATCATCAAGCTTGCTCTTAATGACTTCATCGACGGTTGCTACTGGCCTGAGTGGACAACAGATATCCCCTCAGTTCTTGCATACGGTCTTGCAGCATTCGCAGCTCCCGTTGTTCCCGAAAACAACTTCTATGAGCGTCTTGATGCATGGCATGAGCTTGAAGCAACAGGTGCAGCAGCAGTTTCAAATTCAATCGTTCTTGCTGACGGTGAAGAAGTTGAAGCTCTTCCCTACACAACAGTAAAGCAGATCCCCATCAAGGATATGCATGGCAATGTTGTAGAGAACAGAAGCGTTGTTGTTCCCTCAGCAGCTCTTGACATCATCTGCTCATTCGCTGCAAAGAGACTTAACGGTGTATTCCATTTCGATACCGGTGCTGAAATGTTCACAACAAATACAACTCTTGAGCAGTTCGCTACCGAATTCCTTATCTGGGCTGTTAACCAGTATATGCCCGCGTTTACCGGCGTATGGAATGAATCAACAGACAGATACGAGCCCAAGGTTTACGGCGAAAAGGAGAACTACATCAATAACACAACTCTTGACAGAAACGGTATTTTTGCTGATACCATGACAGCTGCAATCAACGCAGTTTACAGTGATTTCAGCCAGAGAACAATTAAAGATTCCGCAGACTGGAATGTTGTTTATGAGCTTATTGATAACACTCTCTTCAGGCTCCTTCCCACATCATGGCTGCCCGAAATCAACGGTTCAGCTCAGTTTATCAATGACTGGCTCTTCGGCAACCTTATCAACTTCGACCTTCAGGGTATCCTTGGTCTTCTTACCACTAACCCTGATCCCGAAGCAGAGCTTAATCAGTCAGTAACACAGGTTCTTCTTAACATCATTGACCGTGTTCTTGCTCTTGTATTCAATGACAACGCAATTCTTAACCCCACAGGCAGAACTGATGTTGTTGAGGCAAACAACACCACATCTTATTCAACATTTAATGAATTACTCAGTTGTTCAAGCGCATCAGCAGGTATTCCCCAGCTTATCAACAACCTCCTTACTGCTCTTGACGTATTCAAGGAACCCCTTCTTTCAACAATTCTTCCCCTCATTATTACATCAGAATATACAAGACCTTATGATAAGGGCTACCTTGTTGCTAACGGCAGAACAGAAGCCAGCTACAAGGTTGAAAATCTTAAAAACTACCTTTCGGATCTTTACGATGATGTAAACGCTTACCCCGTTAAGGTTTATACCGACGAAGAAGATGCTGAAGCTGCAACAACCCGTAAGGCAAATGCAGTCAGAAATGCTGACGGTGTAAGAACCGATGTTGTTCTTGATAACGAAAACCGTACTGTTTTCGGCACATATGATACTCTTCAGGAAGCAAAGGATGTCATTGAAGAGCTCCTTGATTCCTACTATGTTACCAAGTGTGACGATGAAACACTTCCCGAAGAAGAAAGAACCTACACCTACACCATCTATTTCGCAAAAGACTACCTTGAATCAGCAAGCTTTACTCTTAAAACCGATGATAACGATAATGCTTATAAAGAGTACAGCGGCTTCACATATGCACAGGTTACATCAAGAACTGCTGAAAATCCCTACGTAAGCTATGATGACGATTACAAATTCTTCGAATATGAAGACTTCGGTTCAGCAGGTTATTACTACAACAACGAAGGCGATGCGGCAGATGCAGCATACAGCTTCATAGATGAGTACAACGGATTTATCAACGAACTTGGCGATGCATACGGTGCATGGTATATGTTCAGCGTTGAGTCATCACTTAAAAAGAACGGTCTTCTTGATACCAACGGTGACGGTGTTTACGCAGCAACCAATATCACAGACCCCAACGATTCGGCTGTTATTCTCAACTACGCCGACGGTGATCCCTCAGTTCCCGAGGCAATGTATCCCTTCTACACAACTTCTGCTATTCAGTTCAAATATTACGATGTTGACACTGCAAAGCAGATGAGGAATTCAAGCATGGGTGTTGTAAACGGTTTCTATAATGATAAGACCGGCAGAGCTGTTACATCAGAAAACGGCAGCACACTCACACCTGCAAACTTTGAGCAGATTGCTCTTGCTATTGAAGCAGGTAATGACCCCGAACAGAATGTTGCTCTTTCAAATGAAGATGCAGAAAAGATTGTAAGACTTATCCTCGGCACACTTCAGTTTGATATTACTCTTAACGGTGACGGTGCTTATGACGGTTCAATTCAGTGGAATGACCTCACCGGCGAACAGCTTACTGTTATTGCTGATTGGCTCAGCCTCAATGGCTTCACATATGAAGAATACATTGAAGAAAACGGTAATGATACCACAAACGGCACAACAGCATACATCCTCAAGAGACCCAAGTTCAAGCTTATCACTGACGGCAGCATGACCTTCACAAACGGTGCAATGACTGCATCAATGATTCCTTCAAGTGATGTTCTTGCTCTTAACTACACCAGAATCAAGGAAACAGCTAAGGGCGAAGACAAAACATTTGCTGATGAAGTTACTCTTGCAATTGCAGACGGTTACGCTGAATATGCTACAAAGCTTTATCAGTACAGACAGCAGCTCCTTAACGAGATTGACGAGTGCTCATGGAGAATCGAGCAGGCTGAAGGCGGACGTTCACTTTCAGCAGAGTCAACAATGATCAAGTGGGTTCTTGACCTTACTGCTGATGATTACATGGGCAAGAGAGGTCGTAACTACACATTTGAGTATGATGAAAACGGCAATCAGGTTTACAACGCAGACGGTACTCCCAGCGTTGTTAAGATGTACACAACATCATCATACGAAAAGTTCAGAGATGCTTACGACTTCGCAGAGGATGCATACATTGCATCAAAGAGCGGTAACATCCTTGCAGCAGGTGTTACTCAGTCGATGCTTACAGCAGCTTACGAAGGTCTTCTTAAAGCATGGCAGCAGCTTGTTAAATTTAACGGCTTCGCTGACTGGGCACAGATTGACTCCTTCGTTGCAATGGCAGAATCAATTCTTGCTGACCCCTATATCGATGATCCTCAGTTCGGTGTTGTTTCAGGTCTTAATGAGCTTAAATCAGCTCTTACAGACGCACTTATCTTCACCGATTTCGACGGTAGCTTGTTTGATAAAGTTGTAGGCAGTAAGCTTACCTTTGACTCAGAATCACAGGACGAAATCGACCTTGCAGCTGCTAACCTTAACCAGGCTATCCAGAACCTTGTTTATCAGAGCAATCCCAGCCTTGATCAGAACCCTGAATCAGAGAAGGTAGTTGAAATCCTTCCCACAGTTTATAAGGATCAGGTTCAGTACGCTCACATCTTCGGTCTTAAAGAAGGCGTTGGCTTCGGTGATGGTACTCTGGAAGCAGCAGATGTTATTGATGCTCTCGGTCTTAAAATTGCCGGTATGCCAATCGGCGGTGATAACACCATTTCAAGACAGAACTCAACTCGCGGTTCAGGTACAAACGCAAGAATCGACGGCCGTTTCCAGAACTACCTGAGATTCAGATACTACGCTATCCTTTACGGTGATATCAACGGTGATACCCGTATTGACGGTACTGACGCAGCAGCACTCAGCATTTACATCGCTAACAATGAAGCAACATCAGCTCTGATGGGTGAGGCTAAGTTCGAAGCAGCCGACGTTAACCATAATGGTGGCGTTGACACTGAAGACATTGAACTCATTATGAAGCACTATCAGCTTCATGAAGATGACGAAACCGGTGAGATCTATGTAATAAATCAGAACGATCACGGTCCCGTTGCTCAGGTTGTTGCAGAGTAATTTCTGTAAATCATACCGAATTAAAATCCAGTAAGAAAGCCCCTGACTTCGGTCAGGGGCTTTTTGTAAAAAAAAGCGGCACACTTTTTAAGTGTGCCGTAATTTCTAATCTTCAAGAATTGCTCTCTTATATTTTTCAAGCATGTTCTTTGCAATTTCAACGGTGTTACCGTCGGTAGGTGCATCGGGGTTTGCTGTTGAGAGCCATTTGCGTTCAAATTCAGCATAGCTCTTATAGAATTGACTGCCTCTGTAAATGTTGCGTTCACAGTGTTGTTTCCTTGTTGTGGTTGAGAATTTACCGCGTCTGGGGAATTCATAAGCAAGTCTTTCAAAAAAGCTCTGCCAGCGTTTTGAATAATATGTTTTAATGAGTCCGCCCCATTCCTTCCAGGCGTAATCGTAGTTTACCGAGTTTGCCATGGGACCCCATACGGTAACCTGTGCAAGCAGATTAAGCTCAAAATTCTGCTGATCCTTCTCAGTGAAGGCAAGCTCTCTCGCTTCTTTCAGATGTTCGTGAAGGGTAAGCTCGGGTCTTGTTTGAAGAAGGTCATCTACTTCAAGGCTGATTTTTAGAAAAGCGTTTGATGAGCGTTCAAATATGCTTACATCTTTGTTATAAAAACCGTACATTACCTTGTCGTAAAGGTTAGAAACATAGTTACTCATAACCTGACGAACAAGATCACAGGCATCAAATGCAAAACCGTCTTTGGTTGCATTTTCTGCGCTGAGCAGAAGCTCTGCCGCTTTAAAAAGTGTTTTGTTGTCATAGCGAAGCTCACGCACATCGTTAGGTGCGGTGTGGCGAAGGTCTGTTGCAGGGCGCGCACATATAATTGAGCCTGTTTCTCTGCCTGTGCAATTTTCACTGTAACAGCTTTCTTTAAGGAGCATCATTGCATCGACAAGGCATTTTTCTTTGCTTCCGTAACGGCGGTAAGCATAGTCTTTCAGCCACTCGTCAAGATTGATTTTACCGTCTTCGGTGAGCATCTGAAATGCAAGGTCATAATAAAGAGGATTCTGGAATATACCCTCCATAAACAGACCTGTGCCTGTGCAGTTATCACATCCGACAGAAGAATATGCATTGTCGGCAAGAGCCTGAATACTGCCGTGAAGAGTGTTTCTGTCACCGAAATTATGAATATTACCGAGAATAAAATCATATCCCCAGAAGTTGTCCGTTTCTTTATGCTTTGTGCCGTCAAGGTCAAGAATGAGAAGTCTTTCCTTGGGTACAGCCTTGACAATCTGCTCTCTCAATGACCAGCTTTGCATAACCCATACGGAATCTTTATCGAATTCCTGATACATTGTGTCAATTGCTCTGCCAACCTTCCAGAGATAATCTCTCGTTTTAACGGAGGGTGCGTTTTCGTGAAACGGGTCGCAGGCATAATAATGGAAGGCACCGAAAAGCTGACGCTGTTTTTCAAGCAAAGCCTTACCGAATTTTTTGAAAACAGGGTCTGTGGGATCAAGCTGATATGTAATGGGGAAGTTGCACCATGAGGGTACCATTCTGATACGGACTTTATTGAAAAGCTTTGTGATTGTTGAAGGTACAGTGCCTGAAAATCCCTGCTGAATGGGTGTCATTCCAAGTTCAATCTCACGGTCAATAATCTGCTTGCCCAGTTCAAGTCGGCTTTCGATATATTTTACATCCGTAAGGCTGAAATAACCGGTAATGTTATTCATAAGCTGCCATGGCCAGAAACCGGGGCCCGAAAGGAATGAGAGAGCACCCGTTTCACTGTATGTGAAATCACGCATTGTGTAATACCATACAGCTTCACTGCCAACAACGGAAATGGGCATATTTATTCCGTTCATTGCCATAAAGTCAATTTCTTTTTCCCATCTGTCCCATTTCCAGAAGGCAAAGGAATAGCCGAGCGTGCAGTAATTCATATATGCACGTTTTTTCTGCTTGATTGTTTTTGTAAGCCTGCCCTCGAAAAGGGGTGCGGATTCAACTGAAATTTCTCTGTTGCCGCAGTGAGAAAGGTTAACACCGCAATACTTTTTCAGGTAAGCATAATAGCCCATTGCCTGACTTATTTTGCAGTTACCGCAGATAACAACCTTGCCGTTTTCGCAGAACACCTCGTAATTATCAAATCCGTTGGCACTTTCGATATCACGAAGCTCAAAAATATCGGCAATTACGGGAGTATTTCTTAAAATAAGATTCTTCATTTGTTTCACCTGAATAAAAATTATACCTGTTAATTATACAATAGAATAAATATAATATCAACAATTTTCAAATAATTAACAGCTTATTTATACATTTCGTCGGAAGGTGAGCTAAAATAATATAAGATTAGTTCAAAAATTTGCACAAAATGCGAAATAATGCTTTACACTTAGCTTTAAATAAAGTAAAATATATAATAACTATATTTACTTAAAGGCGGTGTTGAAAATGCAACCGGTTTATAAAAGAATTCTTCTTAAACTCAGCGGTGAAGTTCTTGCTGGCGGCAAGGGTCACGGATTCGATTTTGATACAATCAATACAATCTGCAAATCCGTAAGCGAGCTTACAAAACTCGGCGTTGAGGTAGGTCTTGTAGTCGGCGGCGGAAATTTCTGGAGAGGACGTTCGGGCGGCAGTATGGACAGAACCCGTGCAGACCATATCGGTATGCTGGCAACTGTTATGAATTCACTTGCGCTTGCCGATTCTCTTGAACAGCTCGGTGTAACAGTCAGAGTTCAGAGTGCTATTGAGATGCATCAGATTGCTGAAACCTACATCAGAAACAAGGCTGTCCGTCACCTTGAAAAGGGCAGAGTTGTTATTTTTGCAAGCGGAACAGGCAATCCTTTCTTCTCAACAGATACCTGTGCTGCTCTCAGGGCGGCTGAAATCAAGGCTGATATAATCTTCAAGGCAACAAATGTTGACGGTGTTTATGACAAGGATCCCAACAAGTTTGACGATGCAGTCAAATATGATGTTGTCACTCACAGTGAGGTTCTTGAAAAAGACCTTAAAGTTATGGATTCAACGGCAGCTTCCCTTTGCCGTGACAATAATATTCCCATTCTGGTGTTTAATCTTGAAAACCCCGAAAACATCGTTAAAGCGGTGCTCGGCGAAAACATCGGAACAATAGTTAAGGAGGGCTAATTTTATGCAGACAGTATTTGCATTCGCAGAAGAAAAAATGGGAAAGACTATCAACGCGCTTAATTCTGAATATGGTGCTATCAGAGCAGGCAGAGCTAACGCAGCCGTTCTCGATAAGGTAAGAGTTGACTATTACGGTACACCTACTCCCATCAATCAGATGGCAGCTATTTCAGTTGCAGAGGCAAGAATTCTTGTTATTCAGCCTTGGGATTCATCAACACTCGGCCCCATCGAAAAGGCTATTCAGACATCCGATATCGGCATCAATCCTCAGAATGACGGTAAGGTTATCCGCCTTACATTCCCTCAGCTCACAGAGGAACGCCGTAAGGATCTCAGCAAGGAAGTAAGAAAGATTGCGGAAGATTCAAGAATTGCTATCCGTTCAATCAGACGTGACTGCATCGATAAGGTAAAGAAGATGGAAAAGGCTTCTGAAATCACAGAAGACGATCTTAAAAATGCAGAAAAGAAACTTCAGGATATTACCGATAAGTATATCAAGGAAGTTGATAAAATTTCCGCAGACAAAGAAAAGGAAATTATGGCTATCTGAGTTAACAGTGCAGAAGGCGGTATATCCGCCTTCTGCTGTTGCAGTTTTTTAAGGAGAGGTTGAAGAATGACTAAGGAAGAGCTCGCAAATATTTCATTGCCCCGTCACATAGGAATAATTATGGACGGCAACGGAAGATGGGCAAAACAACGGGGTCTTGAACGCAGCGAAGGTCATAAAAAGGGCGCTGAGGTATTCCGTGCCATAACTGAATATGCAAGGGATATCGGGATTGAATATCTGACCTTTTATGCTTTTTCAACCGAAAACTGGAAGCGCCCTGCCGCAGAAGTGTCGGCAATAATGAATCTTTTCAGAGATTATCTTTTTGAAGCGCAAGAGAGAGAAGAAGAAAACAAAGCAAAGGGCATGCGCATCCGTTATATAGGCGAGAGAAGTGCGTTGCCCGAAGATATTGTAAATCTTATTGATGAACTTGAAAAAAATTCAGCGGATAAAAACGCGATTACAATAAATCTTGCCGTAAATTACGGCGGAAGAGATGAAATACTTCACGCAGTAAAAACCATTGCCCAAAAGGTTGAGGCAGGGGAGATGAAAGCGGAAGATATTGGTCTTAATGATATAGACGGCAATCTTTTTACCGCAGGTCAGCCTGATCCTGATCTGATTATCAGACCCAGCGGTGAATATCGTCTTTCAAATTTCCTTATCTGGCAGGCGGCATATTCGGAATTCTGGTTTTCGGATATACTCTGGCCTGATTTCACATCCGACGACCTTGATAAGGCAATTATAGATTATGCAAAGCGCAACAGACGCTTTGGTGGAGTGTAAGGGGGAATTTGCAAAATATCTGAACAATCAAACAAGAAACGAGAGTGAATTAATATGAAAGTCAGAATTATAACAGGCGTTATATGTGCCATCATCGTAATAATGCTTCTTGTAGGAACAGGTCTGGGATTTCCCGGTGTAATGAGCATTCCTATGGGTGTTATCACAGCGATTGCGGCATATGAGATAATGCGTGTTTCAAAGTGTAAAAATAAAGTCCTGACCATAGTTTCAATGGTTTTTGCGGCTGTTGCTCCGGCATTTGTTGATTTTGAAATGCATAAGTATATTCCCGTGCCTACCTCAGTGCTTATTATCGGGTATGTAATACTTTTGCTTTTGATTATGCTTAAAGGCTACGAGAAAACAAAGTTTGAGCATGTTGCGCTTGCTCTTTTCGGATCGGTTGCAATTCCCGGTGCTCTGGGAACTTTCTTTGAGGTCAGGGACCTTTGCGTTGATTATCCTGATCTTTTTCAGCGTTCACACTGTGTATTCCTCATTCTTTGCGCTATGTACTGTGCGTGGATGTGCGATACCTGGGCCTACTTTGTGGGCAGCAGATTCGGCAAGCATAAGCTTTCTCCCAAAATCAGCCCCAAAAAGAGCGTTGAAGGTGCAATCGGCGGTGTTGTAGGTTCAATAGTATTTTGTGTGGGAACATATTTTGTGTGTGACCGTTTCTTCTTTGTGATAGATACCGTAAAATGGTGGATGATAGCTCTGGGTGCTGTTGTTGTATCAATTCTCGGTATGTGCGGCGATCTTTCCGCATCTGTCATAAAGCGTAACTTTGGCGAAAAAGATTTCGGCAATCTTTTCCCCGGTCACGGCGGTGTGCTTGACAGAGTGGACAGTTTCCTTGTAACTATGCCGACGATGTATGTAATAATTCAGATCGGGCTTGCCATTGCAGGCAAATAATATTCGAAGGATTGATACCATGACAAAAACTCTTGCTGTTCTCGGTTCAACGGGTTCAATAGGGGTTCAGGCTCTTGAAGTGGCTCAGCTTATGGGCTTTGAAGTTCTGGCACTTACAGCGAATTCAAGAACCGATATAATTGAGGAACAAATCAGAAAGTTCAACCCCCGTTTTGTTGCTGTTGCAGACGAAAAAGCGGCTGAGGATTTGAAGATAAAAGTTGCAGATACTTCAACAAAGGTGCTTTCGGGTGCAAAGGGTGTTGAGGAGTGTGCAAGGTGCGGTGCAGATACCGTGCTTAACAGCATTGTAGGTATTGCAGGTCTTGCACCTACGCTCGCCGCCATTGAGGCAGGCAGTAAAATTGCACTTGCAAATAAGGAAACCCTTGTGGCAGGCGGTAAAATAGTTATGAACGCCGCCGCTGACAGGGGAGTTGATATATTGCCGGTTGACAGTGAGCACTCGGCAATTTTTCAGTCCATTCAGGGTTGTCAGAGCCATAAGCAGATAAAAAGGCTTATTCTGACAGCTTCGGGCGGTCCGTTTTTCGGAAAGAGCAAGGCAGAACTTGGAAAGGTTACTCTTGCTCAGGCATTGAAGCATCCTAACTGGAGTATGGGTGCAAAAATAACCATCGACTCTGCTACAATGATGAACAAGGGATTGGAGCTTATTGAAGCGGCGTGGCTTTTCGGTATGAAGGGCTCCGAAATTGATATTCTTGTTCACAGGCAGAGCATAGTTCATTCACTTGTGGAATATGTTGATAATTCGGTTATAGCACAGCTTGGTTTGCCCGATATGCGTATTCCAATTCAGTATGCACTGACTTACCCTGACCGATATGTAAGCCCCGTGGGTCAGCTTGACCTTGCCGAGGCTGCAACATTAACATTTGAAAAGCCTAATTATGAAACCTTTTCCTGCATAAACTTATGCAGAAAGGCTTTTGATATGGGCGGTCTTTACCCTGCGGCAGTAAATGCGGCAAACGAAAAGGCAAATGAGCTTTTCAGAAACGGCAGAATAGGTTTTCTCGATATTCCCAAAGCAGTTGAAGCTGCTTTTGACTGTGTTTCTTCTGTTTCGGATTACACCCTTGAACAGGTATTCGAAACAGATATGCTTGTACGCAGAGAAACAGAAAGGTTATTTTTATGAAAATAATTACACTTATGTCCGCAGCGGCGGTATGGGGAAAGGTATGGCCTGTTCTTGTTGCCATACTTTTCTTTGGCTTGCTCATCTTTTTTCATGAGCTTGGTCATTTTACCTTTGCAAAGCTTTTTAAGGTGAAGGTAAATGAGTTTGCAATGGGAATGGGTCCTACACTTTTTAAATTCAAAAAGGGTGAAACCAGATATGCGCTTCGTCTTTTTCCCATTGGCGGTTTTGTCAGTATGGAAGGTGAGGATGAAGAAAGCGAAAACGAAAGAGCTTTCTGTAACAAACCTGCCTGGCAAAGATTTATTATTGTTGCCGCAGGCGGTGTTGTTAACCTTATTATGGGTGCAATAATCGTTGCGGTTATGCTTTCTCAGACCAATCTCATCGGACTTCCTCAGATACATTCATTTGAAGAAAATTCAGTCAGCAGTCAGTATTTGCAGGCAGGGGATGAGATTAAGAAAATCAACGGCAAAAAGGTTTATTCCGAATATGACCTGAGCTTTCTTATGGCAAGGGATAAGGACGGAATTATTGATTTCACCGTTGAGCGTGAAGGCGAAAAAGTTGAGCTTAACGGAGTTCCTTTTCAGACAATGAAAAATCAGGATGGTACAATCACCATCATATACGACTTCATAATCAGAGGTGTTGAACCGGGATTCCTGAGTGTTACAAAAAACGCGGTGCTTGAATCCGTTTCAATAGGACGTATTGTGTGGATAAGTCTGCTCGACCTTGTTACGGGTCAGTACGGTCTGAGTGACCTTTCGGGTCCCATCGGCACGGTATCCTATATTGCGGATGCGGCACAGGTTGCAACCCAGCAGACGGATTACACATATCTTTTCACACTTATGGCAATGATAGCCATAAATATCGGATTATTTAATCTTCTTCCCCTTCCCGCACTTGACGGCGGCAGGCTCTTTTTCCTTGCAATTGAGTTTGTTTTCAGAAAACCTGTGCCTGCAAAGTACGAAGGCTGGGTACACGCTGTGGGAATGGTTCTTCTTTTACTGCTTATGGTAGTGATTTCGTTAAGTGATATTTTAAGATTGATAAGAGGTTAAAGCTATGAAAAGGCGAATAAGCAGAAAGGTAAAGGTCGGCAACATTTTTGTGGGCGGAGATGCACCGATAACCGTGCAGTCAATGCTTAATAAACCTGCTTCGGATATTGAGGGCAGTGTCAGGCAGGCGGTTGAGCTTGAAAAGGCAGGCTGCGAAATAATCCGTGCCGCAGTGCCCGATATGGCGGCGGTGAAGCTGATTGAAAAGCTTAAAGAAAATCTTACCGTGCCTGTTGTTGCGGATATACATTTCGACTATCGCCTTGCACTTGCAAGCCTTGAAGCGGGAGTTGATAAAATCCGTATCAATCCGGGTAATATCGGCTCAATGGATAGGATCAGAGCTGTTGCCGATGCCTGCAAAGCAAAGCAGGTGCCTATCCGTATCGGCGTTAATTCAGGCTCTCTTGAAAAAGAAATTCTTTCAAAATACGGCTCACCTTGTGCCGAAGCGCTTGCAGAAAGTGCACTGGGTCATGTTTCGCTTCTTGAACAGTGTGATTTTGAAGATATAATCATTTCAATCAAATCATCAAATGTTAATATTATGGCGAAGGCTTACAGGCTTGTTGCCGAAAAATGCAGTTACCCCCTTCATCTGGGTGTTACCGAAGCAGGTACACATAACATGGCGCTTATCAAGTCATCAATCGGCATCGGTTCACTTCTGCTTGACGGAATAGGCGATACAATCAGGGTTTCAATGACCGACGACCCCGTTAAGGAGGTTTCGGCGGCAAACGGAATTCTTAAAGCAACCGGACTTAAAACTGACGGTGTTGATATCGTTGCCTGCCCTACCTGCGGCAGAACAAAAATTGACCTTATTTCACTTGCAAATGAGGTTGAGCAGCGTCTTTCAGGCTGTAAAAAGAACATAAAAGTAGCGGTTATGGGCTGTGCGGTAAACGGACCCGGTGAGGCGAGAGAAGCGGATATCGGTATTGCAGGCGGTGACGGTTGTGCCCTTATATTCAAAAAAGGCGAAATTGTCTGTAAGGTACCTGAAAATGAAGCAGTTGAAAAATTAATTTCAGAAATTGATAAATTATGAGGATAAAATGCAGGAAAACAACATTTTAAACTTTATAGGCGATTTTATAAATCCCGGTTTGCGAGAAGTTTTTGCAGGCGGTACGGTTGAAAAGATCAGCCTTGATGAAGATACAATGAAACTGAGCATTACTGCTCGGTTTGACAGATATGTAGAGGACGGATTTATTCTTTCAGCTCAGAATGAAATAAAAACAGCCCTTGGAATAAACAAAACCGTTATTGAGCCGAAATATTTACGCAGTGCTTTTTCAGAAAAGTGTGCACCTCAGCTTATGAGAGCTATGAAAGAAAATATTGCGGCGGCTAACGGTTTTCTTGAAAATGCAAAATTTACATTCGGTGAAGAGTCTGTTGAAATAACCGTATTCAACGGTGCGGATATTCTTAATGATGCAGGTGCAAAGGAATTCCTTGTGAAATATATAAAGGAAACTTTTGGTTTTCAGCCTGCGGTCGAAATCAAAGGTGAAGGTGGTGCGCCAAAGCTTGATTCACCCGAATATATGCAGATGCAGGCGGACAATGTAAAGATTGAAGTTCCTGTTGTCGAAGAAACCAAAAAGCCCAAAGCACCCAAGCAGGAATATGAAGATCTTCCTATTTCTCTTACCAACGCAAAGGTTATCTACGGTAACAAAATCAAATCGAAGCCCGTGCCTCTCAGCGGCATTTCCATTGAGGACGGCAATGTTACCGTATGGGGACGGATTTTTTCGCTTGATATGCGCGATACCCGTGACGGTAAGCGTAAGATTATTAACTTCAACATAACAGATAAAACAAATTCATATACGGTAAAAATCTTTGAGGCAACTCAGAATTGCGAGCAGCTTGTTTCAAATCTTGCAGACGGCAAGGTTATAATGCTCAGAGGTCATGTTGAGTATGATGATTACATCAAAACTGAGTGCATAAAAGCAACCTCGGTTATGCTTATTGAAGAGCTTGATATCAAAGATACTGCCGAAGAAAAGCGTGTCGAGCTTCATCTTCATACCAATATGTCCGCAATGGACGGTCTGACGGGTGCGGCAAAGCTTGTGGCAAGAGCGGCTAAATGGGGTCATAAGGCTGTGGCGATAACCGACCACGGTGTTGTGCAGGCATTCCCCGAAGCAGCTGCCGCGGCAAAGAAAAACGGAATAAAGGTTATTTACGGTATGGAAGGCTATCTTGTTGACGATTCGGCAAAAATCGTAACGGGAAATGCCGATATGCCACTCAGCGGCACATTTATTGTGTTTGACGTGGAAACAACGGGTCTTCGTACCGACAGAGTCCGTCTTACGGAAATCGGTGCGGTCAAGTTTGTTGACGGTGCGGAAAGAGCAAGATTCCAGACCTTTGTCAATCCCGAAATGCCTATTCCTGCAAAAATCACAGAACTTACGGGTATTACAAATGCAATGGTTGCCAATGCACCCAAGGAAGCAGAGGCTGTACGCAAATTTTTTGAATTCTGCGGTGACGGTGTGCTTGTTGCCCATAATGCAACTTTTGATACCAATGTTCTTAAACATACCTGCCGAAGAAACGGTATAGATTATAATTTCACTCATATCGATACTCTTGTTATGGCACAGAGTCTTATTGAGGGAATAAAGAATTATAAGCTTGATTCAATATCCAATTATTTCAAGCTTCCCAAGTTTGACCACCACAGAGCGGATGAAGATGCAGGTGCCCTTGCCCGTATTTTCGAAAAGCTTATTGCTCTGTGTGAAGAAAAGGGTGTTGAAAATATTTCGGAAATCAACGAAAAGATTCCCGTAAATGTAAAACGTCTGCCCACATACCACATAATTCTTCTTGCAAAAAACAGGGCTGGTCTGAAACATCTTTATCAGCTTATTTCAAAATCCAATCTTGAATACTATTACCGACATCCCCGTATTCCACGAAGTGAGCTTATTGCTCACAAAGAGGGGCTTATTGTGGGCAGTGCCTGTGAGGCAGGTCAGCTATATCAGGCAATTTATATGGGTATGCCCAAGGAAAAACTGCTTGAAATTGCAAGTATTTACGATTACCTTGAAATTCAGCCTAACGGAAACAATGCGTTTATGCTCCGTGAAGGTATGGTTGACAGTGAAGAAGATCTTAACGAAATCAACCGCCGCATAATTCATCTCGCAGATGAAATGGGAATACCCGTTGTTGCAACGGGTGACGTTCACTTTATGGATGAAAGCGATAAGATTTTCAGAGAGATTCTTATGGCAGGACAGGGCTTCAAGGATGCATCGGAGCAGGCTCCTCTTTACCTGAGAACAACTCAGAATATGCTTGAAGAGTTTGCGTATCTCGGCGAGGATACGGCATATGAAGTGGTTGTCAAAAATCCCAATCTCATTGCCGATATGTGCGAGGAAATAAAGCCCATTCCTGATGGCACATATCCTCCCAAAATTGAAGGTGCGGATGAAGAACTGCGTCAGATCTGCTATGACAGAATGCAGGATTACTACGGTAATCCTTTGCCTGAATATATCAAGGAAAGACTTGATAAAGAACTTGATTCAATCATCAAAAACGGTTTCGCTGTTCTTTATATCATCGCCCAGAAGCTTGTGTGGAACTCAATGGATAACGGTTACTATGTCGGTTCCCGAGGTTCGGTTGGTTCATCCTTTGTTGCTTTTGCGGCAGGTATTTCAGAGGTTAACCCTCTTGTGCCTCACTATATCTGCGAAGAATGCAAGCACAGCGAATTCTTCTATAAGGGCGAATTCGGTTCGGGCTATGATATGCCTCCCAAGAATTGTCCCGTATGCGGTAAAGATATGCACCGTGACGGTCACGATATTCCCTTCGAAACCTTCCTTGGTTTCTACGGTGATAAACAGCCCGATATCGACCTTAACTTTTCGGGTGAATACCAGTTCTACGCTCACAGATATACGGAAGAACTTTTCGGCAAAACCCATGTTTTCAAGGCGGGTACAATCGGTACTCTTGCAGATAAAACTGCTTTCGGCTTCGTTAAAAAGTGGGCTGAGGAAAAGGGAATCGTTCTTTCAAGAGCTGAGGCAGACCGCCTTGTGCAGGGCTGCGTCGGTGTAAAGAGAACAACGGGTCAGCACCCGGGCGGAATGGTTGTTGTGCCTGCGGATATGGATGCCGAGGATTTCACCCCCATCCAGCACCCTGCGGATGATGCGGATTCCATTCACAGAACAACTCATTTCGATTTCCATTCGCTTCACGATACTATTCTTAAACTTGATAACCTGGGTCATGATGTTCCCACAATGTACAAGCATCTTGAAGATATGACGGGCACAAACGTTATGAAAATTGATGTCTGTGACCCCAAGCTTTATGAACTTCTGACCACTCCCGAGCCTATGGGAGTAACAGCAGAAGATATTGACTGCGAAACGGGAACTCTTTCGTTGCCTGAGCTGGGCACTCCTTTTGTGCGTCAGATGCTTATTGAGTCACAGCCCAAGAATTTCTCCGATATGCTTCAGATTTCAGGTCTTTCTCACGGTACGGATGTTTGGATAGGCAATGCTCAGGATCTTATCAAGAACGGAACCTGCACCATTTCCGAGGTTATCGGTACCCGTGACAATATTATGGTTTACCTTATCAACAAAGGTGTTGAAAAGGGTATGGCATTCAAGATTATGGAAATCGTAAGAAAAGGTAAGGCAACCTCGCTTCTTACGGATGAGCATAAAAAGGAAATGCTTGACCACGATGTACCTCAGTGGTATCTTGATTCCTGTATGAAAATCAAATATATGTTCCCCAAGGCTCACGCCGCCGCTTACGTAAGTGCGGCAATGCGTCTTGCCTGGTACAAGCTTTACAGACCCGTTGAGTATTACGCAACCTATATGACGGTGCGAGGTGAAGATATTGATACTGCGGCTGTACTTGCAGGCAGGGGAGCGGTTAAGAAAAAGATGGATGAAATCAAGGCTAAAATGAATCAGAAAACAGCTACCGCCAAGGAAGAAGGTACCTTTACCTCGCTTCAGGTTATCAATGAAATGATGGCGAGAGGTGTTGAAATTCTTCCCATCGATATTTATAAATCCACCGCAAACAGATATGTTATTGAAGACGGAAAAATCCGTTTACCCTTCTCTGCCATTGCAGGCTGCGGCGGCAGAGCGGCAGAAGGTCTTGAAGCGGCAAGAAATGACGGCGGCGGAGAATTCCTTTCAATAGAGGATTTCCAGCTTCGTTCAGGCGCCTCAAAAACAATTATTGCAGCCCTTGAAGAGGGCGGTGCGTTTGAATCCCTTCCCAAATCAACCCAGTTAAGTTTCTTTTGATTGGAGTAGCTTATGAAGGCTAAAATACCGTTAAGGCAAAGACAGTGGTATAAACTTGATAATGCGGCAAAGGTTTTTCCCGGTCAGAATACGTCGTCATGGTCGAATGTATACCGTATGTCGGTTACACTGACCGAGAAAATCGATCCCGCTTTGCTTCAAAAGGCATTGGAAATGACAATGCCTCGTTTCCCTATGTTTGATGTGCGTATGCGTAACGGATTTTTCTGGCATTATCTTGAAAAAAATCCTTACGGAATGCCTCCTGTTATGCCCGATATTGCAAATCCCTGCCAGCGTTTCAAATGGAAAGAAAACAACGGTTATCTTTTTAAGGTTTATTACTATGAAAACAGAATATCCGTCGATTTCTTTCATGCCATAACTGATGGCTACGGTGCATCAAGATTCTTTATGACTCTTACCGCCGTTTATCTCAGACTGACGGGTAAGGATATCCCCAACGGTGAGGCTGTACTTGATATAAACGAAAAGCCCCACGAAGGTGAAAGTGAAGATGCGTACCTTAAAAATGTCAGATCAAAGGCAAAGGCGCAGCGAATCTATAAGTTCACATATCACTATAAGGGAAAACGGTTGCCCAAGCATTATCTTAACATCACAACGGGGTATATACCCGTTGCGGTAATCAAAGAAAAAGCCCGTGAATACGGCGTTACCATAACCGAATATGTGGCGGCTCTTCTTGTGTGGATAATGTATAATCTTCAGAAACAGGATAAATGGAATAAAGAAAAGCCTGTAGGTGTGCAGTTTCCGGTCAATGTCCGTAACTTCTGCGAAAGTGAAACTCTGCGTAACTTTATGTTGTGCTATTCTTTCCAGATTGACCCCAAAATGGGAGAATACACATTCCCCGAAATCGTGAAACAGCTTTCACTCTATCTCCGATACATTAATAATGAAAAAGAATTGCAGGCGATGATGAACGGCAATGCAGGTTTTGAAAAAAATCCCGTTATGCGTATTCTTCCTTCATTTCTTAAAGATTTCGGTATAAGCGTTGTATATAAGATTACAGGAGAAAAAGCAACAAGCGCTCTGATTACAAATCTGGGTATAATCAGAACTCCCAAAGAAATGGAGCAGTATATTGAAAAGCTGTGCCTTTCAACGGGACCGGGTATGCTTATTCCCAAATGTGCGGCGCTTTCATATAAAGATACCCTTGCACTGAGTGTTTCGAATATTTTTGAAGAACCCACTGTGCAAAGAGAAATTTTTACAACTCTTGTTAAATTCGGTATACCAGTTAAGATTGAAAGCAACAGACATTTTATTGCAGGAGGTGACGCCTGATGTCATACTGTGTAAATTGCGGCGTAGAGCTTGAAAAGGAATGTCCGGCTTGCCCCCTTTGCGATACACCCGTAATAAATCCGAAAGAAAAAACAGCAGAACCCGAAAAACCTCTTTTTCCCGAAAGTCTTGAAATTCCCAAATCCGTAAGCAAAAAATATTGGGCATTCGTGCTTTCACTTATTGTTCTTATTCCCAATCTGGTGCTACTCTTACTGGATATTTTGATTTTTAAAAGTGAAATATCAAAATTCATTGTCGGCGGATTTGCGGTTGCCTGGGTATGGTTTATTTTCCCTCTGCTGTGGAAGAAGAGCATTCCTGTTGTTATGCTGGGTATTGATGCCATTGCTTTGCTCGCATATCTGAATATGTTCAGGCTTTACGGTGTTGAGGACGGTTGGTTCAGCTCTATTGTTCTGCCCGTGGTAATAGCCTTATGGGCTTTTTGCAACCTGTTTATTTTCTGGCTGAGAAAGCCGCGGGACAAGTCTGTGATTGCGGTTGCAGTGCTAGGTGCAATCAATCTGATGAGTTTCATTATTGAAATATGTATGAACATGTATTATAACGGAAAACTGCAGGTTGTGATTTCATTTATTGTAACTGCTTGCTGCGTTTCATTGATGATATTTTTTGCTGTTATGGCAAAAAGCAAACGCTTCAAAGATTGGGCAGAGCGTAAATTCTTTATGTAAGAAAGGAAATATACTATGTGGAAGAAAATTATAGGCGGTGCTGTCGGTGCGGCGGCAGTTGCAACAGCGGTAAAGGCTGCACTTTATGTACCTGAGAAGAAAAATTACGGTACATCCACCGAGGAAAATGTTAATGAAGAGAGATGCCTTGAACACCTTTCAAAAGCACTTTCGATACCTACTATAAGCTATCCCGATAAGGCAAATGTGGATTTCTCAAAGTTTGATGAATTTCACGCTTTTCTTGAAGAAGCGTTTCCCCTTATTCATAAAACACTTGAAAAAGAAGTAGTTCAGGAGGCAAGTCTTGTATACCGTTGGAAGGGCACAAGATCAGACCTTGAACCCATTGCTCTGCTTGCTCATCAGGATGTTGTTCCCATTTCAGAGGGTACCGAGCAGGATTGGACCTATGCTCCTTTCAGCGGACATAATGACGGTGAATTCATCTGGGGCAGAGGCGCAGTTGATATGAAAAATCACCTTATCGGTGTTATGGATGCTGTTGAAACCCTTCTTGAAGAAGGCTTTCAGCCCGAGAGAGATGTATATCTTCTTTTCGGTCAGGATGAAGAAGTTGTTGCCTCGGAAGAAGGCGGCGCAAAGAGCATTATGAAAGTTCTCAAAGAAAGAGGAATCCATCTTGACAGTGTTCTTGACGAAGGCGGTGCAATCATTCCCGTAAATGTCAAGGGCATTATAAACGAAAAAGACCTTGTAGGTATCGGTATTGCCGAAAAAGGTTATGTTGATTTTGAAATTACCGTTAACAGCAAGGGCGGTCATTCCTCACAGCCTCCCGTGCATTCGGGTCTTGGCAAGCTTGCAAATGTTATCAAGGATCTTGAAAATAATCAGTTCAAAGCGGAGCTTATGCCCTTTGTTCATGACCTTTTCTCGGGTATAGGCAAAAACTGCACATACCCTGCACGCCTTCTTATGTGCAACCTTGATTATATGAAGCCTCTCCTTAAATACGGTATGACTAAGATTCCTTTTACTGCTTGCTTTGTAAGAACAACAACCGCGGTTACAATGGCTCAGGGTAGCCCTGCCGCCAATGTTCTTCCTCAGAAGTCAAGTATAACCGTTAATTTCAGACAGATGCCGGGCACAACCGTTGCAGATGTTGAAAAGCATATCCGTAAGGTTTGCAGATACAAGGATGTTGAGGTTAAGGTGCTTAAAGCCAAGGAAGCTTCAAAATTCTCACCCACAGATTCAAGAGCTTTCAAAATAATGGAAGAAATCATTATGCAGGATAATAATAACGCAATCGTTACTCCTTATCTTGTTATGGGCGGCACAGATGCCTGCTACTATGAGCCTATCTGTGAAAATATTTATCGCTATGCACCTTACAGACTCAGTGTTGAGCTTCTCCGTACTGCTCACGGCACAAACGAAAGAATTCCTATCAGTGCCGTTGCACCCGGTGTAAAATTCTTTAAAAAATACATCAGAAGGGCTTCTGCTGAATAATATGAATATTCTTATTGTACCCGACAGTTTCAAAGGTACTCTGACCGCACGTCAGGTATGCGATATTATCGGGCAGGCGTTTGCCGACACAATAAAAAATGTGAATATAACAAAGCTCCCTGCTGCCGATGGCGGCGAGGGGCTTTGTGCCTGTTTGTATGATATTTCAGGCGGTGAAATGATAAAAACAACGGTTTGCGGTGTTTTCGGTGAGAAAATGCAGGCTGAATATCTTATGCTGCCAGATAAAACAGCCGTTATTGAAATGGCGGCCTGCGCAGGGCTTCCTCTTGCAGGCGAAAATAAAAACCCCGAAAAGGCAACGACCTTCGGAGTAGGGGAACTTATAACAGATGCTCTTTTCCGTGGTGCCGAAAAAATTCTTCTTGGTCTTGGCGGCAGTGCAACCAATGACTGCGGTGCAGGTATGGCGGCGGCACTGGGATATGTGTTTACCGATGAAAACGGAAAAGGATTTGTTCCCGCGGGCGGTACTCTTTGCGGAGTATCAAAAATCATACCGCCTGAAAAAGCAGTGGATATACCCGTTACTGCCGCTTGTGATGTAGAAAATCCCCTTTACGGTGAAAAAGGTGCGGCATATGTTTTTGCACCGCAGAAGGGTGCGGATGAAGCTATGGTAAAACGCCTTGACAAAGGGCTGAGGCATATAGCGGAAATTATCCGCAGAGATTTAAATGCCGATGTGTCACTCATAAAAGGTTCGGGTGCCGCAGGAGGAATGGGGGCAGGCACAGTGGCTTTCCTGGGCGGTGAGCTAAAAAAGGGGATAGATATTCTTCTCGACACAGCGGATTTTGAAGCAAAAGCGAAAAATGCTGATTTGATTATAACAGGTGAAGGCAGGCTTGACTATCAGAGTGTTGATGGTAAAGTTATATCGGGCATTGCAGAACGGTCTGCAAATATGAATAAAAAGGTTATTGCAATCTGCGGCAGTAAGGGTGAAGGTGCGGAGAAAATCAGAAATCTCGGTGTTTCAGAGCTTTACTTTGCCTGCGAAAGTGATAAAACCTTTGATGAAATTCTGAAAACCTGCAAAGAAGATTTATATAACGCCGCCGTGAAAGCGGCAAAAGAAATAAGCGGTGTCTTGGGCGACCCTTCATAAGGAAGGTAAGGTTTTTATCGATTCTTTTCCGTTAATACTTCACGAAAAAATCCCGTAATACATCAAGTATTACGGGATTTTTGTCATTTTGTCTGAACGAAAAACAACCTGATAAAAACTGCTTTGCACCTTAAAAAGAGATAGTTTGGATATAGAACAAGGCGAAAAGCACAGGAATCCTTGACGGATTCCGAGCATTTTCAACGCGGTTATATACCAAAATAGCCTTTTTAAGGCTTAAATTCCTTGTGAAGGGTCGCCCTTGTGACACCGCTTTCTTTGTTATTTAATATCAATTACTGTGTATCCCTGTTCTTCAACTGCATTTTTAAGAACATCGTCTGCAACGGGTGCGACAAAATTTACAACCGCAGTGCCGTCTGCGTGGCTTACATCCGCACTTTCAATATTTTCAATTCCTTCAAGAGTTTTCTTTACCCTTGCCTCGCAGTGGGGGCACATCATACCTTCAATTTTCATCGTTTTTGTCATAATTTTTTTCTCCTTGGTTTTTATTTTTTTATCCTTTTTATCGCTGTGAATTTTAAAAAGATTAAGCCGCAAAGCGTTTGATACAACACAAAAACTTGAAAGGCTCATTGCAGCGGCACCGAACATAGGATTCAGTTCCCATCCGAAAACCGGAATGAAAAGACCTGCCGCAAGGGGAATACCCAGAATGTTATAAAGAAATGCCCAGAAAAGATTCTGCCGTATATTTTTCAGAGTTTCTCTGCCGAGACGGATTGAAGCAGGCACATCGCATAGCCTGTTTTTCATAAGCACAATATTCGCAGAGTCAACGGCAATGTCCGTGCCCGTTCCTATTGCAATACCCACATCCGCACGGGTCAGAGCAGGGGCATCGTTTATTCCGTCACCAACCATTGCGACTTTGCCTTTTTTCATAAGATTGCGGATGACCGTTTCTTTGCCGTCAGGCAAAACACCTGCAAAAACTTCATCAACACCTGCAACTTTGCCGATTGCACGGGCGGTATTTTCGTTATCTCCCGTAAGCATAATTACTCGTATGCCCATATTTTTCAGTTGTTTTACAGCTTCGGCACTGTCGTTCTTGACCGTATCAGCAATGGCGATTATACCTGTCACCTTGTTATCTTTTGCGAAAAGCAGAGGAGTTTTACCGCTGTCTGCAAAACGGTTTGCGTCTGAACGTATTTTATCGGAAATATTTGCTTTTGTTTCAATAAATTTAAGACTGCCGCCGTAAATTTCTGTACCTTGTTTAACGGCAGAAAGTCCGTTGCCCGTCAACGAGGTGAAGTTTTCTGTCTCATAACATTTGATTTTCATTTCCTCGGCTTTTGAAACGATTGCCTTTGCAAGGGGATGCTCGCTTTTAACTTCAAGTGAATATGCGGTTTCAAGCAAAGTTTCTTCACTGCAATCGAAGGGCACAATATCCGTTACAACAGGCTTTCCCTCGGTGATTGTTCCCGTTTTATCAAGTGCAACAATGCTGATTTTTCCTGCTGATTCAAGAGATGCGGCATTTTTGAAAAGTATTCCGTTTTTTGCACCAACACCGCTTCCTACCATAATTGCAACGGGTGTTGCAAGCCCCAATGCACAGGGACAGCTTATCACAAGGACAGAAATTCCTCTTGCAAGAGCAAAGCCCGTGCTTTCGCCTGCGACAAGCCATATTATAAATGTAATAAGTGCGACAGTGATAACCGCAGGCACGAATATGCCCGAAACCTTATCTGCTGTTTTGGCAATGGGTGCCTTTGTTGCAGCGGCATCGCTTACGGTCTTTATTATTTGTGAAAGTGCGGTATCTTCGCCCACACGGGCAGCCTCGCATCTGATAAATCCCGATTGATTTATTGTGGCGGCAGAAACCTCATCACCCTTGGCTTTATCAACGGGAATGCTTTCTCCCGTCAGTGCCGATTCATCAACCGCACTCGTGCCGTCAATCACCACACCGTCAACGGGGATGCTTTCACCGGGCCGCACCACAAATATATCACCTTTTTTCACCTGCGAAACAGGAACGGAAATTTCATTGCCGTTTTTAATTATGTTTGCGGTCTTGGGTGCAAGCTTCATAAGTCCTTTGAGGGCATCTGTGGTTTTTCCTTTTGAGCGTGCTTCCAGCATTTTGCCAACGGTTATCAGCGTTAAAATCATTGCCGCCGATTCAAAATAAAAACTGTGCATATATTCCGCAACCGCTGAGTAATTGCCGTTTAACTGTGCCTGAGTCATCAGAAAAAGAACTATGATACTCCATATAAACGATGTTCCCGATCCCAATGCCACAAGAGTATCCATATTGGGTGCCCGGTTAATCAGACCTTTAAAACCGCTTACAAAAAACTTCTGATTTATTACCATTATAACAGAGGTCAGAATAAGCTGTAAAATTCCGTTTGCAATATGGTTTACACTGAAAAACGATGGCAGGGGAAGGCTGAACATCATATGCCCCATTGAAAAATACATCAGCACCGCAAGAAAAATCACGGATGCAACAAGTCTTTTTTTCAGGGCAGGTGTTTCGGTATCCTCCAATGAATCATCAGCTTCGTTTTTTTTGTTAACATCCTTTTTAAGCGATGCACCGTAACCTGCGGATTTTACTGCGGCAATTATCTGTGAATTATCTGCTGTACCTTCAACAGACATAGAATTGGTCAGAAGGCTTACCGAGCAGGAGGTTACACCTTCAAGCTTTGAAACGGCTTTTTCAACCCGCGAACTGCAAGCCGCACAGCTCATGCCTGTAATGTTATATTGTTCCATAGTTTCACCTGTTTCAGAAAGTTCCTTATAAATATTATACCCACAAGTTACATATGTCAACATAAAAGGCAGAGAACCCTTCATTTGAGTGAAGAGTTCTCTGTCTTAGGCTTTATATCCGAATTAATGCTGGTAGGTAACATCAGAAGGAACTGAGCATTCCTCGGTACACTCATTATATCATATGTTTTTCAGTTTGTCACTACTTTTTTTTCGTTAAATTAAATGAAATTTTAAGTGAAATTTTTACATATTGCCAAATACGAAAAAAATTGAAAAGCTGAAAATTTATTACGGCTTATTTATCCGTGGTTTAATGCTGTGATGACGGAGCAAATTATTAGTGCTTCGAAGCAAACACGGAGGTGAAAATTTGAAACGTTTTTTTAGAACTGCGGCGGCTGCGGTTTTGGTTTTATGTGTTTCGGTTTTCGGAACGGAGATTTACGGCGTTCAGAGCCGCCCTGATGAAATCTGTGCCGTAAACTCAGCAAAGCGGCGATATGTTGCTCTCGGCGGAGAGGTTTTCGGCATAAAGCTGTATACAAAAGGTGTTATTGTTGTCAGTACAGACAGTGTGACCACAGCATCGGGCAGTGTAAGCCCTGCGGATTATGCAGGTATCAAATGCGGAGATGTTATCACTCATATTAACGGAGTTGTAGCATCGAGTTCACAGCAGCTTACGGATTTTGTTGAAAAATCGCAAGGTAAAACAATAAAATTGACCGTTGAACGGGACGGTGGTACGGCTCATCTTAACCTTAAACCTCATATGTCGGTTAACGGAAAATATAAGGCAGGCATATGGGTCAGGGACAGTTCTGCGGGTATCGGCACGGTTACTTTCTATGATGACAGTGCAAAAATGTTTGCAGGTCTGGGTCACGGCGTATGCGATGTTGATACGGGCAAAATAATGCCTCTTGATAATGGTGAAGCAGTGAAAGCGAGAGTGAACGGCTATTACAAAAGCAGTTCAGGTAATCCCGGAGAGCTTTGCGGTGTGTTTTCAGATACGGTTCTGGGCAGCCTTCGTGTAAATCACGAAATGGGTGTTTACGGTTCACTCATAAATCCGTCAGGCAAAAAAACTTTTCCGGTTGCTCTTGAAAATGAAGTGAAACCCGGCAAAGCGCAGATGATAACAACAATCGATGACAGCGGACCTCAGTATTATGATATAGAAATTATAAAAATATATTCTTCATCGGATTATTCGGCAAGAAATATGATAATAAAGGTAACAGACCCGGTGCTTCTTGAAAAGACGGGAGGCATTGTTCAGGGGATGTCGGGGTCGCCTGTTGTTCAGAATTCAATGCTTGTCGGTGCGGTGACTCATGTTTTTGTTTCTGAACCGAGGCAGGGCTACGCAGTGTTTGCACAGCGTATGATAGACACTATGGATTCACTCAACACTGCGGAATTAAAGGCTGCATCTTAAATTAAGTGTCGTAATATGCGAAAAATAATTGACAAAAAATGGTAAAAATTCATTGACAGAGTTGGTAAAATATGGTAATATCTTCGTGAACTAAATCAAGCGGAGGTAAAACCATGAGAAAAATGTTGAAAGCAATGATAACCGAAGACGGCGGAGAAACTTCACACGAGCTTGCAGGAATTCTGCGTTCAAACGGTTTTGAAGTGTCTACGGTGATAAAGGACGGAAGCAGAATAATTGAAAGGTTCAGAGAGGGAGAAATACCCGATGTTCTTCTGATGGACGGCTTTATGCCCAGGCTTGACGCCCTGGGTGTTCTCAGAGAGCTGGATTCAATGCGCCTTGAAAAAAGGCCTGTTGTGATGGTTCTTTCAAGCACGGATAATGCCAGATTTGAAAGCGAAATTCTCAGCAGCGGTGCGGATTATTATTTTCTGAAACCTTATGACCCGCAGATGCTTGCTCAGAGAATAATCCAGTTTTCCGATATTCACAATTCAAATGTTTCACACACGGGTGTCAAAGACCTGGAAGTTGTTGTTTCGCAGATTATGCACCAGATAGGCGTTCCCGCGCATATAAGGGGTTATCAGTATCTGAGGGAGGCAATAATTCTTTCGGTCAGCAACAGTGAAATGATAAGCTCGGTCACAAAAATCCTTTATCCTACCGTTGCCAAAACCTTTAAAACAACTCCGTCAAGAGTTGAAAGGGCAATCAGGCACGCTATTGAGGTTGCCTGGGACCGCGGTGATGTTGATGTGCTCAGTTCATATTTCGGATACACAATCCAGAATGAACGGGGCAAGCCCACAAACAGTGAGTTTATTGCAATGATAAGCGATAACCTGAAACTGAGGATGAAAACCGTATAAAAAAACGGCAGAGAGCATATACTCTCTGCCGTTGATATTTATTGAGTTATACGGGTAATGCGGAGCCGATAAGCGCAAGGAAAAGACCTTGGAGCAGGGGTGTAACATCAAATGCAAGCACGGGCACATCAAATAAACTGTCATCAGCCTCAAAAGCTATTGTATCAAAGTAGGTGTACTGTACTGACTTTGTAACAGCGTTTTCAACTTTAAGAATTTTAAGGTTGTCGCCGTCGTAATAGAATTTGCTTGTTACAACTTCTCTGTCATTATATTCTTCAACATAGTATTCTTTACCTTCAAAGGTTTCATTGTAACTGTCAATATACTGAATGAAGCCCTGAGTAAGGTTTGATGCCTTGGAGATAAGCTCTTTTAAATCTGCAACAGCAAGAATCTTGCTGTCGAGTTTTACGTAGAAGAAAGGCAGAATGGGAAGATAAGCATAAATACCGTTATCATTTGCCACAATTCTGACAGTGATTATTCCGTTGTTGACTTCATATGAGATTTTGTTATCTTTAACGGAAACTTTGTTTACGGGATTCTGACCGAGAAAACTGAAAATTGTTGACTGACCCGATGTGAAGGTTACGGAAAGTTCGTCTGCTGTTTCAACTTTGCCAAGCAGAGCATCTGTTTTGGGTGATGCTGCCGCAAATGCACTGAGTGAAAATACAGAAGTGATAAGGATTACTGCTGTTAAAATTATACTTAATGATTTTTTCATAGGATTAACCTCCTTTTTCTTGATTTTAACATATTATCATTGTTTTTTCAATACAAAACAATTCAAATCAGCGAAGTTATGACAGAATTTGATACCAGAAAGCCTTGCACGGTCAGCGATATTGATTTACCGTCAACCTTTACAAGCCCGTGTTTTTGCAGGGTATCGGCTTTTGTGAAAATACTTTCGGGCAGAGAATGACCGAAACGGTTTCTGAAATCTTCAAAAATCAATCCTTCCGTAAGTCTTAAAGCAAGCATAATATATTCTTCTTCGTCACCGCCTTCTCCGTCGCAGGCAGGCAGTGTGCCGTTTATGAAATTATCAATACTTCTTTCGTAATAAAATCTTTTGCCGTCAACAAAAGAATGAGCAGATGCACCGATGCCGAGATATTCCTCGCACCGCCAATATTTAAGGTTGTGTCTGCTTTCAAATCCCTGGTGGGAAAAATTTGAGATTTCATATTGTAGGTATCCTGCTTTTTTAAGTTCTTCAACGGCAGTCAGGTATAAATCACAGGTTTCATCCTCGTCAGGCAAAGAAAGTAATTTTTTTTTTGCATAAAAAGGAGTGCCTTCTTCAATTTTCAGGATATATGCGCTGATATGTTTTGCTTTCATTTCTTTACAGAAACGGATTGATTCTTTCAGGGTTTCAGCAGTCTGACCGGGAATGCCCAGCATAAGGTCGAGAGAAATATTTTCTATTCCTGCCTCTCTTGCTCTTTTAACTGCACGCTCAACATCTTCGCATCCGCCACGTCTCCCAAGTGCTGCTCTTTCTTTGTTATCGGCGCTTTGCAGACCCATTGAAATACGATTAACTCCGCTTTGTGCAACCTTTTTGAAGTCAAAGGCAGAATCAGATGAACCCGTATCTGACGGGTTGCATTCCAACGTAACCTCACAGCTTTCCGTGCGGTTTATGTGTGACATTATTTTTGCAATGTTATCTGCGCCTATAAGTGACGGTGTGCCGCCACCGAAATAGACGGTGTCATAAATTCTGTCAGCCTTGTCGATTTCACGGCAAAGAGCATTAACATATTTTTCAACCGTATCGCATTGAGGAGTAACGGAATAAAAATCGCAGTAAGGACATTTGCCGTTGCAAAAAGGGATGTGGATATATAATCCGATGGGCTTCATAGTTATCACCTGTTGAAAAAGGCGGCATATTGCCGCCCTTTTTAGTCGTTGTCGTCAAGCTTGAGAACTGCCATGAATGCTTCCTGAGGTACTTCAACCGTACCGAAGTGACGCATTCTCTTTTTACCTTCCTTCTGCTTTTCAAGCAGCTTTTTCTTACGGGTAATATCACCGCCGTAGCACTTTGCAAGAACGTCTTTACGCATTGCTTTAACGGTTTCACGGGCAATAATCTTGCCGCCGATGCCGATCTGAATGGGGATTTCGAACATCTGACGGGGAATATGCTCTTTAAGTCTTTCGGCAATCTTGCGTGCCTTTGAGTAAGCTTTTTCGGAGTGAATGATAAATGAAAGTGCGTCAACGATATCGCCGTTAAGAAGTACATCAAGCTTCACAAGATTTGATTTTCTGTATTCTGAAATTTCATAGTCAAATGAAGCGTAACCTCTTGTTCTTGATTTGAGCGAATCAAAGAAGTCGTAAATAATTTCGTTGAGAGGCAGTTCGTAGTGGATATCAACGCGATCAGGCGTAATATAATCCATATTTTTGAAAACGCCTCGTCTGTCCTGGCAAAGGTCCATGATGGTGCCGACATACTCGGTAGGAGCATATATATGAGCGTTTGTGAAGGGTTCTTCGCAGGATGCGATTGTTGCAGGGTCGGGGTAATGAGTGGGGTTGTCAATCTCAATCATTGAGCCGTCGGTAAGATTGATTTTATAAATAACGCTGGGGATTGTTGTTACAAGGTCAAGGTCGTATTCTCTTTCAAGGCGTTCCTGAATGATTTCAAGATGAAGCAGACCAAGGAAACCGCAACGGAAACCGAATCCCAGCGCACCCGATGTTTCGGGCTCATAGGTAAGAGCGGCATCGTTAAGCTGAAGCTTTTCAAGTGCATCACGGAGATTTTCGTAATCTGCACCGTCAGCAGGGTAAACGCCGCAGTAAACCATGGGGTTTACTTTTCTGTAACCGGGCAGAGGCTCAGCGGCAGGATTTTCAACGGTTGTTACCGTATCACCTACTCTTGCATCGCCTACGGTTTTGATTGATGCGGTAATATAACCAACCTCGCCTGCGGTAAGTTCCTTGCAGGGCTCGGGAATTGTAGCACGCATATATCCGGTTTCAACAACGGTGAATTCTGCACCTGTTGCCATCATTCTCATTGTATCGCCCGGCTTGATTTTACCTTCTTTGATTCTGACATAAACGATAACGCCTTTGTAGCTGTCGTATACCGAGTCGAAAATCAGTGCACGCAGAGGAAGGTCGTCGTTTGCTTCGGGTGCGGGAATATCTTTAACTATGTGTTCAAGCACCTGCTCGATGTTGACACCTGTTTTTGCCGATACTCTGGGTGCCTCGGAGCAGTCAAGACCGATTACATCCTCAACTTCGGCGGCAACTCTGTCAGGGTCAGCGGAAGGCAGGTCGATTTTGTTGATAACGGGTACAAGTTCAAGGTCGTGGTCGAGTGCAAGATAGGTGTTTGCCAGAGTCTGTGCTTCAACACCCTGAGATGCATCAATGATAAGCACCGCACCTTCGCAGGCTGCAAGTGAACGGGAAACTTCATAGTTAAAGTCAACGTGACCCGGTGTATCAATAAGATTAAGTACGTATTCCTCGCCATCCTCAGCAAGATAATTGAGCTTAACGGCATGAGCCTTGATGGTGATACCTCTTTCTCTTTCAAGGTCCATCTTGTCAAGAAGCTGTGCCGTCATATCACGTGATGCCACGGAATTGGTTTTTTCAAGCAGTCTGTCCGCAAGGGTAGACTTGCCGTGGTCGATATGAGCAATGATTGAAAAATTCCTGATTTTATCCTTTGAAACTGCCAATTTATTTTTCTCCTTGATTATAATACATTTTCGAGGCTTCTGTTGACGGTACTCTGACCAATCCACATATCCTCCCATTTCTGACCTGCTATTTTTTCAATTCTCTTTCTGCCGGAATCCGAAATTTCACAGTCACCTGTTTCGTGTTTTTCTTTGATAACACGCTTTATTTCTTCGTGGTCAGCCTTGGTCATTGAATACCTGTAAACTGAAATTACGCAGAAAAGCGCCAGAATTGCAGGAATAACGGAATAGCAGACACGCAGACCGATGTTTGTGCGACGGAGTTGAAGATGAGGTTCTTTCACGGCAGGGTTATATCCGAACCATTCAAGTGCCGAGCCTACAAAATATCCCATCAGACTGCTGACGGTCTTTTTGCAGAAGGTGCTGAATGTTGAGATAACGCCTTCACGGCGTCTGCCGGTGATAAGTTCGTCAACATCGGTGATATCAGGCTGGATAATGTCAATGGCAAAGCCGGGTCCCGAAAAGCCGATGTTGTAGCATATTGATGAAATGATAATAACAGCGTATCTTATGGGCTTCGGGGTAGTGTAATTGATAAAGGAATTTATTGCGATTCCGAACACCATAAGAGGGCCGAGAAGCTTGCCGCAGGCGGTTTTGCCTTTGTATCGTGAAAGAATGTAGTTGATGGGTGAGCCCATAAATTCTGACGTGCCTGCAACGATATTCATTGAAATGAACAGATTGTATGTGTCGGTAACGCTTGTCATAAAGTATTGGTCGGCATAGTTGCAGAAATAACGGCTCATTGAAAAGAACAGAGACATTATAAAATATTGCTTGAATGCTCTGCTTTTAAATACCAGTCTGTACTCATTTATAAAGTGATGCCAGTCGAATTTTTCGTTGACCTGGTCCGCAGACGAGGGCTCTTTTGTTTTCAGAAAGCTGACAATGGGTGCCCATAAAAACCAGGCTGCAAGAACAATACCTACGAGAGTGTATTTTGAGCGGTCGTCAGGTGATGGCACGGGAAGACCTACAAGTGCGGTTTTTATATCAAATCCGCTGAGGACAAGACCTGCAAAAACATAGGATAAAACCTGACCTACGGAGTTCATCATATACTCCACTATTCTGTACTGTGAACGCTCAAAATATGTGGGAGCAACCGTAGGCAGCATTGCCGTGTGAGGTATGCTCATCATTGTCATAAAGGTGCTGTACATAATGGCGGCGAAAAGGTACCACCACCAGGTTGCAGAATCATTACCGCCTGCGGATATACCGAATGAAGTCCATTTGAATATGTAGACCAGAGCGAACGGAATGGCAGAGAGTATCATATACGGTCTGTGTCTGCCCATTTTCGATTTTGTTCTGTCGGTGATTATGCCCATAATCGGGTCACTGATTGCATCCCAAAGACCCGAAATAAGTGAAATTTTACCTGCGGCACCGGTTTTCATTCCTTCAACATAAGCAAGAAATTGCTGATGAAACTGATTGATAGGGTAGCCTGCACCGCCTATGGTGATGTTGGCACAGGTGAAATTTATCATCGGGCGTAAGGTTTCTTTTACATTGCCTTCAAAACCCGTAACTTGTTTTATTTTTTCACCGATATCCATTAATTCACCCCATAATTTAATATACTGAAATATAATACCAAATAATAACGGTAAGGTCAAGATTTTTTGCCAAGAAAAAGCCCCCGGCTTTGAACCGGGGGCTGATAATATGTGATTTTATATTCCGTTTACTTCTTCAAGTTTTCTTTCAACTTCGCCGCTTCTGCCAATCCACATATCTTCCCACTTCTGACCGGCGATATCTTCAAGACGCTTTTTGTCACTGTATGAAATATCGCAGGTGCCTGTTTCGTGTTTTTCTTTGATAACACGCTGAATGACTTCGTGATCTCTTTTTCTCATTTTATAACGGAATGTAAGAAAGAGTGAAATTGCCATGAATATTGCAGGAAGCCAGCTTACCGCAAGGCGGATACCCAGTTCCGCAGTGCCCGAAAGCATTTCATAACTGGGGTTGTTGACATCATAACCCATGTAGAAAAGCATATATCCCAGTGCACCTGATGAAATGCTGAGGCTGGTCTTTTTGAGGAATGAGTTGAAGGTTGCGATAACACCTTCACGTCGTCTGCCTGTGATAAGCTCATCAACATCGGTTACGTCGGGCTGAATGTTGTTAACAACAAATCCGGGGCCCGAGAATCCGAAATTATAAAGAATAGATGCAAGATAAATGAAGAATACGGGAGTTGACGGAGTTGCAAAACCGTTGATGAGCAGACCTGCAATCATGAAAGGTGTAAGCGCAAGACCGCAGAAACGCTTGTCCATATATCTTGAAAGGAAATAGTTGAAGGGTCCGCCTGCAATCTCAGCAACGCCTGCTATGGTTTGAAGCACTGCAAAATGACTGTATTTATCCGCTACACTGCGCATAAAAATCTGGTCTGCATCGCCGTAGAAATTTTTTGCGAAACTGTAAAACATTCCGATGAAGAAATACTGTCTGAACGCTTTGTTTCTGAATACCTGAATATATTCTTTGAAGAAATATTTCAGATTGAGAGGAGGGTTCACCATATCGAGTGAGCTTTTTTCTTTTGTTGAGAAGAAAGTTACAATAGGCGACCAGAAGAAATAAAGGATAAAGCAGATGCCGCAAAGCAGATATTTGCCTCTGTCGGCGCCTGTGGGATTGTCAAGGTTTGTTCCGCCGAGAACGATGCTCATAAAGATGAATGACGGGAACATGCCGAACATGTTGAATATGTATTCAACGATTTTATATTGCGTTCTTTCAAAATACCGGGGTGCTATGGTAGGCAGCATTGCGGCGTGGGGAATGTTCATCATTGTGTAGCCGGTGCTGTATATGAATGACGCCATCAGATAGTAGAAGAAAAGTGCGTTCTGGTTGCCCGTACCCGAAATACCGAAGGAGTACCACTTCATAAAGTAACCGATAAGCAGAACGGGCAGAGCGGCGATAATCCATACTCTGTGCTTGCCGAAACGGGATTTTGTTCTGTCGGTAATAAATCCCATTGCAAGGTCGGTGATTGCATCAAAAACGCCTGCTATGGCGCTGATGCGTCCCGTCATACGGGTATCAAGACCTTCGACATAATTAAGGAACTGCTGGTGATATTTGCTCAGCGGATTGGTTACACCGCCGATAGTGATGTTGGCAACATTGTAGCCGATAATCGGTCTGAGATATTCCCAGGTGTTGCCTTCAATGCCTACGACATCTTTGATTTTGTTTCCGATTCCCAAAGGACAGACCTCCTGTAAAAACTGTATATACAGTTACATAATACCAAATAACTGCTTTTAGGTCAAGCCCGAAAAAGGTTGACAAATCAAATGTATTGTTTTATACTTTGAGGGCATAGAATGAAAGGGGTGAATGACTTATGCAGAAATCTCTCAAATATCACAGAAGCTTTGCAAAAATTGATTTATCGGCAATCAAAGATAACTTTATTGCATTGAAGGCTCTTATTCCCGAAAAAACAAAAACAATGGCAATAGTCAAAGCCAACGCTTACGGTCACGGTGCCGTCAGAGTTGCAAAGGTGCTTGAAAATATGGCGGATTATTTTGCTGTTGCCGATATTGAAGAAGCTCTTGAACTTCGTGAAAACGGAATTGAAAACCCCATACTCATTCTTTCGTATACCAGCTCTTATCATTACGAGGAGCTTATTGCAAACAACCTTATCTCCACCGTTTACAGTCTTGACGATGCGCGTAAGCTTTCTCAGCTTGCAGTTGAAATGAACAAAAAGGCTTATATTCACATTGCTGTGGATACAGGAATGAACCGCATAGGTCTTAAAGATAATGACGAAAGTATAGAAATCATCAAAAAGATATCAACGCTTTCCAACCTGGTTATTGACGGCATTTTTACTCATTTCGCAAGTGCGGATTGCCAAGATAAAGCTTTTATGCATACTCAGCAGAAGCGCTTTGACGGATTTTTATCAAAGCTTGAAGCGGAAGGTATTGATATTCCGCTTAAACACTGCTGCAACAGTGCGGCAATAATTGATTCCGAGTATCATTATGATATGGTCAGAATGGGTATTGCGCTTTACGGGCTCTATCCCTCTGATGAGGTTATGACCGATAAGGTTGAGCTTAAACCTGCTATGGAAGTTATCAGCCGGATTATTCACATAAAGGATGTTGAGGCAGGTGAGGGTATAGGCTACGGTCACGCCTATGTCACATCCGAAAAGCGTAAAATCGCAACAGTCTGTATCGGTTATGCCGACGGTTATAACAGAGCTTTCTCCAACAAGGGATGTGTACTTGTAGGCGGCAAAAGAGCGCCTGTTGTAGGCAGGGTATGTATGGACCAGATAATGATTGACATTACAGGTATTGACGGTGCCTGCGTAGGTGACAGAGTTATTATCATGGGCGAAGACAAGGGCGGTAAAATAACCGCCGAAGAGCTTGGCGAAATGTGCGGAAGCTTCAATTATGAAATGATTTGTACGTTTATGCCCAGAGTTAACAAAATATATTATGAGAACGGTGAATTGGCATAATATACGGAACAGATACGGGTTGCACTTCGGTGCAACCCTTTTTGTTTTACCTGATTAATGGAAAATTCATACTTTTTAACAACTTGTTTACAATTCAAATATTGACAAATCCGTATTCTCGGGGTATAGTAATAACTGTGATTAGCACTCTGAAAGTTCGAGTGCTAAAATTAGCACTCTGAGAAAAGAGGTGTGGTAAGTGTCAGAATTAAGCGAGAGAAAGAAGCAGATACTGGCAGCTGTTGTTGAGCAGTATATCAAGACAGGCGAGCCTATCGGTTCAAAGGAACTTCTTGCGCTGACGGGTATGCAGGTTTCATCTGCCACCGTGCGAAATGAAATGAGCGACCTTGCCGCAATGGGTTACCTTGAACAGCCTCATACCTCAGCAGGCAGAGTGCCTTCTCAGATGGGTTACAGATACTATGTGGATAACCTTATGAAATCCAGAGAGATTGATGAGCTTAACCGCAGAATGATTGAAGCAGGGATTTCTTCGGCGGCAGGTGATCCAGAAAGGCTTATTGCTCAGGCGGGTGAAGTTCTTGCGGACCTTACCAAATGTGCCTGCGTTTCAACTGCACCCGGCGGAGAAGCAATGCTGATACGCAAAATCGAGCTTGTGCCCGTAGGGGTTCATTCCGCAATGCTTGTGCTTCTGACATCAAACGGTATTCTGAAAAGCAGACTTTGCAGGTTGGATTGTGAGCTTACCGCAAAGATTTGTGAGCAGTTTTACAATATTGTTCAGTCTTGCATTATCGGTAAACCTGCATCGGATATAAGCGTAGCCTCAATGCAGACAGTTGCGGCATCCGTTGACGGTGATGTTTTTGCAATGCTTCCTCTTATGGCGGCAGTTTGTGAGCTTGCCAAAAGCACGGCAACATCAAGAATAATGGTGGGCGGAAGTTCAAATCTTTTTACAAGCTACGGCAGAGATGCTTTGGAACTGCTGGAATTTCTTAATAAAAAAGATCCTGTTTCGGCAGTGCTTAACGGCGTAACAGAGCCTATAAACGTTAAAATCGGCAAAGAAAATATTTACCGTCAGCTTGAAAATTCAAGTGTCATAGTTGCGAAGTATTCCGTGGGCGGCAGTGATTCGGGAACAATCGGAATCATCGGCCCTACCCGTATGGATTATGAAAATATAATTCCCAGCGTCAAATATCTGACAAATCTTGTTGGCAGACTCATAACGCAGGCTATTGAAGAATAGAAAGGATTTCGTGATGAAAAAAGAAAAGAAAACTCCCGAAACGGTTGAAGAAGAGGTTGTTGAAACCGCAGAACAGAAGCTTCAGAAAGAGCTTGACGAAAAAAACGAGCAGTTTTTAAGGCTTTGTGCGGAATACGATAACTTCCGCAAGCGTTCACAAAAAGAAAAGCAGGATATTTACACTTCATCTCAGGCGGAAATTGTTAAAGAGCTTCTTCCCGTACTGGATAACTTTGACAGAGCGGCAGAAAATAAGGAATGCAGTTTTGAAGATTATAAGAAGGGCATTGACCTTATTTTTACACAGCTTGGTGAAATCCTCAAAAAGCTGGGCATCGAAGCATACGGTGCAAGAGGGGATGAATTTGACCCCAACATTCACAATGCGGTTATGACCGTCGAAGACCCTGAACTGGGTGAAAATCAGGTTGCATCCGTATTTTCAAAAGGCTATAAACTGGGCGACAGAGTAATCAGAGAAGCTGTTGTTCAGGTTGCAAATTCATAATGTTTATAAATTTCACTTTATTATAGGAGGAAAATTATTATGGCAAAAATTATCGGTATTGACTTGGGTACAACCAATTCCTGCGTAGCAGTAATTGAAGGCGGTGAACCCGTAGTTATCGCAAACGCTGAGGGCGCAAGAACAACTCCCTCTGTTGTAGCTTTCGGCAAAACAGGCGAAAGAATGGTAGGTCAGGTTGCAAAGAGACAGGCAATCACAAACCCCGACAGAACAATCGCTTCAATCAAAAGACAGATGGGTTCAGACTATAAGGTAGCTGTTGACGATAAGAAGTTCACACCTCAGGAAATTTCAGCAATGATTCTTCAGAAGCTTAAAACAGATGCCGAAGCATATCTCGGTGACACAGTAACAGAAGCTGTTATCACAGTTCCCGCATATTTCACCGATGCTCAGAGACAGGCTACAAAGGATGCAGGCAGAATTGCAGGCCTTGAAGTAAAGAGAATCATCAACGAGCCCACAGCAGCTGCTCTTGCATACGGTATTGACAAGGAAACTGACCAGAAGGTTATGGTTTATGACCTTGGCGGCGGTACTTTCGACGTTTCAATCATCGAAATGGGTGACGGCGTTCAGGAAGTTCTTGCAACCGCAGGTAACAACCGTCTCGGCGGTGACGACTTTGACCAGAGAGTTATCAACTGGCTTGCAGACGGCTTCAAGGCTGAGCAGGGTATTGACCTGAGAGGCGACAAAATGGCTATGCAGCGTCTTAAAGAAGCTGCTGAAAAGGCAAAGATTGAGCTTTCAGGTGTTACAACTTCAAACATCAGCCTTCCCTTCATCACAGCAGATGCAACAGGTCCCAAGCACCTTGAAATGACTCTCACAAGAGCAAAGTTCAACGAGCTTACAGCAGACCTTGTTGATGCTACAATGGGTCCCGTTCGTCAGGCAATGAACGATTCAGGTCTCAAAACATCAGAAATCGATAAGGTTCTTATGGTCGGCGGTTCATCAAGAATTCCCGCTGTTCAGGAAGCTGTAAAGAAATTTATGGGTACAGAGCCTTTCAAGGGCATCAACCCCGATGAATGTGTTGCAATCGGTGCAGCACTTCAGGCAGGTGTTCTCGGTGGCGAGGTTAAGGGTCTTCTTCTTCTTGACGTTACTCCTCTTTCACTGGGTATCGAAACAATGGGCGGTATCAGCACAAAGATCATTGACAGAAACACAACAATCCCCGTAAAGAAGAGCCAGATTTTCTCAACAGCAGCAGATAATCAGCCCTCAGTTGAAGTTCACGTTCTTCAGGGCGAAAGAGAATTTGCAAGAGATAACAAAACTCTCGGTGTGTTCCACCTTGACGGCATTATGCCCGCACCCAGAGGTATTCCTCAGATTGAAGTTACATTTGATATAGATGCCAACGGTATCGTTCACGTTTCAGCAAAGGATCTCGGCACACAGAAAGAGCAGTCAATCAACATCACATCTTCAACCAATATGTCAAAGGAAGATATTGAAAAGGCTGTTGCAGATGCAGAGAAGTTTGCCCAGGAAGATAAGGAACGCCGTGAAAATGTTGATACACGCAACGCTGCAGACCAGATGGTATATCAGTGCGAAAAGCTTATGAATGAAAACGGTGATAAGTTCAGCGATGATGAAAAAGCAGGCGTAAACGAAAAGATTGACGCTCTTAAAGAGGCACTCAAAGGTGAAGATATCAATCTTATCAAGAGCCGTCAGGATGAGCTTACCGCAAAGTTCCACGAAGTTTCAGAGAAGCTTTACAAGGCTGCTGCGGAAGCTGCTCAGGCTCAGCAGGGCGATGCAGGTGCAGGTGACAACGGTTACACCGAAGCAAACTACACAGACGTTGACGACAACAATTAAAGGAGTTAATCCCCTTGGCAGATAAGAGAGATTATTATGAAGTCCTCGGCGTGTCAAAAAGTGCAAGCGATGACGAAATAAAAAAAGCATACAGAAAAAAAGCCAAGCAGTATCATCCGGACCTTAATCCGGGTGATGCTGAGGCGGAAGCCAAATTCAAGGAAGCCAACGAAGCATATGAAGTGCTTTCCGACAGCCAGAAAAAAGCCCGTTACGATCAGTTCGGTCATGCGGGCGTTGACCCCAATTACGGTGCAGGCGGCGGTGCCTATGGCGGCGGATTTGGCGGAGGCGGCTTTGATTTCGGCGATCTGGGAGATATATTCGGCTCGTTTTTCGGCGGCGGATTCGGCGGCGGAAGGCAGGCTAACCCCAACGCACCCCAGAAGGGTGAAACCGTTCAGACAAGAGTCACCATTTCCTTTGAGGAAGCGGCAAAGGGCTGCAAAAGAACCGTCGATATCAACCGTGTTGATTCCTGCCCTGACTGTCACGGTACAGGCGCAAGTGCAGGTTCATCACCCAAAACCTGCCCCGATTGTCAGGGCAGAGGTTATGTGAATGTTCAGCAGAGAACTCCTTTCGGTGTTATTTCAAGCCAGAAATCCTGCCCAAAATGTCAGGGCAAAGGTAAGGTTATAGATAATCCCTGCCAGAAATGCCGCGGCAACGGCAGAATCAACAAGAAAGTTTCTGTCGATGTGAATATACCTGCCGGCATTGATGACCGTCAGGTTTTTGTTGTAAGCGGAGCGGGTAATGCAGGTGTCAACGGCGGTCCTCAGGGTGACCTTAAAGTTGCGGTGTTCGTCAGACCTCACGCTTACTTTGAGCGAGACGGATACAATGTATGGCTTGAACAGCATATCAGCTTTACTCAGGCGGCATTGGGTGATAATATCAGAATCCCCACACTTGACGGCGATGTTAAATTTGATTTGCCTGCGGGCACGCAGTCCGAAGCAGTGTTCAGCCTGAAAGGTAAGGGTATTCAGATTCTTAACGGCAGAGGCAGAGGCGATCAGCTTGTGCGTATTGTTGTTGATACACCGAAAAACCTTACTCAGCGTCAGCGTGACCTTCTTGCAGAGCTTGAAAAAGAGCTTGGTGTAAAGAGAGGGGCACCTATCGGCAACGGTAAGGAAGGATTTTTCGATAAATTCAAAAGCAAGAAATAAGTAAAAAACGCTGTGTCATTGGCACGGCGTTTTTGAGGTATATTATGGAAATCAAAGCAGTTATATTTGACCTTGACGGCACATTGACCGATACATTGGCAGACCTTACAAACAGTGTAAATTATGCACTTTCGGAGTTCGGTTTTCCAAAGAGAAGTGCAGATGAAGTCCGTTCTTTTGTAGGTAACGGTGTGCGCAGACTTATCAATCTCAGCGTGCCTTACGGGACATCTGAAAATGTGTGCGAGGAATGCCTTGATGCGTTTAAAGCACACTATGAAAAGAATTCCTGTGTCAACACAAAACCTTATGACGGCATAACTCAGGTGCTTGAAGTCTTGAAAAATAAGGGAATAAAAACCGCTGTTGTTACAAATAAAATTCATTGGGCGGCTGAGGAAATAGTCAGTCACTTTTTTGAAGGGTTTATAGATGTAACGGCAGGTCAGGTTGACGGCGTTGCTCAGAAGCCTGAGCCCCACGGTATATTTTTCGTTCTTGATAAGTTGGGCATACCAAAAGAAAATGCGGTTTATGTGGGTGATTCAGAGATTGACTGTATAACCGCACATAACGCAGGCATACCGTGCATCGGAGTTACCTGGGGTTTCCGTGACCGTAAAATTCTTGAAGAAAACGGTGCAGAGTTTATCGTTTCAGAGCCGCAGGAAATATTAAACTGCGTATAATTGTCGAATAACGGTTGACAAAAGGATTCTTATATTATATAATTAAGTGTCAATAGAATATGTCCTTATTAAGAGAGGCTGAGGGACAGGCCCTTTGAAGCCCGGCAACCTGTGTTATGCAAGGTGCTAAATCCTGCGGCGTAAAGCCGGAAGATAAGGTGATTTAACCCGCCTTATATCGGCGGGTCATTTTTTTGGACATTGTTGATAGAATTCAGAAAAAGAGGTATAAAAGATGGCTAACTACTTATTCACATCGGAATCCGTTACAGGCGGACATCCCGATAAAATCTGCGACCAGATTTCTGACGCAGTGCTTGATGCAATTCTTGCAAAAGACCCTATGGGCAGAGTTGCCTGCGAAACCTGCTGCACAACAGGTATGGTTCTTGTTATGGGTGAAATCACAACGACCGCAGAGCTTGATATTCCAGGCATCGTAAGGAATGTTGTGAACGATATCGGTTATAATAATGCAGAGTACGGCTTTGACTGCAACACCTGTGCTGTTATGACCGCTCTTGACAAGCAGTCAGGCGATATTGCAATGGGTGTTGACAGACTTGGCGCAGGCGATCAGGGTATGATGTTTGGTTTTGCCTGTGATGAAACCCCCGAGCTTATGCCCCTTCCCATTTCACTTGCACACAAACTTTGCGCAAAGCTTACCGAAGTTCGTAAAGACGGTACACTGGGTTATCTCCGTCCCGACGGCAAGAGCCAGGTTACAGTTGAATATGACGAAAATCACAGACCTGTCAGAATCGATACTGTGGTTATTTCTTCACAGCACGCTCCCGAGGTTGAACTTGAACAGATCAGAGCGGATATTATCGAGAAGGTAATTAAAACTACTCTTCCTGCTGATATGCTTGACGAAAACACAAAGTACCACATCAATCCTACTGGCAGATTTGTAACCGGCGGCCCTCAGGGCGACAGCGGTCTTACCGGCAGAAAGATTATTGTTGATACATACGGCGGTTATGCACGTCACGGCGGCGGTGCATTCAGCGGTAAGGACCCCACAAAGGTTGACCGCTCGGCAGCTTACGCAGCACGCTATGTTGCAAAGAACATTGTAGCCGCAGGCCTTGCAAGCAAGTGCGAGGTAGAACTTGCTTATGCAATCGGCGTAGAACAGCCCGTTTCTGTTTTTGTTGATACCTTCGGTACAGGCAAAATTGCAGATACCGAAATTTCTGCAATCGTAAATGATTTGTTTGATCTCAGCCCCGCGGGAATTATCAATACTCTTGACCTGAGAAGACCTATTTACAGACAGGTTGCGGCTCTCGGTCATATCGGCAGAACAGATATTGATCTTCCCTGGGAAAAGACAGACAGAGTTGAGGATATCAAAAAAGCGGCAAAAATCTGAAAAGGTGAGATTTTATGAAGCTTTCTCTTGTTGTTCCTTGTTACAACGAGGAAAAAAATATACCGCTTTTCTATGAAGCGGTGAAAAAAGATTTTGCAAATGTAAATTTTGAATATGAGCTTGTTTTTGTCAATGACGGAAGCCGTGACGGTACCTTCAAAGAGCTTCAGAGACTTTGCGATGGTGATTTGCCGGTTAAAATCGTGAATTTTTCACGTAATTTCGGCAAGGAATCCGCTATGTACGCAGGGCTTAAAGAATCAGAGGGCGATTATGTTACAATAATTGATGCCGATTTGCAGCAAAGACCGTCAATAGCTCTTGATATGGTGAATATGCTTGATTCCGAGCCTGAATACGACTGTGTAGCCGCATATCAGGATGAAAGAAAAGAAAGTAAATTGCTTGTGTTCTTTAAAGACGGATTTTATAAGCTTATCAATAAATTTTCCGATACGGAATTTATTCAGGGTGCAAGCGATTTCCGTACCTTCCGCAGACCTATGGTTGAAGCTGTCATTAAGATGGATGAATATTTCAGATTTTCAAAGGGGCTTTTCTCCTGGGTAGGCTTCAATACGAAATTTATTCCCTATGAAGTTGAAGAAAGAGCAACTGGAACATCAAAGTGGTCATTCTGGAAGCTCTTCAAATATGCAATGGAAGGCATTTTCGCCTTTACAACCGCACCGTTGAGAATTGCAACCGTGTTGGGTCTTATCACTTCGGTGCTGTCTATCATTTATCTCTTTGTGGTTGTTATTCAGAAACTTGCCTTCGGTATTGATGTTGCGGGCTATGCCACCATAGTAACGCTTATTCTGCTTCTGGGCGGAATTCAGCTCAGCTGTATCGGTATTATCGGTGAATACATTGCACGCACTTATATTCAGACAAAAGGCAGACCGATTTACATTGCAAAAGATGTTATAAAAAATCATAAATACACAAAATGAAAAATCCCCGTCGGCATCAAAACCGACGGGGTTCAGTATTTTATAAGCTGTATACGCCTGACTGCATAACCGCATATTCAACATCTTTTACTCTGAAATACTTGTAAACAGGTTCATTGAAAATACAATAGTCGTTTACATTGTAATCCGTAAGACTGAGTGTTCTGATTTTATATGAATAGGTGTTACATATGAAAATTTTATTGTCATAAACAGAAATGTCAATAGGATGGCAAAAAGCCTTTTCTTTGGGGCTGCCGATGCGGAATTCAATACGGCTGTGCTTCACGGAATAATTAATGAGCGCATTTGAGTCGGGTACGCAAAACCATAAATCCGCTCCATTGTTGACGGGAGAACAAGCGGGATTTTCAAGGTATTCGACCTTTGTTTCGGATATAATTTCACCCATTGCGCCGAAGATTTTGAATGTTCCGTCGGGATAACAGACCGCCTTTGTTCCTGTTGTGATGTTGACAACCTTGCAGGTGACAAAATCCCTGAGTGTTTTTGCTATATCGGCACCGTTTTCGCCGAATTTTGCATTTATGTAGGTGAGAACAGGAACTTTCTCAAATATATCAATTTCCTGATTGTAGTTGTAAAAAGCAACCGCTTCGCCGCCGTCGGGCAGGGTTTCCTTGCAGGCATAAATAAAACCCCTTTCAACAGGGATTATGTCAAGCAAATCTGCATTAAAAAGCTTTTGCACTTTCGGTATCCTCCGCATAAATAGCCCCGCCAAGCCGTATGCAGCCGATTGTAACCTGCTCGTAAAGCAGGTGGGTGCCGCCCGATGCTTTCACGCTCCCTTCGTCCAATCAGACCCGAAGTCTGACCGGGAGGTCTGCAATCCGCCATCGGAGCAAGGCTCCCTGATAGTGTGTGTTGGGTTACATATTGACTGCAAGCATATCGCACAAGGCAGGGGATTTACATATTTTTTAATTATTATTCTTCTTCAAAATCAAACATATCGGCAAGTCTTTCTTCAAATGCAGTGCCGACTTCGTTGAATTCTTCGTCATCCTCAATGGGGCAAAGGTAGGTTTCGCCGTCTTCTTCTTCAACCTTAAGAATAATGAGGGCGTTATCGTCTTCTGTTATTTTGTCAGGACTTTCGGGCAGGGGAAGCAGAGCAACATATCTGCCGCTGTCTGTTTCTATTCTGTCCAGTTCTTCAAAAACATGCTCTTTTCCGTCTTCATCAACTATGCTGACGATATCGGGTGTATATTCTTCGTTATTCATAGGATATGTTCCTTCCGTTTTTTAATTCATCTATATTTTAACCTTAATCGGCAGTTTAGTCAATAGGAAATAATGATAAGTGCAATATAAACAAATTTTATTAACTATATTCAAAAAAACTATTGACAAACACGAAAATGTATGGTATATTAAGGGCGAGGAAAAGATAGGGACGAAAATAAAAAAATTTAAAAATCCTCCCGAAAGCAGGTTGCAGCTCGTGCAGATTTGCTTCCCGAAATTCCTCTTGACCATATATCATAAGCCAACGGTCAACGAAAGTGAATAAAAGAAAGGCGGCGATACCCGATGTACAGTGAAGCACATCAGCTTGCAGCCGCAGAAACCGGCAGATAATAAGCGGGTTATTAAAGATGAAATCAGATAATTTTTTTCTTCGTCTGTAAAGATTTTTTAAGACCCACTGGTGAACATACATAATGTCTGAAATGCCTGAAAGCGGCTGCAAGCGAAGAAAAATTTAATATTGAAATTTATGAACCGTACCGACAGGTGCGGTTTTTTGTTTTGCACTGCAAAATTTGTCTGTAATCGGGAAATTATATCTTATTTTTCTTGAAATATTTATATATAAGTGTTATACTTATAAGATATTGAAAGGATGATTGTATTTGAGACGCAAAAAATGGGTGGTGACAAAGGGGAATAAGGACCTTGCGGCGCAGATAGCTCAGGAGCTGAGCGTTGACCCTTTTGCCGCTTTGCTTGCTACTTCAAGAGGCTTTGACAATATAGATGAGATAAACGATTTTTTCGACCCCGATGCTCCTTTGCAGCTTTCACCTCTTTCCATTGCGGATATGAGCAAGGCGGCAGAGAGAATAAACAGTGCCATTGACGATTTTGAGCTTATCTGTGTTTTCGGTGATTATGACGCAGACGGTGTAACCGCAACGGCTTTGCTTTATTCTTACCTTGAAACCAGAGGTGCAAATGTTATCCGTTATATCCCTGACAGACTTACCGAGGGTTACGGTCTCAATATTCCGGCGGTTGAAAAGCTTGCGGAAATGGGTGTTAAGCTCATTGTTACCGTCGATAACGGTGTTTCTGCGATAGACGAGGCAATCCGTGCAAAAGAGCTTGGTATTGATCTTATCGTTACAGACCATCACAAAGTGGGCGATGTTTTGCCCGATGCTGTTGCTGTTGTTGACCCGCATCGCAGCGATTGTCCAAGCAGTTTTAAAGAAATGTCGGGCGTAGGTGTTGCGTTCAAGCTTGTATGCGCGCTTGAAGGCGACAGCGGAGATATACTTATCGAAGAATACGGTGACCTTGTTGCACTGGGCACAATCGGCGATGTTGTTACTCTTACGGGTGAAAACAGAGTTATGGTGCGCAGAGGTCTTAACCTGATAAACGAAGACCCCAGACCGGGCATAAATGCCCTTATGGAGATTGCAGGTGTGGGCGATAAGGTTTTTACCGCATCCACAGCAGCGTTTACGGTGTGCCCCAGAATCAATGCCGCAGGCAGAATGGGTTCGGCTCATAAAGCACTTGATCTGCTTCTTTGCGATGATGATGAAATAGCCGCTGACCTTGCAGAAGAAATAAACAGAATGAATACAAACCGCCAGCAGACAGAAACCTCCATTTTTTCTCAGGTTCAGAATATGCTTTCTGCCGGTTCGGATATTCTTAATGACAGAATTATAGTTGTTGACGGCGAGGGCTGGCATCAGGGTGTTATAGGAATTGTAGCTGCGAGAATAACCGAAAGATTCGGCAGACCCTGTGTGGTTATATCCCGTGACGGAGATGAAGCCAGAGGTTCCTGCCGCAGTATAGAAGGCTTTTCAATCTATGATGCCATTGAAGCAGTGTCGGATTGTCTTGACCATTTCGGCGGTCATACTCTTGCCGCAGGTCTGGGACTGGAATCTTCGAGAATTGACGAGTTCCGCAGAAGAATAAATGAATATGCAAAAGACAAAGAAATGCCTTTTGCACTTCAAAAGATAGATTGCCGTCTGCTACCCAATTCGATTGGTCTTGATATGCTCAATTCTATGAGTCTTCTCGAACCTTTCGGTGCAGGCAATCATCAGCCCTGCTTCGGGTTGTTCGGAGTAAGAATTGAAGAAATTGCAAGCGTTTCCGACGGTAAACATATAAGAATGATTGTTTCCAAAAACGGAGCCAAAACGGGTGTTGTATATTTCGGAATGCCCGAAAAACGCTTCCCGTTTGAAAAAGGCGATACGGTAGACCTTGCGGTTAATCTTGACCGTAATGTGTATAACGGAGAAACCAGAGTGTCGGTTATTGTCAGGGCAATCAAGCCTGCATTGACTGATGAAAGCAAGGTGCTTTCCGCCATAAGTCTTTATGAAAAGTTTTCAAGATGCGAAAAGCTTACATCCGAAGAAGCAATGTCGGTTCTTCCTGACAGACAGCTTCAGGTGGAAGTTTTTAAAAGCATAAAAGCACAACCTTTGAAAGACAGATGTTATGAGGTGCTTTGCGTGCGTCTGGGTGATGACGGTGAAAACCTTGCAAAAGTAAATGCGGTTGCGGATATGATGCTTGAAATGGGCATTCTTGAAGCAGATGAATACGATACGGTTCGTGTTCCGTCAAATCCTCTGAAAGTAAATCTTGAAGATTCAGAGATAATGAAGAGAATCAGAAGCTTTATTTAACTTTTTTTCTTTCAATCTGAGTGAGGGAAATATTATGAAAGATTTCAAAAAGAAAAGTGTGTGCACAGGCTCAACTCCTGATGAATGTATGGAGATACTTTTCGGCCTTATCGGAGATAACTGCACCGAAAATGAACGCCGTGATATTGAAAAGGCTTATGAAATAGCCAATTCTGCCCACGAGGGTCAGAAGCGTCTTTCGGGTGAGCCTTATATAATGCATCCTCTCAGCGTGGCAATTATTCTTGCCAGTTTGGGAATGGATCAGGCATCTGTAATTGCGGCACTTCTTCACGATACCGTTGAGGATACCACGCTTACCTACGACCAGGTAAAGAAGGAATTCGGCGAAACCATTGCAGACCTTGTTGAAGGTGTAACCAAAATCGGTAAGGTGCCTTTGCAGACAAAAGAAGAACAGCAGGCAGAGAATATCCGTAAAATGCTTATTGCAATGTCAAGGGATGTCCGCGTTATCATCATAAAGCTTGCAGACCGTCTTCATAATATGAGAACCCTTATGTTCAAGCCTGAGCAAAGACGCAGGGAAATAGCCCGTGAAACAAGCGAGATTTATGCGCCCATAGCGCACCGTCTCGGTATCCGTGCTATCAAGGAAGAACTTGAAGATCTTTCAATCAGCTACCTTGACCCCGTTGCTTATCACGAAATTGAAACTTCTCTTGAAAATCAGAGCAAGTCAAGAAACGAGTTTTTAAGTGATATAAAAGAGCGCATAGGCGAAAGAATGGAAACTGTTGTTTCCGGTGCTCACGTAAGCGGAAGAATCAAATCCGTTCACGGCATATACCGTAAGATGTATATGCAGAATAAGAATTTTGATCAGATTTATGATATCTATGCCGTCAGAATTATAGTCGATACGGTTATTGACTGCTATAACTGCCTCGGTGTTATTCACGATATGTTCAAGCCCATTCCGGGCAGATTCAAAGATTATATTTCAACACCCAAGCCCAATATGTATCAGTCGCTTCATACCACCGTTCTTGGCAAAGAGGGTATTCCCTTTGAGGTTCAGATAAGAACCTGGGAAATGCACCACACTGCCGAATACGGTATCGCGGCACACTGGAAATACAAGCTGGGTATCAACGGTACGGCAAAATTCGAAGAGCGTCTTACTTGGATAAGACAGCTTCTTGAAAGTCAGAGCGATACCGAGGATGTTGAGGATATTGTAACAACAATCAAAAGTGACCTTGTGCCCGAAGAAGTTTTTGTTTTTACCCCCAAGGGAGATGTTTTCAGTCTTCCTTCCGGTGCAACCGTTGTTGACTTTGCATACGCAATTCACTCGGCAGTAGGCAACAAAATGGTAGGTGCCAAGGTTGACGGAAGAATTGTACCCCTTGACTATAATGTCAAAACAGGTGAAATTGTTGAAATTATGACTTCATCACAGCAGGGTAAGGGTCCCAGCCGTGACTGGCTCAATATAGTTAAAACCAGCCAGGCAAGAAGCAAAATCAGACAGTGGTTCAAAAAAGAACGCAGAGAAGAGAATATTGCCGAAGGTAAGGCTCAGGTTGAGCGCGAATTCAAGCGCAGTTTTATTCGTCTTAACGAAAGCGAATTCAACGAATTTATAGAAAGAATTGCGGAAAGACAGCACTGTAAGGACGTTGATGATTTTTACGCTGCAATCGGTTACGGCGGAATATCCCTTATGCGCCTTATGCCCAGAATAAAAGAGGATTATTCAAAGCTTAACAAATCCGACCAACCCATTATCACGGTTGCTCCTCAGAAGAAACGCACCAAGAGCAAGGAAGGCGTTATTGTTGAAGGTATTGATAATTGCCTTATCAAGTTCTCCCGTTGCTGTAATCCTCTGCCCGGTGACGATATAATCGGCTTTATAACGAGAGGTCACGGCGTGTCCATTCACACAAAGAAATGTTCCAATGTACCCGAAGATATTTCCAAGGCAGGCGAGCCTGACAGATGGATAAAGGCATACTGGGATACTTCCGTCAGAGAAGATTTCAAGTGTACCTTGCAGCTTTACTGCCTTAACAGAATCGGTCTGCTTGCGGATGTTTCAAGCCTGCTTGCAGGTATGCGTATTATGATTAACGATATCAGCACACGCAACACCAAGGATGGCAGAGCGATAGTAATGGTAACGGTTTCCGTTAACGGTGTTGAGCATCTTAACTCTCTTGTGTCCAAAATTGATAAAATAGACGGCGTTCTTTCAATCGAAAGGTCAGGTATATAAATGCGTGCAGTAATACAGCGTGTAAATAAATCCTCCGTCACTGTTGACGGTGAAATAAAAGGCAGTGTAGGCAAGGGGTATAACATTCTGCTGGGTGTTATGGAAGGCGATACGGAAGCTCAGGCGGAGCTTCTTGCATCAAAGGTTGCAAAACTCCGCGTTTTTGAAGATGATGCAGGTAAAATGAATAAGAGTATAACCGATATCGGCGGTGAAATCCTGGTTATTTCTCAGTTTACCCTCTGTGCGGATATCAGAAAAGGTAACCGCCCTTCGTTTACGGATTCCGCTGCACCCGATGAAGCAGACAGACTTTACCGTTATTTCTGCTCAAAGCTTACCGAAAACGGCATCGGCAAGGTTGAAACAGGTGTTTTTGCCGCAGATATGAAGGTGCTGATTGAAAATGACGGTCCCGTGACTATTGTTATGGATACCGATATATGGTGCAGAAAGTAATCGGAGGAAAATATGAAAATCTTAACCCTTGACCTGGGTCACGAAATGTTTGCTAATTGCTATTTGCTTGTTGATGAAAAAACGGGCGAAGCGGCAATTGTTGACCCTGCGTGGTATGTTGATGAATTCAACGATATACTTGAAAAGAGCAATGCAAAACTTAAATATATTATGCTTACTCACGGCCATTTTGATCATATTTTCGGAGTTCACGGTCTGAGAGAAGCAACCGGTGCAAAGGTTGTCATCCATTTTAAGGATGCAGAACATCTGACAGACCCGAAAAAAAGCCTTGCAGAGGGCAATATGCCAGAACCGCAGATCCCTGTTTCGGCGGATGTTCTTCTCAAAGAGGGCGATGTGATTACTCTCGGCGATGAAGAAATAAAAGTTATGAGCACACCCGGTCACACAATGGGAAGTGTGTGCTACATAATTGAGAGTGAAAAAACAATTATCAGCGGTGATACGCTGTTTTGTATGACCGCAGGCAGAACGGATTTCCCCGACGGCAGTGATGAACTTATGATTAAATCACTCAAAAGACTTATCGCTCTTGAAGGGGATTACAGAGTTCTTCCCGGTCACAACAGAGAAACTACTCTTGAAAGCGAAAGAAAACGCAATTGGTACATCAGAAGGATGGTTAAATAAGTGATATTAAGAATTTTCGGTCACAATTTTCATTATGAATGTGAAAGTCTGTGCAGGGTTTTCTTCCCCAACGAAAAAATTAATATAGTTTACGATGAAAGCGGCGAGGATGAAAAAACAGTGGTAACACGCTGTGAACCTTCCGAAGGCGGCAATCTTATAAAGGTTGAGGCTATGATAGACGGTAAATCCTGCCTGCTTGAAGGTGCTGTTACCGCTGCGGTTGAAGAACTCGGGGATAAGAGCGAGCTTAAAACAGCCCAGCTTATCTATGCGGCACTTTCTGAAATAACAGGATACACACCTCCCTGGGGTATCCAGACGGGTGTGCGTCCTTCAAAGCTTGTTCTCCGTCTTATGGAAGAATACGGTGAGGAAGAAGCGAGAAGATATTTTACGGAAGAACTGCTTGTCACCAAAGAAAAGTCTGACCTTGCATTCAGAGTTGCGGCGGCAGAGCAGAAAATAATTGATTTGTCTCAGGATAAATCTTTCAGCCTTTATGTTTCGATTCCTTTCTGCCCGTCAAGATGCAGTTACTGCTCGTTTGTATCGCATTCAATCGGCAATGCAAATGCAAAAAAGATTCTTCCCGAATACCTTGAAAAGCTTGCGGAAGAAATAGAGATTACGGGCGAAATTGCAACAGAACTCGGCTTGCGTCTTGAAAGTATATATTTCGGCGGCGGTACCCCCGGCGTGCTTGAAGCACCTCAGATGGACAGACTTCTCGGTGTGATTGAAGAAAATTTTGATTTATCAACACTAAGAGAATATACGGTTGAAATCGGCAGACCGGATACGGTAACTCCCGAAAAGCTGAGAATTCTCCGCCTTCACAATGTGGGCAGAATCAGTATAAATCCTCAGACCTTCAATCAGCAGACGTTGGAGCTTATAGGCAGAAATCACTCCGTTGAGCAGTCTGTGAAAGCTTATCAGCTTGCGAAGGCTTACGGATTCAAAAGCATAAATATGGATCTGATTGCTGGTTTACCTGATGAAAGCTTTGAGGATTTCTGTTCAAGTGTCGATACGGCAATTTCTCTGTCTCCCGAAAATATAACTGTGCATACCCTTGCACTCAAACGCTCATCAAATCTCAATGCGTCGGGTGCGGAGGTTTCGGGCGGTAACACAGCCAAGAAGATGCTTGAATACGCAAACGAAAGGCTGGCACGGTGCGGCTATGAGCCGTATTATATGTACCGCCAGAGCAAGTGTGTAGGTAATCTTGAAAATGTGGGCTGGTGCAAAACGGGTCACGAATGTCTCTACAATGTATTTATGATGGAGGAATGCCACACGGTGCTTGCGGTGGGTGCAGGTGCGGTAATAAAGCTTTGTGAACCGGGCACGCACAACGTTGAACGTATTTTCAATTACAAATATCCTTATGAATATATTTCAGGTTTTGATAAAATCAGTGAGCGTAAAAACGGAATAAAGAGCTTTTATCTGTCATACTAAATCTTATAGGTGATGAAGTATGAATGAAGTTTACACTTACAAAAAAATCAATAATCTTGCTGTTGAACCCGTAAATTTTGTAAACGGTTGTTCTCTGGAATATCACGGTAAGGTTGATAAAGTTGCAGAAAAAATTTTTGCAGATACAAACAAAAAAATCGTTATGCTAGCAGGTCCCAGTTCGTCCGGTAAAACAACAACGGCATCAATCCTTTCAAAAGATATAGAACTTATGGGCGGTAAAGCATACACGGTTTCATTGGATGATTTTTATCATCCCAGAAGCGTCGGTTATCCTCTGGATGAAAACGGCAAACCTGATTACGAATGTGTTGAGGCTCTCGATGTTGAGCTTATGCAAACAAAATTGTGGGAACTTGCCGATAAAGGTAAATCAAGCCTGCCTGTTTTTGATTTCAGATCAGGCGAAAGAATCAATGATGCAAAAAGAATTGAGCTTTCCGAAAACGATGTAATTATCGTTGAAGGGCTTCATGCGCTTAACCCTTTGATAACAGATACACTTGACGAGGAAAAGCTTTTCAAAATTTATGTGAGCGTTTCGACGAGAGTTTACGATGATGACGGAAATTCGTTTCTGTCAAAGCGTGATTTAAGGCTGATCCGCCGTATGGTGCGTGATCACAGCTTCCGTTCTACTCCCGTTGAACGCACCTTGGAGATATGGCAAAGTGTTACAAGGGGAGAGGATAAATATCTTTTTCCCTATGAACATCTTGCCGATGTGAAGATTGATTCCTTCCATCCCTGTGAGCCGTGCCTTTTTGCTGAAAGGGCAAGTGCACTGCTATCAACGGTCAAAAATTCTCAATACGCAGAAAAAGCAGGTTTGCTTCTGGATAAATTGAGCCATTTCAAAAATATAAATTATTCTCTGTTGCCTTCCGATTCTCTTTTGCGTGAATTTTTAGGCACAGACTGAAAAGGAGTGTGAGCCGATTGGCTTCGGAAAAGAAACAGTCAGTTTTAAACGGCGCAATGATGCTTATGTTTGCCGTAGTGCTTGTAAAGCTCATAGGCGCATTGTTCAAAATTCCTCTGACAGATATGCTGGGTGCAACGGGCAGAGGCTATTTCAACTCAGCCTACGAAGTTTACACACCCATTTTTGCAATTTCAATGGCAGGTCTGCCTGTTGCGGTTTCAAGAATGGTTGCAGAAAATGTTGCCCTTAACCGTCACCGTGAGGCAAGAATGGTGTTCAAGGTTTCACAGCGTATATTTACCGTTGTGGGTATTGCAGGTACACTCATTCTTCTTATTGCGGCTTATCCTTACACTCATTTTGTTGCAGGAATAAAGAGTCTTCCCGCAGTGCTTTGTGTAGCACCTTCCATTTTCTTCTGTTGTTATATGTCAGCTTACAGGGGATATTATGAGGGTCTCCGCAATATGACTCCCACTGCAATTTCCCAGGTTATTGAAGCTCTGGGTAAACTCCTTATCGGTCTTGCACTTGCAAAGCTTGTTATATCCATAGGTGAGGGTCAGTACGAGGCAGGCATGCTTGCTTCGGGCAATGTAAGCGCCACAGTATTCGGTAACACTGTTGTCAGCGATACCGAAGCAAACAGCGTTATTCTTCCCTGGGCGGCGGCGGGTGCCGTGTTAGGTGTAACCGTCGGTTCGATTCTGAGCAATGTTTTTCTTATCATTTGCTATAAAATCAAAGGTGACGGTTTTACAAGAGTTGAGCTTGTCAATTCTCCCAAATCCGCACCTTCCGATGTTCTTGCAAAGAATATGATAAAAATTGCCGTGCCTATGGTTATCAGTTCACTTGTTCTCAACATAACAAACCTTGTTGATACTGTTACCATTCAGTCCCGTCTTATGGCTGCTCTTGAATCCGATTTCAATGCAGTTCTTCAAATGCACGGCGATGCATTCAACAATGCTGTCAGCCTTTCAAGACTCAACCTTAATGACCTTAAAGAAGTCCGCAGTTATCTGTGGGGTTCATACGGTATGGCACTTGATTTCAAAAATCTTGTTCCCACAATCACAATTCAGCTTGGTGTAAGTGCACTTCCTGCACTTGCGGCTGCCTGGGCAGTAAAGGATAAGAAGGCAACCAAGTCAACCATTGAAACGGTAATCAGAATAGGTATGCTTATTGCCTTGCCGGCAGGTATAGGTATGGCTGCTTTGGCAGAGCCTATACTTACGGTTATTTACGGCAGAGGTTCCAGCTCCGATGCAATATCCGTTGTAACTCCCATTCTTGTTGCTTACGGTCTTGCAACTCCCGTTATGGCGGTTTCAACTCCCGTAACAAATATGCTTCAAGCGATCGGCAGAACGGATATTCCCGTGAAATCCGTTGTTGTTGGTGCCATTTGCAAGATTGTATGTAACTTCATCCTTGTAGGAAATCCGAAGATCAATATTTACGGTGCGGTTATAGGTACGGTGCTTTTTTATGTTGTAATCGTAGCCTGCAATCTTATATCTCTCATCAGAATATCAAATGTCAAAGTCCGCTGGGCTTCGGTTTTTGTGAAACCTCTGATATGTGCCGCACTTTGCGGTGTTACAGCTTTTGCCGCTAACGGACTTCTCAATAAGATTTTCCCTGCGGATACCTCCCAGAGTATTCTTAATATGGGCACTGTGTCGGCAGGCATTGCAGTTGTTCTTGCGGTTATCGTCTATGCAATTTCACTTCTCCTCATAAAGGGAATAGCCCGTGAAGATGTATCTGTTTTGCCAAAAGGAGAAAAAATTGCAAAAACCCTTGAAAAATATGGACTTTTAGGTTAAAATAGTACACAAGTTCTGCGGAGGTAGTGAACAATGGTGGAATTTCAGACAAAAAGCAGCTACAATATGCAGGATTTGCTGGAAATAATGAAATTGCTCAGGTCTCCGGGCGGTTGCCCCTGGGATGCACAGCAAACCCACGAAAGCATAAAGAAGAATCTTATTGAAGAAACTTACGAGGTTATTGAGGCAATCAATAAAGACGATAAGGTGCTTTTGTGCGAAGAACTGGGCGATTTGCTTATGCAGGTTGTGTTCCATGCTCAGATGGAGCAGGAGGCAGGCGTGTTTGATTTTGATGCGGTTGCTGACGGTATCTGCAAAAAACTTATTGAGCGCCATCCTCATGTTTTCGGTCAGGTTGAAATTTCGGGTGTTGACGATGTGCTTACCAACTGGAATGCAATCAAGATGAAAACAAAGAAGCAGAAGACAACTACCGATTCAATGCTCAGCGTTCCCAGAGAACTTCCCGCGCTCATGCGTGCAACAAAGCTTCAGAAAAAGGCGGCAGATGTGGGCTTCGATTGGAGCGATGTTTCAGGTGCTCTCGATAAGCTTGAGGAAGAAATTTCAGAACTCAGGCACGCAATCGCAAAGGGAGATGCCGAAAATACGGCTGAGGAACTGGGCGATGTGCTTTTCTCCGCCGTCAATGTTTCAAGATTTGTCAAAGCTGATGCCGAAGAGGCACTTACATCTGCAAGTGATAAATTCCTTGCCCGTTTCACAACGGTGGAAAAGCTTGCAGGTGAACGCGGAATTGACATGAATTCTGCGGGGATTGATGTGCTTGATGCCTTGTGGGATGAGGCTAAGGCGGCAGAGTAATTTATTATTGTATATGATTACCTTTTGGTATTTCATAAAATAGAAATAAAAAAGATTGGAGTAAGAAAAATGAATAAGACAGAACTCGTAAATGCAATCGCTAAGAACGAAGGCATTGAAAAGAAGTGTGCAGAGAAGGCAGTTAACGCAGTTGTAGCAGCTATTTCAGATGCACTTGCAGCAGGTGAAAAGGTTCAGCTTATCGGCTTCGGTACATTCGAAGTTCGTGAGCGTGCAGAGAAGGAAGCTCGTAACCCCAGAACAGGCGAAACCATCAAGGTTGCAGCTACAAAGGTTCCCGCTTTCAAGGCAGGCGCTGCTCTCAAAGCTAAGGTTGCTGAATAATTTTTATTCATAAGGGGCTGCTTTACGGCGGCCCCGTGAGTTTTTTCGGAGTGATTTATTTTGCGTCTTGACAAGTATCTTAAAGTTTCAAGAATTATAAAAAGAAGAACGGTTGCCAACGAAGCCTGCGATGCAAAGCACGTTACGGTAAACGGTAAGGTTGCCAGAGCATCCTATGATGTCAAGGTGGGCGATGTTATCGAAATTACATTCGGTGCCAATACAAGCAGGTTTGAGGTGCTCAGTGTTTCGGAACACGCAACCAAAGAAAGTGCTGCCCTGATGTTCAGACAGCTTTAATTTAATCAAAGTATATCAAAGCCTCCCTCGGCATATTATTTATTAATAAAAAGGGAGGTTTTTATTTATGGCAGATGAAAAAAGAAATCCGTCAATGCCCCATAATCTTGTTCTTGAAGACAGACGCTTGCTTACAGTGTCAGGTGTATCGGATGTGGACAGCTTTGATGAAGAAACGGTAATTGTTTTTACAGATTCGGGCGAGCTTACCGTAAGAGGCTCGGATCTTCATATTAACCGCCTCAGTGTTGAAATGGGGGAGCTTACGGTTGAAGGCAGAATAGGTGCCCTTATTTATTCGGAGGATGTACCGAAAAGCGGCGGATTTTTCAGCAGGGTATTCAGATAAATGGGTTATATTCAGGGAATGGCGGAGCAGACCGGAGTGTTTTTTTATTCGCTGGGCTTCGGGTTTTTGCTGGGAATTCTTTATGATATATTCAGAACCCTCAGACTCATTGTTTCACGCTCCGCAGGTTTTGCTTTTTTTGCCGATACGCTTTATTTTACCTTGTGCGGTTTTTTAATTTTCTTTTTTATGCTTGTTACGGATAAAGGCAGGCTGAGGCTTTATACTGCCGCAGGAGAAATTCTCGGATGGCTGATTTACTATTTTTCCCTTGGCACAGTGGCGGTAAGGCTGAGTAACGGAATAATCGGATTTTTCAGACGGATTATTTATTCAGTTTCAATATCTGTAAAAAAGATTTTCAGAAAGGTTTTGCATAAAAATGAAAAAATTATGAAAAAATGCAAAAAAATAATAAGAAAATCTGATAAAAAAGCAAAATTTAACTTGCAAAAGTATAGGCATATAGTGTATAATCTATACGGTTATATAGAAAATCACAAATTTTCTGAAAAGGAAAAGAACGATGGCTGTTAAAAAGGTGAAAATTAAAAAACACAGTGTCATACTTGCAGTGCTGTTTTGCGCTCTTGTGTGCTACTTTGTTGCGACTTTTATCAGCCTTCAAACCAAGGTCAGGGCACAGGAAAGAGAAGTTGCAGAGCTGAAAAAAACTTATCAGCAGCAGATTGACGACAATGCAGAGCTCCAGATGATTATTGACAGCGGAGATGAAGCTGCATATATCGAAAAAATTGCAAGAGAGCAATACGGTTATGTGATGCCTGACGAAAGAGTATATTACGATTCCACAGCATCATAAAACTGATTTATCAGTTTCAAGAGATACATTTAAAATGGAAGGATTTTTTTACCGTATGCAGATCGAAGAAGGAGCAATAGTCAGCGGCAAGGTTACCGGTCTTACCGATTTCGGTGCATTTATCGAAATGGAGGACGGAAAAACCGGAATGATACATATATCAGAGGTTGCCGCAAATTACGTTAAAGACATCAGAGAACATATTTCCGTTGGTCAGGAAGTAAAAGCAAAGGTTATTTCAGTTACCCCTGACGGAAAAATCAGTCTTTCAATCAAAAAGCTTAATGAGCAGCCCAGGGAACAGCGCCCTCAACGTCCTCAGAAGCCTAAGGGAGAAAGACGTGCACCTCAGGTCTGGAACGGACAGAAGAGCAGTGCTCCCGCTGACGGTGGTAAACCGTCTTTTGAAGATATGATGGCCCGTTTCAAGCAGGTCAGCGATGAGAAAATGACCGACCTTAAAAGAGCAAGTGATTCAAAGCGAGGCGGCGGCGGATATAACCGCAGAGGCGCAAAGTAATCAGGTTGCTTTGTTAACACTGAATTTTCAAACGGGAGCGTCAAGCTTCCGTTTTTTGTTTGAGGAAAAATTATGCGTGAAGTTGATTTAACTCTTGTTGAGCAGGCTGTGCGCGATTTGTGTATCAAGGCAAATAAGCATCTTCCTGCCGACCTTGAAAACAGAATAAAGGAATGCGGTGCCTGCGAATGCGGTGAATTGCCCAGGAGCATAATGAAGTCCCTTGAAGATAACATCAATGCAGCAAGAGAAATGGATATTCCCGTGTGTCAGGATACGGGTATGGCGGTTATCTTTGCAGAGATAGGTCAGGATGTGCATTTTATCGGCGGAAGCTTTGAGGCGGCTGTTAACAAAGGTGTTTCAAGAGGTTACACGGAAGGTTATCTCCGTTGCTCTGTTGTAAAAGACCCGTTAAGAAGAGTCAATACGGGAGATAATACACCTGCCGTTATTCATACACGGATAGTTGACGGTGATAAAGTTAAAATTACAGTTGCACCCAAAGGCTTCGGCAGCGAAAATATGAGCTGCCTCAAAATGCTTACCCCCTCCGCTTCAAGAGAGGATATTATAAATTTTGTTGTCGGTGCCGTAAGGCAGGCAGGCAGCAATCCTTGCCCTCCCATGGTGCTGGGTGTAGGTATAGGCGGTACGTTTGAGCAGTGTGCACTGCTTGCAAAAACTGCACTTTGCAGAGAAATCAGCAAAAAAAATACAGATGAATATTACAGCTTGATGGAGAGAGAAATTCTTGAAAAGGTCAATGCTCTGGATATCGGACCCCAGGGTTTTGGCGGCAAGACAACCGCTCTCAGTGTTGCCATTGAGGCGGCGCCTACTCATATAGCAGGTCTTCCTGTTGCGGTAAATGTGGGTTGTCACGTAACAAGGCACGCTTCTGCTGTGATTTGATTGTGATTTTTATACATTTACAATAAAAATTATAAAACAGTCTTTTCTTTTTTGTTAATATATGCTATAATAAAGCTGAGGTTAGTACCTCAATAGCATTAAAAGGGGATGACTATATGAAAATCACAATTATTGGTCGCAAGTGCTCACCCAGAGAATCTTTCAGAGAACACGCAGAAAAGAAGCTTACTAAGATTGAGCGCTTTTTCGGCTCTGATGCAGAGGCGAAAATAACTGCAACCGTAGAAAAGTCATCACAGTCCGTAGAAATCACCGTTAATAACAACGGAATGATTTTCAGAGCCCAGGAAAGAGCTGAGAATATGAACGAAGCTCTCGACAGATGTGTTGACACACTTATCAGGCAAATCAGAAAAAACAAGACCAGAATCGAAAAGAAACTCCGTGCCGCAAGCTTTGATGCTTTTGCAGACGAGGCTGATGTAACGGAAGAAGTTGATTTTGAGCTTGTAAGACGCAAAACCGTAAGTCTTAAACCTCAGAGCGTTGATGAAGCAATTCTTCAGATGAATCTGGTTGACCATCAGTTCTATGTATTTCTTGAAGAGGCAAGCGGTGAAATCGCAGTTGTTTATAAGAGAAACGACGGAGGCTACGGCTTGATTACACCTGATATTGAATAAAAGGTCCGGATGAATAACATTTAGTTTTCTATCGGCGGGAATCGTATTCTCGGTTCCCGCCTTTTTTATTAGCGGCAACCAAAGGAGATATCTGATGAAAATTAATTTTGTAATACCTTGCCTTCTGGGAATGGAATCGCTTATAGCAGGTGAGCTTAAAGATTTCGGCGCAGAAAATGTTATGGCTGAAAACGGCAGAGTGCTTTTCAGCGGTGATGAGAATATTCTTGCCCGTGTCAATATCTGTTCACGCTTCGCAGAGAGAGTACAGATTCTTGTCGGTTCTTTTGAAGCAAGAAGTTTTGAAGAGCTTTTTCAGGGCGCCAAAGCCCTTGCTTGGGAAGAATGGATAGGTTCACTTGATGCATTTCCCGTTAAAGGCTATTCAATCAATTCAACTCTTTTCAGTACCCGTGACTGTCAGGCAATTATTAAAAAGGCAGTTGTTGAAAGGCTGAAATCAAAATACAAAATTGAATGGTTTGAAGAAACGGGTCCTGTTCATCAGATTCAGTTTTCAATAATGAAGGACAAGGTGTCGCTGCTGATTGATACATCAGGTATGGGACTTCATAAAAGAGGATACAGACTTGATGCAAATGATGCGCCCATTAAAGAAACTCTTGCAGCCGCACTTTGCAGTCTTTCTCATCTCAGACCTTACCACAAGCTTTATGACCCTATGTGCGGTTCGGGAACAATTCTTGTTGAAGGTGCTATGATGGCGGCTAATATTGCCCCGGGTATCAACCGCAGATTCAACGCGGAGCGTTTCGGTGTTATAAACAGAAATGTATGGGAAGAAGAAAGAGAAAGAGCAAGAAGTCTTGTAAGACCTTGTGATGACTTTATGGCTTTCGGTTCGGATATAGATTCAAAGGCAATTGAAATCGCAATGGTAAATGCTAAAAGAGCAGGCGTTGCGGACAAAATCCGTTTCAAGGTTGCAGATGTTTCGAAGTTCAGCCCCGAAACAGAGCGAGGCACATTGATCTGCAATCCGCCCTACGGTGAAAGATTGCTTGATATTACCGAATGCGAAAAGATTTATAATGTTATGGGTAAGGCTTTTGAACAGAAAAAAGGCTGGTCTTACAGCATAATAAGCCCTGACGAAGAATTTGAAAAAGCTTTCGGAAGAAAAGCCGATAAAAGACGTAAATTATATAACGGTATGATCAAATGCCAGTTGTTTATGTATTATAAGTAAGGGAGAAAGAAAATTATGAAGCATATTTTTGTTATCAATCCTGCGGCAGGTCAGGGAAAGGTTCTTGATTTTATAAGGCCCAAAATCGAAGAGGTATGCAAAAAATATTCTCTTAACTGTGAAATTCACGTTACGGAAAGAGCGGGCGAGGGTATTGAGTATGTAAGAAACAAGGCTGCAAGCGGCGAAGAAATCCGTTTTTATGCCTGCGGCGGTGACGGTACACTTTATGATGTTGTCAACGGTGCTTTCGGATATAAAAATGCTCAGGTTGCCGTAATCCCCCTTGGTTCAGGTAACGACTTTATCCGTCTTTTCGGTACAAAAGAAGAATTCCTCAATCTTGATGACCAGATTAACGGTGTTCCCGTTGAGTTTGACGTTATCAAATGTGATGATGAAATTGCAATCAATCAGTGCTCCATGGGTATGGATGCCGAGGTTTGCGCAATGCAGGGTAAAATCAAAAAGCTTCCTCTGGTAACAGGTGAGGGTGCTTATTACATCGGTTGTCTTTACGCAATTATCCGTAAATTCAAGAACAGATTTACATACAGCATTGACGGCGGCGAAAAGAAAACAAAGGATTGCCTTTTCTGTTTCTGCGGTAATTCAAGATGGTACGGCGGCGGATTTATGGCTGCACCTCTTGCTTTGCCGGAAGACGGTCTTCTTGATTTCGTTATCGTTGAATCAAGAGTAAGCAGACCCAAGCTTGTTACACTTCTCAATAAATACAAGAGAGGTGAACATCTTGATTGGGATATCACTGAATTTACAAGAGGCAAAAAACTTGTTATTCACAGTGATAAGCCTGCTGCTGTTAATGTTGACGGTGAAATCAAGTATGTAACCGACACTTCATTTGAAATTATTGAAAAAGGTATAACCTATGTTGTACCTGCAAATTCGAAGTTCCTCGTTGAAAGAGAAAAGAGACTTTCAAATAAATAAAATTGGCGGAGGGCTTTGCCGCCCTCTGCTTCGGTTTTCGGAGATAATTATGAGAAAGAGTAATGAAATCAGATTCAGACCTGACGGAAAACTGATTATAATGCAGGTCAGCGACCCTCAGGATATGAAATATGTGCGTAAAGCAATGGTAAAAATGCTTGATAATGCCTATGATAAAATCAAGCCCGACCTCGTGGTGTTTACAGGTGACAATATTCTGGGCAACCACTTGCTTGATGCGAGATTTGGAACTAAACAGATTGCAAGCGGCAAGGCGGCGACACTCAGCGTTATGAAGGATTCTATCCGTCATATCTGCGAGCCTCTTGAAAAAAGAAAGATTCCTTTTGCTATGATTTACGGCAATCACGATGATATGAACGCCGTTTCAAAGGATGAGCAGGCAGATATTTACCGCAGTTACTCAATGTGTATGCCTATGAATACCCGTAACGGCAAGGTGGATTGCGATACATATAACATTCCTGTTTATTCTCACGACGGTGACAAGCCTCTGTTCAATCTCTGGATGCTTGACAGTGCGTGGTACGATAAAATTCAGGATAAATGTTTCCAGGCTATAAAGCCTGAAACCGTTGAATGGTACAAAAAAGAAAGTGCAAGGCTTACCTCAGAAAACGGCGGAAAGCCCGTACCTTCTCTTATGTTTGCACATATTCCTCTGCCTGAGATTATGAATCTTATTGAGCTCTGTGGTCCCGACGCACCGGGTGCAGTGCCTTGCAAAGACGGTTGGTGCAGACTTAAAGACGATGTCAGAGGACAGATAGGTGAGTGTCCTTGCATCCTTGAAGAAACATCAGGTCTTTTTGATGCCGCTCTTGAATGCGGAGATGTAAAAGCTGTTGTTTCAGGTCATGACCACCGAAACTGCTTTGAGGGCAATTATAAGGGGATAGATTTCATTCAGACTTCCTGCGCATCCTTCCGCTGTTACGGAGACAGGACAAGAGGTGTCAGGGTGTTTGAAATCAATGAGCGCGACCCCGGGGATTATATCACCTATTTCTTCAATTATGATGAACTCTGCGGCAGAAGTGCAGGCGCAAAGCTTCGCTATTTCTGGGATGCCGATGAAAAAGAAAAGCAGAAATTTACCGTGCTGGCAGGTGCGGCAGCAGTTACCGCAGGCGTGATCGGTGCATTGATTAAAAAGAAATAAAGGGGATAAAAACAGAATGATTAAAAAAATTACGGCAATTATTCTTGCACTTGCAATAGCTTTGACTGCATTTACGGTGTGCTTTGCTGCGGATATGGATATGGTGCCCGAAACAACCGTTTCCGAAAGTGACGATACGGTTGCAACTTTATCGATATGCTCTGCGATTTACGTGTGGCCTGTGTCGGGACATACCTGGATTTATGTGCATAACGAAAGCGCTGAACCTATTCAGGTTGGTCATTATACCGTGCCTGTGGGTCAGGGTGTTTCCGTAGGTGTGTTCTCGTTTTCGGTAAATGACGGCTGGGGTATCTATTACAACATAGAAGCTTATAAAGAGAACACCAAAAACAGAATGGATAAGGTATGGTCAAAATCCGTTGAAATGAATGCGGATGAACTTGAAACTCTCCATAACAAGCTGATTAATTACCCTAACTATTGGGGATTCGGCGGAAACTGTGCCACCTTTGCTTTTTCAATGTGGAATTCTGTTACCCACCAAGGATATTTTTCTATGCTTATTCCTGCCATAGCTCAGTTTATGCTTATGGTAAGCGGAGCGAAAAAGGGTGTGCTTGAAATGTACTGTCCGCCCAGAGAGAATGTATACAGACTTAAAGGTCAGGGCAGCAACGCACATCTTGAACTTGCAAGCGATTACAGTGTTGGCTGATAAGAAAGGATGGGTTTTATGGCAAAAGAAAAGAGATTTGAGAAAGTGTATTCTCAGGATCTGGGCTCGGCAATGATTTATGTTGATAAAGAAACCGGAGTTAACTACCTCTTTATTTCAAGCGGCTATGCAGGCGGTCTTTCTCCTTTGCTTGACCGTGAAGGCAAACCGGTGATAACACCCATAGTTAACAAATAAAAATATCCCCCGAAAAGGTTTAGTCCTTCTCGGGGGATTTCTCTATATAATTACATTATATTAAAGTGTCGTAAGTGTTTCCATTACATAGTTGCCGAAAGCTTCGCAGGTTGCACCGTCTGCACGGCCTGTGATTTTAAGCTTCTTTTCTTCATACATACAGATGTCAAGAGCTCTTTCAAGCTTGTCAGCCTCAGCCTGCTTGCCGATGTGTGAAAGAAGCATTACTGCTGCTCTGAGCATTGAGCAGGGGTCTGCATACTGTCCTCTGCCTTCTCTTATCATTCTGGGTGCTGAGCCGTGGATAGCTTCAAACATTGCATATTTCTTGCCGATGTTTGCGCTGCCTGCTGTGCCTACGCCGCCCTGGAATTCAGCAGCTTCATCTGTGATGATATCACCGTAAAGGTTGGGAAGAACGAAAACCTTGAAGTCTGTTCTTCTTTTTTTGTCAATAAGCTTTGCGGTTGTGATGTCAATGTACCATTCATCGGTTGTGATTTCGGGATATTCCTTGCCGACTTCTTTGCAAAGGTTAAGGAATTTACCGTCTGTTGTTTTGATAACATTTGCCTTCTGGATAATTGAAACTCTGTTCTTGCCGTTTCTTCTTGCGTAGTCGTAAGCAAGGCGTGCAATTCTCTGAGAGCCCTCTGTTGTTGTAACAACAAAGTCCATTGCAAGGTCGTCGGTAACGTGGATACCCTTTGAGCCTACCGCATATGCACCCTCTGTGTTTTCACGGAAGAATGTCCAGTCAATGCCTTCTTCGGGAACTTTAACGGGGCGGAGGTTGCAGAAAAGGTCAAGTGCTTTTCTCATTGCAACGTTTGCACTCTCGATGTTGGGCCAGGGATCGCCTGCCTGAGGAGTGGTTGTGGGTCCTTTAAGGATAACAGGGCACTTTTTAAGTTCTTCAAGAACATCATCGGGGATTGCCTTGTTAACCGCAACACGGTTTTCGATGGTAAGACCGTCGATTGTTTTAAACTCAATTTTGCCTGCTTCAACATCCTCTTTAAGAAGGAATTCAAGAACTCTTGCAGCTTCGTTTGTGATGATGGGGCCGATGCCGTCACCGCCGCAAACGCCGACTGTGAGCTTGTCAAGTTTTGAGTAGTCAATAAAATCGCCCTGCTGTTTGATGGCGTCGCTTCTTGCGTCCTGTTCTCTGATAAGAGCTTCGAACTTTTCAAGTGCAGCCTTAATCTGTACTTCTGTCATTTTCTTTTCTCCTTATTTACCGATATTCTTTGTGTAGTTGAGAAGGCCGCCGTCAAGAATCATTGCGGTCTGTCTGTCTGAATAATCGTAAGCAAGCTCGTATTTCTCGCCTTTTGTCAGGTTTTCAAGAACTACCTTGCTGCCGTTTTTGATGTTTTCTCTGATACTGTTAAGTGCAAGCATATCATCGGTGTCAATCTTATCGTAATCATCGGGATTTGCAAATGTGAAAGGCATAATACCTGCGTTGATAAGGTTAGCACAGTGAATTCTTGCAAATGATTTTGCGATAACAGCTTTGATTCCGAGGTAAAGGGGAACAAGTGCTGCGTGCTCTCTTGATGAGCCCTGGCCGTAGTTTGCACCGCCGATGATAAAGCCCTTGCCTGCTGCTTTACAACGCTCTGCAAAATGCTCGTCACACTGCTTGAAGCAGAAGTTTGAAAGGAAGGGAATGTTTGAACGGTAGGGAAGTATCTTTGCACCTGCGGGCATAATGTGGTCAGTTGTAATGTTATCGCCCACTTTAAGAATAGCGGGTGCTTCGATGCTTTCGGGAAGTTCAACGCTTGTGGGGAAGGGCTTGATGTTGGGACCGTATTTGATTTCAACGCTGTCAGCTTCTTCAACGGAAGCAGGAAGCTCAATCATATTGTCGTTGATAATGAATCGCTCGGGCATTGTGATTTCGGGCATTTCGCCGAGTGTTCTGGGGTCTGTAAGGTAGCCTGTGATTGCTGATGCTGCCGCAACTTCGGGGCTTACAAGGTAGATGCCTGCATCCGCTGTACCTGAACGACCTTCAAAGTTTCTGTTGAATGTACGGAGTGAAACACCCTTTGACTGGGGTGACTGACCCATACCGATGCAAGGACCGCATGAGCATTCAAGAAGTCTTGCACCTGCACAGAGAATATCTGAAAGTGCACCGTTAAGTGAAAGCATATTGAGAACCTGCATTGAACCCGGTGAAATTGTAAGGCTTACATTGGGGGCAACTTTTTTACCTTTGAGTATAGCCGCAACTTTAAGAAGGTCAAGCAGTGATGAGTTTGTGCAGGAACCGATGCATACCTGGCTGATTTCAATGTTTCCGATTTCTTCAACTGTCTTTACATTATCGGGCATATGAGGCATAGCTGCCATGGGAGCAAGCTTGCAGAGGTCAATATCAATGATTTCATCGTATTCAGCATCTGCGTCGGGAAGAAGTTCAGTCCAGTCATCTTCTCTGCCCTGAGCTTTAAGGAATGCCTTTGTTGTTTCATCTGAGGGGAATACGGATGTTGTTGCACCAAGTTCTGCACCCATATTTGTAATGGTTGCTCTTTCGGGAACAGAAAGTGTCTTTACGCCTTCGCCGCCGTATTCAATGATTTTGCCTACGCCGCCCTTAACACTCATAATGCGAAGAACTTCAAGAATGATATCCTTTGCACCTACCCAGGGTGAAAGCTTACCCGAAAGACGGACAAGTGTCATTTTGGGCATCGTGGTGTAGTATGTACCGCCGCCCATTGCAACTGCAACGTCAAGACCGCCTGCGCCGATAGCAAGCATACCGATACCGCCGCCTGTGGGAGTGTGGCTGTCTGAACCAATGAGTGTTTTGCCGGGTTTGCCGAAGCGTTCAAGATGAAGCTGATGGCAGATGCCGTTACCGGGCTTTGAGAAAAGAAGACCTCTCTTCTTGGCTACACTCTGAATGAATCTGTGGTCGTCAGCATTTTCAAAACCGTTCTGTAATGTGTTGTGGTCAATATATGAAACCGAAAGTTCTGTGCGTACTCTTTCAACACCCATAGCCTCAAATTCAAGATAGGCCATTGTGCCTGTTGCATCCTGAGTGAGGGTCTGGTCAATTTTAAGACCGATTTCGGTTCCGGGAATCATTTCGCCGCTGACAAGATGGCTCTTTATCAGCTTCTGACCGATTGTCATACCCATATCTATATACCTCCAAAATGATTTATTACATTATTGATGTAAATTATATTGCAATCGCACCCTTCAAGTCAAGGGCAAAAACTACATAATATAATGTTTTTTTAATAATTTTATTGATTTAATATACAATAATATATTCGACTTGCAATGTTTGTTGCTGCGACAAAGGTATACAGCCTTGAAACCAAGGATATATAATACAGTTTATTTACTCGCAAAACAGTATATAACACACCTATTTGTCGAAACACACGGCAAAGTTGATAAGAGGGATAAAAAATATTGAAAAAAGGTGTTGACAAAAGTGAAATGATTTGGTAATATAGTCGAGCACTCCGCAAGAGAGCGGAATGCGACGCACCTTGAAAATTAAACAACGATTGATTAAAATAACCCTTGAAGATTAATTTGAGTATGTACTTCAAGTACAGCAGTAATTCTCGAATAAACGAGAAAAAGAGATGTCAGATGACATCATGAGCGATTAGAG
>JAXJTD010000043.1:0-2635 GCA_036309745.1 Acutalibacteraceae bacterium | reverse complement strand
TACAAAAAAGCGAGTTCAAACGAGAGTGGTATCACAAAAGAACCAAGAAGCCGATGATTTCTTTAGAGTCCTTTCGAGAGGATTATGCCGAGCAAAACGATGGTGCCGAATGGGACGTTGCTGACCCGACCGTAGAAATAGAACTATATGTTACCGACCGAATTCAAGTAGAGCAGTTTATGAAAACGTTAAATAAAAAAGATATACAAATCCTTGAGATGCGAATGTTTGGTTTAACGTTAGAAGAGATTGCAAATAAGCTCGGTTACAAAACCCACACCGGTGTATTAAAGCGTATTCGCAAAATCGGAAGGTATTATGAAAAGTTTGCGGGTGTGGACTATGGATTCTCGGAGAAGAAAATAATTTAATTCTAATAGGAACAATTTGTATATACTTATGCCATATATAAATAGAAAGGCAAAAAGCCGTCGGAAAAATCCGGCGGCTTTTTTGTACCATAAATTTTTAAAAAAAGAAAGGAGGAGTATTTGTGTATACAAAACATGTGTCTTGTAGTATAGCGAGCATAGGCTTTGTGTAGCCACGCCGCCACAGTGATTAGAAATAATCACTGAGAGGGGCTTTGCCCCTATAACCCCAAATTTTAAGAAAGGAGGAAAATTAAATGACCAAAAGAAACAGAAGCAGTATCATCAACATCCGTGTTACCGATTATGAAAAGCAAAGAATCGTTCACAAGGCAACAAAAGCGGGACTTACCACCTCAGAGTACGTGAGGCAAACAGCGGTCAATAAAGAGATTAAAGAACTGCCTCGTGCCGAGCTTTACGACCTTTGCACCGAAATCAGCCGAACGATTGATGACCCCGATTTTGATACAAACAAAATCAAGGATTTAGTATTTAAGATAAGGAGCGTGATGTAATATCGCAGTAACAAAAATTCATCCGGTCAAAAACAATCTAAAGCATCTTGTGGCCTATGCTTCAAACCCTGAAAAGCTAACCGATAAATCTCTTTACAATGCTCTGCATTATATCGCTAACGAAAAGAAAATTCAAAGCGATGATGTGGAGCATTTATTATTTGCAAAGGGTATTGGTTGCGAGGCTCAAACGGCATATTCAGATATGCTGCGTGTTCAAAAGCATTTTGGCAAACGAGACGGCAATGTGGCTTACCACGCAATTCAAAGCTTTAAGCCCGGCGAAATAACGCCAAAGGAATGCCACGAAATCGGAGTGGAAATAGCAAGGAAACTTTGGGGAGACAGGTATCAAGTGTTGGTTACCACCCATTTGGATACCCGCCATCTTCATAATCATTTTGTTATTAACTCGGTATCTCCTGTAAACGGTAAGAAGTTCAATGATGATCTATCGGTGTATTTCGAGTTTCGCCGCGTATCCGATGAAATGTGTAAAGAACGGAATTTGAGCGTTATTGAAAACCCAAAGGGCAAAACACCACGTAAGCTTTACTTTGCTGAACAGAATGGTGAGCCTACTAAGTTTAACCTTATGAGAGCCGCCATCGACAATGCCCTTGAAAACACTTCAACACCTCAGGATTTTACCAGACTTTTATTGCATTACGGTTACGTGTTTTCATACACCGAAGGTCACAAGTACGCAACCATTCGCTTAAAAAATTCTCAAAAGGCGGTGCGTACAAACAGACTCGGAGAAAGGTATGAAATCCAAAACATCATTGAACAGCTAAATTACAACTACTACAAATACGGCAGTAAATATCTTGAAAATGGCTTGAGCGGTGCGTTTAGGTATTCTTCGTCTCCAAAGCACTATGGGTACAAAGGAAAACACTCGGATATGAAATATATCAGCGGTTGGAAAGCAACCATTTTTATTTTCTTGTTTTTACTCGGCTACCGACCACAGGATAAAGAGCACCCGAGATATGCCTATTCACCCGAAATGCGAGAAGCGATGCGAAGGCTTGACCGGTATATTAAAATGAGCAATCTGATTTGCAAATACGATTTTAAAACAGACAGAGATATTAACAACTTTATAGACAACGCAAAAGAAAAATTACAAAAACTAGAGCACCAACGACAGAAAATATATAACCTTTTAAGACGGTGCAAAGACCCAAGTAAAATAGACGAATTAAAGGATTTGCGCGATAAGCTTACTTTTGAAATCATCAGCATCCGAAAAGAAATTAAAGTAGGATGCGAAATTATAGAGCGCAGCACAACAGTCCACGAGCTAATCAAAAAGGAAAAAGCACAACGATTAGCCCAAAACAATCTAATGAAAAAATATAGAAATAAGGAGAAAAGAGTAAATGAACAAACAAAATAATATTAAGAATTTGAAAATCGAGAACCTAAAGGAATTTGAAGGTCATCCCTACAAGGTGACCGACAACGAAGAAATGGAAGCGTTGGCATTAAGCATTAAGGAAAACGGAATATTAAGTCCCGTTGTGGTGCGACCGATTGAGGACACCGGTGATTACGAAATCATCTCGGGACACAGAAGAATATTTGCAGCGAAAAAGGCAGGACTTACTGAAGTTCCTGCCTTGATTTATGCCATAAGTCACGAGGATGCCATTATTGCTTTGGTGGATAGCAACCTCCACAGAGAGCATATCCTACCGAGTGAAAAAGCGTTTGCGTACAAGATGAAAATGGATGCGC
>JAXJTD010000042.1:0-2471 GCA_036309745.1 Acutalibacteraceae bacterium | reverse complement strand
GTGGAATTATAACCGCTTCTTTTTCCGGCTGTTCCTTCGGAGCATCTGGAACGAAAACGCAACCCGTGTACTCATTCTTGTAAATGAAACCGCTCGGAACTTTCGTAATCTCATAAAGTGAGACCGCATCAAAAATCGGGTCATCACCAACCTTCAGTTCATTCAGCATTTCTGCCAAGTCCTCATTCGCTTTCCTAATCTTTTTCATGTTATCCCCCTTTTTAATATAACATAGGTCTGTTGATTCTCTTTTCGTAGAAGGCGAGCATTAGGCTGTCACCTTCATCGGGTGAGCGACCGTTGTGCCTGTTCTTAAAGCATGATTTTGTTTTGTCGCTCCGATTGTCCTTCGGCTCAAGTTGCTTCTGCCCCCTTGAGTTGTAGAAATATTGCCGTTCGGTCAAATCCTCAAGCAGTGTCTGTGTCAGCAAGTGTTTCGGAATGTACATATTCGGGATTGGAAGGCTGAACATCATTTCACTCGCACAGTTTGCGTAAACTTCAGTGTTGTTCGCACTTCCCCCGAAGTTCACGGGAATTATGTTTGCACCCCATTCCTCAAGCAAGTCGAAGACGCCTTGATTGTAGCCTATGTCTATCTTCATAAGCACATCCTTATTCTGACCCGCCATTTCCCATGCAAGCCCCGCAACTTCCTGCGTATTGTAGCCGTGAACCTTCCGCATATCAAGAACCGTCAATCCCTTGCGTTTCGTTATGACTGAATTGTCGTTTCCGAACCTTGCGACATCTATGCCGATTTCTACAGCACCTTCCATGTTTTCATCGGTGTTTCGGCTTTCGTTCGTACAGTCCATCGCATCAGAGACAAGCCACACCGCATTAGTCTGTTTGTTTCTCGGATAGCCGAGATAAACATGCTTTGCTTCGTCCGGGTCCCGCTCCATAAGTGTCTCATATTTTTCAATAAGGTTATCGGGATAAAAAGGATTATCTTCTGCCAAAGGCTCGCACTTTGTTATCAACCATTCGGGCTTCGGGTTACTCACGAACTTCTGCGTTATCGGGTCATTCAGCGTATTTGGATTGTAGACCGCCCATATTTCCGCCTGGTGTTTCTTTCCGTTGTGATACCATTCCTTTCGGATTGTCGCTTCAAGTGTGTCCCATACCTCAAGCGAGATTCCGTCTGCTTCCTCTATGAACGCTATAGTATACGCATCAAGCGACTTTAATTGCGATGAAGAAAAGTCGTTGAGACCGTTAAAGGTGAAGTATGAGCCGTTGCTCTTATTTCTGATGTAGTTTTGCGTTATCTCAAAATCGGTATAACCAAGTTCGTCAATCTTTCTGCAAAGAAGGGAATAGGAACTGTCCCTGATAGACTTCTGTACCGAGCGTAAGCAGATGACCTTGATGTTCTTTCCGAAGTAAGACGGATTTTCCGCAAACTGAATCAGAAGGCTTGCCGTGCTTTCAGACTTTGCACCCGCCCCACGGCCGCCAAACGCACATTTCACTGGATGCGGATTTCTCCATTCCTCGAATTTCGGGGCTACCTGTTCCCGATACAACTTCAAGTATAAACGCTGTTCCTCTGGATTCATCAAGTCGAACTGTGCTTCACTGATTTTCGGGATTACCATTTCAGCCCGCTTGTAGTTTCCCCTAATCATCCTGCACCTCTACTTCTTCCGCTTCCGACTTCTCACCCATGAGCCGTTTGAACTCCGCTTTTCTTTCCTCTGCTGTCTGTGGCAGTTCTTCTTTCTGCACCCCGTTGTTAATCGTGTATTGGTTTATCTGAGCGTAAAGTTTCGGATTGCCCTCTGTAAGTTGATTGAGGAACTTCATCATTTCAAGTGCTATCCTCGGATTCTCTCGGTCAAGTAGCATTTCAATACATCGTTCCTGCACAAGTTGATAGACGGTCATTCTTCTTTCTTTTCCGTCTTTCTTGACCCTGCGTTTCTGACTCAATACATCGGCTGAAAACTTCGCACCGATAGCGAACAGTTCCTTTTTACGCTTCGTCTCTTTTTTTGTCTGCACGGTTTTCTGTGCAAAGGCGAGCCGTTTTTCGTGAGACCATTCGGATGTCGGAACTAGATTCTTTTTCGATGTTTCTTGAACCATAAGGAAAAAAACTATTCTCTAAAACTTCACTAAAAAACACGCTTTTTCTTGTGAAAGTCAGCGTGTTTTTCCCTAAAATTAAGTATAAATAAAAAGTTACATTCTGTAAATAAAAATCTTTATCTTGACTGTTTTAACTCAAGAACCTTGATTCCTACGGCTTCAGCAACAGCCTTTTCAATCCTTGCTCCCCTGCTCGTCTCCCAGTTGGGAAGGAAATAAATCCATTCACACTCAAGCAGATGCTTCAAGTCGCACTTCATATACTGCTCATAAGTCCAATCCTCTTTTATGCTTGCGGGATTGAACACCTTGAACCCCATTTCCCTCAGTTTTATTTCCGCTTCGTTAAACTCCGCTTCATAGTTTTTGTT
>JAXJTD010000041.1:0-11737 GCA_036309745.1 Acutalibacteraceae bacterium | reverse complement strand
GGAGCAATGATGGGCTTTATGGGTATGAACATGGCGGCAAACGCAGGCGGAAACTTTGATCCGATGGCACTGTATAATGCAGGTGTTCAGCAGCAACAGCAGATGGCACAGCAGCAGGCGGCTCCTGCAGCACCTGCACAGCCTGCATCTGCAACAGTACCTGCACTCGGCTGGACCTGTGCTTGCGGTGCAACGGTAAGCGGTAACTTCTGCACAGAATGCGGAGCAAAGAAGCCAGAAGCAGAAGGCTGGACTTGTGCTTGCGGTGCGGTGAACAAAGGCAAATTCTGCCCCAACTGTGGTGCCAAGAAACCCGAAGGCGCACCTCTTTATCAGTGCGACAAATGCGGTTGGAAACCCGAAGACCCCAAGAATCCTCCCAAGTTCTGTCCCGAATGCGGTGACATCTTCAACGAAAGCGATGCCAAATAATTAAATTGTAATAAATCTGTATATTTTAAAGGAGAAAATTATTATGGGACTTTTTGATAAGAAATTTTGTGATATCTGCGGTGAAAAAATAGGACTTCTCGGCAACAGAAAGCTTGAAGACGGCAATATGTGTAAGGACTGCGCAAAGAAGCTTTCACCCTTTTTCAGTGACAGAAGAAGCTCAACAATCGATGAAATCAAGCAGCAGCTTGCTTACAGAGAGCAGAACAAGGTTGCACTTAAATCTTTCAGACCCAACCTCACTTTCGGTGACGGCAAGAAGATTTATGTTGATATGGCAAATGGCAACTTTGTTGTTTCATCTTTCAGCCCCAACAACTGGGATGACGAGAATCCCGACGTTATGGCTCTTTCATCAATTATGAGCTGCAACCTCAAAATCGATGAAGATAAGGACGAAATCTATACTCAGGGCAAAGACGGTCAGAGAGTAAGCTACAATCCTCCCAGATATAAGTTCTACTACAACTTCATTCTTGAATTTGCAGTAAACAATCCCTATTTTGACGATTTCAGAGTTCAGCTCAATACATTCCGTGTTGAGGGTATGGGCACAATGGAATACAACAAGTATCAGCAGATGGCTATGGAAGTTATCAACACTCTCACTCCCGGCAGAGGCGGTGCAATGCCTAATATGATGAACGGCGGTATGCCCATGAATAACGGTATGCCTGTGAATCAGGGCTTTGCTCCCGCAAATGCTTACGGTCAGCCTAATCCTTATGCACAGCAGAATCCCTACGGTCAGCCTAATCCTTATGCACAGCAGAATCCTTACGGTCAGCCTCAGGCTAATCCTTATGTACAGCAGAATCCTTACGGTCAGCCTCAGGCTAATCCTTACGCACAGCAGAATCCCTACGGTCAGCCTCAGGCAAACCCCTATGCACAGCAGAATCCTTATGCACAGCCTCAGCAGGCAAATCCCTATGCTCAGCAGAACGCTTATGCACAGCAGCCCCAGCAGGCTCCCGTTGCACAGGGTTGGGTTTGCCCCGCTTGCAATGCAACAAATGAAAGCGGCGCATTCTGTGCTTGCTGCGGAACTCCCAAAGCTAACTGATAATTTATATGAATAAAAAGATGAAAGTTGCGATAATCGTGATTTTGGTCGGTGCTGTTGCCATTGCCGCCGCAGTCGGTGTGTGGTATTACAAAACGAAATTTTACATACCCGATAAAGGCGGCATGGAACGGGATTTGTCGGATACGGTTGTATCCTGCTCTTATTCCACGGGCGGCGGAATGGACGGCGGCTCAATGAATATGAGAATATATCTCAACGGGAAGAACGAGGTATGGTTTGAATATTATAATCAGCCGTATATCGGTGATGAAGAAGAATCTGCAAGTTTTCAGATTGACGCCGAAGCATTGGAAAAGATAAGGCGCAAATGCAAGGAATTCGGTGTTCTTAATTGGGGCGAGCTCAGACCGAGCGAATTGCAGCTTCTTGATGCGCCCACAACTTCCGTGAGCTTTACTTACGGTGAAAACGAATATTATTCTGTTAATTCAAGCCGTGAGCTTCCGGAGAATTCAGCAGGTTTTTTTACGGCATTCTATGAAATTCTTAATGAATACAATACGCAAGGAGGTAATTAACCTTGTCAGCAATAACTGAACAGAAATGTCCGCATTGCGGCGGTGCAGTCGAATTCAACGTCGGCGCACAGAAACTCAAATGTCCCTATTGCGATGCAGAATTTGATATTGCCGCTATGCAGCAGGCAGAAGAATTTGCCGCAAATACGGTTGAACAGATTAACTGGAATTCACAGGGTTCACAGTGGGGTGCAGGCGAAACAGACGGAATGAGCGTTTATGCCTGCAAATCCTGCGGCGGTGAAATCGTTGCCGATGCAACAACCGGTGCAACAAGCTGTCCCTACTGCGGCAATCAGGTCGTTATGCAGGGTCAGTTCTCGGGTGCACTCAAACCCGATCTTGTAATTCCTTTCAAGCTCGATAAAAAAGCCGCAAAGGAAGCACTCAAAAAACATTTCATGGGCAAAAAATTTGTTCCCAAGGCATTTTTAGCCGAAAACAAGCTTGATGAAGTCAAGGGTGTTTATGTTCCCCATTGGCTTTTCAGCTGCGATGCGGTTGTAAATGCAACCTATCAGGCTGAAAAATACAGACATTGGTCAGACAGTAAGAATGATTATGTTGAAACCACCGCTTTCAATATTTACAGAAGCGGCTCAATCGGCTTTGACAATGTTCCCGTTGACGGCTCAACAAAAATGCCCGATGACCTTATGGAGTCAATCGAGCCCTTCAATCTCAACGAAGCCGTTCCTTTCAACACGGCATATCTCGCAGGCTATCTTGCAGATAAGTATGATGTTGACGTAAACCAGAGTATGGGCAGAGCAAACGAGAGAATTCAGGCAAGCGCTCTCAATGCATTTGAAGATACCGTTGACGGTTACGATTCCGTAAGTCCTATTCAGGGTGCAATGCAGGTTGCAAACGGCTCATATAAGTATGCTCTTTATCCCGTATGGATTCTTAATGTTAAATGGAACGGCAAGAATCATACTTTTGCAATGAACGGTCAGACGGGTAAATTCGTCGGCAATATCCCCACGGAAGAAAAGAAAGCCAAGCTCATCGGCGGTCTCGGCGGTGCGGCTGTGGGCGCTCTTATCTACATAATTATCAACATTATTTCATCACTTTAAGGAGGTGCGGAAGAAATGACTAAAAAGATTTTTGCAATTCTCATTGCGGCTACGGTCTGCCTTTCAATGGCACTTTCCGCATCGGCTTACACAAGTCAGTATGTTTATGACCCTGAGTATAATTTTTCCGACAGCGAGCTTTATGAACTCAATAACTATGCCGCAGGTATAGAAAACAAAAGCGGATATGCTCTTATTTTCTGCATTATCTCCGATAACGGCGGTATGACAAACGAAGAATATGCCGAAGAAGCATATTACAGCTATACGGATTCAAAGGATGCAGTTGTTTTTGTTCATAACGAAACAGAGAATGTCTACAACTACTATATTGCAGGCGATGAAAAAGGATTTTTCAGCGAAGCTGTTATCGATGCAATGAGAGTTGCTTATGACACAAACGAAAGCTACTACGGCGGAATCATGGGTTTCTATGCGGCTGCCGAAACTGCACTTGAAGCACCTGCTTATAACACCGCACCCATAGGCGGCAATGCGGTCACAAACGCTCCCGGTTCCTATGTAACCGAGTTTGAAAAGGTTGAAAGAACTCTTCCTCTCGTTGTTGACCAGGCAAACATCATTCCCGATGACGTTGAAACCGCTCTTATTGAAAGATGCGACACAATAGCGGAAGAATATAAAATGGAAGTTGCAATCGTTACCGCTTCCGATTTCGGCGGTCTTATTGCAGAGGCTTATGCCGATGATTTCTATGATTTCAACGGCTACGGCTACGGTGAAAACGATGACGGTATGCTTGTTGTCTATAAGCCCAGCGAAGAAGGCGAAAGAGAAATTTATATCACAACCCACGGCAACGGCTCATCCGTTTTCTTCCAGGGAATCCGTGAAGGCATCATTACCGATATGAAGGATTACCTCATTGCGGAGGATTACGAAAAGGCATTCAACACATACCTTGACAGAGCGGAAGAACAGCTCAAGCCCGGCACTCCCGTTATCTGGCTCTTTGTTCTTGCATGTGTCGGTGCGGTTGTGGGTCTGCTTATCACAGGCTCAATGACTTCAAAGAACAAGAGCGTTGTTGCTCAGAATCAGGCTAAGATTTATACCCGTCAGGGCAGTATGAACGTTACGGGTGCACAGGATGTATATGCATATTCATTTGTTGACACAAAGCCCAAGCAGACAAGCGACAGCGGTGACGATGACTCAACGCATACAAGCTCTTCGGGCAGAACTCACAGCGGCTCGGGCGCAAAATTCTAAGGAGTGATTATATATGGCACTTTTTGATATGTTCAAAAGCAAAGCGGAAAATGCAATTAAAAAGAGTGTTAATTCAGCCGTAACACAGGGCTTTAATAAGGCTGCATCCGCAGTAAGCAATCTCGGAAATAAAAAAGAAAAGATTGTTTTCAAATCTTTGCCCTCAACCTTCGAAGAGTTTACTTCTCTGCCTCAGGCGGCTCTCTCAACTCCCTTTGACACAGCCGCAATGACAGTTCTTGCTTTCTGCTATTATCCTCAGAATAAAGACCTTGCTTTGCAGATGGTGAATTACCTCAGAGGTCCGAGACCGTTAAGCGGGGGAGATATATCCTTTATTGCAGACAGATTCCGTGACAGCGATTATGTTCCCCGTTCATATTTTGAAGGCTCAACTCCCGCAAACGATTACACACCTGCCGAGCCTTACACGATAGTTGTCAGCGAAAATCCTTATTCGTATCAGAATGAGGGTTATGCAACGCTCTATATTACTTCGGGCGGTGCAGACGCTCCCCGAAGTGTTCAGATGCGCAAGGCAAAGGACGGCAAATGGTATCTCTGGGAACAGTTCATTCTCGTCGGTATCCGTCAGCCCGAAAGCGCAAATCCCTGGGCATAACGGGAGGTGAAACAAATGGAAGGTATTAACTCAATTCAATTTGACGGTCGTTTTAATACCGAAGTGGTGCAGGGTACATATAAACTGTTTACGGAAGTTAAGTTTACAGCAATTCTCAATATTGAGATTGCAGACCCTGATAAATTCAATACTATGTTCGGCGGTCAGCTTCCCGTTGACCTTATTAAAAATGACGTATCCCGTGTTGCTGAAATGGCCTTTACAAAAATGTTTGCGGAAGGCTGCTCTGTTGACGAACTGAAATATAAGGCAGACACACAGGCTGATTTGATTTTGCAGGACTTTGCAGTTGCAGGTTGGGAAGCAAGAGCAGGTATCAGAGCCACCGCAATAAATAATGTGATTGTTGCAATCGACCCTCAGACCGAAAAAATGCTTTCAACTATGGCATCAATAAACTCTGTTCCCGTTTCTGCTCCTGCGCCGCAGGGTAACGCAATCTGGCAATGTGCCTGCGGTAACAACAATTCGGGCAAGTTCTGTACCGAATGCGGAACAAAGAAGCCTGAGGATTGGGTCTGCTCCTGCGGAAACACAAATAAAGGTAAGTTCTGCACGGAATGCGGAAAGCCGAAAAATCAATAACCAAAAAATATTTTTTGGAGGTAAATTAAAATGAAAAAACTTTTAGCAATTCTTATGGCTCTTGCAATGCTTCTTTCATTTGCTGCCTGCGGCGGTAACGAAAATCCCGAAACAACACAGCCCACCGAAACAACAACCGAAGCTCCCAAGTTCGACGAAACTGTTGTTACAGACGGCAAAACCAACAAGCTCACAATCAGAACTCCCATTGGTGAGTTTACTTTCAACGAAGCCAACACAGAGGGCAACTTCCTTGCACAGACCAATATCGTCAAGTGCGGTACTCTTGAAAACGCAGAAGTGAATATCGGTGTTGCCTTTGCCGTTACTCATGCAGCATACGATTCAGTTCACGATTACGTTACAAAGAGCTTCAAAAATCACACAATATTTGAAGAAGGTAAAATCGGCGATTATACAACCTATATCCGTCAGAACGGACCTTCCGCAATGCAGATTATCGTTTGCTTCAACAACTTTGAGTTTGCTATGATTGAGTTCAAGCTTCCCGCAGGTGCAAAGAGAGACGATTATGCAGCACTCCGTGCAGGTGAACTCTTCAAGACTGTTTATGAAAATCTTACAATCGAAGCAGGTGCGGCAGAAGTTGAAAACACCGATGCAGGCGAAAGTGAAGCTCCCGCAAACGGACCTGTTACAACAGATAAAGGCTTTGTAACAGTAACTCCCGCAGGCGGATTTATCTGTGACGAAGCACAATCGGATAAAAGCTCACTTGCTTTCACCAACACTTCTCTCGGTGCAAATGCCGCTGTTTATGTTTATGACGAGCAGAGCATGGAATACGAAGTTCAGAAAAGGCAGTTCGGCTATGCATATCCCAACAAGGAATATTCAACTGTAACAATCGGTGCAAACACATTTGATGCTATCGAATCCAACACAGGCGTTACGTATCTTGTTGCAAAAACATCAACAGGCAATGCAATGTACGTTATGGTATGGAGCTGCTCCGTTGCAGATGCAACACCCCTTATTGAAACAATCGTAATCAACTAAGCTTAACGGAGTGGCCGTTTTCGGCGGTCACTCCTATTAATTTTTAAGGTGATTTTATGAAAAAAACCATAGCTTTTATTCTGGCTTTTTCTCTGATTTTCTGCTTTGCTTCGTGTGCAAAGGATAAACCCGAAAATCCCGTAAATGAATCAACAAGTGCAGAAAATAACAATTCAGCAGAAAAGAAAAATGACATAGAGTTTCTTTCTGTTTATACAGAAAAAGCCTATGAGTATGAAACGTACACTGAAGATTATTACTATCTTACAGAGGTAAACTATCAGAAACTGTATCTTTCCGAAGAAAACAAAAAAGAATATCCCCGCCTTGCAAAAGCTCTTGATTCTCTTAATGCCGATAAAACAGAGTTCTATAAGAATAAGGCAAAAGAGCTTGATGAGTACGCATCGGAACAGCTCGGTTATTATTATGAAGACGGCGAGCAGCCGACGGTTTACACCGCAAACAACAAATATCTTCTCCAAAGAGCAGATAGCGTTGTTCTGAGTATCAGAAGCGATGCAGATGAATTTTCGGGCGGTGCGCACCCCAACTACGGCTACGGCGGATATAACTTCGATACCGCAACGGGTAAAGAGCTTGTTATAACCGACGTTATGACCGACATTTCATCTCTTCCTGCAATTCTTTCGGAAAAGATAAATTCAAAAGACGAATTTGCAGACGGATTTTTCGGTTCGCTTGAAGAAACTCTTTCGGAATACACAGCAGAACAGTTTAATTGGACAATCGGTTATCAGGGTATAACATTTTATTTCAGCCCTTATGAAATCGCATCCTTTGCCGCAGGTCTTATTACCGCTACGGTTTATTTTGACGAATATCCCGGGCTTTTCAATAAGAAATATACCGTTGCCCCCGAATCCTGTGCCGTAACACTTTCTGAATGGAATAACGTTGAGTTTGATATGAATCCGTCTGACGGTAAAAAAGATAAAATCAGCGTCGGTCTTTCGTATTACACGGAAGACGGCTCATATAAAGATATCAGTCTTAATCTCAACGGTAACGAATTCACGGTTGAAGATGTTTATGCTTTCAGTGCCGAATATTATCTTGTCAATTCAAACGGCAGATATTTTGTTTATCTTGTGCCTCATGGCTATAATGATTACACAAACATTCTCATTTATGACCTGAACGGCAATGAGATAAAAGAATCAGGTGAACTTGACAGAACAGCTTTCGGCAGCCTGGTCTGGGAGGATGAAAACGAAGATACCCATCAGGCGAAGCTTCTTTTCAATAACCCCACACAGTTTGTTCTTGAAACAACATTTGATATTCTCGGAACATACGCTGCCGATAAAACCTACACCGTGAATTCCGAAACAGGTATGCCCGAATCGGCAGATGAATTCTATACCGTAGACGAAAGATTTGCACACGTTCTTACATCAAAAGAAGCTTTCAGCGTTAAAATTCTTCCCGATATGAAATCCGAGCTTATCAAAGCAGGCTCAGAATTTACACTTCTGCGTACAGACGGCAAAACCTTTGTTGACGCAAAACTCGGTGACGGCAGAGAATGCAGAATTTATGTTGAGAGAAACAGCGCGGATTATCAGCTCTGTATCAACGGAACACCCGAATATGAGCTTTTTGAAGAGATTTATTACGCAGGATGATTAATATGAAAGATTTCAGCAATGTAAAATTCAAATGGACATTCCGTGATTATCAGCAGGCGGTGCTTGATAATTCACATAAGCATCTTAAAGATAAAAGAATTCATATCGTTGCCGCACCGGGCAGCGGTAAAACTATTCTCGGTCTGGAACTTGTCCGCAGGCAGAATGCACCTGCACTCGTTATGTCGCCGTCGGTCACAATCCGTCAGCAGTGGGGCGAAAGATTCATTGAGGCTTATCTGCCTGAAACGGAAAATCCCGATGAATATATTTCTTATTCACTCACAAATCCGAAACTGATAACCTCGATAACTTATCAGGCACTTCACGCCGCTTTCACAAAATCCGTTATGGAATCCGAAGCGGATGAAGATGAATTTGAAGCCGAAGAAACGCAGGATTTCAGCAATTTCGATTTACTTGCCGAAATCAGAAAGGCAGGCATTAAAACAATCTGCCTTGACGAAGCACATCACCTTAAAAGCGAATGGCAGAAGGCTCTCGAAAAGTTTGTTGCAATGCTCGGTGACGGTGTTACAATCATTGCTCTCACCGCCACTCCGCCCTATGACAGCGCACCTGCCGAATGGAACAGATACCAGACCCTCTGCGGCGATATTGACGAAGAAATTTTCGTTCCTCAGCTTGTAATGCAGAAAACTCTCTGCCCCCATCAGGACTATATTTATTTCAGCTATCCCACCGCAGAAGAATCACAGATTCTTGCAAATTACAAGGCAAAAGCAACGGCTGTTACCGATGAAATAATCAGAAGCGGTCTGATTTCAAAGGCTTTGCAGATATCAGATGCGGCAGGTAACGAAGAAATACTCTATGATAATCTTGCAGGGTTCAAATCCCTTGTCTGCGTTGCAAAACAGGGAAATGCCAATATCTCAAAGAGCCTTGAAGAAAAAGTTTTTGAAGGCAGAAAACCACCCGTTTATTCAATAGCCGAAGCCGAAAAAGCATTTCAGTTTATAATTGATAAGCCCGATGTTTTTACGGAAGAAATCAGCGAAGAATTAAAAGCAATTCTCTCGAAAGAGGCTCTTGTCGAAAAAAGAAAGGTACGCCTTGCATCAAGCGATAAAATCAATAAAATGCTCGTTTCCTCAACGGGTAAACTCGGAAGCATAAATAAAATTGTTGAAAGTGAGTATGCGAATCTCGGCGATTCTCTGCGTATGCTCATTCTTACCGACTACATCAAAAAGGATATGCTGAAACTTGTCGGTACGAACGAAGAAATCCACGCTCTCGGCACGGTACCCGTTTTTGAATCAATCCGCAGAACAAATCCCGATATAAAGGTTGCGGTGCTTTCGGGTACACTTGTGATTCTGCCCGATTCAGCCGTTGAAACTGCGCAGGAAATCGCATATAACGAAGGTGTGCCGTGCAGAATAAAGAAGCTTGAAAACACAAACCACACCGAAATCATTTTCAGCGGTTCAAACAAAAACAAGGTCAGCATCATAACAAAAGCATTTCAGCTTGGCGTTATCAATGTACTTATCGGCACAAAATCCCTGCTCGGCGAAGGCTGGGATTCACCGAATATCAATTCTCTTATTCTTGCAAGTTTTGTGGGCAGCTTTATGCTCTCAAATCAGATGCGAGGCAGAGCAATCCGTATTGATAAAAAGAACCCCGGAAAGGTGTCGAATATCTGGCATCTTGTGACCGTTGAGCCTGATTCGGAAGAGGAAATCATCAGTGATGATTTTGAAACGATGAAACGCCGTTTTGCCTGCTTCCAGGCACCTGCATATAACAGCGATGTTATTGAAAGCGGCACTGACAGAATCGATATTCTCAAAGCACCCTATGATGCAAACGGACTTGAAAGCATCAACAGTCAGATGCTCTCGCTTGCATCGGCAAGAAACGTTATGGCAGGCAGATGGAACGGTGCAGTCAAGGGCAAAGCAAGACCCGAAATTGAAGAAGTCAGCGAAATTCCCGCAGAGGTTCAGCCTGCAAGTGCGGTTCATAAGAACAAGATTTACGCAATCGTTTTAGCTGTTCTGATTGTTCTTGCAATAATCATAATCGCAACGTCGGGGTTTCTTCGGCGGTCTGCTCGGATTCATCATTGCGGCAATATCTTCCGTATTGCTCATCAAATCCGCATCGGTTGTAATGAAAAATTCATCGCCCGAAAAAACTGTTTCAAATATTTCAAATGCGATTCTCCGCACACTCAAAGAAATCGGTGAAATCGAAAGCAGGGGAGCAACCGTTTCGGTTAAGAAATCCGAAAAGAAGAATACCGTCAACTGTTCTCTTTCAAAGGCAACGGTAAGAGAGAAGAATGTTTTCGCAAAGGCGGTTTCCGAGCTTCTTTCACCCATTGATGACCCGAGATATCTCCTCATCGGCACAAAGGGTATTTCAAAACTCACAAGCAGAAACTACGTTCAGAGCTATGCCTGCCCGTCGGTGATTGCTGTCAATAAAGAAACGGCGGAAATCCTTGCAAAGAATCTCAGATCCGCAGGCGGAAAGTTCGAACTCGTTTTCACAAGAAACGAAAACGGCAGAAAAGAGCTTTTCAAATGCCGTAAATATTCTTACATCAATGCAAACAGCAAACTTGTCAAAAGCAAAAAGATAGTGAAATAAAAAAACAGGCAGCATCGTTATTGATGTTGCCTGTTAATATTTTATTCTGTTTTGTGGTCATTGATAACAAGACCGCTTTCACGGACTCTTACCGCAAGCTCGGTGCGGTTGCGGAAACCTGTTTTGTCACGCATATTCTGAATGTGTGCTTTAACAGTACGCACGGACATTCCGAGCTTTTCGGCTATATCCGCATCGGCTTCGCCGTCAACAACCTCACGAAGAACAAGAAGCTCTTTTTCGGTGAAATCAACGTTGAGTGCTTCTCCGAGTCTGAGCGAAGGCGTTGTGTCGGGATAAACGGAATCACCCGCCATTGTTCTGTTCATAACCTCAATGATTTCTTCCGCAGACGCACTTTTGTACCAGAAGCTTTCAACACCCGCTTTTCTTGCTCTTTCAATAAAGCTGAATTCGGGCTGGCTTGTGACGATGATTATTTTGATATGCGGACAGCTCTTTTTGATTTTTGCCGCCGCATCAAGTCCGTTTGCATCCATTGCCGTGCATACGTCCATAAGAATAAGGTCAATGGGATTTCTTCGGCAGTAAAGTTCTGCCATTGCCGCACTTTCAATCGACTGCGAAAGTTTATATTCTTCGCTGTCATTTATATATATTTCAAGCAATTTGCGTGCCATGGGGTCGTCTTCAACGATAAGAATGTTAATCAAAATAATTTCACCTCTTTCGGCATCTGCACAGTCATAACAAACTGCGGCACAGACTGAATGTCCATATTTCCGCCCAACCGTTCTATTTTACTGCGGAGCGAACCGAGACCGCCGCCCTCGTGTATTTCAGTTGTCGGTTGATTTCCGTCATTGGTATAT
>JAXJTD010000040.1:0-1565 GCA_036309745.1 Acutalibacteraceae bacterium | reverse complement strand
TCAGCTTATCATACAGTTCTGCATATGGACTAAAATTTAATTCTTTTTGATTGTTCAGCATAAAATCACCACTTCTCAAATTCTAATGATTCTGGTGGTATTTGTAAATTTGTTCATTTGGGGGACTTTTTCAGTGGGCTCTACAGTAACCGGGCGCGAACACTGTAGGAAGGGTACTGACAACAAGACCAGTACCAGCTTTTGCCAAACTGGTTTCCGCCTGCTTTTGAAAGGCTTTCATCTACTGCAGTTTTGTTCTGATAGATTGTGTAAAGTTCTGCCGCAGTTGGTAAGTACCAGCCTGTTGCAAGGTCTCCTGTAAGACCATTGGTAGCACCATAATTTCTGCAATAGTTCCATGCAGGGTATTTGTCAGGATTGCTCTCTGCATCAGAACAGGCTTCTTTTAGTCTTTCCCAGCCGTCGCTTCCGTCCATGTAGCCGCTTGTTTCATCTCCCTGTAAAGCAGTTATGTTTGTGCTGTAACCTGTGGCACTGTCTTTGCACCATGCAAGACCGCTGCTGTTATGAACTATTCCTACGCCAAGGGCTGGCTTGCCGTCTGCTGCGGCACGAACAATTACAGCGGCAACATTTGATTTTTGTGTGTCAGTTAAAGTTATATCCTTCGGCAGCATTGTTCCGTCTTTTAATACAAAGTCTCCTGGAACACAAGTAGCTTTAGTCGGAATTACCAAATATGAAGCACTTGCAACAGCACTGTCGTTCATGCCGCTCTTTACGGCAATTGCCTTAAGTGTCATTGGTGGTGTAACACTGATTGCAGCTGTATATTCTGTGCTTGATGCTGTTGGTTCAGTTCCGTCTGTTGTGTAATAAATCTTTGCTCCTTCTGTTGTACAACTGATTGTTACTTCTTTTCCGCTGTTAACTGCACCTGATTCAACGCTGAATGCTGGGGTTGCTACTGTTATTGTATAACTAACACTTGCAACAGCACTGTCGTTCATGCCGCTCTTTAAGGCAATTGCCTTAAGTGTTACGGCCGATGTTACGCTGATTGCAGATGTGTATTCTGTGCTTTCCGCTGTTGGTTTAGTTCCGTCTGTTGTGTAATAAATCTTTGCACCTTCTGTGCTACAAGTGATTGTTACACTTGTTCCGCTGTCTACTGCACCTGATGCAACGCTGAATGCTGGGGTTGCTACTGTTTCTTTTACAGGTGTTCCGCTATTACCTTTGGAACTGTTTAATATTCCAATCAGAGCCGCATTGTTTTCTGCTTCACTGGAACAGCTAATCATTCCAAAAACAAGAGCTGCACTTAATGCTAGTCCTGCGACTTTTTTCAAAATACTTTTCATCGTATTCCTCCAAAAAATTATTTTTATCGCTTTGTCACCTCAATCGCAGTGGGGAAAAAGATTTCTCCATTCCGCTTCGCTTTAGTCGAAATGACAAGTTTAAACAACAAAGGGGACAGACCTCCGCAACGCGGAGGTCTGTCCCCTTTTAAAATTTTCAACTATTGAATATTTGTTATCTGTATATTCTTCGCCTAGAGAACTGAGAACTGAGAACTGAGAACTGAGAACTGACGCTAC
>JAXJTD010000039.1:0-3406 GCA_036309745.1 Acutalibacteraceae bacterium | reverse complement strand
TGAAAATGAGTACAAGCTATTTTTTATCACGCTCCTTTCAATTTGGGGTAGACGAAGTCGCAGGGGTGAAACCCTTGTCTGATGAAATCAGCGGAACTGTGTTCCGAGCATTTTCGAAGAAAATCGCAATTTCACCGCAACGGTGTATAATTGCGCACTTTTACAAAGTGGTGTTTTCGTTGCTCTCTCTGAATTGCTCAATCGCTCTGCCGACTGCTTCGGGTTGAAATGCAATTTTCAGAATTTCTTCAACCTGTTCGTTGGTCAGTTCGTTGGGACAACCGAGAAATTTTTCAAGCATTGCTCCACGAGTGCAGAGTCTGTGAGTGCGTTCTTTCCGTGTCAGCAAATTTATCTGCGAATCATAATATTTGCTTTTGTTATGCAACACCTTCAGTTCAGCTTCGCCCTTCGATAACATTTCACGAAGTTCGTCAATGGATTTGTTTTTTAGATTTTGATTTGACATTAATTTTTCACCTTCTTTCTGTTTTAGGGTATAAGAAAACCGCCTCACAGAAAGTGAAACGGTTTTGATAAAATAATTTTGATTTTATTGTGTAATTGTTTTGCGTTTATAGCAATTCAGTTTCTATATCTTCCATCAGCTTTTCACGGAACACTATCTTCCATTCAATATCATCAGCATATTCAAATCTCAATGCTGATAAAGCACAATGTTGCCCTAAATTCTGACCTGCCGAAACAAAAACCGAAGTCGGTCCGTCTGCACCGCCGATTATTGCAATCGCACAAGCATCATAATTTGCTTGAGGCTCAAACTGATTGCTGGGTTTGCGTTTAGGCTGTTCATTCTGAATACAATCTCGCACTTGGAAGTTTCTTTCCGTCAATTCAGGTTCCAATGTATAAGTCATTGCAGTATGAAGTGTGGGGAATTCATATTCTTCATCTTGAAATCCTTGACGTGGGAACTCTTGTTTTTCATAAGCAAGAACAGTTAATTTGTGTTCGGTTTTATGAATGGGATGAACAAAAGTTATTTCATCTCCGACAGAAGGATTTTTGAAATGAACACCTTGAATTGTAACGGGGTCTCGTTCCAACTTTATTTTGATAGTTTTGATTTCAGGCTTTCTTTTTGATTTCCAAGGAAATGACCAACGATGAAATGACCAAACCTTTGTTTCATCCAAACCGTAATGCCCGATCACCTCTTTAGCTTCTCTTTCGCTTCTTACTCCGTCAGGCAGACAGCTTTCAGGAATCCATTGAATAGCATTGCCATGTTTAGCGATAACAGGTTTTCCGTTAACTTGTAAATGAGTTCTGAAATTCACATCTATCGGATTTTTCTGTTCAATTTGTTCACGGAGTTCGTCACTGATGTTCTCATCTTGTGCAAGAATGGGATACCATTTATCAAGATATGCTTTCTCTTTTTCGGGTTGTATCTCAATACAGAAATCAACAACCAATCCTTTTGAACAAGAATAAACCGCAGGAATGTGCCATATCTCATCGTCCCAAGAAAAACTCTTGTTTATAACTATTTCTTCACCCGGTTTGCCTTTTGCATTTTTGTCCCAAAATCCGTGTTCATAATATACTGCCCACTCTGTCGGAACTTCGGGAGCTGCCGCATTCATCTCGGGGTCATAGTAATCTTCGGTGTACGGAATCTGAGACAAATCAAATTCAGCTTGTAATTCCTTAACATATGCAAAAGAATCATATATAGGCTCAAGAACACACTTGTTCTTTATTTCATCCAATACTGCTTGTTGCTTTTCTGTTATAGAATTATCTATAAGGAAAGCTTTGTATTGTTCTTCATCCCAAGCATAACACTGTTCCAAAGCGGCAATATCACCGCAATGCAGGAGCAAACGGAGTAAATCTTCAAAGCATCGTGCAATAGGATGAACACAATCACCGAAATTCATCGGACTTACAGCAAAGATTATTTCACCAAACTGCGGAATTGTGCAGTAATGTATGCCATCAATGCCTGATGAGGCAATAATTTGAGCCTTTTTCGGTGTGCAATAATAAAGCTCAAAATCACCGTTCATATCAAACCCTAAAAGGGATAAATCTATCTTTGTTTTCTTGAATGATTTTATATCCATAAGCTTATATCTCTTTTTCGAAAATCAAATCTAATTCCTGAGTGTGTCCCGTGCCACGCTGTTTTGTGGGAATATAACCAACATATCTCCAGCCTTGTTCAGCTCGTTTATTAATTATTGAGCGATAATCTTCAATCGAATAAATATTACCTGAGCCTAAACCCCAACCGCCAAAATCACAGCTGACGGTTTCGTATTCGTACTTATACATTGAAAAATTCTCCTTTCAATTATTAAGTAGAATTATACCATACACAAACATAGAAAACAACTGCGCTTTCACTCAAAACAATTATTCGTTTTCTTTGCTTTTATTTATACCGTGCTTTTTCGCATATTCGCTCATCTTCATTCTGCGTTCTTCCGGATACGGTGCGGTGAGTCTGAAACTCAATCTGCCTTTCTGAATTTCAAAAAGCATTCCGCCGTGTTCGTCATCGTCTGTTAGTTTGCAACAGTCGGGATACTGCTCGCTGAATTCTAAAAGTCTGTTTCTCAAATCTGTGTTGTGTGTCCGCACATCAATGATGTCACTTTCTTCGTTGAAGCAGATAACAGTATCTTTCTGACGTTTTGTTAAACCTGTTTTCATTTTTCCTCCTTTCCGCCGAATATCGGCTGATTTTTGTGATTTTTTCTCGGTTCAAGAACCGTGAAAAGCACTGTGTTTTCCGATGCATTTTCTCAAAATGATGCGTTGGTCGTTTAAAACTATTCTATCGTCTCATTTCTGAAATCCTCCTTTCGGGCATCAAAAAACAGCCACGAAATCAATCGTGACTGTCTTCATCTGCTTGTTTGGTTTTCTTGTTTTTTGAGTGGGTGTCTAAAAATTCTCCGTAATGTTTTAAAACAAAATCTTCGTATGCCGTTGCAATTTTCTGAATCCGTTTGTAAATTGCACTCGGTGTTTTGTAGCCGAAAAATGCTGCAATCTGTTCAAGCGTGCATCCGTCCATTCGCATCTGCAAAATCTGTTTGTCCTTTTCGTCAAGTGCCGATGTGAAAGTTTCAACTTTATCTTTTGCAAGAATCTTTGTTTCAAAATCTTCACGGGGTGCAGGCAAATGAATCAGCAATTCTTCGCTGATTTCTTCGTCTGACTTGATTGCTTCATCAAGAAAGATAGGCTTTTTATTATCGTGCCACGAGCAATACCATTTGTTGACGAAATCTCTATTGTTTGTGCTTTTTCGTTCGCTGTAATCATCCATCTGACGATTTTTCCACACTTCATCAATCATCGGTTGCCAGTTCTGTTCCGCAACAATCATATCCGGGAGGTTGCCGATAAGATTGCTGAACTGTTGATA
>JAXJTD010000038.1:0-1912 GCA_036309745.1 Acutalibacteraceae bacterium | reverse complement strand
CGTTTATTTTCTACAGACAGTTTGTCGGCAACATCCAAAGTATAGATGTCCATCATCTTGTGTACATTGTCAATCAACTTGCTTTGATATTCGGTTGCAACAGGAATGATGTGATTCATTGCCAAATCACCCAGCACTCTTGCCTCTATCTGAATTTTCTTTGTATAGATCTCCCATTTCACCTCATTGCGAGCCTTCAGTTCTTTTAAGTTCATTACTCCCGTATTCTCAAACATTGAAACGCTTTCCGGTTTCAAATAGTTATCGAAAATGACGGGGCAACTTGTTTCACAATCCAATCCTCTTCGAGCTGCCTCCTCTTTCCATTCATCCGAGTATCCATTGCCGTCAAAGCAAATCGGAGCACACTCTTTTATATAACGGCGAATTACCTTGACAATGGCTTTCATCTTCTGTTCTCCGCTACTGATAAGGGCATCTACTTCCTTCTTGAATGTGAGCAATTGGTCTGCCACTGCTGTGTTCAGAGCAATCATTGCACTGGCGCAGTTTGCAGAAGAACCTACAGCACGGAATTCAAAACGGTTACCTGTAAATGCAAACGGTGAAGTACGGTTACGGTCTGTATTGTCAATCATAAGTTCAGGAATCTGAGGTATGTCAAGTTTCATTTCCTGTTTACCACTTAAAGAAATGACATCGTCACTGTCGTTTTCTGCAAGATGCTTCAAAACCTCCGACAATTGTGAGCCGAGGAAGGAAGAAATGATGGCCGGAGGTGCCTCGTTTGCACCCAGCCGATGGGCATTGTCGGCACTCATAATGGAGGCTTTAATCAAACCATTATGATGATATACCGCCATCAATGTATTCACGACAAAGGTGATGAAGCGGAGATTTTCTTCGGCCGTCTTACCTGGCGACATCAGAAGTATGCCCGTATCGGTGCCAAGCGACCAGTTGTTGTGCTTTCCCGATCCATTGACACCTTTGAAAGGCTTCTCGTGCAGCAGGATTCTGAATCCGTGATTGCGTGCCACATTACGCATCAGTGACATAATGAGCATATTGTGGTCTACCGCAAGGTTGCATTCTTCAAAAACAGGAGCCAATTCAAACTGATTGGGAGCGACTTCATTGTGACGGGTCTTGACCGGAATACCCAGTTGTAATGCCTGTATTTCCAAATCTTTCATAAAGGCTGCCACCCTTTGTGGAATTGCTCCGAAGTAATGGTCTTCCAACTGTTGGTTCTTTGATGCTTCGTGCCCCATCAAGGTACGTCCGGTCATCAACAGGTCGGGACGTGCGGCATACAGTCCTTCGTCAACCAAGAAATACTCCTGTTCCCATCCTAAATAAGCCAGAACTTTTTTTACTTCAGGATTGAAATAATGGCAGACATCCGTAGCGGCTTTATTTACGGCACTTAATGCACGCAACAAAGGGGCTTTATAGTCAAGGGCTTCACCGGTATAGGCGATGAATATGGTCGGGATGCACAAGGTATCATCAACCACAAAAACAGGTGATGAAGGGTCCCAGGCCGAATAGCCCCTTGCCTCGAATGTATTACGGATACCTCCGTTGGGAAAAGAGGAAGCATCCGGTTCCTGCTGAACAAGCAACTTGCCTGAAAACTCTTCAATCAGTCCTCCTTTGCCGTTGGGATTGAAAAAAGAATCGTGCTTTTCGGCAGTTCCTTCTGTCAGGGGCTGAAACCAATGTGTATAATGTGTAAACCCCAACTCCGCAGCCCAGCGGTGCATTCCTTCAGCAACTTCATCTGCCACTTTCCGTTCAAGTTCAACTCCATTGTCAATGACATCAATCAATGAAGCGTAAGTATCAGCGCTCAGATAATGAAACATCTGTTCACGACCAAAAACATACTTGCCGAAATAATCACACGGACGTCCTTCCGGAATATCCACCGTAGCAGCTTTCTTAT
>JAXJTD010000037.1:0-1678 GCA_036309745.1 Acutalibacteraceae bacterium | reverse complement strand
GTTCCGTAATGTAATGAGGAACAGCAGTTAAATAATAAGTTTGCAACGCAAACTTCAGGTAAGATAAAGCCGCGCTATTTTAGCGGTTTTATCTTACACTCCTTTTAAAACACCGCGTTAGCGGCGAGCCAGGATGGCGAGTATCCAAGTTTATGAAGTGCAGAGCACGAAATAAACTTGGTGATAAAAATTACACGGACGTAATTTTTATCACATCTCCTTTTAAAACACCGCGTTAGCGGCGAGCCAGGATGGCGAGTATCCAAGTTTATGAAGTGCAGAGTACGAAATAAACTTGGTGATAAAAATTACACGGACGTAATTTTTATCACACCTCCTTTTATATATTTGCAGAGGAAATCTGCCAGTTCTTTCAGGTTTTGTACGGTTCCTGCTACGGTCATGTTGTTTTTGTAGAGGGTGCAGGGGTGGGCTGTTGCGGTGATTTCGCTTAAGTCATTTGAAACCACCAGGTCTGGAACAAGAGACTTTTCGCTGTTTGCGGAAAAAATCTTGTTTACAGCGGCCTGTCGTTCTGGAACAGTGGCATTGCTTGTAAGCTTGAAGGCTATAATGGTGCAGTCTTTTCCTGCGTTTTTCTTGAGGGAGTCCACAAGCTTTGGATTTTTTTTCATGCGGATGACTAGTTCTGTGCCGGCAGGAACTTTTGAAACTTCTCCGGCTTTGTAAGATTTTCCGTCAACCTGGATTGTTTCTGGGCTGTAGTCGCTTACGGCTGCGGCGTGGATGATGGCGTTGTAATGGCCGGTGCGGCATTCTTCTTCAAGGGCTGCTTTCAGCTGAGCGAAGGTTTTATAAGTGAGCACACGGGTTATGCTTCTGGAAGGCTTTACGGCTTTTTCTGCCATAAGGCAAGTCACTTCAAATCCAGAGTCAGCAAAAAAATCAGCAAGGAACGAGGCTGTGCGGCCTGTTGAAAAATTACAGACTGAGCGGACATTGTCTATTGGTTCTTCGCTTCCGCCACCAGTAATTAAAACTTTCATTATTTAAGGGTCTCCTGAATAATTTTGAATGCATCTGCTGGTTCCAGAAGACGGCCTATACCTTTTGTGCCGCAGGCCATTTCGCCCTCTCCGCAGGGAAGGATTTTTGCGCCCCAGTTTTCCAGTTTTTTAAGGCTTTCCTGAACACTTGGGTGGTTGTACATCTGGGTGTTCATGGCTGGTGCAATCAAAAGAGGCTTGTTAAAGTTGTTTGCAAGACAAACTGCTCCAAAAAGATCGTCAGCAAGACCGCAGGCAAGACGGTTGATTGTGTTTGCGCTGCATGGGTAACTTATGATAAGGTCTGCCCAGTTCTGAGCCAGATGAATGTGCGGAATAGGATCGTCGCCGTCAAACATGCTGGTAAGAACTTTGTTGTGGCTTAGACCTTCAAAACTTGCTTTGCCGACAAAGTTCAGGGAATCCTGACTTTGAATTACACGGACATTAAAGCCGTTTTTTACAAGCAGACTTGTAAGGGAACAGGCCTTAAAAGCAGAAATGGATCCTGTTACATGAAGCAGAATGTTTTTTGACATGGCAAACTCCTATCTATTTTATTGAAGGGGGCGTTGAGGCTGTCCAATAAGTTTGCATTACGGTGGTTGAGTTTATCGAAACCACCACATTTAGTGTAGCAGTCATTTCGACAGGCTCAATGAGCGCTACAC
>JAXJTD010000036.1:0-2631 GCA_036309745.1 Acutalibacteraceae bacterium | reverse complement strand
GGTGGTCTCCGTGCAGGTATGGGCTACTGCGGTACAAGAACCGTTGAGGAGCTCAAGGTTAACGGTCAGTTTGTTAAGATCTCCGGTGCAGGTCTTCGCGAGTCACATCCTCACGATATCAGCATCACTAAGGAAGCTCCTAACTACTCCTCTCATTCATAAAATCTTAAGCCGACGGATTTCCGTCGGCTGTTTTTTTTGATAGTATAATTCACTCCACATCAAAAAAAGCCCGACCGTAAGGGCGTCACTCATAGGGATTTAAATTTAATAAATTATAAAACTCGACTTATCAAAAGTCGAGTTTTCTTTTGCCACGCATAACAAGTTGCATAAAATATTAATTTGTGGTACAATAAACTCACCGATAAATAAGAATTTGACGAGGTGGTTTTATGAAAAAAGCTTTTCAAGTAATTTGCTGTGCTGCTGGTGCTGGAATGATTGGTTTCTTTGCAAATCAGCTGAATACGGTTGTGGGATGTGTGTTCTTTACTTTTGGAGTTGCTCTGCTTGTTGGTTCAATCATTCTTGTATCGAAGCAAGATAAAGATGATAAGTAAATTCCAATTTATCGGAATGATGATAAAAGTGAGGGCTGACGGAAAAACCGCCAGCCCTTCAAAATTCGAGTCGGAGTCAATAAAGAAAACCCATTTACATCGAAGACTTGTGAACGGGGTTTATGTATAAAGCCTTTTCCTCAAACTTCGTCTAACACGGTTAATATGTCGCTCAAAGTCTCCGCTGTTGATCAGCTGTGCAAGTACGAATTGCTCAAAGGTGGGAACGGTGCAGGAATAGAAACCGAGCTTGCTCTCAAAATCATTCACAAGGCGCTTGGGCAAGACCATATATCCTACACGCAGTGCGGGCGAAATTGTCTTCGAAAAGGTGTTCATATAGATCACGTTATCATAATCGGAAAGCGAATACAGAGTTTCCTTTGGCTTTGGGGAAACCGAAAACTCTGACTCAAAATCGTCCTCGATAATTATGCGCCTTTTTTTGCTTGACCAACGAATATATTCGTGGCGCTTATTAGCAGATGCGGTGATGCCTGTCGGAAAGCTTCTATAAGGTGTGGTGTGAATGACACTCGCCCTTGTTCTTGCAAGAGCAGTGCTGTCAATACCGTCATGTGATAATGGAAGAAGCTCGTACTTCACGTCGGCAGCTCGGTAAACCTGTTCGATCTTTTTATAGGACGGAGATTCAATGCCGTATATGTGCTGTCTTCCGAGCATAGCGATAATGAGTCCGTACAGATATTCCGCACCCGAACCTATAATTATCTGGTTGCTTTCCACGTTCATTCCTCTGTTGCGAATAAGATAGCACCTGATTGCTTCACGAAGCTCGGGACAGCCTGCGCCCGGGGATCTCTCTCGGAGTACATCAGCATAATCTGAAAGTACCTTTCGCATCGTTTTGGCAAGGACGGAAAAGGGGAAGTCCGGATATGTATGGTAATCTTGCGGTATGATACTGTGTACTGTGTGCGTTTCGGCGGGCGCGGCAAACCCATCGGATTTTTTGAAGATCACGAAAAATCCGCTTCGCTCTCTTGACTCTATATATCCCTCTTCGCAGAGCAAGGCATAGGCGTGATCTACCGTAATCGTGCTGACCGAAAGCTCGTCGCAAAGCAATCTCATTGATGGAAGCTTTGAACCCGGGAGATAGACCCCATCTATGATATCTTTTCGTATCTGTCTGTATATTTGCAGATAAACAGGACGGCAGTTTTTATCTATTATGTACTTCATCTGTATATATAAAATTCTCCTATTCTGGCTATTGTAATATAGACAGAATTATTATATAATATTTCCAGCGAAATTGCAAGGAGAATATGTATATGCAATCAAAAAATAAAACAAAAAGAACAACAGTATGGCTATGTACAACGGCTATGCTTATGGCAGTCAATGTGGCAATGAGTTCATTCGGTGTCCCCGTTCCCGGTGGTCATCTCTACATGAACGATATAGTAATATGCCTTGCGGCAATTATGCTTGACCCGTTTGCAGCGTTTATGGTTGGCGGTGTAGGGGCTTTTCTTGGCGATCTGTTCTTCTATCCGCTTCCGATGTTCGTCTCTCTTGTAACACACGGATTACAGGCGGTTGTAATATCTGTCTTTTCTCACTATGTTATGAAGAAGCATCCCATTATTTCATCAGGCATAGGAGTGACGGTAGGCGCGGTTATTATGGTAGTTGGTTACTCACTCGGCAGAGCTTTTATTTACAGTACACCCGAATACGCAATCCTCAAAATGCCGTATCAGATCTTGCAGGCAGCTGTAGGCGCAGTGCTCGGTATGGTGCTGTGTTGGAGATGCGGAATCTATAAGCTCTATAATAAAATGATGAAACACTATCATTAAGAAATAAACAAATTCCAATTTGTCGATGAGATTACAACTGAAAAATATAGCGGCAAGGACGAAAAATCCTTTGCCGCTATCTTCATATCAACTTATATTTTGCGGTCAGCACTTCCTCGCAATCATTCTCGGCGGTATCTGTAAAAAGCTCACGTTCATATTTAATGTCATTCTGCATCAGGCAAAGTTCAAGAAAGCACAGAAAGATGCCAATATCAATACGGTTATAGTGTGCCACC
>JAXJTD010000035.1:0-1736 GCA_036309745.1 Acutalibacteraceae bacterium | reverse complement strand
TGTGGTGATTGCCTGTGTTGCATCGTCAAGCGCCTGTTCACTCTTGTCAAGAACTTCTCTCATACCGGGGATAAGCTCTGCAAACTCTTTGACTTTGGCAAGAATCCAATCAAGATTAAGCTCTTGATAATTGGAAAATGGGAAACGAAACATGATTTATTCCCCCTGTTCGGTTTCTTCTGGTTCTGTATTGTGAGTAAAATATTCAGACCTAACATATACGCCTTTATCTGTGTACATGATAGCACCGTGAAGCGGAACGTCAGAGGTTGAAGCCCCCGCAAGAATGCTGTGAAATTTGGCTGTTGCGGCCTGTTTTGCTTTTTCGTTGTCGTTGCCATAGTTAGCGCTATCGTAAGCATAAGTGGGAGTAGAAGTAGCACCGGCGGGGAAGCTCTGAATTTCAGTAACAAGATATTTCATTTTTCTTATCTCCTTTATTTAATGAGTACATAAATATAAGTATATCCGGCTTTGAATCTTCCGTTATAGTATCGGCCGGTTACAAAAGTAACGTCTGTATCGGTCATGCTTACAGGATATGTGGTGTATGGTGTTAATGCATAAAAAATATCTGTACCAAAAATTGTACCTGACGCAATTTTTTTGTTGTTTCCATATTCATTTTTAAAATCCCCAGTTTCAGGATTAGTACCAAGTGCTTCATACAAAATCATAGCGCCGGGTACATCGACCCACGCATTTTTGTTAGGAACGCCGATTATAAAAGCCATCTTAGGAATAACCCCGAAATCATGAGTGATAGTAATAGTAGTTAGATCTTCTGTTGGCGTGTAAAGGCCGACTTTTGCCCCCGTTGTAATATTGCCCATATAGGCATTAATTATCCGGTTCGCTTCCTGTTCGATCTTGTTATAAAGTATCGCGTCCATGTTTTATGCACCTCTTTGAATTGCAGACATTGTTGTGACAAGCGTTGTTAAGTCAGTAACCATCGTAATATATTCACCGCTTGACAGCGCTCTAACCTCTGTGACTGTTCCTGTTCCCCATGTAAAAGCGTCTGTTCTAATAGCCGCTCCGCTTTCAGAAAACACAACGGTTGCCGGTTTGTTGTTAGAATCAAAAGTGACGGTCTGAGTTGTGCCGGGGATAATATCAGCTAGAAGTTTTTCCGCTACAGGGTCCCCGCCGCTCCCGCCGGTCTGATCTACCCAAACAGGCTGTAGACTGCTGTTAAGTCCGAGAACTTGACCGGCAACACCAGAAACAGCAGGGGCGTTCTGTTTACCGTTGAGCGCTGTTTCTGTTGCAAGACCAAGTTGAGCCGCCGTTTGATTGCCTGAAAGGGTGTGGCCGTTAATTTGCGGCTTGTTTGTGAGACTATTATAATTTGTGGTACCGCCCCCGCCGCCCCCGCCGCCGGAAGCCGCCGCTTCATTGATAGCGGCAACTAGGTTTTGCTTCGCTTCCGTGGTTAGGTCTGACAAATTACCGATTTTATCCAGCGCCGCACCTGCGTTCTGATCTGCCCGCATTGCGATCCCTTGCGAGTTTGTCGCGGTCTGGTTTGCATTGTTGGCTGTGGTAATAGCAGACTGTACCCGGTTTTCAAAACTGCGTGAAGCTTCAAGCGCCTGTGATGCGTCATTTTCTGCCTGAGTGATTCTGCCGTCAAAATTCTGTGCTGTGGCCTGTGCCTGTTGTGCGGCCTGTGTTGCCTCATTCGCGGCAGTTTGTGCGGCTTGTGCTTCCTGTCTCGCTGTACCCGCTAG
>JAXJTD010000034.1:0-80260 GCA_036309745.1 Acutalibacteraceae bacterium | reverse complement strand
AACGGGGTGGTTTGCGTTTGCGGGACCTGAAACCTTACTGCTGTATCCGTTTGAGTTAGGAGCAGTTGTTGTTACCTGTGTAACATCAAAGAATGCATTGTCGTAAGCATTGATAAGTGTTATTGCACCGAAGTAGAAGTCACCCTTGATGTAGAATCTTTCTTCAAGTATCTGACCGGGTTCTACATAGTAGTCGGTAAGCACTTCTGAACCTGCAACGGTATCTGTGTTAAGTGTACCGTCTTCGGTTTCAATTTCATAAATATCTGATGCAAGATAAATGAAGTTGTCATACTGTTCTGCAAGGGCTGCATACTTCTTAACCTTTGAGGTACCTTCTGCAGCAGATGCCTTGGGAGCAACAACTGCGCTTAAGCACGAGAATGAACCGAACACCATAACAATGGCAAGGAGCATACTCAAAGCGCGCTTGAATTTTGACATTTGCTCATTTCCTCCTTTAAATTTATGTGCTGTATAATCAGGAACATTTTAAAGAGCATCGTCGGATATAAAAAACCTTTGTGGGCATAGCCTGCACAAAGCACAGGCTATGCCATAATAATCTAAAAATGAGTTATGATGATATTAGAAAAGGGAAACGTATGATGAAGTACCCCATTCAGGGCTAACTTCCTGGTTAATATAACCTGCAGTGTTAGCAGCGTCATAAAGAAGCTGTGTATCACCAAGGTCAACTGAACCGGAGTTGTCGATATCAGCTGCTGCAAGCATGTAGCCCATACCGTCTTCCCATTCCCACTCTGTAACCATGTTACAGTTATCAACGATGGGCTGTTCGTCTGAAAGCTGAACAACTGAGTCACCGTCAACGTCACCAACAACAACAAGGTAATAGGTAGCTGCTATTTCACCTGTGCTTGTGTTTACAAACTGAAGGATGGTACCTGTACCATACATACAAGCTTCGTTCATTGTGATTACGGGTTCAACATTCTCAAGAGTAGCAAATGCTGCAAGAAGAGTATCTTCGTCGGGAAGGTTTTCACCGATACCTACAAGGTAACCGTCGATGGGTGTTCCGTCTTCAAGAGTCTGAGCCATATCAGCTGCATTGAATGCACCCTTTGAAAGCTGAGGTGTGAATGACTGATTCCAGTTAGCATCCATATACATTTCATCGGGAGCCTGCTCAATGAACTCGATAACGGGTTCTGCTGAACCGCCTGCACCAGCGGGAACAAGGTTTGCAGTAGCTAATTCGAGAGCGTTTGTAAGACCTGAGAGATATCTGTTGTTTTCTTCAGTATCGCTGAGATCCTTTTCAGCTTTGAGGGCTGCATTGTATGCATTCATAAATGCCTGGTATGAATCCTTGGTGTAATCCTTCTGTCTGTCAACATCTGAACCTGTAACAGCGATGATAGCCTCTGCTGCTGTGATAGCTGCGTTGAGTTCTACATAGCTTGCTGATTCAGCGAGCTTCTTCCAAGCTTCAACGAGCTCTGATGAAGCCTGGTTGATCTTTGAGGGACGAGGATCGCTCTCTGCGAGAACTTCTGCTGCGAAATTAACAGCTCTGTCGTAGTTGTCTTCTGATGACTCGGTGTATGATGCTGTGGGATCCTTAGCATCGCCGTATGTCTCGAAGAGGATTTCAAGCTTGCTTGTGTCACCGGGAAGTCTGATAAGACGGCCGCCGGTGAGGTTGAGCATATGGATAGCATATGTTGCTTCAACTGAGCTGATAACGCCCATGTTAGCAATTGCTTCTTCGTATGCTGCTACTGATTCTGCATATGCTGCCTTGTCTTCATCTGTAAGCTCATAGCCTTCTTCGAAGCCAATAACAAATGCCTGCTGTGATTCGATAAGACCTTCAACACGGTTTCTTGCGTCTCTGTACTTGTTGTAAGTGTGAGGAACGTAGTCACGCATGCCGAAGTATGTGTATGCTTTGTCATCGTATTCGATGTCTACTCTTGTGGGATAGCCGTTTGAATCGGTAACTGACTTGTAGTTGATGCCGCTGTAATTAGCAAGAGCGGTCTTAAGACCTGCTGTACCTGAGTTAGCTGCACATGCTTCAAGTCTTTCGATAGCTGCTTCAAGCTCTGTTGCATACTTCTCGCAAAGGTTGCTGTAAAGAGCCTTGTCAGCATCGCTGAGATTTGTGATTTCTGACCAGAAGTTTGCGCCGGTTCTGGGTTTGAGAGCAAGTCTTGCAGCGTTCTTAAGAGCTGCAACGTAGTTGTTCCATGCACCTTCAGCGTCATCGCCCTGGTAGTCTGATGCCTGACGGTTTGCTGCAATTGCTCTTTCGAACATTGATTCAAGACCGAAGCCATCATAAAGAACGATAGTTGTGGGAATAGTGTATGTTGTACCGAATGCTGAAATCTTTGTTTCTGCAAGGTACTCACCGTCAACAATACCGCCGTTGTCGGTACCGTCGGGGATACGCTCGCCTGTTTCTTCGTCAACGATGTAGTCGCCGTTTTCGTCAACTTCGTAGTTGATTTCGAATCTCTCATAGAATGTGCCGTCAGCCTTTGTAGCTACATCGAAGGGATAGAGGAAGTAAAGACCCTGTTCACCTGTAAGGCTTACAGCTGTTTCAGCTGCGTCAGCGTTCTTTGTAAGGAATTCAGGAATCTTGTTGAAGCCTGTAACTGATGCAGATGATGCACCGCTGTCGCCATCCTTAAGACGGATGCTGTAGCTTTCGATATCGTCAAGGCCGTCACCTGAATCAAGGTAGATTGAGGGATAGTACTCAACATAGGGAGCATCATTAGCTGTCTTGGTAGCAAGAGCATCGTCATCAAGGTTTGTTGAACCAACATAGGTGTAAACTGTCTTTGAAAGAACGATATCTTCCATCTGACCGTTTGCATTCTTTGCCTGGAATGCTTCGCCTGATTCAAGGAATACCTTGTAGTTAACTTCAATTTCAACAAGGTTACCGGCTGTACGGGTACCGTTAAGAGCAATTGAAAGACTTTCACCACCGGAGATTTCGCCTGTCTTTGTTGAGGGAGTAAGAGCGTTGGTGTTTGTACCTGCGTCGTTATATGTTCTTACGAACACATTGGTAATTTCATAGGTATAAAGTTTATCCTGTGTTGTCTTACCGTTTACGTCTGTGTAAGCAGTGTTGATACCGCTCGAACCGTTGATAACGGTGAATGTGGGAGCTGCACCTGATGCAGAGATTGTATCAGCAATGTTGATTTCCATCTCTTCGAATTCCTGGTCGTCGCTGAGGCCAAGAATCATACATACAACGGGAAGAGCTACCGCAGCAATGTTGTCACCACGGCCTTCAAGGTGTGCACCGGCAGCGTTTGTGGTATCGTTTGTGCCGAGTGCCTTGAGAAGGTTGCTGACCATTGAACCGAGAGTTGCGTTGTCAAGAAGAGCATCGATTGAGCTAACTGCGGGGAATACGCCGGGGAAGAGAAGATTGAACACATTGTTGATAATGGTCATAATGATCTTAACGCCGTCATCCTTTGCGAACTGACCCTTGGGGTTTCTGCCGAAGATTTCAGCAAGATCTGTTGCGTCAAGGTATGCAAGAGGCTTAACAATGTGATCAAAGATAAGTTTTCTTGAAACGATTGTGCTACCGGTACCTGCGATTTTGTCTGAAATCCAGGCGCCTTCGCCCTTGATGGGAATAAGTGAATTGATGATTGTATCGATATCCATCCATACATCGTCAATTGTAAGAGTGCCTACTTCGCCGTCGAAGTTGTCACACTGGAAATCGAGGTTGAGGATGGGACCGTATGTTGTAACAGCCCATGCAACGATCTGGATAAGCTTATCTTCATAGCTGCCGTTTTTGCCGCTGTACTGAAGAAGGCCTTCGCCCTTAACGGGATCATTACCTTCTGCGGGAACCATATCGAAGCCCTGGTTGAGGTTGTAAACTGCAACGTCGAAGAGGATTGTGAGAGCCTTATCTATAACTGCGTCATAGTAAGCTTCGTCAGAACCGTAAGCACTTCTTGCGGGCTTTTCATATGTGAACTGAGGAATATCCTGCCATGCAAGCTGCTCAACTGCTCTGTAACCAACATCAGCAACTGTTACATGTTCTGCTTCAATGTACATCCAATCAACTGATGAGTTGAGGATAGCTTTAAGTACAAATGAAACAAGAGCCTGGTTATCCATGTCTTCCATTTCTTCAGCAGTGGGAACATCAACGATATCGCTGAAGAAGAGACCCTGTGTGATCTGAAGAATGAACTTGAGAACTGAACAGATGTTATTGAAGAGTTTGCTGTTACCGTTGTTACGGCCGTTTACCATTTCGCCGTATTCCCAATCCCATACATAACCTTCTGCGGTGGGAACACCTTTTTCAACTTTGAGAACGATGTTGAGGAAATCGCCGAGAGTATCGTTGAAGTTGTCAACAAAGGTTTCACCTGCGGGGATAGTTACGGTCTGAACACGAGCATCTCTGTTAAGGAACTGATCATAGATGTTGTTTTCATCGTAGATATAGTCACCGTCGTATGTGGGATCATAGGTGGGGTTGGGAACCCATTCGCCTGATGCTTCATCATAAACGGTTCTGTTTGTCTTTGTTTCATCGTATACAACGCCGCAAAGCTCACGGAGCCATACTCTTGTGTCTCTGTTGAGAACGGGAACAAGAATACGGTTGTAAGCTGCCTGCATGAGAGGCTCGATGAATTCGTAACCTGTCTTTTTGGTTGTAATGTCGATGATGCTGTAATCAGCTGCGGGAGCTGCAGCACCGGCAGCAACTCTCTTTGAACCGCCGAGACCGGTTGTTACCCACTGGTTGGGATGTACCCAGCCGTAGTAGTCATATGTTTTAGTGTCGGGAGCAGTTTCCTGTGTGCCGTCTGCATTGTAGAAAGCATAGCTTTCATACATTACATAACTGCGGGGATCATTGAACTCTTCGTCGAGCTGCTTCCACTCACCGAGAACAAGCTCGTTGAGGATATCCTGAAGAAGTGTGATAGCACCGTTTGTGGGGTTCTTATACTTTGCAGGAAGAGCTGATGTATCGCCTTCGAGGGGATCGTACTCTGAACCGGCTTCGGTTAAACTATAAATGAAACCGATAGCAAGGTTTCTTACATCGAACTTGAAGTCAGCGATGAAAGAATCGAGAATACCGAGGTTGATTGAACCGTTAACATACATTTCGGCAAGAGGAGCGATCTTTGAGATGAAGTTAAGGAGAGCATAAACTACATCAAGGTCTGCATCCTCATATCTCTGAACACCTTCGAGAGGAGTTACGAGAGAAGGAAGGATTGAAGCGTGTCCCAGAAGGGGAAGGAGTGTTTCAACACTGTCAACAAGTGAAAGAACACTTGTGAGGGTAGTGTTAACGTCGCTAAGATTAAGAGTACCGATGAAAACATCAAGTACCATCTGTTCCTTAGCGAGCATACGATCGAGCTCATCAAGAGCCATTGATGCTGACTGTTCGAGATCGAACTCAACAGCGTCTACATCGTTGTACTGGTCTTTGATGGCTTCGCCCTTATAAGCCTTGTACGCTGAACCCATTACTGAGAATGAGCCGAGGAGCATAGCAAAAGCCATAAGGATTGCAAGAATGCGAGTTGACTTTTTCAAATTTGTACACCTCCAAAAAAATTTGCAAAAATGAAAATGTGTAGGGACGGCTCAAAGCCCGATAAGCACTGCAAAAACACCTTTTTCAAGGGCTTTACGGCACACCGGTCGACCTCCTTTACGACTCAGGTAAGCGGATTGGCTCCACACTGCCCGAAATCAAACGGCCGGCACCGGATTTTAAGCGTCCACAGCAGTTGTTCCTGCCTGTTTTGCCGCCAAAAAGGCGCAAATACAGATGGAAAACCACCATATGGTCATATTAAATATACTCAATATCGGGATGAATGTCAATGTTTTTCAAAAACGAATTAATATTTTGTTAATAATCAACAACTGTGCAAGAGGATTTTTGGGCAATCTGTCCTGCGTTTTCAGACACGGCGCGATTTCTGCTCACATGTGTTTTCTGTAAAGCAAAACAGCCTTACAAATTCGCCGTTTTTTTAATTTTTGCAACTCTTGTTATACAGACAAAAACAGACCCTCAGAAGAGCACATATATAAAAGGTATAGTAAATTATGCCGTATCTCCGCTTTTATTATTCTTATAAGGAATATTCGATGAGATGTGTAATGGCTTTTCCCTTTACAAATCATACTTTTTTAAAGTTGCAAAAATTTACTGAATACTTCCGTTTATGTATAACTTTTCGTCGGATTTACAGTAAACAGAGAAGAAAATGCCTGTTTTATCCGTCTTGTAATACTGATGCACTTTACAAATGCCTCCCGGGTTCTGATGTAAGCTGAAAATTGATTTTAACCGCCATTTTTGATTCGGAATAAGGACAAAAGCATATGTTTTTTGTTCAGATTTCATCTGTTTTTTCGATAAATCCCCTGCATATCATCATTTTATTTTGTTGGGATACCGAAAAGTAAAAAAGCAGTTCGTAAAGGTGTTTCACTTTACAAACTGCCAATGTTTATAAAAAATTAAACAAATCGCAACTTTCCAATAATATCAACGGTTTCAGCCGTTCAGTATAACTGATTTTCGGGGTTTGTAAAGTTGTTATACTTTACAATGCGGATGTTTTTGGGGTATCCGGAATTCTTTCTTCAAGCAGTGATTCTGCGCCTTTCATTGACCTGTCACGCATAAATCTGCGCTGCATACACTGCCGGTTCATCACATTTGCAACAGAAACAAAGCTCATTCCCAGATGATGCACCATACAGGACTTCACAACGTTATATTTTTGCCCGTTTTTGTTGTTTGTAAAATCAACTGCCTCATAAAAACCGTAATTGCCGTACATCCGCAATTTAAGGAAGCGTGCAATGTTTTTCATGGAAGGTTTCAGTGCGGTTGTAAGTGTAAGGAATGAAGAATAAGGAGATGCCACATATTCCTCATCAAGACCGCACTTTATACCAAGCGCCTGCACTCCGTGGGCCTTATAGCTGTAATTTCCGTTTGTGTCAAAAGCATTGTAACTGCTTTCGGATACGCCGAATGGACGCCCTCCTGCTCTTCTGCGCTGGCAGTAAAGACAAAAATACAGTGCTTCGCAGGTTGCTGAGCCTTTCGGGGCAGGTAAAAACAGATTGGGCATAAAATATTCAAACATTGTGCCCGTCCAGGATGAAAAGCCTGCGTATCTCCCCTGCCTGGCGGCATTTCTGCCTGTTGCACCCCAGTGTTTTTTCGGCACCTGCCTTCTGGCTACGGCAAAATAGGATGTCATTCTGGCTTCACTCATATACATATCGTAGTATGAAGTGCTCAGTTCTCCCTTGTCAGGCATAATTCCCGTATGAAAAAGCTTTCTGTGGGGATTATACATAGGAGAAAGGTCGGTGTTATCGGTTATTCCCCGTATTTTTTCAATTATATCTGCCAGTTCACCGCACTCGTGGGTATATTCTTTCAGACCTTCTTTAAGTGCAGTAAGACAGCATAGAAAATTGCCGCTGTCTACGGTTGACACAAAACGGGGTTCCTCTGTTTTAAAAGTTGAAATGTCATACCAGTTAAACAGATTACCCTTGTATTTTTCAAGCTTTTCAACAGAATCCAGACTTTTTTTCAGCCTTTGACAAAGCTGAGCCGAGGTAATAAATCCAAAATCCCTTGCCGCAAGAAATGAAATCAGCATCAGCCCGATATTTGTGGGAGAAGTACGGGTTGCAACAATTTTCCGTGGATAAAACTGAATGTTATCGGGAGGAAGAAAGTTGTTTTTCTCGCCGCACAGCTCATCAAAATACCCCCACATTGATGATGCATAAGTCATGAGCCTTTCTTTTTGCTTTTCTGTAAGCTTTACATCCCTGTTTCCAATTGTTTTTCCGCTGAAAACGGTGACGGGGATATCTGCCAGCAGAATCAGACCTGCCAGGCGGTGTATGGGCAGACCGAAAACACACAGCATCACCCCGAAAACCGCTGAGGGTAAGCACATAAACAGTCTGGTCGCATTATTCTGATTGCTTTGGGATGCAGTCTGCCATTGCAACAGGTTTTTCTTGCTTATAAACAGCCGCCAGAGTGCCGTAACCGCTGCGGATAAGCACACAAATGATTCTTTTGCAAGATGCACCGTATGCATAAGCCCTCTGACCGTATTTTCCGTTGCAGGCGGCATGGATTTTGTAAAATAAAGCCGTGTCAAAGCACAAAATCCGTTGTTTATAACGGAATTCAAAGCACCGTAAAAGCATCCTGCTCCTGCGGAAACAAGCGGAAGGCAGGCGAGAAATACTCCGCCGTTACCCTGAATTATCAGAGAGCCCAGAAGTGCGGACAATGCAAAAACAGGGTTAAGGCTTCGCCTGAGATTATCCAGCATTTTATAACGGGATACAAAATTAAGTGGATTTCTGCCGAAAATCAGCCGTATATTCTGCCAATCTCCCCTGACCCATCTGTGAAGCCGCTTATAGTATCCCGTTTCGTTATGCGGAAAATCTTCGGTTATGCTTACATCCGACATGAATCCTGCCCTCATATATCCGCCCTCCGCAATATCGTGGCTGAGCACGGTTTCAGCAGGAAAAGCATTATCAGGCAGACAGTAAAATGTATCAACATCAATCAGACCCTTGCCGCAGAATATGCTTTCACCGAAAAGCTGCTGATATCTTTCACAGCTCAGCGAATCATAAGCGGTGATGCCCTTATCCCCCGACATCAGGGCAGAAAATCTGCTGTATCGGGCAGTATCAAGCGTGTTTTCAGCCTTAGGCACAAGAATGCCGTAGCCGCTGACTACTCTGCCGTTACGGATAACAGGTCTGTTAAGAGGATGCTCCGCCGCCGCAACAAGGGTACTCGCACTGTCAAAAACAAGCTGAGTATCACTGTCAAGAGCAATAATGTATTTAACATCGCAAAGGTTTTCTGTATCTCCGTGAAGAAGGGTAAACCCTTTTGAATTACCCTTGATTGCTCTTATAAGCTCCGTTATAGCTCCCCTTTTGCGTTCTTTGCCGATGAATTTATTCTGGGTTTTACTGTATAATCTGGGTCTTACCGCAAGGATAAATCCTCCCGAATAGCGCTGATTAAGGCGGTTTACGGCTTCGGTTGCGGCTTTTACATTCATCTTATCTTCGGGCTTTGAAGGGCTGTCCGCTTCCTTGAAATCAGCAAGACAGCAGACCCTTACATTGCCCTCTCTGTTGCTCAGATACACTTCTTCAAGGTGATTTTCAAGCTCTTTTATTCTGTCAGCAGAAGGAAGAAGTGTTGAAACCGTAATAAGCACGGGCACACTTTTAACCGCCTCACTTTCCGCACTGAATCGGGGCAGTCTTACGGCAGGAATACCCTTCAAAGAAGCGGATTCAATGGGATAACGCAGTATTTCCCATAAAGGGAAGAAACTGAGAAGGCTTATGCGGAAATCTTTCAGCAGAACACCTGCCGCAAATGCCGCCGCAAGGGGCATAACCGCCTCCATAATCATATAGAGATACCCTCTTTTTATATTGGGAGACGGCACAATATACCTGCCGATGTGACAACTGTTTGCTTTTGCTTTTTCAAGTGCGGCGCAGGCAACTTCTTTTTCGGTTTTGCCGCTTTTCATTGCTTTATGTGCAATAAAACGCCGATAGCTTTCCTTGGTCTGAGTGTCGCACAGAGAATATTCCCCCGTAGGGTCCTTATTCAGCAAATCCTCGGCAGAAAAAAGCTTTTCGGATATAAGACGGAAATCCGCATCACCAAGCCTGCCCACAGACAAGGAGGAGTTTTCAAAAAGCTTTTTATCACCCGATTTTATGCCCTGCACAGCATATTCAATCAGCACGCAGGTAATTGCAAGGTAAAGATATTCTGTTTCAGCCGCATTAAGCTCTTTTTCAGCAAAATACCCGATTATTTCATTATCATCGGGCAGAATTCCGTTTTCACAAAGCTCCCTGCACAAAACCGTGAGTCTGAGGAAGCCTGCCATAGCTTTTCTTCCCGTTTTTCTGCACTCTGTTTCAGCGCATTTTGCCTTTCGGGCAAGAATACGGCAATCATCTGCTGTTTTACCTTCTGTCTTTCTGCTGAGAAACCGTGCTGCGGATTTCATTCTGAAAGCAATGTTTTCACTCATAAAAACCTCTGATTGTTCCGCCAGAATTTTACGGCAAGCACACAGCAGGCAACCGCCGCTCCTGCCGCAACCGCCTTTTTGGCAACATTCATAACCCTTACGGTTTTCAGTGCAACATTTGCCACTTTAAGCGCATTCGTAAGCTCGTTCATATTAACCTCCCGTGAGTAAAACTCCGTGTGCCACGGCAGGAATGCTTTCGCTTTGAAGGGAGGAAACACCTGACATAAGCGCTCCCGTACCAACAAAAAGCACCCTTTTAAGCTCCCCGTTTTCAATACGGCTGAGAATATCGGAGCAGACCACCGCACCGCTGCATCCGCATCCCGAACCGCCTGCGCCCGTATCCTTCTGCCTTGCAACATCGAATATCATAAGTCCGCAATCCTCGTGAACAGGTGAAATATCAATATTCTCCTGCTTCACCATAAGCTCACAGAGAAGCTCTGAGCCTACCGACCCCAGATCTCCCGTAAGAATCATATCGTAATCCGAGGGCTGAGTGTTGGTATCCGTGAGAAAATCCGCTATGGTACGGCAGGCGGCAGGTGCCATTGCGGCACCCATATTGTTGGGGTCTTTTATGCCGTAATCCTGAATTCTGCCGATAATAACCTTTTCGATTTTCGCACCGCAATCCTTCTGCGTTATAACCGCCGCACCTGCACCTGTTACTGTCCACTGAGCAGTGGGAGTGCGCTGACCGCCGTATTCAAGAGGCATTCTGAACTGCTTTTCCGCAGAGCAGAAGTGTGACGATGTTGAGGCAACGGCTGTGTTACACACCTTGCTGTCAACCCAGACCGATGCCATTGCCATTGAAAGTGCCATTGTTGAGCAGGCACCGTAAACCCCTGCAAAGGGGATACCCAGTTCACGGATGCCGAAGGTTGTGCCCGTACACTGATTAAGCAGATCTCCCGCAAAAATAACATCCGCATCCTCGGGAGAAATACCTGCTTTTGCAACAGCTCTTGTTACGGCATCACGGTGAAGAACGCTCTCTGCCTTCTCCCAGGATTTCTCCCCTGCCATACCGTCTTCATATACATAATCAAAAGCGTTGCCCAGAGGCCCTTCACTTTCTTTTTTACCTGCTACCGCCGCATAGCCCGAAATTCCCGGCATTGACGGCAGTAAAAGCGTATATCTGCCCTGTCTTACAGGCATAAAATCACCTCGTTTTGCTTATTTTTAGCAAAAGAGATTCAATTATGTAAAAACTGTATCAAAAAAAAGATTCTCCGCCATAAAAAATGCTGTGTGATAATTCACACAGCGGATTTTTATCTGTTTATTCCTTTGTAATCAGCCTTGACCTTTTCATAGCTTTCGAGATTACCTATATCATAACGGCTGCCTGGCATTTCCATAGCGTGAACATCCGTCTGCGTGCAAAGCCAGGCAATATAGCTTCCCGGTGCATCGGTGCCGCAGCCTGCATCAATTCCCTTCTGCACAAGCCCTGCATCGGCTTTTGTGTAGTAATAAAAGGGCGGGCAGCACCAGTTTGTTGCAGGTGTGGGTGATTTTTCGGTCATATTGAGAACCTTATCGTTTTCATCGATTGTCACAACACCGCATTTGAGAAGCTTGTTGAACTCAGGCTCAAAATATCTCATTATGCAGGAGGTGCGTTTAGCCTTTGCATAGCTGACGAACTTTGTAAGGCTGAAATCAAGAACATTATCACCTGCAATAACAAGCATATCATCGTCAAGATTCAGCTTTTCAATGGCAAACTGAATATCCTTTACCGCACCCAGACGGGTTTCGTTGGTATCCGTGCCGTCGTCAACAACAGTTACTTTCTGCTGCTTTGTTTCTGCCCATTTTTCAAAGTGATGAGCGTACTTATGGTTTGATATAACAACATATTCGTCAACCTCGCCTGAGGTATCAATATCATCAATCAGCCAGTCAAGAATGGTTTTTTCGCCTACTTCAAGGAGAGGCTTGGGGAAATTCTCTGTCAGAGGATAAAGGCGGGTGGCATATCCTGCCGCAAGAATAAGACATTTCATAACAACACTTCCTTAATCAAGATTAACACCGTCTGCACTTTCGCAGATGTGCACGGAATATTTGCCTTCAAGATGAGGGAAGGCTTCAAGATATTCACGGGTCACGCTTTCAACAATGCTTTCTTCATATTCGGGGTTAATCAGCGCCATACAGCAGCCCTTGAAGCCTGCGCCTGAGAAACGTCCACCGTAGATACCCTCTGTACGGGTCATAATTTCGTATAATTTTTTAAGCTCGGGTGAGCCTGTTTCCCAGTTATAAATCGAAGATTTTCCGCTTTCAAACGAAAGTCTGCCGAATTCTTCAATATCACCCTTTCTGAATGCCTCCGCGCCCTTCTGCACACGGTCAAACTCGGTGTACCAGTGCTCGGCACGCTTACGCCAGTTTTCGGGAAGCTTGTCCTTATGTTCAAGATAAACCTCATAGGGTACATCACGGAGATTTGTTTCTTCAAACTTACCGTATTCCATACCTGCATAGGCTTTCAGCGCATATGCGGCGCTTCTGCACTCGTCTACACGCATATTGAACGCTGAGCCTGCAAGGCTTCTTTCAAGTCCGCTGAAAAATATGGCAATCTTCCAGGGCTTCATCGCAGGATTCTGAGGGATAAGCTCATATGTATCATCCTGCAAATCCATATAAAGAAGATGGTCTTTTTTGCAGTACACCTCGCAGGATTGGTCAAGCTTACCGCATGATACGCCTACATAGGCATTCTCCGCCTCCTGTGAAATAGCAATAAGCTCCGACGGAGTAAGCTCAATGCCGTTCATTGTGCAAAGGGCGGATAAAAATGTGATTATTACCGCCGCAGATGACGAAAGACCGCCTATGGGAAGCTCACCGTCAACAACAGCACAAAGACCTCTGCGAAGAGGATAACGCCTGTTAAGGGCTATTGTAGCGCCTCGCAGATGGTCCGCCCAGTCACCCTGCACGCTTTCGGGAGTTGCGGCAACATGCCACTGAGCCCTTTTATCAAACTGCATTGACTTGATTTCAATAACACCGTTTTCCTTGGGGCCGTATGCAATATGTATACCCTTATTGATGGCAAATCCCGTGATTTTGCCAAGCTGATGGTCGCTGTGGGCACCGATGGGGCAGATTCTGTAAGGCGTGAATGCGGTATACTGTGCCTGCTTTTTATATGTCTGTTCAAACATTTCAACTGAATTCATTTCTTTCTCCTCCGTTGCCGCCGTAAATCCGTTAAAGTTTATCTATTATGTCAAGTTCTGCAAGTTTATCAATAAATTCCTTTGTATCCGCAAGTGCCTGCTCTTGTGAAACCTCGTATTCATCATAAAGTTTCCGTGCAAGCTCATGCACAGAGTTGCATTCGGGAAGCTGCTGCCACAAAAAGCAGGCGGACTCGGTAAGCATAAACAACCCGTTATGGTCTTTGAGTGCATTGCCTACGGGAACAAGAATCGTATCGTTGCCGATCTGGCGGAGAATCATATCTTTTTTAACCACCATTGTTGCAGACGCTCCTTTCCGCAATAGTAAAAAGATGTTTTGTCATACGGCATATATACCGGGGTGTTTTGCCGAAATCGCCTGTTTCTGCCCTGCACATAGCCGCACAAACATTACAGATACCCGAATATTTACATGTAAGGCATTCTTCGGGCAGCCTTATTTTTTCGGTTTCCGCTTTTATTGCCTGCCACGCTTTTTCAAAGCCCTCATCAAGAGGTCGGGCATCAGGTCCGGGCATCATTCCGCAAGGCCGCATTATGCCGTCTGCGGTTATCCAGAAAGATGATTTGCCCGCTCTGCAACGCATTTTATTCTCTTCTGGTCCTTCGGGAAGCAGAAGCAGTTTTTTTGCTCTTTCCAGGTAAAAATCCTTATCGAAGCGGTACTCATCAACAAGAGAAATATATTCAGCCGCCTCTTCGGGAGAAAAACGGGGAATTTCATTATTCCTGCCCAGTCTGACGGGAGGATATGTATAGGTGGTGGGTTTAAGCGGAATGCCCAGTTCCCTTGAAATATCTGCGATTTTTTTATACTCCGATATATTTTCGGGTGTAAAAATCGTGTTGAAGCGTACGGATATTCCGAGTTCTTTCATCTTTTTTACCGAGTTCAGAACCTTATCAAACGCATCGTTGCGGCAGAGCTTTCCGTATGCGGAATTATCCGCACCGTAGAGGGAGATGTTGATACGCACAGGCGGAAATTCATCAAAAAGCTTTGTGTATTTTTCAATCAGACTGCCGTTTGTATTGATTGAAATAAGAAAACCCATTTTCGCAAGAGCTGTATAAATCTGCTCAAAATCATCACGCAGCAAAGGCTCTCCGCCCGTAAGAAGCAGAAAAACAGTTCCTGCATTTTCAGCCTGCTGTGCAAGATTCAGCCAATCCTGTGCAGACAGAGGGTCTGTTTTCTGTGTGCAATCGTGAACATAGCACATTTCACAGTTGAAATTACAACGCTGTGTAAGCTCAAATGTACCTGAAACAGGTATGCCTTCACGGGCACCTTTTTCGTGAAGATATTTTACCATTAAAGGCTCTGCAAAATCGGGCATAATTCTCTCTCCAGATACCTGACCGCACTTTCATCAGCAAGGCAGGCATATTCATATACGGGCACACTCTGACTTAACCGCTGAGCAAAATCAACAAGCCTGCCCGTCAAATCCCGTGAATAAGGCACGGGGTAACAGTTTTTATAAATCTTGTAAAAAGCCTCGGTTGAAACAAGTCTGTGAGCAGAATTGCATTCAGCCTGCCCCAGACTTATTACGGCTTTAAGGGGCAACACCCTGTTGATGCAATCTTTTGAAGACCCCGAAAAGGGAATTCCCGATGCATAAAACACACCGCCTTTTTCAAAAATCAAAGTTTTATCACCGTTTACAACAACAGCATCTGCGTATTTTCTCCAAAGATTTGCCTGTGTTGACTTTCCTATGGAACAAGGTCCCGTAAAAAGTACGGCGCCGCCCTTTTTCTCTACAAAAGATGAATGAAGCACACATCCGTTATTTTCGGCAACAAGCTCCTCAATACCGATAAGTGAAAATATTACGTCTGCACGGAGCATATCACTATATATTTCATCAACGGTAATATTTATATTTTTGCCTTCGGCAGTGCGGCAGGCATAATAATCCTCTGCATTGTCACGGGATTTATAACAGCAACGCAGAACACCGTTTTCATAATCGCATACTCTGTCACGGGAAACATAATACGGGTTTTCGGCTTTCTTCGGAAGGCATGATGAAAATTCCAGATTAACACTGTAATCAGTCTGCCCGTCTTCATATGAAAACAATGAATACGGCTCTGCATTTTCAAAATCAACCTGCGAATTTATCTCAAAAGTGAAATTGCCGATTTTATACTTCTTTATCATCATAATCCGTAAAAATAATCTGACAGTTGTTTTCATTAAGCTCCGGTGCTTTGATAAAGGTCTGTGCATCTGCTTTTATACCTTCCACACGGATTTTATATGTTACACTGCCGTTAAGTACATCGTCTTTTTTATCCTTGTAGTAAATATATATATCGGATTCAATATCTTTTCCTGAAATGTTTTTCAGCGAAACTGAGCCGTCCGCAACCTTAATCTCAAATTTATCACTGTTCATAACAGGCTGTTCTTTAAAAAGAACCATATCTTTCGTCTGCCACGCCGTATATACCTCATCGGGGTCGCTGCCAACGGATTCGTTGCACAGAAGCACTGCTTTTGTGCCTCTCAGCAAAGCGGAAACATTGAAGGTCAGTGTGCCTTCTTTTGTTTTCACGGTAAGCAGCGCATATTCAACATCGGTGTCTGATACATTTTCCGCCACAACGGCAAGCCTGCCGTAATATTCATCAATTCCAATGATTTTCAGCCAACCGTCAGCAGTAACGCCCAGCTGTGCATTTTTAAAAGCAACCGTTGTTGATACGGCACGGGAATCCTCTGAGTTATACTTCATCACCGCAGCAACAATCAGCAAAGCCGCAACCAGAACCGTCAGCCCGATTGCAATGAATCTTTTTTTCATAAGAACACCTTTTTCAGAAAACGGAGTTCTCTTAACACGGAGAACCCCGTTTCATTTTTAGTTATGACGAGAAAACATTGCTGTTGGCAAGAGGTATATCGTAGCATATTGTGTCATTGGGACCGGGCACAAACATACAGCTTGCATTGTTGGAAAATATTGTCCAGCCCGATTCTTCATCAATAACGGGACATACGTACTCTGCACTGTTTGTACCGAGAAGGTAACATCCGGAAGATACATTTGCTGTTATAGCGAGGCTTTCAAAAGCAATTACGGGTTTTATATATGACTTTTTCAAGTTTTACCTCCTTATAACATCATCAAAATGTAATTCCGAAAAATGCCAATACAAACCTGGCAAATTCAATAACTTTGTTGCAAATCCGAATGAGGAAATCAAGGAATGTAACATTAGGAACCACATCGGGTTCTTCATCGGTATTACCGGGTTCCTCATTTCCGGGCTCATCCTCCGGCGGATCAGCCTCAGGGGGAGCTTCAACGGTTACGGTAACGGTTACAGCCTTTGAATAGTCTGTATATCCGTTTTCATAAGCACCTGCAATCATATAGGTCTGAGTGCCGGTTTTATCCGTAGCAATTCTCACTGTCCACTCAACGGCATCCTCACCTTCAACCTGAGAAGCCGTAAATTCAACATTCTCCGGGTCTGCGGGATTACCGTTTTCATCGGTAACAATGAGTGAAGACACATCTGCCCCTGTTTTAAGTTTTACCGTAACAACACTGTTACCCTGTTCATCTGTAACAACTTCGGACTCCTGTGTCTGTTCAACATCAAGGGCTGCGGTTCTCATTCTCATAAGAGAATATGCAGCAATCTGCGTATCGGTTGTTGAGGAAAGGGTAAGCACTTCATCCTCAACCGTTGTAGGAATACGGAAATATCCTTTACCGCCGTTCTGAGAGAATGTCCATTTCAGATTGGTTACGGAAAGAACACTGTCCGTTTCACCGCTGTTCTGCACAACGACCGTTCCCGTAGTGTAATAATTATTGCCGTCACTGCCTTTAACCTGTTTCCAGGTAAGCTTTGCCTCGTTGGGCAGTACGGTATTCAGAGAATAGAATATGTCGGTTGCGGTTTTGATGTTCACATCAGTTGTATGCGATGCATAAGAAACCGTAAGCACGGGATTACCGCAGGCAAGTTTCACACCCATCTGAACATCGGTAGGCACGGAAGTTGCCCAGATTTCAAATGCAACAGCCTGATCTTTTGCAAGATACAGTTCATTGTTGGGACCTGCATCCCTGTAAGTTGCAATGTCATTATCAAGGGCGGCAATACCGTCGATAAAGATAACACCCTGCGTATCGGTTTCTGACAGTGAATCTGCGCCGATAAGCATATTTTTCAGTTCAAGATAGCTGGGATAAAGCTCATCATCGGTTGCATATGCCGTCTTTACATCCTTGTCGCTGATATTATCACCGACACCCGCAGGTGAATATATCTTTATTGCATCAAGATATACTCTGTAATAACTTGTGCCGTCTGCGGCGGTGGATGAATGACGGAATGCACTTGTGAATGTGGGGGTTATCACTACACTGTAATTGCCGTAATCCAGGTCTGTTATTTTGATTACGGGAATCTGATAAAGGGTTTCTTTTGTATCCGCATCGGCAACAACCCAGCCGTAAGCATACGCATATGAATAAGCATAAGAGGGGTTATCGTTTTCCGTTTCAACCACTTTACCGTCTTCATAATAATGCGGAACATCGGTACTGATACCGTTTTCATCATAGTAATGAACGGTTTCCGTTACATTGCCGTCTGCACCGTAATAATGAGCAACATCGGTGATTGCACCGTTTTCATCGTAATATCTCTTGTCTGATGTGCAGGTGCCGTCTTCCGACCTGTACATAGGTGTGAATGAATCGTCAAGTGTGGGCTTGCCGTCTGCATCCGAATAAATTCTGCCGTAATTGTAGCCGTAGAACGTATCGACAACGGTTGACCTTATCTGCTCGCCCTTGTCATTCTTGACCGTAACGCTGAATGCGCCTGTGGTGTTATCGGTAATGCTTATAAGGTCAAAGCCTGTACCTGTGAAGGTGAAATCGATTGTGGGCCATTCGGCACCCGTTCCGCCGCTGAACTTCTTATTCGGATTATTCTTTGTGCTTACATCAACATAGTGTGAAGAACCGCCGCTGTACTTTGCAAATGAGGTATAATTTGTTTCGTAACCGTAGGGATTTGCCTCACTGTCGGTAAGGTCGGCAGTCTGTTTAAGTGTGGTCGGCTGCTCACCGACTGTCTTCCAGATGCCGTACTGATTGGCGGTATTATCATAATTTGAAGGTACTTTACCGTTTGTGTAGGTTATGGTGTCAAAAGTATCTTCATAGTAAATCGCCGTTGCGGGGATAAAGGTTGTTTTTTCTATCTGATAGTACACAATATCTTCCGCATAAGTGGGGTCACCTGTAATTTTGGCAACCACATAGAAGTTTTCCGACTCTTTCATATTCGTGGATTCAGGAGTATACGATACATTACCGTCATTATCAATTGTGCAGGTGCCGTACTTCATACCTTCAATTTCATAAGTGATACCGTCCTCAAAAGGAATGATGATTTCGGGTTTTTCGAAGGTATATGTCGGGGCATACTCTGCGTTTACGCTGCATATGCCCAGATACTCAATTTTTACACCGTTATCGATTGCAGCCTTTGAAATATTGTTATTCTCTGTTATATCGTATTCAACGGGCAGACCGTAGTCAAGAGTAAGATTCTGGTCAATGATTTTTACTTCTTCCGATGTTTCGGAAAGGTTGAACGAAATCTTACAGTTTGAGTCTGATGCACCTCGTTCAAGGTAGAAGAAGTTCAGAGTATGTACTTCGCCATCGTGTATAACTTCATAAAGCTTGTTGATTGCGGCAATTGTATCTGCACTGTATCCTGCGGTGTCGGGATTTTCGATATAGGTGTTATACGAATAAGTGGTTTCAAATTCATCACCTTTAAGCACACCGTCGGTAACATCTATTGCGTACTGATAGTTGATTGAACAATCGGTGAAGTTGATGGTTGCAGCACGGGCACCGTGAAGACCGCCGTTATCAAGCACAAGAACGCCGTCAATATAAACATAAACGTCGTCGTCGCCCGAAAAGCTGAAAATAACATCTTCGCTGTTAACGTGTTTACCGCCCTTGGGAATATAGAAATTATGCTCAAAGGTAAAGCCGTAGTGATAAACTGCATTTTCACCTGTGTAGGTTGTCGTTCCCTGCTTATAGTTGAACGGGAAGAAACCCGAACCGTTGTTGGGACCCTCGGCAGACCAGTTTCCGACTTTGTTGAGTTCCATTTTTGCAGTGTGTTCGGCATCGTTGAATGAAGCCTGAACGAGGTACCGTGTATCTTTACTGTCAAAATGGTAAGTATTTACACCGTAATCATCGGTGCTGATAAACATGGGGAACTCTGTATCCCAGTAGTATTTTGAGAACTTACCTGTGGTTGAAGTTGTTGCATTACCGCTTGCATCGAGAGCTTCGCGGCTGAATAAATCAGGGAAGTAGACGCTGATGCCTGAAAGATATTCGAAATCTACCGTTCTGTAATTACCTGAGCCAAGGTCAAAGGAGTAAGTGTAATGCCCGATATCATACAGAGGGTCAGATCCGTCCGCAGGGTCAGGACCGTTATTTGCATATGAAAGGCCCTGTGTGTATGCTGCATGAGAGGTTATTACACCGTTATCCAGAGTGGCACCTGCAAGGCCCTGAACGGATGCACCGTCATGTATCGGAACGCCTTGCCAATCGTTGGGGTCATCAGCACCGTGAGTGTTATCTTTTGTCCACACATTCCAGAGGGTAAGGGGAATTTTATTGTAAGTGCTGATAGCAGGATAATTTGACGGAGAGTTAAGAATATTTGTCAGATCGTTTCGCGGACGACCCGTGAACATCAGGGTGTAGACTCTGGCATATAACTCAGCTGCTTCATCAAGAACTTCGTCTGCTCTGTTTCCGACCCAACCGGGCTCATCATAGCCGATTACTTCCTTTATCTGACTTACAAGATCGGCATTCGCAAGAATAGCAGTTTTCATCTGTCTTACTGCAATATCATTCATCAGCAAACCGCCGTCGGAATAATCGGCTGTGCCGTTTGAATTGTTATAGCCGTATTTGAACAGAGTGCCGTTGATTTTCTTGACATCCAGTTCAAGAGCATTGATTGCCGCGCGGATAGCAGCTGTTGCAGCAGACATCTCTGCATCTGTTACGCCGTCCTTTTTGTAAACTGCAACACCGCTTTCAAGAGCTCTGAGCAAAGCTTCATAGCTCACTCTTGTATAGGCGGAATAATCATATCCGATACCTTCGTGAAGAATATCATAAAGTGCTTTCTTTTCGGCATTTACTGTACCTGTGTTGCCGCCTTCATTGCCGCCCTCGTTACCGCCTTCATTGCCGCCTTCGTTTCCGCCCTCGTTACCGCTGTCACCGCCTTCCGATTCGGGATACTGAGGTTCATAAAGCCACACAGAGGTGTTGTTTCCGCTCTGAGTTGTGGCTATATAGAAATAGTCCCAATTGCGGAACACATAAACAGGGGTTCCGTTTACTTCGGAATGAATCAGAACAGAACCGTTTTCGTTTGCATCAACTTTGAAAACATATGGCTCAGTTCTGAGCAATAAGTCCCAACCATCTTTATGAACTCTTACGCAAAGGTATTCGCCTGTGGTCTTGTTTCGGATATAATATTCATTTCCGCCCAGATGAGTGAATACGTATATGTTCTCAGCACCTGTGTCGAAACTTTCGTAATAGTACGGTGAACCTGTGGTTGCCCAATATATGTCTGTAAGAGCTTTATCAACATTCAATGCCCAACCATCCAACAAGGCTTCGTCCATAACAGCATCTTTGATGTTAAGAACATATTCGCCATCCGGAACGCATTTTTCGGTGGCGGTTGTATCTGCGAGATGGAGCACGAACTTATCGGGATCTGCCGCAGGAGCAGGTGCAACAGGCTCCACGGGCTTGGGAGTATAAAGCCACATTTCATAAGGAACCTTGTTTTGCACCATATTATCCTTTTGTGCACCGTAAAAATGGTCATAGCCCGCATAGTGAACAACACAGTTATCGGAAAGAGAAAGAAGAATTGAACCGTTGCTGTTCACGCTGACGTACAAACTCTTGGGAGTTGAGCTGTAAATCATAGAATCCAGACCGTAAGGCTCATAACCGCCTTTATACAGATACTGACCTGCACTGTTCTGAACATAGTATTCGTTATTGCCTATATGAGTGAATGTAAACACATTTTTTGAATCTACATCAATGTTTTTGTAAGAGTATGCTGCACCTTCATCGGCATCAACCTTATTCCTGATGTCGGGGTCTGCTTTTATGGTGTATTCCCAATGCTGCTGGCTTGACAGTACGTATTCCTGATTGTAGACTACATAGTCGCCGTCGGGAATGCATCCCCCGGAAGCCGTCGGGTCGGGAATATAAATCTCATATGTATTCAGACCTGATGAACTGCCCGAGTCACCTGAGCCTGAATCGCCTGAATCGCCCGAACCTGAACCGCCTTCTTCTGCTTTCGGAGGTTCAAGCTCATTGATATGGTGTTTGACCATTTCATATTCATCGAAGAGAGTTACCTCGTATTTATCGCCGTTCTGAATAATAACCTCTTCAAACTCATCGGTAAGTTCAATACCTGTTTCGGTTTCTGATGTAACGGTAACACCCTGAGCTGAAAAGCTTGTTGTTCCGTCTTTTGCAACAGCAGTGAGGTTGATTGTGCCCTCTTCTTCCGTTGTTTTCAGAACTGCAAGTGCTCTGCCGTTGAACATCTGTATTACAGCCTCTGAATCGGAGGTGAGCACAGAATCCTGCTGGAATTTGTCGGTTGTTGCGGCATTACCGTTATCAACACCCACAATTTTTGCATATCTTGCAGATGAATCGTCAACCTTTATGCTGAGAGTGCCGTTGTAGTCATTCATAAAATTGCCGTCGGCATCTCTTGCTTCGAATTCAACATAAACATAGTCCGCACCGTCTGCAACAAAGGTGTCTTTATTCTGCCAGGTGCTTACCGCAATCTGAGTTGCAGTGCCCGTTACGGATTTTGTTGAGCCGACAGTTTCTGTGATTTCATTGTTGTTTTCGTCATAGGCCTTAACGGAAAGTGTACCCTCCGCATATTTCACGCTGAACTGAGGGTAAAGATTTTCTCCGTTGCCTGTATAGAAGTTACCTGCGGAGCAATTTGCAGAATCTGTTATGCTCTCTGTCCATGTTCTGTATGTATAACCTGCCGCAGTTGTAACAATATCAGATGTTGCTGTTGCAATAACGCTTCCGTTAAGAAGCAGTTCTATTTTCTTTGCGTTGCTGTAAACCGCAACATTCACATATCCGTTATTGAGAAGGAGGCTGTCTTCATTCCAGGAACCGGGAACAAGGTGGAGAGTTGTGCTCTCATCATTCCACCAGCTTCTGTAAAGGTAATATGAATCCTTGGCAAAGCCTGCGGTATCGATAACGCCGAAGTAGGATGAGTTGGGAGCAAGACCCGGGCTGGTTTCAACCATATCGTCCCAAGGGGTAGGCTCACCGATATAGTCAAAGCCCGTCCAGATGAATTCACCCGAATACCAGTCATTTGTAACAACCGCATGCCAGGCTTCTGCCGCTTCGTTACCCCAGGACACCGCATTTGTGTCATAGGATGTGCACTGATAGCCGGCAGTTGTTGACATTGTGTTATATACGCCGCGGCTGTTGATTGAAGATGCGGCTTCGGTGGAAACAAAAGGCTTGCCGTATCTTGAATCTGAGGAGTCATTCATAACGCTGACCCAGGCATCCGGACTGTAATTGCCGCCGATAACATTCATATATCCGTCAATCATGGCATTGACTTCGCCTTGATAATACGGTCTGTTGTTGCCTTGAAGCACAACTCTTGAAGGGTCAAGTCTGTCTGTTATTTCAACAATGGATTTGACTATTTCTTCATAATTTGCTGTTGATTCACCGTCTGTGATGTTGGAAAGCTCATTGCCCACATCCCACGCGATGATACAGGGGTCGTGTCTGTCGCGAAGCATTGTCTGCTCAACAACATACTCAAACCATTTCTGACCGTGCGCACCGATAGCAGTATTTGACGCAGGTATATCTTCATAGAAATATTTGCTGAAATCGTTGGTGTTGTAGTTTTTGGAAGCGTCCCAACCGTCAAAGAATTCCTCCATAACAAGCATACCCATCTCGTTGCAGATATCAATCAGAACTCTTGATGCGCTGTTATGAGAGGTACGTATTGCATTACATCCCATCTCTTTAAGCATGGAAACCTGACGGTAAATTGCCTCGTATTCCTGCACGGAACCCAGTGCGCCCTGATCGTGATGAAGACATACGCCTTTAAGCTTCATATATTCGCCGTTAAGACTGAAACCTTTTTTTGCATCCCAATTAATGTACCGATAGCCGAACACGGTATGATATTCGTCAATGAGCTCACCGGATTCATTCTTTATAACCGTTTTCAGCTTGTAAAGGCAAGGGTTATCGGGACTCCACAGCACGGGAGAAGCAACCTTCGGTTCAAGAATAACCGACTTCTCCGTTTCCGCAGGAACGGTGATGACCGATGATGTCACTGTATTACTTACGGGGTTGTTTTCATGATCAAGAACGGTAGCTTCAACCGTTACCTTTTTTGTGATTGCCGTAGTGTTATGCATTGTTATGTTTGCACGTGCGGTGCCGTCACCGTTTGCAATACCGGGAGTTGTAACCTGAGGACCGTAAAGAGAAACGTGAACCGAACCTGCAACGGTAAGCGTAACATCTCTGTTAATACCCGAACCCGAATACCAACGGCTTGAAGGAAGGTCGTTTACAACCTTGACAGCAATAAGGTTAAGCGAAGTATTTGAGCAGATAAGATACTTTGATATTTCAAAAGAGAAGCTGTTGTAACCGTAATGGTTTTCACCCACATACTGACCGTTCACATACACATAGGTGTGCTGATAAGCGCCGTCAAAATTAAGAATCACACGGTCGCCTGTATAGTAATCATAAAGGTTGAACCACTTTCTGTACCAGCCTGTTCCGCCGGGCAGTCTGCCGTTTTCTGCTTCCGTACCTGATACGGTAAACTCCTGACTGATGCTGAAATCGTGGGGCAAATCAACCTTTTCCCAACCCGAATCGTCAAAACCTTTCAGATAGGATGCCGAATCTTCGCCGAGAGAGAAACGCCAGCCTTTATTGAAATCAAGTTCAACACGGGCATCGTCATAATTCTGCACGTGATCCGTTACAGCCGACGCCTTGATTGATTGCACAAGCGAATACCAACCCTCATTGAATATACCTGTTGCAACCATCAAAACACAAAGTAAAAAAGCCAGAACTCTCTTTGCAGCCTTCATAAACTAACCTCCTGAAAGAATTTTAAAACAATCAAATATAAAAAACATAATTTTTAAATATAAAAATCACTACATTATAACAAGTTAGAGTGTTAAAATCAAGTATCTGAAAGAAAAAACCGACACCACCATGTGATGTCGGTTAACTTTTTATTGAGTTATAACTTCTTCGGGTTTCGTTTCAACAAGGCTTCCGTTTTCGTCAATTCTGTAAACCCTTGTGCAGTATTTCAGCATACTGGGTCTGTGGGTGGTAATTATCCTTATTCTGTTGGGGTATGCTTTCATCAGATTTGCAAGCACAGCCTCCTCGGTTGTCGCATCCAGAGCACTGGTTGCCTCATCCATAACCATAATCGGTGCGTCGCGGAGAACAGCTCTTGCTATGGACATTCTCTGAACCTGTCCCTCTGAGAAATTAACGCCCTTTTCGCTGATTTCCGTGTTGATTCCCAAGGGCAATTCCGCAACAAAACTCCATGCGTCTGCGGTAACGAGAGCCCCGATAATTTCCTCGTCGGTTGCCTCGGGTTTTACTATCCGCAAGTTATCCGCAACCGTTCCCGAGAATATTGCATTGCCCTGAGGAACATACGAACAAAACCTTCTTGTGCATTCGGAAACTGGGATTTTTTCACCGTTTTTTGTTGCCAGAACAAGCTCACCCGAATCAGCTTCAACAAGGCCTAGAATCAGTCTGAGAAGGGTGGTTTTTCCCTCTCCCGAAGGACCTGTGAAAGCGATGGTTTCACCTGCATCGGCTTTAAATGAAACATTTGCCACAACGGGTTTATCGCCGTCGGGATAAGTGTATTTCAGGTCATTGCAAATAATTGAAACCCCTTGTTTTTCAACGGATTTTTCCATTTTTTCCGCAATCTGATCATCTCTGTTTTCTTCAAGAGGAAGGCTTGTGATTTCCATAATTCTGCCTGCTGAGGTAGCGATTGAAATTGCGCCGGGAATAAGCGATACAAGAGATGAAAAAGAACCTGTAAGCTGGCCCGAAATTTGCAGGAATAAGGTCATTGTTCCGTACGATATAACTCCCTGCCATAATCTGTAAACTCCCCAGCCGTAGCAGGTATATGCAACAGCAAGACCTATCAGTGACATACAGAGACTCATTATTATCGAAAACCTGTCGTGGTCAAGCCTGATTTTTCTGTGAAGCTGAAGATTTATTTTCATCTGGTCAACATATCGCTTCGTTATGTCAAACGCTTTGATTGTTTGCAGATTCTGAATGGATTCGGAGTAAAAAGAAAGGATTTTGCCGTTCATTTCGCGGCTTTCCTTGTTGTACTTACGCACCATTTTTGTTGTGATTCTGGAAGAAAAAACAAGAAACGGAGCACTCATAAAAGCAAAAATCGCCATTGTGGGGTCATAATAGAGCACCACTGCCAGGCATCCGATAAACTGAGCAGATGTGGTGAAAACCTTGGGAATAAAGGAAACTATACCGCTTGAAACCGTACTGACATCGCCTTCGATCCTGTTAAGCAGGTCACCCGAATGGTATTGGCGGATATCTTCCCATTTGGAGTAAGTGACGTGCTCATAGACACCTCCTCTTATCTCCGTGCTTATTTTTGTGCCAACCACTCCCGCTATTCTTGAAATCACGGCACCTACAATAATCTGTGTGATTCCCAGTGTTACGGCAATCACTGCGCTTTTGAAAATCGTGTCACTGTTATGCGAAACGACGGAATCTATCAGGTGTTTTGAAGCGACACTCGTTCCAAGACCCATTGCGGTGCCCAGAAGCCCGAAAACCACATAAAGAAGCACCTGCATACGGTATCTCGAAACATATTGCACAAGCCATTTCCATTCTTTGCCGAGCGAACGGAAGAGCTCAATATATTCATTGGGTTTTTTCACAGAATTCCCCCTTGTCATTTGTTTGCACAAAGAACCCCATTATGTATGAATTGTAACATAAACCGATACAGGATTACAAGATATTTTGTATAAAAATTTTGTAGTATTATATTGACTTAAAAGAAATAACAGTGTATAATTTCTGTAATTATAATGGAGTAATGTGGGTGGCCGCCTTTTGTGCTTCACCGACGTCTGGCTATGAAGAAGATTTATTCTGTTTGCAAAAAGCTGATTTGCATCGAAGCTGAATACTTTCCCGGCGATAATCCGCTGTGGGCACAGTTTGAAGCCGAAGGCAACGAAGCTGATATAAACATCCGCTGCACAGTGCGTGAACCCTTCCCTGAAATGCAAGGAGAATTCAGAGGCACCGCAGATGAATTCAGCGTTTCGGTTGACGGCGATCAGGTTTACCGTGCATTCCCCATGATAAGGAAGCACGGCGCACTCACAAGGTACACGCCTGCCGACACATCTCACAGCGAAACTTTTTTCACGGCAGAAAGCTTCCCCATTATGATGGACGGCAGATATATGTGGAGCTCGGTTTCACTTGCTCAGCTTTTACTGCCGCAAAATGCGTTTTTTATGCATTCATCGTTTATTTCGGTCAACGGCAAAGGAATTCTGTTTTCGGCAGACAGAGGCACAGGCAAAAGCACTCAGGCGGCACTGTGGGAAAAATACCGCGGTGCAGAGGTCATCAACGGTGACAAAGCAGGAGTTCTTGTTGAAAACGGAGTTTACGCCTGCGGAGTTCCTTTCTGCGGAACAAGCGGTATATGCAAAAACAAAACGTTCCCTCTCGGTGCAATAATATTGCTCGGTCAGGCACCCGAAAACAAACTCAGGCAGTTATCGGGAATTGAAGCACTGCAAAGAATTTTGCAGAATGTTTATCTTGACCTTCTTGCACCCAACGAACAAGCAAAAATCTTCGACCTGCTTATAGAATTTCTCGGTTCCGTGCCCGTTTATTCCTTTGAATGTACTCCCGATGAAAAAGCGGTTGAAGTTCTTGAAAACGCTTTGCAAAACGGAGGTGTTATCTGATTGGGACTTGAATACGACCTTTTCATAAGCAATCTTTTTTCCAAAGCGAGCAAAAACTCCGTTCCTCTTTCAGGCTCGTTTGAGTTAACCTCACGCTGTCCTCTGGACTGCAAAATGTGTTACATTCACCGAAAAGAAAATGACTGCGAAGCAATAAAGCAGGAAAAGAGCACCGCATGGTGGCTTGACCTTGCACGGCAGGCTCAGGAAGCAGGAATGCTTATGCTTTTGCTTACAGGCGGCGAGCCGCTTCTGAGAAAAGACTTCGAAGAAATCTATCTCGGGGCAAAAAAACTGGGGCTTCTCGTTTCGGTCAATACCAACGGCTTGCTGATTGATGATGACAAGGTTAAATTTTTTGCGGACAATCCTCCGCAGAAACTTAATATATCGCTTTACGGTACATCGGAGGAAACTTACCGTGAACTTTGCGGAAACGGAAAGGCTTACGAAAAAGTTTTTACAGCAGTAAGAAAACTCCGTGAAGCGGGAATCGGCATTAAAATCAATTACACCGCAACGCAATATAACAGCCACGATGCAGAAAAGATTTATGCTTTTGCAAAAGAGCTGAACTTACCCGTTCAGACCGTGACTTATATGTTCCCGCCCGTCAGGGCAGGCGGCGTGGCGGAGAGAATGACCCCCGAAGAAGCGGCAAAGGTTCAGTTTGAATGCAAGCTTCTTGATATGGGCGGCGAAAGGCTGAGAAAGCATATTGAAGCAAAGGCTGATATCAGGCGGAAGAATGCTGACAGCGGCGGCGGAAAGGGCGAGCAAATCCCCTGCCGTGCAGGTGAAAGCACCTTCTGGGTAACGTGGGACGGCAAAATGACCCCCTGCGGAATGATGACAACGCCGATGTTTGAAATCAGCAGTTTCAATGATGCGTGGGAATGCATAAAGAAATCGAGAAAGGATATTTTTCTTCCCGTCAAGTGCAAAACCTGCGATCTGAGAAACTACTGCGATATGTGTGCGGCGGTAACCCTTGCGGAATCAGGCGATTTCAGCGCCGTACCCGAATATCTCTGCCGTAAAGCGGCGGAACACAAAAGACTGTGCGAAGAATTTATCACATAGCACGAAAATCATTATCCAAGGAAATAATTGGATTTAATATAGATTCTCACTAGCAAAATTTTGGAGGTATTTTTTATGAAAACGGCAAAAAAGATTTTGTCACTGATTCTTGCTGTGGCAGTAGTCGCATCCTGCTGGATATGGCTTGCTCCCGAGAAGAATCTGAAGGCATCAGCCGAGGAAGCGAAGGATCATTACCTTTTTGCTTACTTCACAGGTACAAGCAAAGAAGGTCAGACCATTCACCTCGCTGTATCGGAAGACGGTTACAACTATACTGCTCTTAGAAACAACGAGCCCGTTATCATTCCCTCAAAGGGTGTTGGTAACGTTCGAGACCCTTACATCTGGTACAACGAGCAGGATAACTATTACTACATTCTCGCAACCGACCTTGACTTCACAGACGGCGGCGGAAATTACAGTGTCAACAGCCAGTCATTCATCATCTGGCGTTCAAAGGATCTTGTTAACTGGTATGACGAAACCTTTATCGATGTCAGCAAAATGTCTCACCTTATCGGTGACACAAGAAATATGACTGCTGTATGGGCACCTCAGGTTCTCTGGGACGGCTCAGCCTACGTTGTCTATTTTTCACTTAACTGTAATGCAACAGCAAGTACAAATAACAGAAATGCATTTGAAATTGTCTATTTGAAAACAACAGACCTTCTTGACGCAAACGCATATTATGAATACGGAAAACTTCTTAACAACTTTCTTCCCAATACCGGTGGTGGTACGGACGGCGTTATCGACGCCGATATTATCCACAACCCCGGCGACGGAAAATATTACCTTTTCTACAAAACAGAAAACAACAGTAACAGCAGTCCTCCCAAAACAATCCACTACGCTGTCGGTGAAACACCTACCGGTCCTTTCGTAAAGCCTGCCCATAACAAGTGGCAGAACTGCGGTTTCTCCGTGTTCCCCAACTACACCGTAGGACTTGAAGGCTGTAACTCATTCTTCGACAATGACGGCAACCTCATTATGTACGTTGACGAGTTCGAGCACAAAAACTTACTGGGTGAATCCGAAGCATACTTCCATATTGCTAAATCAGACGGATATGATTTTACCAAATGGTCATATCCCAATGTCAATTCTCACAACATCAACTCGCTTTCACCCCGTCACGGTTCTGTTGTAAAGATTACGGGAACCGAATATAACAGACTTCTTCAGAACTCATATAACATTTCGTCTTCATCATATCCCGAAACAGAAGTTCTTGAAGACCACCTTGTTGCAAGATATTTCACAACAAGCAATGTTCTTGATAATGTTGTTGTCGGTCAGCCTGACCTTAAATCATCAACAGGTATCACAATGACCAAAGACAGTGAAACAGGCGAATACTACGCTTCTTTCGACAGCACAAACGGCGGTTGGGCGGAAGGTGAATTTGCAAACCTTTTCCGTAAAACAGGCGGTCTTAATTATGAAGACGGCTTCACCATCACTTTCAAGGCGATGCTTCAGCCCAACTCAGCAACCAACAATGAAAACAACGACCGTATTTACGAAATAGCCAACATTTTCGGTGACGAAATATCTTCCAATGCTTACTATACCAGCTTCTCTCCCGGCGGCGGCGGTCATGGTTCCTATATCCAAGCCTACAACGGACCTGTTGAATCCGGCAAAGAAAACCGTGACTGGATTGACGACAAAGACAATATAAACCGAGATGACGAATGTTTCCATGAATACATAGTCAGCTATGCTAACGGTAATGTTATGATGTATGTTGACGGTGAGCTTGTTATTTCAAAGAACAGATTTACAAGTGCCGCTCCCATGGATGCGTCCTGGTATCAGGCTCTCGGTTCAAACGCAACAATGAGAATCGGTAAGTCCGGCTGGGATGCTGACCCCTTATTCAAGGGAAGAATCGCAGACCTTTGTATTTATGACTGCTCAATGTCATATTATGATGCAAAATCGCTTAGCGAAGATTTCGCTCTCGAAGAAGGTTGGGTTGGTGCAAAAAATTATACAGGCATCACAACAAAGGTTCCCACCTTCCAGAACACCGATGCCGCACGTATGCAGAGTCTCCCCAATGCTTCCGAGCACTTCAGCAACATTCTTTACACATCAAACACAGTAAGAAACTTCGACGGTAACCATATGTCAACAGATTCAGCTGCTTGGCAAAGACTGGATTGCGGTGACACATGCGTTGCTTTATATTACCCCGAAACAACAGTTCTTCTCTATGACGGTGTAAATGATGCAATCATGCCCGTTTCTTTTGGTGTTTATTGTGAAAACTCAAGAAAATGGAAAAGCTTTTTACGCATTTATCCCACAACAGGACCCGGCAGCACAGCCGATCTCGGCGAGCTCGAAATATCAACCAACTGGGCGGGTTGGTACAATAACGGTGACTATTATAACTGTATTGTAGAGCACGAAGACGGTTATATCGGTCGCAACTCAACAACAACTTCATGGGCACACATCACCGACAAAGAAGACTATGACTGTCACTGGGGTGCTCCGCTTAAAGTAAACGGAAATAAGATTAATTTCGGAGACAGCTATTATAAGAAATTCAATCTTACCTGGCAGATTGTCGGTGGTGACAACAGAAATTCAACAGAAAAAGCAGACCATAGTGCTAACATCACTTCCGATAACGATATCTACGTTATCAACTTCAAGCCCATTCTCGACCTCCGTAAATCAATCACAGAGGCTGAGTATAATTCAATCGTAAATAACACCAACCTTTGCATTGAGCTTCGTGAAAAATATGCAGCAGCTGTTAAATCCATCAGAACAATGAACCCCACCGACTTCGGTTTTGATTTCAATGAAGCCGCTGCTATCACAGCAACAAAAGCTCTCAGCTCCGCTATCGGCGAAGCTATCGGCACATACAACGGCGTTATGGCTGAAATCGAAAGAGAAACAGCAGCAGGTACTTTCGGCCACCAGAAAACAAACTTCGAAGCAAGACCCGCATCCTGCGAAGCATATGGTCTTACAAGCGGTTCATACTGCCACATCTGCGGTGAAATTCTTGAAGAGCAGGAAATTCTTGCAACTCTCCCCCATACATTCAAAGACGTTACCGTAGGCGGCGTTAAATTTAAAGAATGTACTGTTTGCGGAGTTCGCATTGAATATCAGCCCAGCGAAGCAAGATACGAAAACCTCTTTTCTTTCATCAGATGGGCTGAATCAGCAAGTAACAAAATTGCAAACGACACCGCAAGCACAGTTTCAACGAACCTCATTGACGGAACAATCACCATAGTAAACAAAATCAGTTCAGAGGTTTACACAAGAGGCCACTTTGACGGAAAGGATTTTGCTACTGTCCGTGACTTCGGCAGCAACTGTATCCCCGTAACAGGCGGCGGAACCTATGTTGTTGAAGCCACAAGCCTTGCATCCTCAACCTCTCACGGTGAAGTTTTCATCTTCCAGTATAATAAGGACGGTTATGCTTTCAGCACTATCCCCACCGTTCTCAGTCTCAACCCCGGTCAGACCTCACACAACTATTTCACCGTAGATAAAAACGCAGCCTTTATTGAGCTCCGTTTTGACTGTAATAACGGCGGCAAAACAATAACCTACTCTCAGATTGGTGTTTACACCAAAGAAAGCTTTGACAGATTCGGCGCAACAACCGCCGATGCACGCCTCGGTTTCTACCCCGGTGACAGCAAGGATCTTTGCTATCCCAACCCCGCAGACGGCTACACGTTTGACGGATGGTACACAAAGAGCGGTATCAGAATCGATAATGTCAACCAGCTGAACATAGTGACAACAGTTGTTTACGGTAAATGGATCAAAGCAGGTTACAACGTTGTTTATGACAGCATTTTCTCATTCTCAAGCTGGGCAAAATCATCCTGTAACCAGCTCTGGTACGACGACGGTCCCAACGGCGAAAGATATGTTACCAAAGAAGGCATTTTTGCTGACGCATCAAAAGGCACACTCACAATCACCAACGATGCCGATACAAACAACTTTGCAAGAACAAACTATTGGTCCGATAACGGCAACGTTCATAAGATGCCGATCAAGCAGAATACGAATTACATTATTGAGTACACTGCGGAATCCGATGACGGTGCAAAACCCAGCATCTGTGCATATATCACAGGCGGCACTGCTCCTGAGTATCCCGAATCAGGCCCGCAGACAAGCTACGGTCTCGGCAAACAGTATTTCAGCATCAATTCGGGCAACAACACAACTCTTACTCTCCGTTTTGATAATGTCGAGCACGGTTCAACAGTAACCTTCTCAAACATTGCTGTTTATGAGGAATCAGCAAGCGATCCCGCATATTTCCGTGACCACGCTCAGAACATCACAAACCGCCAGTATATGCGTTATTATCCCACAAAAATGGGTATCGGTGACGTATTTGAATATACTCCCACAAGACCCGGTTACACATTCGCAACATGGATGCGCGATACAGACGGCGATAATATCGGCGATTCTGATATGAAGAATCTCCCCGACTCATTCGTTGTTGAGCAGAACTGGCATCTGTTCTCAACATGGACGGAAAACAGCTACAACATCGCTTACGATGCAAACGGCGGCACAGGTTCAATCTTAAAATCAACTCACAAGTACACAGCAAATGCAACCCTTGCCAAGGAAGGCTTCACAAAGACAGGATATAAGCTTGCAGGCTGGTCAACTATTCCCACCGCAACCGTTGCTCAGTATCAGCTTGGTCAGACAACAAGCAGACTCAACGGCGATGCAAACGGCACAACAACCCTTTACGCCGTATGGGTAAAAGCTGACCTCAATGTAACCTTTGACAACCTTATTGATTTCAGCCAGTGGACAAAGACCGCAGGCAACGGCACTGTTTCAGACGTTACCGCGACAGGTATGACAGTCACTTGTACCACAGGCGAAGGAACAACATCATCACCCTACTTCCCGGTCACACCCGGCAAATCATACAGAATTGACATTGACATTACCGGTGTTAACGGCAACACCTGGGACGTTTATATCTTCTTCTGCGATGCAAACGGTAACTGGATTGATTTCAAAGACGGACCTACAAACAGGTACTCCAACAATACAACACACGAGCCTGTATTTACCGCACCCAACAAGGATTCTGTTGTCAAGGCACAGATCCGTCTTGATGCCAATAACGCAGGCACCTCTATAAGATTCGAAAACATCCGCGTTTTTGAAGATACAGGCGTTAAGGTTTCACCCGTTAACAAGATTGTATCGCCCGGCGAACCCTTCGGCAATCTTCCCGTTCCCACAAAGACAGACTACGCTTTTGCAGGTTGGTATGATGCTAACGGCAATAAGTACACCGCAACCACAACCGTTCCCGCTACTCAGGCAACAACTATCAACCTTTTCTCGAGATGGCTTATCACAGACGCAGCTCTTAAAGCTGACGTAATTGTTGTTGACTTTGGTACTCCCGTTGAATTTGATGTCCTTGCAAACGATGCAGGTCTGATTAAAGAACTTGCCGAAAAATCAGGTTCAACCTATAAATTCCTCGGTATTACAGCCGACGAAACCTCAACACCAAAAGCAAACCTTGACGGTTCCTTCGGTTCATTTGCGGTCAAAGATTTCAGTGTCGCTTACACTCCCGAAAGCGTTATGAACGGCACCGATTCGGTTTACTATCACATTCAGGTTACCACAAACGCAGGCACAACCACTGTCAAATCAAAAATCACTGTCGCTCCCGCTTCAAACATTCTTTATGAAGAAAATCTGTTTGTGCAGAAACTTACCGGACTTGATTGGACCAGAGGCACTGCCGCTGCAGTAAACCAGACTTCTTCATCAGCTGATGTTTACGGCTACGACAGCAACACCGCAGGTTATAACAAGCTCTCCAACTACTCCGGCGGCACAGCTTATACCGTAACAGTTAACAGCGATAACAAGCGTTCAAAGAATCTGACATTTGACTTCACAGGCGAAGGCTTTGACCTTAACGGTGCCTGCGGACCCGACACCGGCGTTCTTGTTGTTACTCTCAGAGATAACAAAACAAACAAGATAGTCAAATCATACGTCATTGACACTTACTACGCTGACGCCAGATACGCAAACACACTTTATCAGGTACCCATTATTAATGAAATCGGCCTTGATTACAGCGATTATACAATTCAGATTATCGCTTCCTACCTGCCCTCAATGTCAGGCGCTTGCAACAGTCAGGTAACCACTCAGTCGGTTAACGGCATGGCAGTCAGCACGGCATCAGGTGCAGGCAACGCAGAGCTTCGCGAAGCACTTGCAGAAATCGGTCTTGATTATGTTCTTGACACCGAAACCGTTGAAGTTGTATGGTTCGATGAAAATTCCGTACTCAACGGCGGAGACGGTGCAAACACTGTGGAAGATGGCACTGTAAGCACTCAGGGTGTAACAAGCCTTCGCAACGTTATTGACTCTGTAAGAGTTTATAAGCCCATCCTGAACGGTGACGAATACTACATTTCTTCCGAGAAGAACGCTCAGTATTACAACGTTGTTGATAACCTTGTAAACGGCAAGCAAGACGGCATAATCCCCGGTCTGACTAAATTCTTTGCTTATGTTTCAGGTAATGACAATGCAGAAATCACCGTTGAAAACTACAATTCAATCGGTCCCAAGGATGAGTTGTATCTTACGAACAGAGAAGAAGCTGTTGCATTCACAATCAATGGTTTCAACCCTGATACCACAAGAGTTATGATCAGCCTCAGAGCTGCATCAGGTACTCCCACAGCTAAATTCGGCACCGTATCATATCAGGTAAAGAGTAACACCGAAATGTATTATGACATTACCGACTCCATTAAGAACGGTACTGTTACAATTCAGAATGTTACTGCGAACACTCTTCTTTCAGTCGGTTCAATCAAGGTTACAAGCACTGTTGACACATTCTCATTTGTTACAACAGAGCTTGACGTTGCAACCGCAAGCTTTATGATGTCGGCTCCCGCTACAATCGTTGAGCCTAATACTCCCAACACTGAACCCGAGGCTCCCACAGACCCTGAAAAGCCTTCGAATGACAACTCGATAAAATTCTGGTTTGTGAGATTTTTCAACTGGTTAACCGAATCTTTTGCAAAAGTATTCAACATAATCAGAAATGTTCTCGGATTTTAAGAAAGGATTAGGATAATGAGCAAATATATTAAACCAACAATTACGCTTGTGGGCACAGCCACTGCAAGCGGCGCCACATCAAGCTGTTCTTCAAGCACCGTAGACTCCAAGGAACTTGCGGATATCCTCTTGTCAATGGGCTTTGACCTGAAAGCGGTTTTCAATACGGTTGAAAACTGCACTCAGCCTGCTGAAATGTTTGAGCAATACTGCAAATTCTCATCAGCAATTCAGGTCTTCATATCATAATAATTTCAAAGCACTCTGCACACTCCGTGCAGGGTGCTTTTTTTGTTTCATCGTTATTGTCGTATAATAAAGAAAATAATAAAAATATATAATAATATGTTGACTTTAAACACAGCTTTATAGTATTATGTATAGTGTGTAATTATGTATTAGTGGAGGTGCGCCATGATCGATATTCATTGTCATATTCTGCCCGGTTTTGACGACGGTGCGGACAACATTGAAGAGTCCCTCCGTATGGCCCGTATTGCTGCCGGCGGCGGAACAAAAGCTATGATTGTCACACCCCACAGTAACATTCCCGATTCATATCAGAACTATCTGGATAAATTTTATGTTGATACATTCAAAGAACTGAAAGCTAAAATCAAAGAGCAAAAAATTCCTCTTGATATTTATCCCGGTCATGAAATATTCGCAACAGACAATATGATTGAACCGATAAAAGCAAAAAAGCTTCTCACCCTTTGTAACTCAGACTATCTGCTGGTTGAATTTGCATTCAGGGAACACTCCGAATCGGTTTATAAAAAGTTGCAGATGCTTACGGCAGAAGGACTGACGCCGATTATCGCCCATCCTGAAAGATATGCTTTTGTTTCCGAAGACGGCTCCGCACCTCTGAGGCTCAAAAAACTGGGCTGTCTTTTGCAGGTGAACAAAGGAAGTCTGAAAAACAAATTCGGTATGAATGCATATGCCGTTTCTCAGGCTATTATCAGACACGAAATTGCGGATTTTGTTGCAAGCGATGCACACAGTCCGTATATGAGAACCCCCTACCTTGCAGATGCTCACGAGATTATCGGCGAACTCCGTTCTGAACAATATGCCGATCTGCTTCTCAGTATCAATCCAGGAAAAGTTCTTAAAAACGAAAAAATCAAATGATTCTAAGGTGAAAAGAATGAAAGCATTTAAAATTATTGTACTGATAATGTTTACGTTTGTGTCAATCGCTTCGGCGGCTGTATTTATCAGCGAAAAGCTTGCGGCTGACAAAACAATCCCTCAGATTACGGTTGAAGAAGAAATGATAGAGGTCAGCCTTAAAGCGACTGATGAAGAACTGCTCAAAGGTATTACCGCATATGACGAAAAAGACGGTGATCTTACGGGCAAAATCATCATCGAATCCATCTCCCGTTTCACCGAAAAGGGCGTAAGCAAGGTTATATATGCTGTTTGCGACAGCAATAACAATGTTGCAAAAGCCACAAGAATGATAAGATTCAAGGATTATAAATCGCCCATATTTATGGTTGTTCAGAATCTTTGCTTCTCACTTTATGAGCATATTGATATCAGAGAAGCCATACTTGCCCATGACAGCCTTGAAGGAAATATAACAGGCCAGCTTATCGTTACATCCGATGACTATTCAACATCCATTCCGGGTGCATTCTCTCTTAATGTTACGGTTATGAACCAGAAAGGCGACTCTTCAACAATCAAGCTTCCCCTCATCGTTGAAGACCGTCCCCTCTCAGTTCCCACAATTGAGCTTGAACAATACCTTGTTTATACACAAAAAGGTAAAACTCTTGATTTCAAATCATACATCATTGATGCTCTTGATGTTAATGAAGTCAGCCTGAAAGACAAGGTGACGATTGAATCCAAAGTTGATTTCAATACACCCGGTACATACAATGTTCACTATTATGTCACGGACAGTAACAGCCTCAGAGGACACAGTGTGCTGACCGTTATTGTTGAGGAATGATAGACTATGAAAAAAAACAAAATCACAATTGAATTATACAGTCTGCTGAACGATATCTTCAAAAACATCTGGGTGGTTATTCTTTGTGCGATTATCGGTTCAATGAGTTTTTTTCTTGTTACCCACGCTTCTTACACACCGATGTATACTTCAACTGCTACCCTCACCGTTCTTAACAGCAGTTCCGCTACCGCATCATACTCTACTTATTCAATTTCAGCCGAAAAGGCCAATGTTCTTGTAAATATTTTTACCGAGCCTACCATCAAGGAATATGCCGCCGCTTACCTTGAACTTGACAGGTTTGACGGCACAATTTCCGCAAGAGTTCTTGATCAGACAAATTTTATTGAACTGAAAGTCACATCGGATCATCCCGAAAAAGCGTATAAGCTTCTCAATGCGGTTCTGAAATCTCACCATAAGGTTTCAAATAAGATTTTCAGAAACGCAGGTGTTACCGTTATCAGTATGCCTACGGTTCCGAGCGGCCCGTCAAATCATATTTCAACCTCCAACCGCAGATTGGTAATTATGGCATGCGCAACCCTTGCTCTCGCTCTGGTTACAGCAATGTCACTTATGAGAAATACGGTAAAAAAAGAAAGTGATTTTGACGATAAGATTGAATCAAAGCTTATCGGAACAATAGCTCATGAAGATAAGAGAATGTCCATTCAGGATATCAGGCAGAAAAAGAAAAAAGGTCTGCTCATTCACAGTAACGCATATATAAGTCTTCGTTTTACCGAAAACTTCCATAAAATCGCCGCAAAGCTTGAACACAAGAAAAACCATTACGGCGAAAAAGTATTCGCAGTTACCAGTGTTGCCGAAAACGAAGGCAAATCAACCTGTGCGGCAAATATTGCCGTTTCTCTTGCAGACAGAGGCAATAACGTTGTGCTTCTTGACCTTGACTTCAAGAAACCTGCCGTATATAAAATTTTCAACGAAGAAGCAACGGAAAACGGCGAAGTTTCGGATTTGCTCGGCAAAAAGGTTTCTGTGGAAGATTTTGCTTTCAGACAGTTCAAGAAGACTTCTCTTTCACTTGCCGTCAACACAAAGGCAGATCCCGGATACCGAAGCTTCATTGAAGACGGAAGCATTGCAGAGCTTATAAAAATTCTCAAAAGAGAGTATGATTTCGTTATTATCGATACCGCTCCTCTTTCTCAGGATTCATCCGTTACGGATATTATCAGTATGGTTGATAAAACCATTCTTATTGTCAGAACAGATACTGTTCCCGTAAATGTTCTCAATGACTCTATTTCAACAATCAGTAAAATCAGTTCAAACCTTGCAGGTTGTATTCTGAATGATGTTCATATGAACATACTTCCTTTCAGCATAACCGGTAACGATGAAAGCAACCGTTACGGCGGATACAGATACGGTAAGCATTCTCATTACGGTCACTACGGAAAATACCCTGCGCCCAAATATGACATCGAACCTATCCCCGAAGAAAATGATGATACTGTTCAGATTTCTCCCGAAAGCACCGATGCGATGACCGCAAATGATACTGAAGAAATAACCGAACAGTAAAAAATAAACATATTGAAAGAAAGATTTGAAATGAATCAGAATTCCAAAAATAATCAGACAACCGAAAACATAAAAGATGTTTTTGTTACGGTTTATCTGAACGATATTATCAAAGCATTGCAGAGATTCTGGTGGGTCTGCGTTGCTGCTGCGATTTTATTCGGCAGTTACAGCGCAATAAACCAGAAAATCAGCTATGTTCCCGAATACCAGTCAGAGGTGACACTTACCGTTAATACACAGAACTCACTCAGCGCAGTCAGCGGTGTTTCGGTTTACTCTTTCTATTACGACTCAACCACCGCTTCGCTGCTTTCCACTACCTTCCCTTACATCCTGAACTGTAACCTGCTTCAGGAAGCTGTTTGCGAAGATCTGGGAGTTCCCGCCCTGCCTGCAAGAGTCAGTGCATCAGCGGTTCCCGGCACAAATATGTTCACTCTTACCGCAAAAGGCAGAGATCCTCAGATTACATATGATGTTCTGGTTTCTGCACTTGAAAATTACCCGTCAGTTGCAAAATATGTTGTGGGTCACATAACATTTGAAATTCTCAAACAGCCTGTGGTTGCAACCTCGCCCTCAAATTCGGTCAACTACTTCAACGAAGCTGCAAAGGGTGCGATAATCGGCGTATTCTTCGGCCTTCTGTTTATATTCATTTATATCCTTCAAAGAAAAACAGTCAAAACAAAAACCGACATCAAAAATCAGCTTAATCTTGATTCTATTGCCGTTATCCCACAGGTCACATTCAAAAAAAGAGCTATGCCCGGTGACAAATCCCTTCTTTTCACCAACCCCGATATCGGGAGCGGCTTCCCCGAGGCCTTCCGCGTGATGAGAAACGTTTTTGTTTCTTCGCTTAATGAAAATGAAAAAATCATTATGACAACAAGCTCTGTTCCTGGCGAAGGCAAAACAACAATCGCAACAAATCTCGCCCTTGCCCTTGCCGACCACGGCAAGAAAATCCTTCTTGTTGACGGCGATATCAGACATCCCAGTGTTGCGCCTCTCCTTGGCGTAGATCTTAAAAACATTGAATATGAAACCGTTACGGATCTTTATAAAATTGCGTATCTGGAAAAATACAAGCTTCATATTCTTATCCCCACACCTGCCGAAGAGGAGCAAAGCGGATATTTCAGCTCGGCAAATATTAAGCTGATGTTCAAGAAGCTCAGGGATTCATATGATTATGTTATTGTTGATACACCTCCCTGCGGACTTATTTCCGATGCTCTCTTTATTGCCCAGTATGCGGATGCCGCAATTTTCATCACCTATCAGGATGCGGTAAGAATTTCAAGAGTCAAAAACACACTGGACAGCCTTATGTCAACAGATATCCGTATTCTCGGATGCGTTCTCAACGGAACCGTTCAGGGCTTCTCGGGCTACGGCTATTACGGCTACGGTTACGGCTACGGAAAATATGGCTACGGCTACGGAAAATACGGTTTTGGTTACGGCTACGGCTATGGCTACGGTTACGGCTACGGCGAAAATCATAAGCACAAAAGAAAAAGAAGACACAGAAGTTCAAAACATTCAGAAACAAAACAGTAAAAGGATTTGATTGATTTGAAGTTATCGAAATCCTCCCCTGGCAAAAGAAAATTCCATATTGAAACCTGGCAGATAAAAGCAATCTTTCTTATGGCTTACGATGCCATTGCAATAAGTATTTCATACTTTTTTGCACTGTGGATAAGATTTGACGGCGTGTTTTCCGAAATACCCGAAATGTATTTTGACCCGTATGTGGATTTTCTGCCCGCTTATGTAATAATCAGCCTTGTGGTTTTCTATGCAATGCGTATGTACCACAGTGTGTGGGAATATGTGAGCATAAGGGAACTTCTGAGAGCTGCGGTGGGCAGCATTACGGTTTCGGCAGTGCATATCGTGCTCATCACTCTGCTGTTTCAGCGTATGCCCATATCCTATTATCTTATCGGTTCGGTGCTTCAGCTTCTGCTTTTGCTGGGAGTAAGATTTTCTTACAGAATTTTTTCTGCAATGCCTCAGCTTTTCGGCACGGATACGGGAACAAATTCATTCCACCGCGTTATGATTATCGGTGCAGGCGATGCAGGCAGAATGCTTCTTGAAAACATCAACAAAACAAGAGCAAACAAGGACAAAGTAATCTGTATGATTGACGATAACCCCGATAAGCTCAACCGATATTTTGACGGCGTTCAGATTGTGGGCAACCGTGACGATATTCTGCACAGTGTCAAAAAATACAACATTGACAGAATATATATCGCAATGCCCAGCGCTTCAAAGGATAATATCAGGGATATCATCAACATCTGCAAGGAATCGGGCTGTGAAACCAAAACTCTCCCCGACTTCTATCAGTATGTGAACAGCGGCATCACCGCAGGCGCGCTCAAAGATGTTTCTGTTGAAGACCTGCTTGGCAGGGACCCCATAAATGCAGATATGAAAGAGGTTTATGACCTCATCAAAGGCAAAACAATTCTCATTACGGGAGGCGGCGGCTCAATCGGAAGTGAGCTGTGCCGTCAGGTTGCGGCACACAAGCCTGAAAGACTTGTTATATTTGACATTTACGAAAACAACGCATATGCCATTCAGCAGGAGCTTCGGGAAAAATATCCCGATATGAAGCTTGATGTGCTTATCGGCTCCGTGCGCGATTCAAGAAGACTTGACTGCGTATTCAAAAGATTCAAGCCCGATATTGTTTACCACGCGGCGGCGCACAAGCACGTTCCTCTTATGGAGGACAGCCCCTGCGAGGCTATCAAAAACAATGTTATCGGTACATACAAAACCGCCTATGCGGCAATGGTCAACAACTGTGACCGATTTGTTCTTATCAGCACGGATAAAGCGGTTAACCCCACAAACATTATGGGTGCAAGCAAGCGTCTGTGCGAAATGGTAATACAGTCCTTTGATAAGAAGATCAAAGAAAACCGTCAGAAGGATATCCCCAGAATGTTCACCCATCTTGAAGAAGAAGGTTCAATCTGTTCCGAGGGCATACCCGAAAACGTAAGAACCGAATTTGTTGCCGTAAGATTCGGCAATGTTCTGGGCTCCAACGGCTCCGTTGTTCCCCTTTTCAAGCATCAGATTGAAAACGGCGGTCCCGTTACTGTTACACATCCCGAAATCATCCGCTACTTTATGACCATACCCGAAGCCGTATCACTTGTGCTTCTTGCAGGTGCAGATGCAAAGGGCGGCGAAATCTTCGTTCTCGATATGGGCTCACCCGTCAAAATCGATACCCTTGCACGGAATCTTATAAAGCTTTCGGGTCTTAAACCCGATGTTGATATCAGAATCGAATATACGGGTCTGCGTCCCGGTGAAAAGCTCTATGAAGAAAAGCTTATGGAGGAGGAAGGCCTTAAAACCACCGCCAACAAGCTTATACATATCGGAAACCCTATTGAGTTTGACACGGATTTATTCCACAGACAGCTTGATGAGCTTATGCTCGCGGCTTATGAAAACAGCGAAACAATAACAGCAAAGGTCAGGGAAATGGTTCCCACATACAAAGCAGGAAATTGAGAAAGAGGTCAGCTTATGGCAAACATACCTTTCAGCCCTCCCGATATAACAGAGGCAGAAATAAACGAGGTCTGCGAAGCGCTCCGTTCAGGCTGGATAACAACAGGCCCCAGAACAAAGGAATTTGAACGCAGACTTGCAGAATACTGCGGCACAGAGAAGGTTGCCTGCCTTAATTCGGCAACCGCCGCGCTTGAACTGAATCTGCGTGTGCTGGGCATTGGTGAAGGCGATGAGGTTATAGTGCCTGCTTACACATACACCGCTTCCGCATCTGCGGCAATCCATACGGGCGCAAAGGTTATATTCATTGACAGCAAGCCCGGTTCATTTGAGATGGATTACGACCTTATGGAAGAAGCCATAAACGAAAAAACAAAGGCGATTATCCCCGTTGACCTTGCAGGCATCATCTGCGATTACGACAGAATCTTTGCCGCCGCTGAGAACAAAAAGCATCTTTTCAGACCTGCAAATGAAATTCAGAAGGCAATGGGCAGAGTTGCGGTCTGTGCAGACTGCGCTCACGCTCTGGGTGCAACGAGAAACGGCAAAAATGCAGGTCAGATTGCGGATTTCACATCATTTTCATTCCACGCGGTTAAAAATCTCACCACCGCAGAAGGCGGTGCCGCAACCTGGAAAAATATTGACGGCATTGATAATGACGAGCTTTATAAGCAATATATGCTTTTCAGCCTTCACGGGCAGTCCAAGGATGCTCTGGCAAAAACAAAGGCAGGTGCCTGGGAATACGATATTGTGGGTCCCTGGTACAAATGCAATATGACGGATATCACCGCCGCAATCGGTCTTAAACAGCTTGAAAGATACCCCTCTCTTGTTGCGAGAAGAAAAGAAATTATTGCAGAATACGACAAGATGTGCGATTCTCTGGGAATTATGCATCTTGACCATTACGGCGAAAACCATTCTTCATCGGGTCATCTTTACCTGACGAGAATACCCCATATAACCGAAGAAGAAAGAAATGCAATCATAACCGGAATGGCGGAAAGAGGAATTGCCTGCAATGTCCACTATAAGCCTCTGCCTATGATGACGGCTTATAAAAACCTGGGCTGGAATATTGCAGACTTCCCCAATGCATATGAATATTTCAGAAACGAAATTACCCTTCCCCTGCACACAAAGCTTTCCGATGAGGATGTAAAAACCGTTTGTGAAAACTTTGCAGAGGTTGTCAAAAAATACATTTAAGGAAGATGTTTATGATACTGCGAAAATGGGAGGACCTGCCCGCTGAAATGCAGATACCCGAGGTAAAAGAATACTATGATTTGCTCAGCAAAAAGAAGTTTCAGCTTGTTTTGAAGCGTATCTTCGACATTGCTGTGTCATTCCTGCTTCTTGCAGTGCTTTCCCCCGTTTTCATCATTCTTGCAATCGCAATAAAACTCGACTCAAAGGGGCCCGTTTTTTACCGTCAGACAAGGGTTACCCGATACGGCAAAGAATTCCGTATTTTCAAATTCCGTTCAATGGTTACGGATGCGGACAAAGGCTCACTTCTCACCGTAGGCGGAGATTCGAGAATTACAAAAACGGGCAGATTCATCCGCAAATACAAGCTTGATGAATTCAGCCAGCTTATTGACGTGCTCAGGGGCACAATGACCTTTGTGGGTACTCGCCCCGAAGTGCCGAAATATGTAGAAAAGTATACTCCCGAAATGATGGCAACCCTTCTTCTGCCCGCAGGCATCACCTCGGAGGCAAGCGTTTATTACAAAGACGAAAACGAGCTTCTTGACGCCGCTGAGGATGTTGAAAAAACATATCTTGAAGTTGTGCTGTCCGATAAAATGAAATATAACCTTGCCGCAATTAAAAGCTTCAGCTTTATTGATGACATCAAGGTTATGGTTTTGACCGCTCTTGCGGTTTTCAGATAAGAGGAAAGAGAAATGAAAAACAAACGTCTTATCGCACTTCTCACAAATAACGATGACGATATTTACTGTTTCAGAAAAGAACTGATTGAAGAAATAATCGGCGCAGGCTATGAAATGCTTATCTCCTGCCCCGACGGTGAAAAGTTTGAACTGATGAAGCATATTGAATACCGCTACGATAACCCCGTTATCGACAGACGGGGCACAAACATTGTTGCGGATGCAAAGCTTTTTCTTCATTATTTCAGGCTCTTTCTCAGAAACAAGCCCTCCGTTGTGCTTACATACACCGCAAAGCCCAATGTTTATGCAGGCATTGCGGCATATCTGCTGGGGATTCCCGTTATCAGCAATGTTACGGGCTTCGGCAGTGTGCTCAATGAAGGTGGATTAAAGCAGAAACTCATAATGTCCCTTTTCAGGTTTTCATTCCGACGCTCCGCCTGCGTTATGTTTCAGAATTCAACCAATATGAAGCTTGCGGAAGAATCGGGTATGGTAAAGGGCGAGCATAAATTAATCCCCGGCTCAGGTGTGAATACAGACCGCTATCCCCTGCAATCCTACCCTGACGGCGGCAACGGCAAAGAGGGCGAAAAGGTTGTATTCAACTACATCGGCAGAATTCTTCACGACAAAGGCGTTGACGATTATATCGAAGCCGCCAAAAGAATAAAGGCCGAATACCCCAACACAGAATTCAATATGCTTGGCTTCATCGAGCCTACGGAAATGCACTATGAAAAACTGCTTTCCGACCTTGAAGAAAAGGGCATAATAAAATACAGAGGCAGTCAGAAGGATATAAAGCCCTTTGTTGCCGCATCCCACGCAACAATTCACCCCTCAACCTACGGCGAAGGGATGAGCAATGTGCTCCTTGAAAGTGCATCAAGCGGCAGACCCATAATCTCAACCGATAACCCCGGCTGTATGGAAACCTTTGTTGACGGCGAAACGGGATTTATCTATCACGGCGGAGATGTTGATGCTCTGTGTGAACAAATCAGGAAATTCCTTGCCCTGCCCAATGAAGAAAGAAAAGCTATGGGCGAAAAAGGCAGAGAATACATAAAAGCAAATTTCTCTCGGAAAAAAGTTGTAGAAGCGTATCTTGATAAAATCAGTGCTCTTTGCAAATAAAGGAAGTGACAGAGTGGATTCAGGCACAATCATATATTACGGCGGATTCGCTCTGCCCGATAAAAGTGCATCGGCAAACAGAGTTGTTTCAAACGGTAAGATTTTTGGTAAGCTGGGTTATAAAACCGTTTTTATCGGTGCATCCGATGATTCTTTTGACGGTCTGAGACCCGTCGAGGGCTGTGAAAATATGTTTGAGCATCCTCACCCCGAATCAACAAAGCAGTGGCTAAGGCATATGTTCAGCGTTGAGCATATTGAAACGGTTATCGGAAAATACGGCGACGTTAAAAAGATAATTCTTTACAATGTGCCCATGTTTACTCTGATGAAGGCAAAAAAGGTTTTCTCAAAGAGAAACATTGAAGTCTGTTACGACTGCACCGAATGGACAAAAGACACCGACGGCTCACTGCCCAAAAGAATTTTCAAAGCCTTTGATGAAATACTTATCAGCAATTTTGCCCACAAGGTTGCAGACGGTATGATTGCAATAAGCTCAATGATGGAGAAAAAATACAGAAAAGCCGGAAAGTTTGTTGTTCTGCCTCCTCTTGTGGATATAAACGATGAAATCTGGCATCAGAAGCCCGATTTACACGAAGGAATTTTTGAATTCTGCTTTGCAGGTATTCCCGACGGCAAAAAAGAAAGCCTTGATAAAGTTGTTGAAGCATTCTGCAACATCAACAAAAAGAATACCCTGCTTCGCATAATCGGCATAACAGAAGCCGATTTCAATAAAATTTATCCTGAAAGCTATATTCCCAAAAATGTGCGTAACAAAATAATATTTATGGGCAGGCTTTCACACAAAGAAACAATAAAATATATTCTCGGCTGCGATTGCTATATCTTTATCCGCCGTTCGGATAAACGCAACAACGCAGGCTTCCCCACCAAGTTTGCAGAAAGCTATACCTGCGGTGTGCCCGTGATAACCACCGATGTCAGCGATGTGGGTATGTATATCGGAAAAAGCGGCAAAGGAAATCTGCTGAAAGATATGACTGCTCAGAGCATATCCGAAGCAATGCTTTATCAGATTGAAAACAAAACAAATGATAAAACACTGAACACCGCATTCCATTACGAATCATTTATTCCCCAAACAGAAAAATTTTTAAAATAACAACCTGAAAGGAGGACGGATATGTTCAAAGATATATTTTCATACGGCTTTATTCAGAAGCTTGCCGTGCTGTATCTTACTGTTTGGACAATCTCTCCTCCCTTGCAGGTAGACACGGTATACAGAATCATTGCCCTTGCCTGTGCGGTACTGTGGGCAGCAATATGGTTTATCCGAGAAACTCCCCTCACCTTAGGCAAAGAGCAAGTTGGTGCCATTATATTCCTCATAGCGGTTATGGCGGTTATCTACATTGAAAAATACGATTTTTCTGCACTTATAAAACAAATCGCATTCATTATGCTGGTAATCTGCTTTCTGATGAATTATTTCTATGACGACAAATGGGATGAGCTTCAAGGAATCGTACCCATTGTGCTTATCCTCTTTATAGTCTGGAATTACAAAACATTCAGTATTCTGATTGAAGACCATACAATTGCAAGGCAGCTTATCCGTGATGATGAAACAACATACCAGTATCTCAGACAGGGTATAGGCGGTTACAGCCTTATTTATCCTCAGGTGTGTATTTCTCCTCTTATTGCGGCATGGACTTTCAAAGCATTCAGAAACAACAAGCTTTTCTTTGCAATCGGTGCGGTATGGGCATACACATATTTAAGGGTTATTGAGCTTGCAGGCTACTCCATAGCACTTTTTGCAAGCGTTCTGGGCTTACTTCTGCTTGTTTTTTACAGATCAAAAAGTGTAATCCCAGCTTTCGCAATATCGATTCTGCTGTTTATAGGAGTAATGGCGGCTATTCTGTACATACCGTCATTCAGGGAATGGATACTGGAAACCTTCAACGGAACTGCCGTTGCAAGAAAAGTAAATGACCTTGTTTCAACCGCAGATACAGGTGTTACCGGCGATTCCATTCAGCTTCGTATAGAAGCCTATTCAAACAGCTTGCTGGATATGGTCAGATACCCGATAATCGGCTCACTGTGGCGTGAAAACGGAGGCGGTCATTCTGCCGTTCTGGATACCATTTCAAAATACGGATGGTTCGGCGGATATGCTCTCGTTATGATGTTTTATCACGTACCCATTCATTACAAGCATCAGTCTGACAATAAATTTATGATTATAACGGCAAATGCAACTCTCATAACTTATATGTTTGTTTCGATTCTCGATTCATTCAACTATTCTTTCACCTGCACAGTTATGCTTGTTGCACCTCTGCTTTTTGAGGACATAAAAAAATGGACCGGAGCTGAAAAACTATGAAAGTATTATGGACTGCCAACCTGATTCCCGCAAACCTTTCCGCAAAACTGAATATGACCTCAGAAGTGCTTGGCGGCTGGGTTGAGTCGATGGCAGGCAAACTCAGCTCATATGAAAACATCGAGCTTGCAATAGCCTGCAAATGCGATGAAAATATAAGTTTTTCGGAAGAGCTTGACGGTATTTGCTATTACAGCCTCGGTTACTCCCAAAGCACAGATTCTGAAAATCTTGTTTCAGCGTGCCTGAAAATCATTGATGATTTCTCACCTGATATCGTGCATATAGAAGGCACGGAATTTCTCCATTCCAAAGCCATGCTTTCTGCCGCAAAAGAAAAAAATATTCCCGCCGTGGTTTCAATGCAGGGGATTCTTAACGGATATTACAACTACCAGTGCGGTGAATTGCCCGTTGACGATATGATGTTTTCAAAATCTCTGACAAACATCTTCTCCGCCTGGATTCTTCACCTGAGAAAAACAAGATGGTTTAAACCCCGTATGAAATCCGAAAAGGAAATCATTGAAAATGCAGATTACATTCTGGGCAGGACAACCTGGGACAGAGCTCATTCATACGCAATAAATCCCAACGCAAAATATTACCCTTGCAGCCGCATTCTCCGCGCTCCTTTCTATGAAGAAAAATGGAGCCTTGAAAAAGCTGAAAGGCACTCGATTTATGTGGGCAACGGCTATAATGCCCTTAAAGGAGTCCATTTCGTTGTTATGGCTCTTCCTTATCTTATCAGGGAGTATCCCGATATAAAGGTGTATGTGGCAGGCTACAAGCCCTATCAGGAAAACGATAAGCGTTCAATACTCAAAAAGGGCTATGCAGCATATCTGAAAAAGCTTGTTTATGACCTTGGTGTGCAGGACCATATTGAATTCACAGGTCCTCTCAAAGCCGATCAGGTTGCAGAAAAGCTTTCAAAGGTCAACGCATATGTTCTTTGCTCCACTATTGAAAACAGCCCCAATACTCTGGGTGAGGCTATGATGGTGGGTACACCCTGCGTTGCCGCATATGTGGGCGGTGTTTCGGATATGGCAGAAGACGGCAAAGAGGCTCTTTTTTACAGAAGTGATGACCCCAAGCTTCTTGCCTGGAACATAAAGCGTATATTTGACTGCGATGACCTTGCACTCTCCCTTTCCGAAGCAGGGAAGAAAAAAGCACTGATAACCCACGATGCAGAAAGAAACGCACAGCTTCTTATTGATGCTTACACAGACATATTGGAGTGATGGTATGAGTTACGCACCGATTATAATTTTTGTATATAACCGTGCAGACCATTTTACTGAGGTATACAACGCACTTTCCGCCTGCAAGGAAGCAAAAGATTCAGACCTTTTCATTTTTTCGGACGGTGCAAAAAATGACGCAGGCAAAGATAAGGTTAACGAAGTGCGTGCCGCCGTTGCGGCGATAAAGGATTCTGGTGATTTCAGATCGGTAACCGTTACCGAAAGCCCCGTCAACAAAGGGCTTGCTGCTTCGGTTATTTCGGGTGTCACCGAGGTAATCAATAAATACGGTAAGGTAATTGTTGTTGAGGATGACTGCAAGGTTTCCCCCTTCTTCCTCAGCTTTATGAACAGCGCCCTTGATTACTATGAAACAAACAAAAAAATCGGCTCAATCGCAGGCTACGCACCTGTAATTGACTTTCCCGATTATTACAATAAAGATGTTTTTGCCGCACACCGTTCATGCAGCTGGACCTGGGCTACATGGAAAGACCGCTGGGACGGCGTTGATTGGGAACTGAAAGAGATTAAGGATTTTTATAAATCTCCCCGTCTTATCCGTCGCCTTAACTCAAACGGAAGTGACAGATTCATCCGCCTTTACCGCCAGACAAAGGGTAACGGCAGCTCCTGGTCCGTAAGATTCGGTGCTCATCTTGTGAAAAATAATCTGCTTACGGTTTATCCCCGATATTCATATAACAGTAACATCGGCTGCGACGAATCAGGTGTTCACAGCACATCCGACGATGCGGCAAAAATGCGTGTGGATCTTTCAAAAGCCATTGAAAATCCCGTTCTGACGGATGTTGATATTGATAAAAAAATTCAGAAAAAGCTGAAAAAACATTATTCCTACGGCTTTGTTTCCGAAGCAAAAAAACTTGTTGCAACAGTTCTTATTCTTTTAAAAGAAAGATTGAGTTGAGTTAATGGAAAATCAGGCTCTTATAAGCGTAATAATCCCCGTTTACAATGTTGAAGAATATCTGCGTGAATGTGTTGACAGCGTTCTCAACCAGACATATGAGAATTTTGAAATCATTCTTGTTGACGACGGCTCAACGGATTCCTCAGGTGAAATCTGCGACGAATATGTTGAAAAGGACGAGAGAATAACCGTTATTCATCAGAAAAATGCAGGCCCTTCAAAAACAAGAAATACGGGACTTGATAACGCAACGGGAAAATATATCTATTTCCTTGACAGTGATGACTATATTGAAAGCAATGCGTTAGAACTCCTTGTAAGCACAGCAGAATCAAACGGTGCTGACCTTGTTTTCTTTGATGCCCGTTCTTTTACGGATGACGGTTCGGAAGTGCGTCAGGGTTATGTTGTCAACGGCACATATGAAACCAAAAGCGGATATGAAATTCTTGCCGAGCTTCACAACAACAAAGATTACCACTGCTCGGTTGTTCTTCTGCTCATAAGCAGAAATCTTCTGAACAGTAACGGAATAAGATTTCTGGAATCGGCTTACTGCTCTGAGGATATGCTTTTCACATACAAAGTATTTTGTTCCTCCGTGAAAACATCCCAGTGCAAAAACACTTTGTACCACAGAAGATGCCGTGCAAATTCCATTGTTACCTCAAAAAAATCAAAGCGTCACTTCCGCAGTTGCCGTGATGTTTATGAAGAAATCCGTATTTTTTCAGAAAAAATCGGCAAAACAGGCGATTATATGGCAACCGAATACACCGTGCGCTGTGCTTTCAATGCACTTGATACCTATAAAAAAATTCCCGGTACAGAGCAGGCGCTCTGCAAGGATGAGTATAAAACACTTAAAAAAGATATTCTTTCGCATTCGGCATTCGGTAACACCGCCCTTAAAATGCGCTGTTACGGAAAAGCATTCTGGTTTATATATAAAGTATTTGAAAAAACAGTCGGCAGACTGATGAAAGGAAAAAAATGAGCAGTAACAGAAAAATTCTGATGGTTATGCCCGTTATGAAAGGCGGAGGTGCTGAAAGAGTTGCATCCCTGCTTCTTAATCAATTCCGTAAAAACGGATATGACTGCGAATTTCTGCTTACATCTTCAAAAACAAACGATGTTATAAACCGTGACCTTGACCCCAAAGTTCCTGTTACATCCGTTTACGAAAAAAACAAAAAACACGGTTTCCTCAAAAGAATTGCAGAGCTTTTTTCATCCCTTCTCTGCAAACCCTTTGAGCTTTTCAGAATCCCCGTTCCCTCGGCTTTTGCATATATCTCATTCGTTTCCCAGTATTACAGAGAGATAAAAGCGCTGAGAAACAAGCTGAAATCCGAGCCCGATACGGCGGTTATCTCCTTCCTTCAACCCTCAGTGCCCATAACCCTTATTGCGGCAAAAAATCTTTCCAATCCTGTTGTGGTTTCCGAAAGAGGAGATGCAAAAAGACTTCTGAAAAAACGCTACGGATATAACTTCGTCAGAAAATACTATCAGCGTGCCGATGCGGTTGTTTTTCAGACCAACGACGCAAAAGCCGCTTACCCCGAAAATATTTCCGCAAAGGGAACTGTTATTTTCAACCCCATAAACGATAAGCTCCCCGAAGCTTATTTCGGTAATAGAGAGAAATATATCACCACCTTCTGCCGCATTTCAAGGCAGAAAAATCTGCCTCTGCTTGTTGAAGCATTCGGGGATTTTCACAAGGAATTTCCCGATTACCGCCTTAAAATCATCGGCGAGCCCCAGAATGACGACGACAGAGCATCACTTGCAGAAACAAAAGCCCTTGCCCAAAAGCTTGGTGTTACGGATTATATTGATTTTCTGCCGTTCAGCACGGAGGTTCACAGCCTGATTATCCGCGATGCGATGTATGTGAATTCATCGGATTACGAAGGAATGTCAAACGCTATGCTTGAAGCTATGGCAATCGGTATGCCCGTTATCTGCACGGATTGCCCCATAGGCGGCGCAAGTGCGGTTATAAACAGCAACGAAAACGGCATTCTCACAAAAGTCGGCAACGCAGAGGAAATGAGCGATGCAATGAAGAAAATCGCAGGCGATAAAGCCTTTGCGGATAAGCTTTCACAGAACGCATCGCTGATAAGATATAATCTTTCCCTTGAAAACACCGCAAAAAAATGGATGGAGCTGATATAAATGAAAAAGAAGCTTTTAATCGTAGCCCATCACCTTACCATAGGCGGAGTGCAGAAATCCCTTGTTTCCGCACTTAAAGCCCTTGATTACGACAAATATGATGTTACCCTTTACATCCGCAAAAACCGCACAGACCTTCTCCCCTTCATTGATGAAAGAGTTAATGTTATCATAAATAAAGACGCACACCGTTATTACAGAAAACCCTATGCCCTTGTGTTGCAGGGCAAGGCACTTGTTGCAAAAATCTTCGGTCAAAAGGAAAAGGCAAAAGAAATCAACAAGGTGCTTGAAGATAAAATCCGCCTTGATGCAATGGAATATGAGAAAAAAACATATTTCGGCGGCAGAAGCTTTGACATTGCCGTAGCCTATGTACAGGGCTATGTTGCACTTTTTGTTGACAGATGCGTGAATGCGGAAAAGAAAATTCTTTTTTACCACACAAGCACAAACGATACCCCCGAAATCCACAACGATGTTATTCCTCGATATGATGCTGTTGCGGCTTTGCACGAAAGTCAGAAATCGCTTATCGAAGAATGGTATCCTGCCGCAAAGGGCAAGGTAAAAATCGTTGAGAACTATACGGATAAGGATATGATAACCGCACAAAGCAAGGAATTTTCAATTCCCCGAACCGATAAAACCCTTATCTGCTCCTGCGGAAGGTTTGCACCCGTCAAAGGCTTTGATATGGCTGTTGATGCGGCAAAAATCCTGAAAGAAAAAGGTATTGATTTCACCTGGTATTTTGTCGGTGACGGCCCTGAAAGAAGCAGGCTTGAAAAGAAAATTGCAGAATACGCTCTTGAAAACAACATCATTATCACGGGTATGCAGAAAAACCCCTACCCTTATATGGCAGGCTGTGATATTTATGTTCAGCCCTCCCGTGAAGAAGCTATGCCTGTAACCATTCTTGAAGCACACAGACTCAACAAACCCGTTATCACTACGGCAACCGTAGGCGGCTGCAAGCTTGTCGAAAACGGCAGGAACGGTGTAATTTGTGAAATCAATCCCGACTCAATAGCCGAAAATATAATCAATCTTATTGACAATAAAGAAAAATACAATGATATTGTAAATCATCTCACATCAGCCGATTGTTCGGATGAATTTGAAAAATATAAATCGCAGTGGAAAAATCTTATGGAGGAGTGAAGCAAATGAAATTCAGCATACTTGTTCCCGTATACAATGTTGAAAAATATATTGTGCAGTGTGTTGAATCTCTGCTTTGTCAGTCCTTCATAGGCGAATACGAAATCATTCTTGTTGACGACGGGTCAACGGATTCATCGGGTGAAATATGCGATGAATATGCAAAAAATCACCCCGATAAAATCAGGGTGATTCACAAAGAAAACCAGGGTCTTGTATCCGCAAGGCAGGCAGGCATTGCCGTGGCAACAGGCGAATACTCCCTCTTTGTTGATTCCGATGATTTTGCAGAAAAAAATCTTCTTGAAACCGTTAATGCCGTTCTGAATGAAAATCCCCATACGGATACTGTGATTTACTCCTTCCGTTACTTTGCAGACGGCAGAAAAGTTGACCGTAAAACGGAATTCTGCAAAAACCATAAAATATTCACCGCAGAAAATAAAAATGAAATTTACGAGGCTCTGATGCACACCACATTTGTTACCGCACTGTGGATCAAAGCAGTCAGAACCGACATTCTCAGAAACGACCCTACGGATTACAGCCTTTATTACAGTAAAAATATGGCGGAGGATTGGTTCAGGTCAATCCCCCTGCTTACAGCATCGGATAAAATCGTATATATCAACAAACCTCTTTACTGTTACAGAACAAACGAAGAAAGCATCTCCCGTTCATTCAGGCCCGAAACCATTGAAAAGAAAAACACTCTCTATGTTTACGAAAGATTCAGGGAATATCTTCCTGTATGGGGAATGAACGATACTGAGCATATCCAGAAGCTTGATGCACGCTGGATGAACGAAGTGATATATACATTCAGTCAGTATTATGAGCACGCCCGCAATGCCGCAGAAAGAAAAGCGGTTGTTGATTCTGACTGGGCTTCAATGCTTCCCCACGGTGTAAAAAATCAAAAAGACAATCCTTTTGAGAGTAAAGCAAACCGTAAACTTTTCAATCTTATAAGAAAGAAAAAGTACGGTAAGCTGTATCTTATGTTCTTATACAAAAAAGTTTACCTCAAACTGCGTAATATAAAAACAAGGTTGCTGAAAAAATGAAATCCCGAAACACAGTATTTCTCATAAAAACCATGCTCGGCGGCGGTGCAGAGAGAGTTATTTCTCTTATCAGCCGTGCCGCAGTGCAAAGCGGTAACAATGTAACATTAATACTTACTCATCAGAGTAAATCCGAAGCCGTTCTTGACAATATTGACGGCAGAATAAATGTTGTTTCGTTGCCCGATGAACTGAAAAAGCAAAAATCTTCTGAATTTATACCAAAAATAATTATGCTTCTTGCAAGGCTTGCAGGCAAAATCGGTTTCAGAGAAAAGTCCCTTATGATGAAATATCTGTCAAGGAATTATTCCTGCGTACAGTGGCTGAAACAATACTTTGTCAAATATAACATTTCAACTGCCGTTGCCTTTCTTTATGACTCGATTTTTCTTACCCTGCTTGCAAAGAACAAAAATACAAAAGTCATTATCTCCGAGCGCGGCGACCCTCAGCAATCAAGCGACAGCAAAACAACAATGGCACTAATAAAAAATCTGTTCCCAAAGGCGGATGATTTTGTTTTCCAATCTCCCGATGTTCAGGAATGGTACAAACAGAATACCCCCGTCAGAGGAAAAGTTATATTCAACCCCATAAAGCCCGATTTGCCTGAACCTTATTGCGGTGAAAGAAAAAAGCGGATTGTTAATTTCTGCAGAATTTCCGCTCAGAAAAACCTGATTATGCTTGCGGATGCCTTTGCCGAATTCCGTAAGGATTTCCCCGATTACGAGCTTGATATCATCGGCGACCCCGTAGGCAACAACGCTGACGGATACATTGACTCCGTTGTTGAGCATATCAGGAAAACAGACTGTGAAGACTGCATTCACATTCTGCCCGCAATAAAAGATATTCACTCAGTTATAAATGACTATGCAATGTTTGTTTCATCGTCAGATTTTGAAGGAATGTCAAATTCAATGCTTGAAGCAATGGCAATGGGTCTGCCCTGCGTGTGCACCGATTGCCCCGCAGGCGGTGCAAGGGCTGTTATAAAAGACGGTGAAAACGGTATGCTTACTCCCGTGGGCGATTCTCACGCTCTTTACCTTGCAATGAAAAAGGTTATCGAAAACCCCGACCTTGCCGAAAAGCTTTCGGAAAACGCCGTGAAAATCCGTGAAACCCAATCCGCTGAAAAAATTACAGAAGAATGGATGGAATTGATAAATGGTTAAAATCAGTGTTATTGTTCCCATTTATAATGCCGCAGAGTATCTTGAAAAGTGCCTTGACAGCATCGTTGCACAGACACTTGAAGATATTGAAATAATTCTTATTGACGACGGTTCAACCGACGGCAGTGCCGAAATCTGCAAAAAATATCTTTCTGACAGCCGTGTCATCTACTATTATAAAGAAAACGAAGGTCTTGCCGCCGCCAGAGATGACGGTATGCTCCGTGCCAAAGGCGAATACATCGGCTTTGTTGATGCGGATGACTGGCTCAAACCTGAAATGTATGAAAAAATGTATAATGCGGCAAAAAGCAACAATTCCGATGTAGTATTCTGCAACTGTCAGGAAAACGAAAACGGCCATATCTTTACTCCCGAAATGGCAGACGGCCCTTACGACAGAGAAGCCATAAAAAAAGAAATACTCCCCAAAACCCTTGCCTATGTATCCAAAAACGGCACCAAGCGTTCAATCCGCTGGTGCAACTGGCTGAGAATATATAAAGCTGAAACTCTCAGTAAAAACGGCATCAGGTTTGACCGCAGGCTGAGAAGAAGCCAGGATTTGCAGCTCACCTATGAAGCAACCCTTGTTGCTCAGAATTATTATTATATCTCCGAACCCCTTTACCATAACAGAGTTGTTCACGATTCTCTTTCCAGGGGTTACACAAAGAATATGTGGCCTCTTTACACATATCTTATCGATATTCTTTACAAGGATACCGAAAACTTCAAAGAGCTTGACCTTATGGATCAGATGCACCTGCGTGCATTCTTCTTTGTGACAGACTGCATTGAAAACGAATTCAAACCTCTTTGTCCCAATGATAAAAAGACAAGGATAAAACTGATTTCCGAAATTATAAATCATCCCATATGTGACAGATATTACGGTCATATAGAAGCTGAAAAGCTGAATCCCCTTTACCGTAAATACTATGAGCTCATTCATAAAAAGGATGCAGCAGGGCTTCTTTCATTCACAAAGAAATACCGCCGTAAGCAGGAAATCAGAAAGAAATACTTAACTCCCGCAATCCACACCTTAACCGAAACTTCAATCTACAAAAAACTCAGAGGGAAATAGAGATTAATATGAAGCATATTGTACTGGTAATAGGCAATTACAAAAATGGCGGAGTAGCAATGCGTTCAACAAATCTGGCAAACGCTTTTGCCCAAAAAGGCTATAATGTAACTATACTTGTAACAAAAGAGATAGCAAAAAATATATTCTTTTTTACAAATCAAAATGTCGAAATTGTTTCATTGGATGATTATGTAAAAAGACATCTCAAAAATCCTCAGATTGTTTCAATTTGTAAAAAAAGATATGAAAAAATCCGATTTTTTAAAACATTAAGATATTTAACACGATTCTGCCGTCCGTTAGATAAAAAAATTGAATATGAGATAAGCAAAATCAGGCACAGTGATAAAATATTTGTTTACACTTCACTTCATCCAAATAGTGTTTACATAGCTTTTGGTTTAACCAGATATTCCTCTACATTTTTTGCTTTAAGTAAAAAAAACCGCAAAATTATTTATGCTGAATGTAACGCTTCGGAATTTGAATTTCCTCCTGATCCTGTAAAAAGGCAAAGAATGATTGATATTGTCTGTGATGCAAGCGGAGTTGTTTTGCAAACCAAAGGTGAACTCGAGTTTTATAATGGTAAATTAAGAAATTTTATTGTTATAAACAATCCGGTGAAATCACATCTTCCTGAACCGTATACCGGAGAAAGACGTAAAGTAATTGCAAACTTTTGCAGAATATCCCCTCAAAAAAACTTGCCTCTTTTATTCGAAGCTTTTTCAATATTTAAAAAAAATCATTCGGAATATTTTTTGGAAATTTACGGAAACACAGTTTCTGAAAGCGAAGCAAACCTCCTTAATGAATATAACAACATGATAGAATTAATAGGAATGCAAAACCATATAAAGATTTTACCTGCTCGCTCAGATGTACATGAAGTAATTAAGGACTGTGAAATGTTTGTTTCTTCTTCGGATTATGAAGGGCTTTCAAACTCAATGATCGAAGCCATGGCAATAGGTATGCCATGCATCTGCACCGATTGCTTTGGAGGCGGTGCAAGAGAAATGATAACAGACGGTGAAAATGGTCTGCTTGTGCCCGTAAGTAACGTAAATGCCTTGGCTGCAGCAATGAGCCGTATGGCTGATGATAAAAACCTTCAAAAAAAATGTTCACAAAATGCGGCAAAAGTAAGAAAAACCCATAATGTTGAAACCATTGCAGGTAAATGGATTGATATGATCCAAGGAATCACATGATTACAAAAAGCTTTCGCTGTTGTCTCAGATAAACTTGTTTAAGGAGAAATCAGATATGACCCTCATCAACAAAATATACGAAATAAAAAAGAAACTGGTACAATGGTATAAAAAATATTTTACCGTTGAGGGAATGTACACCTGTATTCTTCCCGATAAGCTTTATCTCAGAAAACTATATAAATTCCGTACGGGTAAAAAGCTTAACCTCAAAAACCCGAAAAGTTTTAACGAAAAACAAAACTGGCTCAAGCTTTATGACCGCAGACCCGAATACACGATTATGGTTGATAAATATAAAGCCAGAGAATATATAGCAGAAAGAATCGGTGAACAATATCTTGTTCCACTCTTGGGCGTATGGGATTCCCCCGATGAGATTGATTTTGATGCTCTTCCGAATGAATTTGTTCTTAAATGCAATCACGATAACGGTGTTATAATATGCCGTGACAAAAGTAAACTTGATATTGAAAAAACAAAAGAAGAGCTTGCTTTCAGATTGAGCAGAGATTATTACAAAAAGCTGCGAGAATGGCCCTATAAAAATGTCCCAAGAAAAATAATTTGTGAAAAGTTTATGAAAAACACAAACAACGATGAGCTCTTCGATTATAAACTGTTCTGTTTTAACGGAAAGGTTAAACTTATCGAAGTTAACAGCGAAAGATTTTCAAACAATCCCAAGGAAGACCATTTCGATATTGAATGGAATCACTTTAATGTTACCGGTAAACCATCATCAGAAAAAGAACTTAAAAAACCTGAACTTTTAAAAAACATGATAGAAATTGCAGAAAACTGTTCTTCTACCATTCCATTTTTGCGAGTTGATTTCAATTTCTGGAACAACGAATTATATATGGGAGAGTTCACTCTTTTTTATGGTGGTGCAATGAAACTTTTTAATGAACCTTGGGAAACCAAATTGGGCGATTGGATAGAATTACCTAAAAAACACAGGAGATAACTATAATGGAACAAAAATGGACAACCATTGTTAAATCAAGTAACAATGCATTTAATATGGACTTAAAAGGTCTTAAAAATTGTAAAGACCTTATATTCCTGTTTGTGCGAAGAACCTTTGTTGCAAAATACAAGCAAACTGTTTTAGGCCCTGCCTGGGCGGTTATCCAGCCGTTTTTCACAACGGTTGTTTACTCCGTTTTCTTCGGTAACATTGCAGGTCTGGGTGCATCGGGAGTACCAAACTTCATATTCTACCTTTCGGGTACAATCGTATGGACTCTCTTTGCAAACTGCCTTACGGAAACCTCCCATACCTTCACGGGTAACTCCGCAATACTTGGCAAGGTTTATTTCCCCCGCCTTGTAATGCCCATTTCAACGGCAATTTCCCAGTTTATCGGCTTCTTTATTCAGTTTGTATTTATGCTCTGCTTTATGGCATATTACCTGATTACCGATGCAGGTCTCAGACCCAACATACTTATTCTTATGTTCCCCGTTGTTCTCATTCAGCTTGCAATTCTCGGTATGGGCTTCGGTATGATGATTTCAGCACTGACTACAAAATACCGTGACCTTGCAATGGTTGTGGGCTTCGGTGTTTCTCTGTGGTCATACTGCTCCCCCGTTGCCTACGATATGTTCAGCCGTTCACAGCTTGCACCCGGAAGTACTCTTTATAACTTTTATATGCTCAATCCTGTAACCCCCGCAATCAACATTTTCCGTTACGGCTTTCTTGGCACGGGTGAAGTTGACTGGCTTTTCTACGGTATAAGCTGGCTGACAACCGCTGTTGTGGCGGTAATCGGTGCGCTGATGTTCAGTAAATCCGAAAAAACCTTTATGGATACAGTGTGAGGTGCGGTATGGAAGAATTGGCAATAAGAGTTGAACACGTTTCAAAGGAATACCGCCTTGGCGCCATCGGCGGTGCAACACTCAAAGGTGAAATACAGTCAAAGCTTGCAAAGCTTTTCAACAAGGAAGATCCTAATCTGAAAATCGGCGAAAAAGCTCACGGCAAAAATGAACGCTTTCTTGCACTCAACGATATGTCTTTTGATATAAAAAAGGGTGAAACCGTAGGCATCATCGGCAGAAACGGTGCAGGCAAATCCACAATATTAAAGCTTATCTGCCGTGTTACGGCACCCACAAAGGGTAACATCTACCTTAACGGCAGAATTACCAGTATGCTTGAAGTGGGCACGGGCTTTCATCCCGAGCTTACGGGCAGAGAGAATGTTTACCTCAACGGTGCGATCCTCGGTATGACAAAGGCTGAAATTGACCGCAAATTTGATGAAATTGTTGAGTTTTCGGAAGTTGGTCAGTTTATCGATACCCCAGTCAAAAGATATTCAAGCGGTATGAAGGTTAAGCTTGCATTCGCAGTTGCATCACACCTTGACAGTGAAATTATGATTATGGATGAGGTGCTTGCGGTTGGTGACGTTGCCTTCCAGAATAAATGCATCGCAAGAATGAAAAAGGTTGCGGAGGAAGAAGGCAGAACAATCCTTTACGTAAGCCATAATATGGCTACGGTAAAAAGCCTTTGTAACCGCTGCATTGTACTTTCCCACGGTCATGTTGCTTTTGAAGGAGCCACCGACGAAGCCATTTCGGTTTATATGCAGGATGACACCCTTGATAACACAACATTTTTTGATGTTACAAACGCAGAACGTCAACGTAAAAACAGTATGAGGCATGTACTTCAGAACCTCCATATGTATGAATCCTCCACAAGTACATTTGAATACGGTGAAAAATTTCCGTTCCGCATAACCTGGAAAAGCGAAAACGATACCGAGCGAGTGCTTATGAAAATGGTCATCAACGGTATTGACACTACTCCCGTAGGCGTAATTTTCGGCGGTGAACTGAAACAGAAAACAGGCGAGAATTCCGCAGAATTTGCTTTTGATACATCCTATCTTGTTCCCGGCAGATATACGGTTGATGTGTTGCTTTATGACGAAGACGAAATCGGAAGCATTATGTATCATGACCGTGCAACGGCACTGAGGTTCAATGTGGAACACGGCGAAAAATCACTTAAATTAAAACACTGGTTCAAAGATTGGGGCAACGCTGTTCTGCCTTGCATAGAAAAAATTGACGGAGATGATAAAAATGTATGAATTCAAAGGTGAAACTTTACTTATAACAGGCGGTACGGGCTCCTTCGGCAACGCCGTTCTCAACCGCTTTCTCGAAACAGATATAAAAGAAATCCGTGTTTTCTCCCGTGACGAGAAAAAGCAGGATGATATGCGCCACGAATTTCAGGCTAAGATGCCCCAGGTTGCGGATAAAATCAAGTTCTACATAGGCGATGTGCGTAACATCGATTCCCTTCGAGGTGCAATGGTGGGTGTTGACTATGTTTTCCACGCAGCAGCTTTGAAGCAGGTTCCTTCCTGCGAATTCTTCCCTATGGAAGCTGTCAGAACAAATGTTATCGGCACGGATAATGTGCTCACCGCCGCAGTTGATGCAGGTGTAAAATCCGTTATCTGCCTTTCAACAGACAAAGCCGCATACCCCATCAACGCTATGGGTATCACAAAAGCTCTTGAAGAAAGAGTTGCAACCGCAAAGGCAAGGAATGTTGACCCTGAAAAAACAAAAATCTGCTGCACCCGTTACGGTAACGTTCTTTGCAGCAGAGGTTCTGTTGTTCCCCTGTGGATTGACCAGATCAAAAACGGCCAGCCAATCACAATCACAAACCCCGATATGACCCGCTTCATTATGTCCCTTGAAGAAGCGGTTGACCTTGTTCTTTTCGCATTCAAGGAATGTGAAAGCGGCGATATATTCGTGCGCAAGGCACCTGCCTGCACAATTCAGGTTCAGGCTGAGGCAGTCTGCGAGCTTTTCGGCGGCAAGAAAGAGGATATCAAAATCATCGGCATCCGCCACGGCGAAAAGATGTATGAAACCCTTCTCACCAACGAAGAATGTGCAAAGGCTGAGGATATGGGTGATTTCTTCCGTGTTCACGCTGATAACAGAAGCCTTAACTACGATAAATATTTCTCCGACGGTAACGTAAAGCGTGCAGAGCTTACGGAATTCAACAGCAACAACACAAAGCTTCTGAATGTTGAAGAAGTAAAGGAAAAGCTTCTTGAACTCCCCTACATCAGAGAAAGACTTGAAGAATTCAACTCATAAGGTGAAATCATGAAATACGATGTTAATTTTAAGAATAACGGAAAGCTGAGGCTTCTTATAATCGTCGGTACAAGACCCGAAATCATCCGTCTTTCGGAGGTTATAAAGAAATGCCGCAAGCATTTTGACTGCATTCTTGCTCACACGGGTCAGAATTACGATTACACACTCAACGGCATTTTCTTTGAGGACCTGAGCCTTGATACACCTGAGGTTTATCTTGACTGCGTAGGTGAAAATCTGGGTCAGACAGTGGGCAATATCATTGCATCCTCATATGAGCTTATGGAAGAAAAAAAGCCCGATGCACTGCTTATTCTGGGCGATACAAACAGCTGCCTTTCCGCAATAAGCGCAAAAAGGCTTCACATCCCCATTTTCCATATGGAAGCAGGCAACCGCTGCAAAGATGAGTGCCTTCCCGAAGAAACAAACAGAAGAATTGTTGATATAATTTCCGATGTGAACATTGCATATTCCGAGCACGCAAGACGCTACCTTGCAGAGTGCGGTCTGCCCAAGGAAAGAACCTACGTTTCAGGCTCCCCCATGGCAGAGGTGCTCAGTGCCAACATTGATAAAATTCTGGGCAGTGATATTCTTGAAAAGCTTGGTCTTGAAGAGAAAAAATATATTCTCCTCTCCGCACACAGAGAAGAGAATATTGATACGGATAAAAACTTCCGTTCACTTTTCAATGCACTTAATGCACTTGCTGAAAAATACAATATGCCCATTCTTTATTCCTGCCATCCCCGTTCAAGAAAGAAGCTTGAAAATTCGGATATTGTGCTTGATGAAAGAATTGTTATGCACGAGCCTCTGGGCTTTTCGGATTACAACCGTTTGCAGATGGGTGCATTCGCTGTTGTATCCGACAGCGGCACTCTCCCCGAAGAAAGCAGCTTTTATCTCAGCATCGGCAAGCCCTTCCCTGCTGTATGCATAAGGACCTCAACCGAGCGCCCCGAAGCACTTGACAAGGGCTGCTTTGTGCTTGCTGGTATTGACGAAAAGGGTCTGCTTCAAGCGGTCGAAACCGCTGTGGAGCTTACGGGCAGTGAAGAATTTGCAACTCCCGTGCCCGATTATACGGATAAAAACGTATCCGACAAAATCGTAAGGCTCATTCAGAGCTATACGGGAATAGTCAACAAAATGGTTTGGAGAAAATTCTGATGAATATTCTTATTACAGGCGCAAAGGGCTTTGCAGGCAGAAATCTTGCCGCAAACCTGCGCAACATAAAAGAGGGTAAAAACAAAACAAGACCCCTGATTCAGATTGACGAAATCTTTGAGTATGACATTGAGTCAACCCCCGAAGAGCTTCGTGAATACTGTCAGAAGGCGAATTTTGTGTTCCACCTTGCAGGCATAAACAGACCCGGGGATGCAAGCGAATTTTCGGGCAACTACGGTATTCTGGGCACTGTGCTGAGCGAACTTAAAGCCTGCGGAAATAAAGCTCCCGTTATGCTTTCATCATCTGTGCAGGCTTCCCTTGAAGGCAGGTTTGCAGGCTCGGAATACGGCAAAAGCAAGCTTGAAGCTGAAAATATGCTTTTTGAATACGGCAGAGAAACAGGCGCAAAGGTGCTTGTTTACCGCCTGCCCAACCTTTTCGGCAAATGGTGCAGACCCAACTACAATTCAGCCGTTGCAACATTCTGCAACAACATTGCAAAGGATTTGCCCATAACCGTAAACGACCCTGCGGTTGAGCTTTCGCTTCTTTACATTGACGATTTTGTTGATGAAATGCTCAATGCTCTTGAAGGCAATGAAACAAAAAAGGGTGATTTCTGTGCATTCGGAATTACTCATAACATAACTTTGGGTGAAATCGTCAAGCTTCTTGAAAGCTTCAAAGCACAAAGAGAAACTCTTGTTATGCCTGAAATCCCTTATAATTCATTTGCCAAAAAGCTTTATTCAACCTACCTTTCCTATCTCCCCGAAGAAAAGGTAAGCATTCCTCTGAAAATGAACTGCGACGAAAGAGGCAGTTTTACCGAAATATTAAAGACCGTGAATTGCGGTCAGTTTTCCGTTAACGTAAGCAAACCCGGTATAACAAAAGGTCAGCACTGGCACAACACCAAGTGGGAATTCTTTATTGTTGTTTCGGGCACAGCCCTTATTCAGCAAAGGGAAATCGGCACGGATAAGGTGCTTGAATTCCGTGTTTCGGGTGACAGACCCGAAGCGGTGCATATGCTTCCGGGCTTTACTCACAATATTATCAATCTTTCCGAAACGGAAAACCTTGTTACGCTTATGTGGGCAAACGAGCAGTTTGACCCCGCTAAGCCCGATACTTTTTTTGAAGTGGTGTAATTTTAATGGGTATAAAAAATGCCGGACTGAGAGAATACGAAAAAACGCTGTTGGATATACTTGCCAACGGTCTTTTCGGCGCAGGGCGCAAGGTTGACCTTAATGAGGAAAACCTGAATGCGGTCTGGTGCGAAGCCCACGCTCAGGCAGTTACCCTTATGGCATTTCACAACTCAACCGAAAAAATTCTCAGAAATGAAAATGGCAGGTACATCCGCCGTAAACTGAGTGACACCCTTGCAAGAAATGCGAAAATCGATTTTGAACATGTTCATATCTGCAATATTATGAAAAAGGCAGGTGTACCCTGCATAATTCTCAAAGGCTTCGGCTCCGCAATTTATTACCCTGACCCTCTTATGCGTTCAATGGGCGATGTGGATTTTCTTGTTGATACGGATAATTTTGAACTTGCAAGCAAGGCTCTTATTGAAAACGGCTATGAGGCAACAGGCAAAAATCACGATGTTCACGATGTGTTTCTGGGTAAGGTGTGCCGCTGCGAAATGCACTTTCAGCCTTCGGGTATCCCCAAAGGTAAGGCAGGCGTAAAGGTAAGAAAATATCTCCGGGATATTTTTGAAAAAGCCCGGACGGTGCAGACTGAGCTGGGAGAAATAACCGTGCCCTCTGTATTTCACCACGGGCTGATAATTCTGCTTCATATGTGCCATCACCTGACGGGTGACGGCCTTGGTCTGCGGCATCTGTGCGATTGGGCGGTATACCTGAACACCGTAGGGGAAGATGAATTCCTCAGAATGTTTGAAAATGTGCTTAAAGATATCGGTCTTTGGGAGTTTGCAAAAACAATGACCTTTATTTCCTGCCGGTATCTCGGACTTTCGGGTATGGATTGGGCAAGGGATACGGATAAAAAGCTGGCGGATTATATTCTTATCGATATCATTATCGGCGGTAATTTCGGCCAGAAAAGTGCAGACAGAAGCCACGAAAGTCTGCTCATTTCAAGCAAAAACGAAAAAGATGTTTCAATGCTCAGGCAGTTTTTCACTTCTGCCAACAGCATTGTATACAATAACTGGAAAATCACAAGAAAACTTAAATTTCTTTTGCCTCTGGGGTGGATTTTCTTCGGCGGAAGATATGTAATCCGTTCGATTCTGGGCAAACGCCCCAGAATCAGACCCGGTAAGGTTGCAAAGGAAGCATCCGAAAGAATTGATATTTATTCGGGGCTTAACCTTTTCGGTGAGGATATGGAGTGAAAACTATGAAAAAGATTTTCAAATTAACAGCCCTTGTGCTGATTGCCGCTTTGATTGTTGCGGCATTTGCAGGTTGTCGCTCAGATAAAACCGCTGAAAATACAACCACGGCAACGCAGAATAACAATACCTCCGTTGCCGACGGTAATACGCTTGACCCCGAAGATGTTATATGGAACGGTGAAAAATATGAGCCGAGGGATAACACGGGGCTTATCAACATTCTGCTTATCGGTCAGGACAGACGTGAAGGCGAAGGCAGGCAGCGTTCAGATGCCATGATTCTTTGCTCATTCAACCCTGAAACCAACAAAATGGCAATGATTTCGTTCCTGCGCGACCTTTATGTTCAGATTCCGGGCTATGAAGATAACCGCCTCAATGCGGCATACGCATACGGCGGCTTTGACCTGCTTAAAGAAACCCTTGAACTCAATTTTGGCATAACCGTTGACGGATGCTTTGAATCAGATTTTGAGGGCTTTGAAAAAATTATTGATACCGTTGGCGGTGTTGATATTGAGCTTACCGCGGCGGAAGCGGATATTGTGGGCGCAAGCGAGGGGCTTTGCACTCTAAGCGGCAAGCAGGCACTCACCTATGCAAGAATACGGAAAATTGACAGCGATTTTCAGCGCACTTCAAGGCAGAGAAAGATTATGGGTGCGGTTTTTGAAAAAGCAAAGGGATATTCCCTGACGGAGCTTGCAATGTTCTTCGGCGAAATACTGCCCCTTATGGCAACGGATATGACAGAAGATCAGATAATGTCACTTGCCCTGACCTTTGCATCCTCTTTCCAAAACCTTGAAACAGAAAGCTATACCGTTCCCGCAGAGGGTACTTATAAAAATGAAATGATACGGGGAATGGCTGTGCTTGTCCCCGACCTTGCAGAAATCAGAAAGCTGATTTTTGAAGAATATCTGCCCATGTAAAAACAGAAATTAAGGTGAAATTTATGAAATTCGGAAAAAAAATAACTGCGTTAATTCTCGCTTTTCTTATGCTTTCGGTATATTTGCCCTTCACTTTTGCCTTTGAAGAAACAAGCATTGATGATTGCACCCCGGAAAGCAACACGGAGTTTGCGGTAAAAACCGCAGAGATAATCAAAAATGAAGATGATTCCGATGCAATGCTCAGAATTATGGGAAGATACGGTAAAAAGCCTTCCGATGATGCTTTTTCGCTTGCAAGGGAATGTGTGATTTCGGATGACGGAAGATTTGTTTTGCAGTTTTCGGATGAAAATGACCTTCTGACCTGCCTTGACAAGCTGAATAACAACCCCGATATTATCTATGCAGAGCGTGATATGCCCGTCTGCACGGAAGGGGTTGAGAAAACGGCAAGGCACCTTTCCTGGGGAATTGAAGCCATTGAAGCCGATGCTTATTCTCAGTCAATAACTCCTTCTTCGGGTGACTCCGTAACCGTTGCAATAGTTGACAGCGGATGTGAGGATATTGATTTTATAAAGGATAAGCTGACAGAAGGCTACGATTTTTTTGAGAACGATAACGATGCTTTTCAGGATGTAAGCATTGACAGCCACGGAACATTTCTTGCAAGCATAATTACGGATTGCGTGGGCAACCTTCCCGTTAAAATTATGCCCGTAAGAATTCTTGATTCGGAAAGCGGCTCACTGATAAATGCAATTAACGGCATTATCTACGCAGTTGATAACGGCGCAGATATCATAAATATCAGCTTTGTTGCCAATTTTAAAAGTTGCAGTTCACTTGAATATGCGGTTGATTATGCTGAGGAAAACGGTGTTACCGTTGTTGCGTGTGCAGGCAACAACATAAGCGATGTAAAAGATTTCTGCCCTGCGCACAGCGAAAATGCAATTACGGTTTCATCCGTTGACGAAGAACTGAATTTTTCCGAAGAATTTTCAAATTTCGGTGACGAAATCGACCTTACCGCACCCGGTGAATACATAGTGGGATACGATGCTTACGGTGAACTGATTGCCCAAAGCGGCACATCAATGGCGGCAGCTTATGTTTCCGCAGCAGCGGCAATGTTTATTCTTGATAACCCCGGTTGCACACCAAAGCAGGTGAAATCGGCATTTACATCAAACGCTGCTGACCTTGGCGAAGAAGGAAAAGATATTTACTTCGGCTTCGGTATGCTTAAACTGAAAAATCTGATAACCCCTGAGCTGAAAATCATAAATAACACAGGAACAAAAACCATCAGCTACGGCGAAACTCTCCGCCTTACCGCTGAGGTAACAAACAATATCAATGATTCCGCCGTATGGTGGTATGTTGACGGGGTTGAAAGGGGCAAAGGCAAAACCTTTGAGGTTTCACCCAAAAGCGGAAGTGTTGAAGTAACCGCAAAGCTTGTTGATGCCGACGGAACAGTTATCAGCAATGCCCTGGGCAATGAGATTTCCGATTCTCAGACCGTTTCGGTCAAATCGGGATTCTTTCAGAAGCTGATTTCTTTCTTTAAAAATCTTTTCAGAATCAACAGAACGGTAATTCAGAAAATAACAGAACTTTAATGAAAAAGGCTTGCACGGCACACACCGTACAAGCCTTTATTTTAATTAATCAAACCGCTTTCCGTAAGCTGAATCAGAAATTCTTTTAAATCCGCCTCTGCTTCTTCCTTTGATACTTCATAATTACTGAGCATTGCGTCAAGAAGCTCATCAAAGGTTTTTTCTGTTTTCATAAGCTCCCAAAGAAATTTGCTGACGGGATTGAGAACGACTATATTGGTACCGCAGGAAGAATCAACGGGCACTGCAATAACCTCGCCTGCGATTTCTCTGACAATATAACCTTGTTTTATACTGTATATTTTATTTTCCATATAAAACTACCTCACATATAAAATTCTTTATACCACTGAGCAAACTTGCGAAGTCCGTCACGCAGGGAGGTTGAGGGCTTGAAGCCGAAATCTCTTTCAAGTGCTGAGGTATCCGCATAGGTTACGGGCACATCCCCTGCCTGCATGGGCACAAGCTGTTTGTGAGCTTCAAAATCGTAATCCTCAGGCAGAACTCCTGCACGGATAAGCTCCTGCTGAAGAATATCAACAAAATCAAGCAGGTTTTCGGGGCTGTTGTTGCCGATGTTGTAAACTCTGTAAGGGGGTACGGGAAGCCCGTCCTCTCCCGTTTCCTTTTCGGGGGCACACTGCATAATGCGTTTGATTCCCTCAACAATATCGTCAACATATGTAAAATCTCTTTTGCAGTTGCCGTAGTTGAAAATCTGAATGTTATCCCCTGCCCTGAGTTTGTTTGTGAAGCCGAAATAGGCCATATCAGGTCTGCCCGCAGGGCCGTAAACCGTGAAGAAACGAAGACCCGTTGAAGGGATATTATAAAGCTTTGAATAAGCGTGTGCCATAAGCTCATTGCTCTTTTTGGTTGCCGCATAAAGGCTTACGGGGTTATCCACCTTATCGTCGGTGCTGTAAGGGATTTTTTTGTTGGAGCCGTAAACACTTGATGACGATGCATACACAAGATGCTCAACGGGATGATTGCGGCAGGCTTCAAGTATGTTATAAAAGCCGATAACGTTGCTCTCAATATAAACATCGGGGTTTGTGATTGAATAGCGCACACCTGCCTGCGCTGCAAGGTTAACAACAACATCAAAGCCGTATTTTTCAAAGCATTCGTCAATGAGGGCTCTGTCGGCAATACTGCCTTTTATGAAGATAAACTGACTTTGGCTTTTCTGCGCCGCAAGATTCTTTATCTCGCTGAGTCGGTATTCCTTTATGGAAACATCGTAGTAGTCGTTCATATTATCAATGCCGACTATTTTTATATTATCAACGGTTTTCAGAAGCTCCATCACAAGATTTGCGCCGATGAATCCCGCCGCACCTGTTACAAGCACGGTTTTGCCGTTAAGATTAACATTCTGAGCTAACATATTATCACCTTATCCGTAAATGAAATTATTTACCCGTCTTGCGGCATCATTTATATCAAATGAAACGATTGCCATACCGTTATAGTATTTGTTCACATAAGCGCCGCTGTAAGGCACGTGCTGCGATTCAATATTAAGCCCGTTTTGCAGTGCACCCGTGGCAACATCCGTTACCGCCGAGGTAAGCTCCGTAAGGCTGATATTTGTTTTCACAAGACCGAAAGCAAAATCCGTCAGGTCATAAATTTCGGCAAGACTCTTTTCGCTGAGAATCTTTTTTGCAAGAGTAACAATTACATTTCTCTGCCTTTCGGTGCGCTTGAAGTCGCTGTCGATTTTTCGTATTCTCATATACACCAGTGCTCTGTCACCGTTGAACTTATTGGGACCTACATTGTATTTCACAGCACCGCCGCTGTAATTGGTCATATAATCAACCTCTTTCTGAGTAAGGCTGATTGTGACGCCGCCTGCCCTGTCAATGAAATCCGTAACGCCGTTGAAATCAACAACAACAAAGCGCTGGATATCAAGGTCAAAAAGTCTGTTGATTGTATTCACCGCAAGACCTACACCGTCAAATGAATAAGCGGCATTGATTCTGTTCCAGCCTCTGCCCTCAATGGGTACAAGACAGTCACGGAGAACGGAAACCATCTTTACCGCACCCGTTTTCTTGTTATATGACAGAATGATTATTGCATCGCTTCTGCCTCTTTCTCTTGTAACATCTCTCGAATCAGTACCGAGAACAAGAATATTTTCAACATTGGGGTCTTTCTGCGGAACTTTGTAAATAGGAGTTCTGCCGTAAACGCTGACGGTATTTTCGTTTCTGCCGAAGGAAGCGTTTCTGTCGTAGCTGTCACCCTGAATATTTCCACCGCCGCCGTTGACATTGTGAGGAAGCGTGGCGTCTGTAAGATCCCTGCCCACTTCATCATCGTCTATTGTAACATTTGCCCATTCATCGGGCTGAGGGTCGGTTGCAGGCTCAATATATTCATCGCTTCTGTCAACAATATCAACCTCCTCATAAGCATTCTGGTTGTAGCTTATGATAAGAGGCAGGGCAATGCCTGCAAGGGTGCCCAGGATAATCACAAAGAATATCAGCAGGCAAATGAGAAATATTTTCTTTTTACTTTTTTTCTTTTTCATAAGAACACCCGTTTCAGTTAATATGATACTTTTCTGCCTGTTACAAGCTCACCGAAGCCGATATAAACCCAAAGAATAACCTTCTGGAAAAAACCTTTGAAGGCAATGTCAAGGGAAGTTTTAAAGCCGTAACTGTCACCATTTTTCATTTCGTTCATTGCATATTCAATATCAAAGATATCATACCAATGAACAACTCTGCTTGCAAAAACAGAAGTATCATTTTCATCAATTTCAAGAATTCTGTAACCATACTGCGTTGAATATCTGTCACCGTTATAACGGGTGCTGAGTGACTCTGAAAGAACGATTCCCTTATGTGTTACACCGAATGCGTTTGTATGGTCGTGACCCGTAAACATACCCAGAACATCGCCCTTTTCAGCCATTGCCTCAAACTGACCGTAATTTTCATAGCCGGGGCAAGGCTTTTCCATAAGAGTGCCGTAATTCACAACCTCGGGGTCAAAGGTATAATACTCACCCGTGTAAATATTCTTTACCGAAAAAAGTTCTTCGGAATCAACCTTTTTGAGTGCATCAAAAACCTCGGGCACGATAATATGCTGAAACGCAAGCGAATAAACCTTTTCGCCGCCGTTTGCCGCTTTCAGCTCGTCCGACTTTGCCTTGTACCATTCAACCTGGTCTGCCTGCACACAGCCGTAATTGCCCTCGGCATCGTAATCGTTTGAATCAAACACCCATATATTGAATTTCACCTTTGTGCCGTCTGACGACATTACGGGCAGGTTATATGTGCCACAGCCTGAAAGCGCTTCGCCGTCATCAACGGAAACGGAACAGGAGAAGGTATTGTAATATGCCATAAGTTCCTCTCTTGACATTGCACCCGTTTCGGAATCGTGATTACCGAAGGTAACGGCAACGGGAATATTTCTTGACTCAAAGGTATTCATAAGCCCGTCAATGAGATTTTTGGTATCGGCAGGGTCAGGACAGTTATCAACATTATCACCTGTTATAACAACAAGGTCAGGCTTTTCAATATCGCAGGCTCTGCCTATTGCCCAAACGGAAGCTGCCAGATTTGACTGTTCAAGGTGGGTATCTGTAACATGCATTATTCTGAATTTACCGTCAGCACCGAATTTCAGTTTATTCTCCGCCGCATAAGATACGGTAAGAAAGCTGAACGCAATTACAAGCGACAGAATAACCGATGCTGATTTCTTCATAAATTTTTTCATAGCTTTCCCTCTTTATTTATACTGATAAACTTTTACATAATCAACGATAAATTCCGCGCCCTCTGCGGGAGCATTTTCTCTTTCGGAGGGAATGCCGTTTTCGCCGCGCATTTCAACTGAAAGGATAATATATTCTTCATTCTGACTCACTCCGCCGAAAGAAGTGCGGAAGGTTTCAACGCCGTTGATGTAGAAAATATATTCGTTTTCGTTCCATTCAAGGCCGTATGTATTGAACTCCTCATAGGGATTGTTTTTCAGAAGGAAGCGTGCTGCGCCCAGCTTCTGATGAGCATCGCCGTAGCCGTCAAAATGCAGGTTTGAGGAAACATTATACTTGAAAAGATTTTCGTAGCCGTCGCTTTCAAAAATATCGATTTCAGTGCCGTCTCTGCCGCTGCCGTCTTCATCAAACACACCGCTGTTCATAAGCCAGAAAGCGCTCCATATATCCGCACCCTCGGGCAGAATGCATCTGCACTCAAAGTAGCCGAATTTCTGGCTGAAACCGTTTTTGGCATCAGAATCCGTATCAATGCCTGCGGTGTACCAGCCTGCGCCCTTGCCGCCCATACCCTCTTCAAGGTAAACAACGGGAATAACAAGGTTGCCGTCTTTGGTCTGAGCAAGGTACTGATTCCAGTAGCTGCCTTTTCTGTCAACGGTTGTGTTGCCGTACTGATAGTGACCCGACCACACACTGCGGTCAAGCTCGCCCTCAAATTCCTCATTGAACATAATTTCAAATTTATCCATATCCAGCTTTTCGCCCATGGGGAAGCAGGGAATATCAAGGGAAGTGCAGATAAGTATTATTATTGACGCAAAAAAAGACAGAATACTTTTCATAATATCACTCCGTTAAAAATTTATACAGAAATATTATACAAGTATTCCGTGCTTTTATCAATATCAAATTGAAATTTTGGGGTTATCGGCCCGTCATATAATACACAACCCCGTAAATCACCGCCGCAAGGGTGCCGTATACAAGCACAGGTCCTGCAATTTTGAACATATTGGCACCCGTACCCAGGATTTTGCCCTCACTCTGATGCTCCATGGCAGGCGAAACTATTGAATTCGCAAAGCCTGTTATGGGCACAATAGTCCCTGCACCTGCGTAATACGCGATTTTATCGAATACGCCCAGTGCCGTCAGCACCGCGGCAATAACAATAAGGGTTACGGGAACAAGCATCTTCACTTCGTCAGCATCTGCACCAAGCTTTTCGTAAAGCATACCGATGCCCTCACCCAGAGTACACACCAATCCGCCGATGACAAAGGCAAAAATTCCGTTTTTCAGCTTGTTTGTTGGCGGCGATGCCTTTTTTGCCATTTTGCCGTATTCTCCGCCGGTTATTTTCATAAAATCACTCCGTTCATATCTGTAATATTTTGCTTCATTTAATCAGATTTATGCGGTGTTATGTGAGAAAAGGAGCCTCCGCCAATGCGGAAGCTCCCTGTTGAAAAGCAGATTTATTTCATACCGTTTTCGTAAGCTTCAATCATCTTCTTGCTCGTTTGACCCGCAGAATTTTCAGAGCCTGAAACCGTTGATATTCCTTGATTTTTTGTGTGGCTGTCAGATACGGACTTCATTTGTCCCACGTGACGTCTGAACTTTTCGAGGTATTTTTCCGTTGATTCTCCTGAGAAAATCTTGATACTTAACTTCATCGTATTCTCATCAACGGGAGTCACATAAATCTTATCTATATAGGTATCAACGAATTCTTTTGAAATTATTCCGCATCTCGCATCAGACTGAGCTGCGGCAATCGCACTGCGAACGGCATTGATGTGTTTTTTGAATTCTTCGCTTGATTCAAGTGTTTCTGAAAGCTCTCTAATCAGTTCTTCCGTTTCTTTGATTTCATTGTTGCATTGCTCTGTCATCTCAAAGAAATCTCTGTCGGTAATCTTACCTGCAACATTGAATTCAAGCAGCTTTGCTTTTTTCTGCAAAGCAAAATCTATCTTCTTTTCGAGTTCTTTTATTCTTTTGGGTAATTTCCCGTTATCAGTCATTTCTGCGTAATCACGCAAATATTCTTCAACAAGTGCATCGGCGTTTGCTTTTGTATCACGGAAAACTTCAAAAAGAACCGGTTTGATTTCTTCTTCATAAATTGCGAACGATGCGCAGGAATCGGAACCGCCTTTGATTTTGCCCGAGCATATCCATTTACTGTTTTTGTTTCCGCTTCTGTCTTTGGATTCACGGCGGTAATATGCTGTTCCGCAGTCCATACAGAAAAGTTTACCCGTCAGCAGATTTGCATGGTTACAAATACCCTGACGTGCTTTTACATCTTCGCTTCTTCTTCGAAGAATCACATTTGCCTTATCCCATAATTCTTCCGAAACGATGGCAGGCACAATTTCACCTGTTTCATCTTTGAACATAACCCATTCTTCAGGTGGCAGGAACTTCTGCTTCTTTGTGAACATATCAACAACACGGACTTTGTTGCCGACATAGTATCCCTTGTACTTGGGATTTGAAATCATATTTGACATTGTTGAGTGAGCAATTTTATTGCCCTTGTTATTACGGTATCCCTTGTCCCAGAAAATTGTTTCAATCTGCTTCATGCTGTATTGATCGGTTGCATAAAGTTCAAACAATTCTCTTACCATTTCTGCCTGTTCTTCGTCAATAACAAGCCTTTTATCAAGTTTTTTGTAGCCGAATATATTACTGTTGCCAAGAACAACGTTTGATTTGATTGCCTGCTGATGACCGAACTTAACTCGGCTCGAAAGCTTACGGAGTTCTTCCTGCGCAATCGAGGACATAATCGAAAGTCTGAGTTCGCTGTCTTCTTCAAGGGTATTTATGTTGTCATTCTGAAAGAATACGCCGACACCGTATCCGAGAAGCTGACGGGTAAACTGAATTGAATCGAGAGTATTTCTTGCAAAACGTGAGATTTCTTTGGTGATAACCAAATCGAACTTTCCGTCTGCCGCATCATCAATCATTCTGTTGAAATTTTCTCTTTTCTTTACCGAAATACCCGACAGACCCTCATCTACGTAACCCGGCACAAAAGTCCAGGGAAGATGCTTACGGATAAAATTCTCATAAAAGCTTACCTGATTGCCGAGCGAATTCAACTGCTCATCGCTGTCCGTCGAAACACGGGCATAATATGTTACCCTGAGCGGAATCTCATATATGCTTTTCATTCTCATTTGCATTCTGACGCTATGTATATCCATTTATCTACAATCCCTCCATATTGAACATGATTTCGTTAAATCATTATCTATATATTAGCAGAAACGCAAAAGAAAATCAAGAGCGAAATTTATCTTGATTGGTTTGACGGCTTACGGGAATGAATCTTGTTCGCCATACGGTTTCTTTCAGATTCGCTTATCAGACCTTTTCCGTAAAGAGTATCGTTGAAATAAATGAGCCAAAGCTTTTCAATAACACTTTGTTTTTCCGCTTCACTCATTTTTCTGCCTGAATTCTGTTCGTTATTTATTTCCATAAGCCATCTCCTTCCTTTTTAATGTTGTTTGCCAAAATCTTCTGTTTATTCTTACGAATTTTTCGACCTCCTTATTATCAGTTAATTATTGTTATAGAAAGCAAACTCTGCCGAAACCGAGCTTGCCATTGTGGATGGTGCGTTATACAAAGCAGATATGAGATATGATTTGATATTTTTGATTTTTGTTGTGGAACTTTCAATGCAGCCGATGACGTATTCGATATGCTCTGACGAAAGTTTTTTGAACCGTGAAATAACGATCTCTCTCGGAAAATCACTTCCGCCGATTCTGACGGTGGGAGTTGTTCCCGACATAACATCTGCCATTATGAGAATAATCTCTCTGACCATTTCGGCATCGCCGTTGATACAGTCATATTCAATCTGTTCTTCAATACTTTCTATCAGCTCATCATAACTGATAGATGGATTGATGTAGATGATATTATTATTATTCTCTTTATTATAGATAGAGTTCGATTCTGATACTTCACGAAGTTCGGTTTTAACACTTCCGGAAGTTTGATTTTGATACTTGTCAGGTTCGATTTTGAGCATTGACAAAGCCGACGGTGCAATTATTATTTTCGAAGGCTTTCCGCAGCCGTCACGGTACTTTTCTATCAGACCCGAATTCTGCAATTCTTTGAGAAGTCTTACCGCCTTTGCACGGGCACAGCCGAGCTTTTCGCATATTTCGTTTATTGTGTAGACTACAAAAATATTGCCGTAGGAATCGGTGAATCTGTCTGCATTTATTTCCGACAGACCCGTTCGGTCAAGTATCATAGCAAAAAGCAATTTTGCATCAACTGACAAACCAGAAAACAAAGATGAATCAATCAGCGCTCTGGGAAACTTCAGAAATGAAAACTGTTCCCTATCGCCCAATGAATCACCCGTCTTTCTTTCCGAGACCGACTTTTTCAGCGTGAGCTTTTGCCTTTTCCGTCTGTTCTTTTGTCCTTGGCGGAATAAGTTTTATTGCAATGCTTGATTTCGGTACTTCATAAAGCTCTCCGCCGTACTGGTCTGTGCGTATGTGACGGAGCACACCGTGATTCTTTCTGTCAAACTCTGCAAAACGCCTTTTAAGCGGTTTGGAATTGATATAAACAGACCAGAAATCTTCATCGGCATTTGAGAGAAGTATATTCTCTTTTTCATACTTGGTTAAATGATACATTTTACCTCCTTATTCGTTTAATATGTCCGTTATCGACAGGTTAATATACTTACACCTACGTTCCGGCAGACGGATAAAAACCGTTGTCTAAGACTTGATTTCTCACCCGCATTTTGACGTTCACCTCCGTTTTTCGGCTTCCCTAAAAGTAATATATTAAATAAAAAACTACCTACAAGAAAGAAGCGGAAACAAATCCGATTCTTGTTCTTGCAGGTAGTCTCTCACGTAATATGTCTGGAAAACTCCTTACATTCAAGCAAGTGTTTCTTATATGGATTTACGGGCATATTTCATCAGAACCATACAGCTCACTTGCGCATTCAATTTTAATAGTTCAGTCCGTTGTTTTTAGGAGCATACGAATCAACCCGACGGTGGGTTCTGCTCAGTTTATGATAAATCTGTTCGCTGTGACACAGCGGGCAAACTGTTTTTGCCTTTCCCTGCTCATTAAGAGTTGCCGTAAGAATTTTTCCGCAGTTCAGACAATGCCAGCTTGCATTGATATTCACACAGGTTCCTTTTGGGGTATCATACATTTTTCACCCTCCAAATTTCGTATTCAGATATTCTGTGATTTTACAGTTTCATACTTCGTATGGGTTTAATAAACGAACATTTGTCTTGTGTGTAATAATAGCACAAATGTTCGCCTTCGTCAATGATTTTTTCCAAAGTTTTTCATTTGACTCTAGACCTCCCGTCAAAAGACCAATTTGCAAAAAGGGTAAATTAAAAGCACCTCACCGAAGTGAAGTGCTCTGTGCTTATGATTATATTTAATCAGTCCGACAAATTGGAATTTGTTTACTTACTTAAATAGGTATATTTTGCGATTAAGGTTTGCTCGATACTATCATTTGATGTATCTGCAAACAAGGTTCTGTCATATTTAAAATTTTCGTGTACAAGACAAGTTTCGAGCATAAAAAGAAAAATCCCCATATCAATTTTATTGTAATATCGAACCTTATCAGCAGGCATGATACCTCTTTTGCCAGGTTTCTTAAATCGGTATACCATCAAATCACAGCCAGTATTTTCAACAATCCATGGTTGTGTATTACAAGCACTTGGCGTGAAACGAACAATCTCTGCAATTCCTAATGTATTACCGTTCCATATTTCACTCAAAGGTTTTCTTTTTGACTTGAACATATCCTTTCGGAACTTGTCTTCGGGCATTTTGGCAATGGAAATCATAATAACATAATCAAGACCATTCACTTGCATATCTTTTGGTTTACCGATGCCAAACCATAAAGCCCCGATATTCTGTGATGCAAGATACAAATCAATCTGTTCGCCCATATACCCAATGTTTCGCAAATATTCATCCTTTATTTCGCTGTAGAACAAAATGCAAAATTCCCCACCTCGTTTACAGGTAGTTTCCTTTTCGGGCACAATGCAAATTTCTGTCTTAATTTCAGCATTAAGCGGTTTTACAGATTTAACAAAATCTTTTAATTCTTGGATTTCATCACCCGTAAGTGTATCAGTATCTTTGAAAATATGAAATGATTTACGTTTGAAAATTTGCCTATAATAATCCATAAATACTCTCCGTCAAATTCTTATTTGTCGATTTGATTATACCACTCAATCAAAAAAAAAAGCAACAGTTTCAGCAACACTTATTGTTCTACTCAATAAATTCTTTTTTTATTTTTTGAGTTGTCTGCCGTGGTTCTTCCTGCTCGTGATATTTAACATTCGCAAGAACTTTTGAAATAATTGTTTTTGCACGTTTGAGTTCTTCAAGGCTGCCGTAGTTACTTTCAATCAAAGTGACATCGACGGCTTTTTCTTTTTGCAGTTTTTCGATTTCGGCTTTTAATGATTTGGTTGTAGCTTTCGGGTTTTCATCAACCCATCGCTTTGCTCGGTAGAATGAATTTAATTCCTTGCTGTGTTCGGTTTTGAATTTATCTCTGTCAAATTTCTTTTTTACATACTCATCGGCAACGGATTTATATTTCTCATAATCGCCGAGGAATTTAATTCCTTTTTTGAGTTCTTTGATTCTTTCATCTGCGGTATCAATACGGCTTTGAATTGTAGATACTTCTTCAATCATTTTCCATAAAGAATCTGCGGTAGTGATGTTACGTTGCTGAAGAAAAGCGAGTGTTTTTGAAACTTGCTTCAAATCAACCGCTAAATCTTTATTGTAATAGTATCTGCTTTTTCCGTTATGTGCTTCTTGCCGTGAGTTCAGATAGTCAATGAGAATATCTGCAATGGTCGGTTCTTTTTCTTCTTTGAATTCGGAAAGAATTTTTTTGATTTCTTCAATCCATTCTATCAATTCAGCAAGTGCTTTTCTTAAATGTTTTCTCACAGAGTTGAATTTAACGATGTCCCGATTCAGAGTGCCGAGAAACGTAAATTCACCTCTGTTTTCCATTTCCGATGCGGCTGGCCCGAGATGAACTGTCGGCACTAAATCTATTCCTTGCCGTTCATAAGAACGCATATCAATTCTTTCGGGTCGGTTGTTTTTCTCAAGATATTCGTTGACTTTTTCTTCCCATGCGTGCCGCCAGATTTCCGCATTTTCTCTTTTGTTCCAATCAACAATATCTTCACGGTGTTCACCGATACGGTTGCCGTGTTCATCAAGTTCGTAAACCTTTCTGCACTTTGGTAGCCAATTTCCGTTTTCATCAATCGCTCTCATCGTCAGCATAATATGTGTGTGCGGATTGCCGTCACCTTTATCGTGAACGGCGAAATCGCAGCACATTCCTTTTGAAACAAATTGCTCACGGCAATAACTTCTGACAAGTTCCGCATACTGCTCAGTTGGAATTTCTATCGGAAGTGCGATGATAATTTTTCGGGCAAGCTGTGAGTTCCATTGTGTTTCAACTTTCTCGGCAGAGTTCCACAAAGTTTCTCTGTCGAGATATTCTTGCGGTGCGTTCTGAGGAAGAAGAATTTCGGAATGAATAACTTCGTTTTGCTTTCGCAAATAATTTTTGGTTCGGTTATCATACTCGGAGAAAAGTTT
>JAXJTD010000033.1:0-1590 GCA_036309745.1 Acutalibacteraceae bacterium | reverse complement strand
TTTAAAATATGGGCTTCGCCCTGTCAAAATCGGCACCGAACAAATCTGCTTTTGTTACAGGCAGCAGTTATGACTGAAAATGAAAGAGAATTCTTTTGTTTACAAGCACAGTATAATCTTGTGGTCACCTCTAAAAATACCTTCCCCAAAACACGAAGATATGGTATAATAGAATCATCAAAAGACAGCAGGTGATGGGAATGCAGTTGAATCTTTTCGCAGAGGATAACAGACTTGAGAAACTGACGGAATTGGGAGACTCTCTACTGAAACTTAACGTAGTGAATTGGGAGAGCTTCCGTCCGGCAATTGAAAGAGCGCTCTACAAGGATAGGAAAAGCAACGCCGGCAGACACTCCTACGATGTTGTAATGATGTTCAAAATACTTGTATTGCAGCGTCTGTTTAACATATCGGATGACCAGACAGAGTTTCAGATCAATGACCGTATGAGCTTCATGCGGTTCCTCGGCTTGTCTCTCGGCGACAAGGTGCCGGATGCGAAAACGATTTGGCTGTACCGTGAAAACCTGACAAAAGCAGGCATAATCGATCAATTGTTTATCGACTACTGCAAAGAGTTGGAAGAAAAAGGAATCATCACTCATACCGGAACGATCATCGACGCGACATTCGTAGACGCTCCCCGTCAGAGGAATACGCGTGAGGAAAACGAGACGATCAAATCGGGAGAAGTACCCAAAGAATGGAAAGAAAACACTCCGAAAGCCAAGCATAAGCTGGCGCAAAAGGACACAGACGCTCGCTGGACAAAGAAGAACAACGAGAAACACTACGGCTACAAAAATCACGCAAAGGTTGACGCGGATTCAAAAATCATCACCGATTACGCGGTAACATCCGCCTCTGTTCACGATAGTCAAAGGTTTTCCGACTTCTTTAACGAACAGGATAAGGTCGCATATGCCGACAGCGCTTATGTAGGTCAGGAAATCCCGGAACACGTTGAAGCACAAATCTGCGAAAAAGGTTATAGAAATCATCCTCTGACTGAGGAACAAAAGCAAAACAACAGAAGAAAATCAAAAATCAGATGCCGCATTGAACATGTCTTTGGATTTATGACAGGTTCAATGAACGGCATTACTGTGCGTACGATCGGAATGGATCGCGCGGCGTTCAACATAGGACTGACAAACCTGATTTATAACATTTGCAGGTATTCCATCATCAAACGCCAATCACTGTCCAAGGGATAAGTGCGCCCAAAATGGGCAAAATCCACGCAAAACCCAGTGGGTTTGCTGAGAAATAGGGGCTAATGGACGTTATATTATTCTATTTTCGCATTAAAACGAAAGTTGTATAGATAAAAATGAATTTTTAGAGGTTGCCTTAAGAGATTCTTTAAAAAACAAAGAATTCAGTTACAAGGATATTGATAAAGCAAAAAGCATCACGTTTTTGAGGGTATTTGACAGTCTGTTTAATCAGCATAGCGGGTTTAGATATATTACAAAGCAAATAAAGGACATCAATCGAGGCATCGGAAGAGGAACAAAACTATCTCCTGATGAAAAGGTAAACTTTGAAAGGTTTATCCCCAAAAAAGAATATATAACGCATGAT
>JAXJTD010000032.1:0-4265 GCA_036309745.1 Acutalibacteraceae bacterium | reverse complement strand
AGGAAGAATGTTCCTATACCAAGTGTTAAAACACAAAGAAGTGTCCAACCGATAAATGAGAATTCAAGCTTAAAGAGTCTCCATTTGTTGCCATTCATCATCTGCTTTGCTTTCTTGAAAGCATCTTTTGAAGAAATTTCAGGATCATCTGCAAGGATGTATGGAATGATAGCATATTCAAAGCTTTTTATAATTCCCGGAATGATGAACAAAAGAGTCCATAAAACTGTTTTGATACCTACAAGCAACAATGTTCCGATGTTTCTTCCGTACTTAACCTTGAAGCCTGAAAAAGCATCTGCAAATGAAGGCTTTGAATCAGTATTCTTGATAAAGTAATTGTTAACACCTACGGTTAACGCATCTGTAACAAAAATACTGTATAAACCACCGATAATTGCTGAAATTATCACTACACCGTTAAGAACTAACGCACCTAATGCCATAGTAGAATCCATTTCAGCCGGATCTACCAAACCTAATACCTCACTCAAATTCTGTCCAAACGATATGAAAGAACTACCAACAGAACCTATAAGTCCTGTAACGAGGACGACAGCAAACGCCATCCAATACTTGCCCTTAAGTGACTCCCACGCTTTTGCTCTTAATTCTTTTGATTTTAACATAATAAAATCCCTCCATTTTTTTATATAATATAATAAGTATTATATTACCAAAGTCTTAATCTGTCTTCCGGCGCCACATACATCGCATCGCCTTCTTTTACGCCATAGATTTCATAGAACTGATCAAATGATGCTACAACAGCATTTACACGAACAACATTTGCTGCATGAACATCGCTCAAAAGTGTACTGTCTGTAAGATATGGAACTGTACCGAGCTGTGCCCACATTTTCGCATAAGACTCAAAAACTTCCTTCTGAGCTTCTTTATCATCACCAACAATGTCCATAATAATCTGCATTGCAGCAAAGTCTGCCATATTTTCGGTAATTGTAACATTTGCATCCTGCACAACACCATCTACAACTTCAAACCTATTGTAGTATTCTATAAATTTTTCCTGAAGCTTTTCAAATTCTGCATAATCTTCCTCTGTCCACCAGTTTTTGAGACATCCGTTTTCGTCGTACTTTGCCCCTTCTTTATCAAATGAATGACCCATTTCGTGTGCAATAATCATACCTATAGCACCCAGGTTTGTTGCATAGCTTGCATCCCTGTCATAGAAAGGCTCATTTAAGATACCTGCCGGAATATTAATGGTATTCAGTTCGGGCAGGAAACAAGCATTTACCATATCGGGTGACATATACATTTTTGTTCTTATAAATTCTTTTTCTTCGTTGCAACGAATGAGTTCAGAAACATAATGACGTTTGACGCTCAATGTGTTTGAGAACAAGCTTCCACCTTCTGATATCGGTGTGATTTCAGGGAAAGTATAGTTATCGGGGTATCCGATAATTGCTAAATTGTTTACAAGCTTTTTAATAGCATTTTCTCTTGTTTCCTTTGCCATCCATGAACTATTCTGGAAACGTTCCAGATATGTATCACCTATATTCTTAAGCATTTCCACTATCTCATAGGAAATTTCATCTTCATAATAATATTTAGTGTAAACCAAGCCAATATCATCCGGAAGCAGCTGATTTAAGTGGTTCAGATTAACCGCACTGAGAATACCTTCATCAAAGCCTACACCTGCTGTTTCTTCAAACGCTTCTTCATCGCTTGTGTCTTCCGCTTCTTCTTCCGCCAAGCCTTCTCTTAATTCCTCTGCACTGTTTGTGAGGCACATCATAAATGGGAAATATGCCAAGATATTAGATAAGCTTTTTTCTTTCTCTGTTATCTTTACGCTCAGGTTCTCATCCAGTTTTAAAAGTGCATTAATTTTAAGAGCCGGGAGATTTTTCTCACAAATCAGATTTTTTTCAGCATCGGCAATCTTGCCTGTGGGTACAATTATTTTTTCAAGATTTGTGAATCCGTAATCTGTCAATTCATCGCAAACATCAAAGCCTGTATAGGTAGCATCTGCCTCTTCTCTTTCTTTGCTTACAATCTGAGCGAACGGACCTGTGTACTCTCCTGTTTCTGCATCAAAATGATCAGGATTTCTTTTCTTCATATCTTCCAGTTCCGCTTTAATTGTTTCTTCATCAAACATTTCGAATGACTGTGCAAAAGCAAGCCAGGTACAAATTGCAGAATAATGATCCAAATCCTGAGAGCTTTCTCTTTGCAGCTTAACAGCATCTTCAATTTCTTTTTCCGTAAACTTTACACCGATTTCTTTAAGATAAAGAGCAATAATTTCCTCATATATATCTCTATATTCTTTGGTATCTGTCTTCTCTCTGTATGCTATGATACCACCACTACCTACCCCTGCAACAGAGAATGTAGGATAAGCCAGACCGGTTTCACGGTCTAAGTCCACGTCAATATCAAAAGCAACATTGATACCGGCTAATTTATATATATCTGCTGTAACATCGAGAAACTCATCAACATTTTTTGCATTCATAATTGCATTTCGCATATCGGTAAGATTCTTCTTGTCGCTTTCATTTACCGCAATGTCTGCATCAATACATTTGAGCATATCGTGCACACGCTGTTCAGGGGAACCTTTTTCATATTCCACATCCCCATTCACAATTTTTTCAAGAATTTCTTTTTCATCGGCTGCGATTTCATTATAAATATTATCAAAATGAGACCAACAATCTGCATTGGTTACAATTGCACCATGGATAGGATCTATTGTTGTTGTTTCTTCCAAAATGGCATTACGGAACTGCTTTTCATTGATGTATCCATAGAAACTGTCGCCGGGGTTAACTGTGCGCAGTGCTTCGTCACTGCGTTCAACAAGCAGACCAACCTGTTCAACAGTAATAAAGTCGTCAGCACCCATTGTTCCGTCGCCATAGCCTTTAACAAGACCTGCTTTGGAAAGATACTCAATTTCCTCCTTCGCCCAGTCGGGAACATCGGTAAACTCTATTATTTCACCGGATGCCTCAAGCTCGGGAACACATCTTGCAAGCATAACCATTGCTTCAATTCTGCTTACGGGTTCTGTTGGTCTGATTGTTCTGTCTTCATAACCTTTTAAAATACCGCCTACTATTGCGCGACTGATGTCATCTCTGTATTCGGGTGAAATATTTTCTGAATCGGAAAATATTTCTAAAACCGCATCGCTTTCGCTTAGTTGGTTTCTGCCCACAGATTGAACAAATTCTGAGATAATATATTCTCTTGTTGCGTATTCAGTACTTTCCTTAGCGGACGCATAGGGCACAAGTGTTGAAAAACACAGGCATACCGCAATAATCAGCGAGAGAGTCTTTTTGATTTTGAACATTGCTTTTATATCTCCTTTGAAATGTGTTACTGTTTCCACGATTCTATTGGCTCGTAGAGGAATGACAATTCCGCCATCGGAGTTTCAAGGCTCTCCGCAAGCCTTTTTACAGCCTTTCGGATATCAATCGAAAAATCAAGATACCAGTCAACGGTTTCTAATATGTATTTACGCTTGAATTCCTCATCTGTAACGATTGCACACTGTAGATTGTGCAATCTGTCTGCCGCCTTTACTGCAAAAGCAACGGGGTTTTGCTTTATAGCATTTATATATTCTGCCATATCGTATCCCTTTTTCTTTGTCAGCAAGTTTACAGCCTCAAGGATTTGTCTGTTACCGTATTTCAAAATTTCTTCTTCTGTAGCATCAGTATCCTCAAGTAAATCGTGGAAGAGTGCTGCTATCTGATAGATTTCATCAAAGCCTTGATTCTTTACGATTTCCGAAACTGCTATCGGATGAGTTACATAGTCATCTCCACCGATTCGCTTCTGACCTTTATGTTTTGCTTTTGCAAATTCTAAAGCAAGCTTGTAGCTTTCGGTCATCAGCATTCCTCCTTTTGTCGAAGTAAGTGTTTTGCCTGCCTTTCGGCTTTTTCCTTTGTTCCCAAAGAAATCTTTAAGAACTCTACGATTTTATCAAAATCATAGTTTTTATTCAGAAGCTCTGCACGACACAAAAAGCGAAGTGCAACGCTTGATGAAACAATATCAAGACCTGCTGCAGATAATGCTTTTTTGGCCAAAGCTATTGCCAGATTATAATTTTCTTTTATCATCTGCTCAATATCTCCAAGCTTTGTTATTCCGAGGAACGCAAGCTGTGGAATATAACTTTCAGGATCAATCTCGCTGATTTCCGCCCCTGCAATATCCGCAATTTCACGAATAATGCTTTGCATTTTCTGATT
>JAXJTD010000031.1:0-2233 GCA_036309745.1 Acutalibacteraceae bacterium | reverse complement strand
TGTCCAAGGCGGAACGTTGGGTGCTGTATCCAAGGGCGAGTACATTGTAAATCTGATGAACAAGGTTGGCTATGATGCGATTGCTCTCGGCAATCATGAGTTTGACTATCAGCTTCCTCGTCTTAACGAGCTGAATGCTATGTCGAACACAAAGTTTATTTCCTGTAACTTTCAGAAGATTGGCGAGGATAAGACTTATTTTGAGCCATATACAATTGTGTCTTACGGAAACGTGGACGTTGCCTATATCGCCATTACCACGCCCGAAACCATCAATTCGTCTTCTCCTGCACAGTTCAAAAATGATAAAGGCGAGTTGATTTATACCTTCAACGAGTCAAAGCTTTACGATATTGTACAGACAAATATCAATGCAGCCGAAACCGCAGGCGCTGATTACGTGATTGCGCTTTCCCACATCGGCTACGATGAATCGGGCAACTTGGCTGACATTACCGATGTGATTGAAAACACCGATGGCTTTGACGTGGTATTGGATGCTCACTCTCACTCAGTCATTGAAGAAAAGGTGATCAAAGACAAGAGTGGCGACGATGTTTTACTAACCTCTACCGGAACAAAGTTTGAATACATCGGAAAGCTCACGATCAAGAACGGTGCCTTTGATACCGAACTTGTAGAGGTGGAAAGCTATACCAAAACGGATCCGGTTGTCGATGCATACATAACGGAAATCAATGAAAACTACGCGCAGCTTGGTAACCGCAAGATCGGTGAAAGCAAGGTCGAGTTTATCACACACGACAAAGACGGTAACCGCTTGGTAAGAAACGCAGAAACAAATCTGGGCAATTTTTGTTCTGATGCTCTGCGTGTGATGACCGGTGCAGATATGTCCTTTGTCAATGGAGGAGGTCTCCGTGCACCAATGGAATCGGGAGATATTACCTTTAATGATATTTTCTCTGTATTTCCGTTTAATAATCAGATCGTAACTGCAGAAATTTCGGGACAGATACTCATCGATTTTCTTGAAATGGCTGTGATGAACTATCCTGAAGAAGACGGTTCGTTCCCACATATGTCGGGCGTAACTTTCTCGGTCAATAAATCAATTCCTACATCCGTCAAGGTGGATGCGAATGGATTTTTTGAAAAGGTTGACGGTGCGTACCGTGTGTATAACGTTAAGGTTCTTGATAAGACAAGCGGCGAATATAAAGCACTGGATCCTAACGGCAAGTATATTCTTGCAGGCTTCAACTATTTCCTCCTCGATTTTGGAGGCGGTATGACCATGTTCAAGGATGCCAAGATTCTGGATGCCGAAGGAACACTGGATGTGGAACTGCTTGAAAACTACATTGTCGAGCACCTGGGTGGCGTTATCGGTGAAGAATACGCTGAAGTTAAGCCCAACATCTCCTTTACTGATGGTGTGATTACAGAGACTCCCGACAATAACGAAAATAATGAACAAGAGGACAAAGAACCTTTCTCTCCGCAAACAGGCGACAATTCCTATATTGTTGTGTGGACCCTCTTAGCAGTCCTCAGCCTTTCCGCTCTTGTCATTTTAGGCATCTATCGCCGGAAAGAGATTCAATAAAAAGGTACACGCCCAGAAAGGTATTAAAATAAAGACGGAACGCACAAACGGGCGGTGACGGCAAATCCGCCATTGCCCGTTTTGACAGACTGGAGCTATGCAAAGTTAAAGAAGGCTCCGTGTCATTATTACGGGTCTTATTATGAAAAGGATTTTGTTATCGCCGCTCATAACTATAAATCACACTTTGGTAGACTTTCCAAACTGCAAGCAGGTGATATTGTTGTTTTTACCGACGTAAGCGGAACAGTACATTACTACGAAGTTGTTATTTTGGAAACCCTGCCTAAAAATGCAACAAAAGAAATGATTACAAGCGGTTTTGATCTTTCCTTATATACTTGCACCTTAGGTGGCGGTAGCCGTGTCACAGTGCGTTGCAACGCTGTTCAGGATAGTAATTGATAGAATAAATAACAAGGCGACAACTCGAATGTGTTACATTCAGATTGTCGCCCTTTTTTGTTTTAGGATATATCTTTCTTTTTCAGTTCCTTTTTCATTTTGCCGAGTGCCTTGCGGTATGTTTTGTCAGCGGTATCGGGTGATGTCAAGCCGTGATCGATGGCTATGTCAATAAAGGATTCTTCGGGGATTGGTTTTCGTATCGGTTTGCCGTCCTCATCCAAATCGTCTTTATCGTAGAAATGAGTAGCATAACAT
>JAXJTD010000030.1:0-3559 GCA_036309745.1 Acutalibacteraceae bacterium | reverse complement strand
GGGGATGGTCATACTGTGAGAATGTGCCCATCTTTGCGGGAGCTTCGGAAGCATTGAAGCGGAGAACTTCTTCAATCATAAGTGCGTTTGCAACGCCGTGAGGAAGATGATGGAAAGCACCGAGCTTATGAGCCATTGAGTGGCAGATTCCGAGGAATGCATTTGCGAATGCCATACCTGCCATTGTTGCGGCATTAGCCATCTTTTCTCTTGCTTCAACGTCTGTCTGACCGTTTTCGTATGCTCTGGGAAGATATGTGAAGATATTTTTGAGTGCCTGGAGTGCAAGACCGTCTGTGTAGTCTGTTGCAAGCATTGCGGCATAAGCTTCAACTGCGTGTGTTACAGCGTCGATACCTGATGCAGCTGTAAGACCCTTGGGAGCTGACATATGGAAATCAGTATCAATGATTGCCATATTGGGAAGAAGCTCATAGTCAGCAAGAGGATACTTGACGCCTGTCTGTTCATCGGTGATAACTGCGAAGGGAGTAACTTCGGAGCCTGTACCTGCTGATGTGGGAACAGCGATGAAGTATGCCTTTTCACCCATCTTGGGGAATGTATAAACTCTCTTGCGGATATCGATGAATCTCATTGCCATATCCATAAAGTCTGCTTCGGGATGCTCATAGAGAACCCACATAATCTTTGCAGCGTCCATTGCTGAACCGCCGCCGAGAGCGATGATTGTGTCGGGCTTGAATGCAGCCATCTGTGCTGCACCGTTCTTTGCATTGAGGAGAGTGGGGTCGGGCTGAACATCAAAGAAAGTTGTGTGAGCAATGCCCATTTCGTCGAGCTTGTCTGTGATGGGCTTTGTGTAGCCGTTTTCATAGAGGAATGTGTCTGTTACGATGAAAGCTCTCTTCTTGCCCATAACGTTCTTGAGCTCATCAAGAGCAACGGGAAGACAGCCTTTCTTGATATATACCTTTTCAGGTGCACGGAACCAAAGCATATTTTCCCTTCTTTCTGCAACAGTTTTGATATTGATAAGGTGCTTAACACCAACGTTTTCGCTTACTGAGTTGCCGCCCCATGAACCGCAACCAAGTGTGAGTGAGGGAGCAAGCTTGAAGTTATAGAGGTCACCGATACCGCCGTGTGATGAGGGAGTATTGACAAGAATACGGCAGGTCTTCATTCTTGCGGCAAATTCGTTGATTTTTTCGATTTCTGTAACTTCGTTTACATAGAGTGAAGATGTGTGACCGTAGCCGCCGTCTGCAACAAGGTGCTCTGCCTTTGCAAGTGCATCTTCAAAGCTTGTTGCTTTATACATTGCAAGAACGGGTGAAAGCTTTTCGTGAGCGAATTCTTCGCTGATATCAACGCTTTCAACTTCACCGATAAGAATTTTTGTGCCTTCGGGAACTGTTACGCCTGAAAGCTCGGCAATCTTGGCTGCGGGCTGACCAACGATTTTTGCGTTGAGAGCGCCGTTGATGATGATTGTCTTTCTTACCTTTTCTGTTTCAGTAGGATTAAGGAAATAGCAACCTCTTGCAGCGAACTCTTCCTTAACGGTATCGTAGATATTTTCCATAACGATAACCGACTGCTCGGAAGCACAGATCATACCGTTATCGAATGTCTTTGAGTGGATGATTGAGTTAACGGCAAGAAGGATGTCTGCGCTGTCATCGATGATAGCGGGAGTGTTACCTGCGCCAACACCGAGAGCGGGCTTGCCGCTTGAATATGCAGCCTTAACCATGCCGGGGCCGCCTGTTGCAAGGATTATGTCTGCTTCCTTCATAACTGTGTTTGTCATTTCGAGTGAGGGAACATCAATCCAGTCGATGATTCCTTCGGGAGCGCCTGCTGCAACTGCTGCTTCAAGAACGAGCTTTGCAGCTGCGATTGTGCAGTTCTTTGCTCTGGGGTGCGGAGAGATAATGATAGCATTTCTTGTTTTAAGAGCAAGAAGGCACTTGAAAATTGCGGTTGATGTGGGGTTTGTTGTGGGAATAACCGCCGCAATAACACCGATGGGGTCTGCAACTTTCTTGATACCGAAAGCCTTATCCTCTTCGATTATGCCGCAGGTCTTTGTGTCCTTATAAGCATTGTAGATATATTCTGAAGCATAGTTATTCTTGATAACCTTATCTTCAACAATACCCATGCCTGTTTCTTCAACAGCCATTTTTGCGAGGGGGATTCTTGCCTTGTTTGCCGCAGAAGCCGCTGCAAGAAAAATCTTGTCAACCTGCTCCTGAGTGTAGGTTGCGAAAACCTGCTGAGCCTTTCTCACACGAGCAATTGCTTCGGTGAGCTTTTCAACGCCGTCGATGATTTCGTAAGTTTTTGTAGCCATTTTTTATCCTCCTGAATATGTTTTACATAATTGATAACTTATTGTTAAGATATGCGAGTGAGAGCGCAAGTCTTTCCTGTTTGAGAAGTATGCCGTCAGGGACTTCAAGATTGCAGGGAGCGAAATTCCAGATTGCCGTTATGCCGCTTTCAATCATTTTGTCACACACATTTTGTGCAGACCCTGTGCCAACGGTTATGATTCCGATTCTGACATTATTTTGTTTGCAGTATTCGTCAAAATCATTCATCGGCAGAATCTCAATTGAACGGTTATAGCGGATTGCCGTTTCGTTACAGTCAAATGCGGCGATGATTTTTACACCGTAATCTTCAAAATCGTCAAATTCAAGAAGAGCTTTTCCGAGCTTTCCTGCACCGACGAGTACGGCATTTGTCATATCGCCCTGACCGAGATGAGCCTCAAGAGTCTTTATCAGGTCAGCCGTTTTATATCCGACCTTGGGCTTTCCTGCACCGCTTACGGCACTCAGGTCTTTTCTTACCTGAACTTCGCCGAGAGAAAGTTTTTTGGCAATCACGGTTGCGGAAATATACGGAACATCGTCAACCGACAGTTCACGCAAAAACTGAAGATAGTGCGGAAGTCTGCCCAATGTTGCTTTGGTTATTCCTGATTTATCCACCGTAATGCCTCCTTTCTTTTGACCATAGCTATCTTAACAAATCAGCGTCAAGTTGGGAATTATTAAAATGTTCAATCGGTATTATCAATATCGATAACCCTTATATCGATATAAAAAATCAAGACCCGTCCTTTATGGACGAGTCTTGGAATTTTCATTATTAATATGTTTTCGTTTCGATTCGCAAAGAGCAGTTATGAACTTTTTATCAAGGTCTGTGAGCTTATATCCGTTACGGTATATCAGAACATCTTTATATACCTTTTTATTATCCACGCATTTCTTTTGCACAAGGTTATATCTTTCAAGAACGCTCGGCGGTGCGGGAGAAACCCACATAAAAGTTTCGGGATTCTGCGAAAGCAAATCGAACTGACTTGCTCTTTCAAAAATGAAGATTCTGCGGTCAATGTTATCGGGAAGTTCCGATTTGACAACCTTTGCAAGCGGAAGCGACGGCACATAAGGGTCTGCGTGAGCAATTTCGATATAGTCCGTCAGATCATCAAAAGTGATTTCTTCTTTCTTTGCAAGAGGATTATCGGCACTCATAATAAGGCAATAGGAAAACTCCGTTACCATTTCATAGC
>JAXJTD010000029.1:0-1941 GCA_036309745.1 Acutalibacteraceae bacterium | reverse complement strand
TTTTTTGGAAATAAAAAAAGAGCCAACCGCTTATTTCTAAACGATTGGCTCAAATATTAAAAACGAGTAAAAGAATTTGACTATATCTTTACCCGTTATTTTATGTATTTAGTTGTCTGTTTTGCGTGCTTTCGGGGGTTCATTTCCCTGAAAAACGGTAAAAAAGCCGTTTTACATCTACGTTTTTGTACGCTCGCGGACACGCCCTTGAGACGTGAAAAAGCCCGATAAAATCGGGCTTTTCGGGGCGAATATCTTTTTTATTCGCATAGGATGGTGCGCCATCAGGGACTCGAACCCCGGACCAACCGGTTATGAGCCGGTAGCTCTGACCAACTGAGCTAATGGCGCGTCTTATATTATTATAGCAGATGTTCGGCGCTGTGTCAATATCCTGTTTGGAAAGAAACACGTCAATCTAATTCTGAAATAATTCTGTAATAGAAATTACAAAGAAGATATGTTATCATATAGTAGGGTGATAACATGGAAGTATTTGAAAGATTGATAGAAAAGATGGCAGAGCTGGAAAAAACGAGTGAACACAAAGCTTACTACTATCGAGTTTCTGACAGTCTAACCATCATGATATGCGGCATGCTGAGCAGCTTGCAGAACATATCTGATATTTATGATTGGGCGCAGGAGGAACCGGTTAGGGAATTCTTTTATGAGCAGTTTGGGATTTACAAACTACCGTCAAGAGCGCAGTTTTACAATTTGATCGGTTGCGTCAAACCTGAAAAATTCACTGAGGTCTTTGTGGAATGGGTCAGCGAGATTGTTCAATCAGAAAACAAAGATAAAACAATCGCAATCGACGGAAAAACTATCTGTTCAACCGACCAAAGGACAAAAGACGGTCAGCCTCTTCACATTTTAAGCGCGATTATATCGGAAAGCAAGCTGATTATCGGCTCTTTACCCTGTGATTCAAAAATATCAGAACCCAAAATATTCAGAAAATTAGTTGATATTTTAGATATCAGCGGAGCAATGCTTGTTGCAGACGCGCTCCATTGTCAAAAAGAATCTGCCGCAAAGGTGGTAGCCGAGGGTGGGGATTATTTGTTTGTGGTGAAAGAAAACCAGCCTACGCTTCATGATGAAATTGAGATGTATTTTCAGAATGAAGAAACAGAAAGCCATAGCCAGACAGAGAAAAATGGCGGTAGAATAGAAAAGCGAACTGCCTTTGTTTCCACTGACATTGACTGGCTGACCGGAAAGAAGGATTGGAAAAACCTCACAGTTATCGGAGCAATTCACACGGAGTTTCTCAAGGGAGAAAGCAAAAGCAGCGAGTGGCATTACTATATTTCAAGCCGGAAAATGACTGCACAGGAGCTATTAAGGCATGCACGACTCGAATGGGCTGTCGAAAGCATGCATTGGCTGCTTGACGTACACTTTTTGGAAGATAAAACAAAGGTGTGGGATATGAACGTTCAACAAAATTTGAATATCATGCGAAAAATTGCACTTAATCTGGCTCGCATTTACAAAGACCGCTATGTTCCACGTACTTCCATCAGCGGTGTTTTGAAGCGCAATCTTTATAATATCTCCAACCTTGCAAACTTCATCAATAATTATGTCGCCCTTATTGATGTTACAGTTTGATTACGAAATTAGATTGACGTGTGCCGCGACCGCTGCCGCGGTGGGCAGTCCGCGCAACTGACGTTTGATGGTAAGAAAAAATTCATAGCCGCGCTATAAAAGGCATTAGCAGCACAAGTTCACCAGCCTTTTCTAACGCGGCGTTAATCTGAGTTTGTCTAACCCTGAACGCTGTCCAAAGCCGCGCCGAATGCAACGTCACGCTGCCGCGACCGCTGCCGCGGTGGGCAGTCCGCGACCGCTGCCGCGGTGGGCGATCCGCGCAACTGACGTTTGATTGATAGATTACCGCCATAGCCGCGCTATAAAAAGCAATAT
>JAXJTD010000028.1:0-3344 GCA_036309745.1 Acutalibacteraceae bacterium | reverse complement strand
GTATTGAAAATGGCAGTCTTCGCCACGGAACACAAGGAAACTTTTCTGGATATTGTCAGAGAGGAAGGCAACATATTTCAGCTGATTGATGCTGCTGTCGGGTATATTATTAAAAATATCCGCTGGAGGGTCGAAATGGAGGGCGACGGAATCCACCGGAAGGAGATTCCGGAAATTCCGGTCGATGCGATGCGAGAGGCTGTGATCAACAGTTTTGCCCACGCCCGCTATGATCTTCCTGTTCAGCACGAAATTGACATCTTCTCCGACAGGATCAGCATTGTGAATCCCGGATCGTTTGCAAACGAGTTTGAACCGATCGATTTTGTAAGCCGCGATATCCATTCTTTCCTGCGTAATGAGACGATCGCGCGGGTACTCTATCTGTGTAAGGATGTTGAGACCTTTGGCTCCGGTATTCGGAAAATCTATTCGCTTTGCAATGCGGCAGGGGTTGAAATCAAATACGAAAATGCCGATACGGACTTCAAAATCGAGTTTTCAAGGATTGACCGAAATAAGTCGCCATTATCTGGCCAGGAAAATGGCCAAATAAATGACCATATAAGTGATCTGGAACAGGCTGTACTGAGCTGCTTGCGGGAAGAGCCCGGGATGACCAATGCGGAATTGATTGTAAAAACAGGAAAATCCCAGCGTACAATCACCCGCGTTCTTGCCTCTCTCAAAGGAAAGGGTCTGATCAACCGTATCGGTTCTAATAAGACCGGACATTGGCAGGTGAAATAGTCGTTCCGTGGCAACAAATTGGCAACAGAAGATCGGAAAGGGAAGAGACATAGTATCTGAGGTTAAAGGATGCCAAAAGATAAAAACTATACTGAAGATGAGCATTTTCTCTCACGAATGTATCTTAAAGAATTCTCAGAAATAAAAAAGAAAGGAAATAAAGAGAAGGCATTTGTTTGGCAATATAATATAAAAGCAATGCGGCATACTCCTGTTCAAGTTAATATTCAGAATATATGTTTTGAAAAGAATTTGTATGAGTTGAGAAATGCAGACGGCTCTTTCGTGGCGCGTAATACAATCGAAAAAACATTCGGTAAGATAGAGACTGCTGTCAGCAATGTATTTTGTTCAATACAAGAACGAGCAAAAAATGAAAAATGTATGAATTGTACAACATTTCTTTCGGAAGAAGAAAAAAGCTTACTTATTATTTTTATCACTGCATTGTTGTATCGGGATCCGAACACGATATCAAGGGGAATTGACTTTTTGAAAGAAACTAATCAAGGATTATCAGATGAGCAAGCAAGGAATTCTACGCTTCTGAATCTGCTTCCCTTAGGATTAGACGCAGAATGGGATCAAAAAACAATAATACGAAGTGCTTTAGCAAATCTGAGTGGTATGGCGTATCAGATTGGTATGGCTTCTGATGACGTGATATTTACTTCTGATCGACCGGTTGTGCAGTGGCCTTCGCATAATGAAGAATATCTAAACAGACCTAAAGCATTGGTGTTTCCGTTGACTTCAAGACTCGTATTATTTTTGTACCCGCTTGAAGATGTTGCGCAGATTGGTTGGAATTTTTTTTTTCAATTAGATCAGGGAAGTATACATGATGTTCAAATGGATGTTGCTGTATGTGCGAGAGAATGGATTTACTCCCGAGAGAAATTATCAAATGAGCAGATGAAAATAATTTGGGAAGCAAGGAATAATAAACAGTAGTTGGAAAGCTAAATTGTCAATTTGGAAACAAGCCGAAGAATAGAAGCTAAGATGCATTCAATAGGGGTAAACGTTTTCTAACAACGATTTGTTAATACCCTCTCAGATAATCTGCATCTGGACGACTGTGCTAAGAAAATGAAGAAGATTTATTAGTTTGAAAGAAACGATCCTCTTATAATAATTTGTAAAAGATGGTTTATATCGGATGTGGGAGACGCAGGAGTTTAAATGAAAATTGTTATAATCGGAAATTTCCCTGATGCAGCAAAAGAACAGATAAAAAATAGATTTCCAGAGGATTGGGAAGTAAAATTCCTGCTTTCTCATGAATCAGCGGAAGAAGAATTAAAAGACACGGACGTGCTAATACCAGAGCATATCAAAGTCAACGCGGATTTGCTGGAAAAAGCACCCAGACTTAAATTAATTCAAACAGGTGCAGGATTTGATAATGTAAATCTCGAAGACTGCACAAAATATGGCATTCAGGTCTGCAATGCTTCCGGTGTGAATGCAAATGCAGTTGCTGAGCACGTTATGGCATTCATTCTCTCTTGGTATAAAAATATCAACTACCTCGATTCATACTTAAAGTCTCATCTGGATGAAAGAGATTTGAATTATAACGGGGCAGAGCTTTCTGAAAAAACGATGGGAATAATTGGTCTTGGAAATGTAGGAAAAAAGGTTGCGGAGTATTGCAACGCCTTCCATATGAAGGTGTTAGGCTATAGCCATAAACCATTTGACATTGCCGGCGTACAGCAAAAGGATTTAGATGGTCTTTATCAAGAAAGCGATATAGTCAGTATACATATTCCTTTGAATGAAAGCACGAGGCATATGATAGATTCTCATGTGTTCGAAAAAATGAAGTCAGACGCAGTATTGATCAATACATCCAGGGGAGCAGTCATTAACCAGGAACAGCTTACATTGGCGTTAATGCAAGGCAGCATTGGCGGAGCCTGTCTGGATGTATATGAGGATGAACCATTAGATATGGATAATCCTTTGAGGGACTTGAAAAATGTAATTCTAACACCACATACGGCCGGACTGCCGGATGGAGTGAAGTATCATAAAAAACGTTATGACTTCTTTATAAGTAACATCAATAAAGTGATGAATGGCGAACTCCCGGAATGCAGGCTAAATCATATTTAATGTACTAAAGAACTGAAAGATTGTTCGGTACTTCAAGATTCCTATATACGGCTTCGATATAAAGTGATCGACTAAGAGTCAGTTGTCATAAAAGTTGGGAGAAGCTTTGATCCTCTATGCCGAAGCAGGTAAAAAAGTCTTTTTCGTGGCAACAAATTGGCAACAGAAGATCGGAAAGGGAAGAGACACAGTATAATTGAGAGAAAAAATCGGCAAAATGCACACAAAACTTAACTGATATACGTTAAGAAACGCTTTGCCGGTATCGAGTACGAATAATAAAGTGCTCTCCGGAGAGCCAGTGTTTATGCGGCTCTCAGGCTTTGGAAGATACGATTTGATAACAAAATGATAACAGTTGATATTCTGACATTATTCTGAGCGAATACGTGGCTTGCAGCTTGCAGGCATATTCCCGGAGAAGTAAAAAGCAGGATCTCACCGAACTGGAAACAGTCCGGCGGGAGCCT
>JAXJTD010000027.1:0-1751 GCA_036309745.1 Acutalibacteraceae bacterium | reverse complement strand
GTGAGCCTCGCGATGTTAAAAACCGCGGATTTACGGCAAACTTAAATAAAAGACAAGCGGCCGAGTTACCGCAAACAAAGGAGACCCACCAATGGAAAGTATAATTTATGTCGGAATCGATGTCCACAAGGACACTTACAGCTTGTGCAGTTTTGATATGCAGAAGAATATTTTTTCTCCCAGCATACAATGAAAGCATCAACAGCAAATGTTGCGTCTTATCTGAAGAAAATCTCAGAGTCCAACGGCAATGCAATCACTGTCTGCGGCTATGAGGCAGGCCCAACCGGATACAGGCTGTGTCTTGATCTTCAGCAGCAGGGATTTAATTGTGTAATTATGGCACCGACCTCAATCGCAAAAACTGCAAAAGACAAGATTCTTAAGACTGACAGGGCAGATGCACAGATGCTTGCACGAACCCTTGCCTATCATTCATACAAACAGGTAGTACTGCCGACAGAAAACATTCTTGCAATCAAGGAAGTCGTCAGGCTTCGTGCCAGCGTGTTGAAGAGTTGTAAGAAGGCAAAGAGAACCTTCTTTCATTTTTACTCTATCACGGAATCTCATATCCTGGAGGCGGAAGGGAGTCCTATTGGACGATAAAATTTTTTACATGGCTTAAGACCGTCACTTTTGCATCTGATTACCTGACGTACTGTTTTGAGGAATATGTCAGCGAGGTCTCACGTCAAATCCAGCGGCTTGACCGACTGAATGCAAAGCTCAAGGAGCTTGAAAGCGACAAGGAAATTTCTGAAGGTGTAAAAAAGCTCAAGTGCATTTCAGGAATCGACACAGTTACGGCTGTGAGTCTGATAGCGGAAACAGGAGACTTTAACCGATTCAAGTCAGCAAAGGAATTCGCAAGCTACACGGGATTAATTCCAGGACGTCATGACAGCGGACTTTCGGTCGGAAACAGCGTGGGAATAACGAAGCAGGGAAATCAGAACTTAAGGCATCTTCTTGTGGAGTCGGCAAAATCGATAAAGCGGGCGACGGCACTTTCTCACGGCCAGAAGTCAAGGAGGCTTCTGGCAAGGCAGGAAGGAATGGACTCGGAAATCATAAACTATGCGGACAGGGCAGCACTCAGGATAAAGTCAAGGATGAGGAAGCTTGAGCTCAAGGGCATAAATTACAACAAGGCGGCTGTCGCATGTGCAAGGGAACTTGCATGTTTTGCATGGGGGATGATGACGAATCATATCCAGTGATTTTTTTTTAATTCGGTATTTTCAGGAAGGGAACGAAGTGATTCGGGGATTGCAGTACAGAAACAACCATCTTCGAAACCAGTTTTAGGACATTTTCTGATTTTCAGAATCTGATTCCTGTTAACATAACAAAAGGGTTCTACGGCGGATCATTGCCCTGGAGCGGGCCTCGGTCTATGCACGAATATCATAGTGGTCACTACCGGACAAGAGCAGACACTGTTCTTTTCCTGTTTTTTACATATTGACTTTTGGCTCACCATATCAATTGCTTAAACGGTGGCGCGGCTTGACCGCGTGTCGGCTACGAACCTTTGTTAGGACAATTTTTATGCATACGCATAAGTTTTGATTTCTTCTAACTGTGGTGCAAGTTCTATTTTTGCGTTTCTTATATCAATGTCATCCTGTAAAGCCATAAAATAACCGTCAGATAATCCAAAAAATTTTGCCAAGCGTAAAGATGTATCTACAGTTATCTTTCTGCGGTTATGAAGAATATCCTGAATGCGGGAAGTAGGCACATTT
>JAXJTD010000026.1:0-1700 GCA_036309745.1 Acutalibacteraceae bacterium | reverse complement strand
TTACCGCAGTAATTATTGCCGTTCTTAAAAATAACGGCGGATTTATGGAGGCGCTGGGGAGCCTCAGTCAGATAAGCACACCCGAAACTGCAGATATGCCCGGTGCCTTTGCTTCCTTCTTCGGCCCCGATCCTGTAAACCTTTTGGGCGTAGTGCTCCTTACCTCTCTCGGCACATGGGGACTTCCTCAGATGGTTCAGAAATTCTACGCTATCAAAAACGAAAAAGCAATCAACAAGGGTATGATTATTTCTACTGCATTTGCTCTTGTGGTTGCAGGTGGCTGCTACTTCCTCGGCGGCTTCGGCAGACTTTACGGCCACAAGGTTGACGTTGCAAAAGACGGCTTTGACGTAATTATTCCTGCAATGCTTGAAGACCTTCCCGCAATTCTCATTGCAATTGTAGTAATTCTTGTACTTTCAGCGTCAATGAGCACACTTTCTTCACTTGTTCTTACATCAAGTTCAACATTAACTCTTGACTTTTTGAAAGATAGTCTTAAAATAAATATGAATGAAAAAAAGCAGCTTCTCATTATGAGAATACTTATTGTTGTTTTCATCGGAATTTCAGTTGTTCTTGCAATTGTACAGCATAAATCAAGCGTGACTTTTATTGCTCAGCTTATGGGTATTTCGTGGGGGGCACTTGCCGGTGCTTTCCTTGCACCCTTCCTTTACGGCTTATATTGGAAGAGAACCACAAAGATTGCTTGTTGGGTAAGTTTTATTTTTTCAAGTGTGTTTATGATACTTGTTATTTCACCTGTCAAGGTGCATTTTCCCGCAATCCTTCAGTCACCCATCAATGCCGGCGCTTTCTGTATGGTTATGGGGCTTATTATTGTACCTGTTGTTTCATTGGTTACAAAAGCGCCTGAGAAAGAAATGGTTGAAGAAATTTTCGCTTGTTATGAAAAGAAAGTTACTGTTACAGTAAAAACAGCAATTGAAGATTGATATTGAGGAATTGTTTATTATATCAGGATATTAAGGAGTTGGAATTATAATGAAAAAGCTTATGCTCGGCAATGAAGCATTGGCAAGAGGTCTTTATGAGGCAGGTTGTTCTTTTGTTTCAAGTTATCCCGGCACACCAAGCACAGAAATTACGGAATTTGCCGCTAAATATCAGGAAATTTATGCGGAATGGGCACCAAATGAAAAGGTTGCTATGGAAAGTGCTTTCGGTGCAAGCCTTGCAGGAAAAAGAAGTTTTTGCGCAATGAAGCATGTTGGTCTTAATGTTGCTGCAGACCCTCTTTTCACCATATCTTACACAGGTGTGAATGCAGGTTTCATCATTGCAGTTGCTGATGATGCAGGTATGCACTCTTCGCAGAATGAACAGGATTCAAGACATTATGCAATTGCAGCCAAAATGCCTATGCTTGAGCCTTCAGACTCAGCTGAAGCAATTGAGTTTGCAAAGCTTGGTTATGAAATTTCAGAAAAGTTTGACACAGCCGTGCTCATTAAAATGTGCACAAGAGTGGCACACTCACAAAGCGTAATAGAAGAAAACGAAAGAATTCTTCCCGCAGATAAGCCATATGAAAAAGACGGCGCAAAATATATAATGATGCCCGGTAACGCTAAAAAGCGTCACCCCGTTGTTGAAGAAAGAACAAAGGCGCTTATAGAATTTGCTGAAACTTCAGATATTAACAGAATTGAAAAAGGCACTGACAACAGCAT
>JAXJTD010000025.1:0-4663 GCA_036309745.1 Acutalibacteraceae bacterium | reverse complement strand
GATAACATTGAAAAAATGGCAAAAATACAGCTTTGCTATGTTGGATTTAGCCAAAAGAATGGGATGGAAATAGTACATATCGACGGAGGAAAATTGAAATATACTGAGTATCCGCAAGGGGTATAAAACAGGTTCGGTGCATTTCAATATGAACGCAAAGCAGAACGAAAAAATTATTACATCGTTTTGACCTGTAAAGCTACAACAGGCTCGGCGCATTTTGCACCGAGCCTGTTTTTTAGCTTCCGAAATATCTGCGGTCAATTTCTTGTCTTGTTTTTATCGTATCCCGCAAATCCTCACTGAATTCTTTTAAATCATCTACCGTAATTGCTCCTTCATACATCAAGTCAATAATATGCTGAAACATATGTGAACGGCTTATGTCTCTCGCAATCACGCCGGTACACTTCTTATCGTCCTTGATTCTTTTATCAAGTGCCCAAAACTTGTCCGATGCCTGCATGTCGCTACTGAGCAATTCAATATATTCCTTTGTCAGCCGCTCCATATATGCTTCCTGCCATTCGGGCAGCATTTTGCGGAACTGTTTCCAATCCTTTTCTTTTACCTGATACATAAAATCCTCCTGACTACCATTCTATCTCGTCCGGATACTGTATATCGGTTAATTCGATTTCATAATATGGTACACCGCATACTCTTGCAAATTCATAGACACCATCTTCCAACGCGTCATAATCTGAGTTGTCAAACAGAATTTTCTCCGATATGGTAGCAAGATAGGTTTTTCTTTTCTCAGGCGCACGTTTAAGATACTTTACATTTTGAATATCTACCCACTGCGTACAAAAGTTGTTGTAATAACGCTTCATAAGCGTGTAGCTGTATCTGTCTTCCAATGCTCTGTGTATCTTCTTAAACCGCTTTTCGTCTATCGTGCGCTGCAAAGCGTTGATGATTAAGTTCCGGAAATAGCATACAAAAGCTATATCATCCGGCAAACGATCCAAGAGCTCGTCCTTTGTTTCGGGATTATAGAATAACCGTTCAGCGCCTTCCTGACGCAGGTAGCATAGGCTCCCTGAGGACAATCTTACAAATTCATCCAATACGCCATAGATAAACACCGTCTCAGGCCACAGATATTCAAACGAAAACACTTCATCTCCGTACTCAATTTTACCTCTGTTTCTGTCTCCCTGATAAGCATGACGGATATCATAGCATAAACCCAATACACGAATCCTGCACGCTTCAAATTCCGGATAGCTCTCTTCTTCACCGATAACATTTGTCAGCGCGTCATATAACGCGTTCAAATCCCAATAGGTTCCGCTGACCGTCACGCCTGCCAGATTTTCTGTTGTCTTTACCGATAGCATTATTTCATCTCCTATTCCGAACAAATAGCTACATTCTTACCACTGAACGCTGCGCCATACCTAAAGATCGTTGTTATGCCGTGCGTTTTCATTTCCGTATCATATTGCCTTTCATTGATTTGATTCAGCGCCTCCTGTGCCAAAGTATCCAATTGTTCTTTCGACAGATCTTTTTTCGATTTCAACTCAATCAAAACACCCGGTCTGCTGTTATTCTTCGGCATCAGTTGAATATCAAATCTTCCCTCTCCCGATTCCCTGTTAGATGTCACGTAGTATTGATCGTCAAATATTGCGCATATACCGAGAAACAGACCGTGAAAGAATAGTTCTCCGACGGTGTCAAAGCTGCTTGCAGACTGTAAAAGCAGCTTTCTTAATTGCTGCTGCAAGCGTTTTGAATCATTTGTATAAATTGCTTCCTGAATTTCAACTGCTGAAGACTGAGGAACAATAGCGTTAAGTTTTTGAAGTATTTCTTTATTATATACTGCTTTGATTTCTTTATTAGGCAGAGAAATATCGCATAGGAAATCACCGCTTGAAGAAATCTCCGCATTTTCCGCCTTCAAATAACCGGCTACTAACAAAAAACTGTAAATCGATGAAGGATTGATCTTTATTTGAGGATAAATGACGCCTGTATCAATTAATGCTCTAAATTTGTCGCCCTGCAACAGTTTTTCCAATCGTTCATAAATGCTTTCATCCGCACAGGCTATTACTTCCGAAATGATTTCATTACTTCCTGTCGACTGCCAGAACGCGCGCGGCTTACACCCGTTCTTAAAATAATTGATAACCGACCACGGATTAAAAATCTCTGTATCACCGAAGCGATACCCGTCATACCATTCGCATAACTCCGTCATTTTATCTTTTGCAGAGTAATACAATGCCATCTGCTCAACATCAGATTTTGTAAAACCAAAATACTGACTGTAGCTTTCATCAAGAATAGAATTGACAACTAAATTATTAAGTCCGCTGAAAATACTCTCCTTTGCCACACGAAGAATACCAGTTAAAAAACCAAAAGCTAACGCGGGATTATCTTTTAATCCACCCGAAAATAGGTTTCGCATAAAATCAACGACTTCATCATAAAAGCCTTTGGAATGTCCCTGCTGGATTGGAATGTCATATTCGTCAATAATAATAATCGCTTTTTGCCCGTAATGCCGATACAGCATTCTCGACAGAACATCAAATGCGCCGGAGAGCGATACAATATCTGCCTCTCGCTCGGCAATCTTCCGATATTGCTTTTTATCCATTTCACTGCATTTATCTGAATTTGCCAATTCAAAATGACGTTCAAATTCTGTGCCGATCACTGTTTTTAGCATTTCAAAAGTCAGATCCCACGAATCAAATTTGATATCCTTAAAGGAAACAAAAATCACAGGATACTTGCCCTGATAGCTCCGATAGCGTTCTCCGCAATTCCATATAGCTTTATCTTGAAAATAAACAGAAGTATCTTCATCACTATGCTCAAAAAATGTTTTTAGCATATCCATGTTCAATGTCTTACCGAAACGCCTCGGACGCGTGAATAACGATACCATAGGACGTTCATCCAAAAAGTCCTTGATCATCATAGTTTTATCGATATAATAGTATTGTGTCGACGCCACGCGATATTCGGAAACACCAACCGGCAAAGGGAGCTTTTCTTGCTTTAGCTTGTTTGGCTGTTTTTTATATCTGTTGTCCGCAGGCTTTGGCGTGTCAACAGGAATCAGCCACGATTTACCATCCTTAACCGCACCGGGGATTTTCCCTTCGCGACAGAGCTTTGTGATTCTGCTGTCAAAAATATTCCATCGCTCCGATGCTTGTTTTACTGTCATCATTTCAGCCATACAATTACTCCTTAGTTTAGATTAAGATTATTATACCCTATCATTCAGAATAATACAAGCGCTTTTCGGAATAATATAAAATATTTTCAGAACAATATAGTTAATATTCAGAACAATAAACCTAATATCAGATTAATAGATTCTATTGTTCAACATAAATCAGCTCTATTGGTTTACTTTGAATTTCCATATATATCCATAATTCTGACCCGTCACAGATAACATTGAAAAACTGGCAAAAATTCTGCTTCGCCATGTTGGACTTGCACAACAGAATGGGCTGGAGATAGTACATATTGACGAAGAAATATTCGTCAGCGGTGTATATCCGCAAGGGGTATAAATCAGGCTCGGTGTAATTTCTGTTACGCCGAACCTATTTTTCGTTGTATTTTTTGCTGTGATTTAAAAATATTCGTTGTATTTTTTGTGATTAAGTGTTATACTGATATTAGATTTACAAAAGGTGTTGATGATATGTATCGCTCTGCAATTGAAAAATTAAAGAAATGGAAAGACAGTTACTTCCGCAAACCCTTAATTATTGAAGGTGCGCGTCAGGTTGGTAAGACATGGCTGATGAAGGAATTCGGAAAAGAATGTTATAAAAAGACTGTCTATATCAACTTCGATTCCAACAGACAAATGAATGACTTGTTTTCTTCTGATTTGAACATTGAAAGAATCGTGATGGGACTGGAAATATATTCCGATACTACCATCACACCCGACGATACGCTGATTATCTTTGATGAGGTTCAGGAGGTTCCTGCTGCGTTGAGCAGCCTGAAATACTTTTACGAAAATGCGCCGCAGTACCATATAATCTGTGCCGGTTCGCTTTTAGGAATCGCATTGCATGAAGGAACCTCTTTTCCTGTCGGCAAGGTAGATTTTTTGAAGCTCTATCCCCTGTCGTTCGATGAGTTCTTATTGGGAATCGGTTATGAGAAATTTTACAAGCTGCTCAACAGCGGCGACTACGCTTTAATAAACTCTTTTTCCGAACAATTTATCTATTTGCTGAAACAGTATTACTTTATCGGCGGTATGCCGGAAGCTGTTTTGCGTTTCTCACACAACAAAGATTTCAACGAGGTTCGCGAAGTGCAAAAGCGAATCCTCGAAGCATATGAGCAAGACTTTTCCAAGCACGCGCCGTCGGATATCGTTCCGAAAATCCGCATGGTATGGAACAGCATCCCCTCGCAGCTTGCCAAGGAGAATAAAAAGTTTATCTACGGCTTAGTCCGTGAAGGCGGCAGAGCAAAGGAGTTTGAGACCGCGATCATGTGGCTGTGCGACTGCGGACTGGTTCACAAGGTCAGCCGTATCACAACACCCAATCTGCCGCTGAAAGCATATGAGGACTTAAAAGCATTCAAACTGTTTTTACTGGATGTTGGGCTGCTCTGCTGTATGTCCGGCATCAGCAAAAGTGTTCTCCTC
>JAXJTD010000024.1:0-2447 GCA_036309745.1 Acutalibacteraceae bacterium | reverse complement strand
TCGTAAAGCTTTATATTCTCATCCTTGCAACCGGATAAAAACGCCTTCTGTACATAATCCGCTGCGTTTTCAAGGCCGGCATCCTTTAATGCCTTCTTTGAGTCTACAGAGATCTCTTCTTCTTCGATCTCTTCTTCATCCTTAGCCTTAACTTCCGACTTCTTTTCTTCCGGCTTTTCTGACTTCTTGGCCTTCTTATCTTCGATTACTTCTTCTTCAACTTCGTCGTCTTCTTCGCCTTCGGCTTCCGGTTCAGCTTCAGTCTTTTCAGTCTTCTTTGAGTCCTTCAGCTTTTCAACATCGTACTCTTTGATCTCTTCGACTTCTTCGCCTTCTTCGTCAACCTGTTTAGCTTTTTCCGGCTTTTCTTCGTCCTTGGCTACCTTCTTCTTGCTACCACATTTATCAGTAACAATTTCCTCAGCTTCGGCCTTTTCTTCCGTCTTTGTCTCTTCCTTGTCTTCCAGACTGCCCGCATACTTGTTCACACGTTCAGTAAGCTTGTTCAAGGAATTGACAAAACCGGCTAACTTCTTGTCCAGTGCGTCATTCACTAGCGCTGTTACCTGTTCAATGTCCATGTCGTCTATTTCCTGTTTACTGTCATAAACTAAAACCTGATGTCCGGCACGGCCTTGCTCAACAAGTGCCAGGTGATTACCGGATATGTCGCGCATAACAAAATCATAGTCTTGCCCGTTCGGTGCTTTCCCTGGTGTAAAATCCGGCTTGTACCTGTAAGCAAGGGATAATTCTCTTAATGCGTCGCTTTCTATGAGTTCTTTCGCCTTTTTATCAAAAAAGTGTAAAGAGTTCATGAGAAATGGGTATGTAAATTTTGCGTCGGTGCCCGTTGCGCCTATACGAGTTTCTTTTGCCGGGCTGTCTGCAAAATCTGGGTGATGTCTTAACTGAATCGGGATACCGTTTACAGAGTTGAGTGTACTTGTTTTCTGAAGTTCACTTTCCGGCCGGTACCCCTTGTATATCTTGTTTGCTTCAAGGCCTAGTGACTGCCATCCGGGGATCTCTTTTCCGTAGTATGGCGCAACCTGTACCCTTGTTAATGGACTTATCTTAACGTGTAAAAATCCGTTATCATCTACAGTTCTAACAGATCCTCTATCAATGGCTAAAGGTTCATAAGCAAAAGTTTCACTGTCTTCAATAAACATTAAAGTAACTCCTTCGGTATAATCCCCTTCATTACACATCTACAGTACCATAGTTCACAAGGGAACACGTTTCTCTGTACGTCCGTGTCAAATAGGCCTTCAGTAAGGTCAAAAGTCTGACCGTTAAAATTTTTGTGGGTCTTACGGCTTGTAAATTCGCCGGGTACGTGTATCCACTTTGCGGACTTAAAGCCTAAATCTAACATATTCTGCCGTTGTATAGCCTGATTTGTCATTAAGGTTATCTGCAATACTATTGCGTCTGCCTTTCCTCTTAAATCGGCCATGTTCTCAATCTGGTTCAGGATATAATCTTTGTTCCGGCCTTCGTAAATCCACTGCACAACTAACGGTACTAAAGGTGCTATGACTCTGTATGTCATTTTGGCTGCGTGTATGCAAGCCTGTATGCTGATTTCTCTCAGTCTCTTCTCTGAGTTCTGAGATAACCAACGCCCTCTTGGCCGTTTTCCGCCCTGTCCCTCTCTTGACTTCGGCGGTGTAGGTGGTATGCCTTCACCCCCTCCAGGCGGTGTTATGCCGGTTTTTCCGGCCGGTATCCCTTCTGCCGGTGGTGGCGGTACGATTTCCGTCGGTGTGACCGCTTCCGGCTCTGTAATAGCTATATAAGGCTGTTGTGCCGTTCCGGTGTTAACCGGTACCGTCGTATCAGGTATAGACGGCGGTTGCTGAATAACGTCAGTACTTGCCATTACACTATCCTGTATACTCCGTCCTATGCTGTTAATCGTTTCGGCTGTCTGCTTCGGATTAACCGGCATTAACGGTGTAGGCAACGGAACCGGCGGAACTTCGCCCAGTTCATCAGTGTATGATAACATCGGTACACTGTCAGAAAATAGGCTGTCTGCCTTAAACTCATTTACTCCGCGCTTCAGTAGATTATTCTTCATACTGAGTGTGATTGCATAGCCTTGGTTTCTAACATAGCAATATACGGGTTGCAATAGGTCACACCTGATTGCCGTCTCAACTGCTGTTAATTCAGCTTTTACAAGTGTTGCGAGTAATGTTTTGAGTCTACCCTTCCCGCCAAACATAGCTATCAACAATATTATAACTTGAATATAACTGTTTAACTGTTTTTCATAGGCTGAATCGTTGTCATTTTGTTGTGAATGCGTTATTTTTTCAGCGTTTTTTCTGTCTTTTAATTGACTTTTAACATTGAATCTATGCTGTTTTGTGACACTCTGCGCCTTCTGAAAGGCTTCAGAGTCTTTTTTTAAGTTCAAAAGATACACCAAAAAC
>JAXJTD010000023.1:0-88692 GCA_036309745.1 Acutalibacteraceae bacterium | reverse complement strand
TTCGGGACTTGAATGGCAGGGGCAGAAGGACTTGAACCCTCGGCACGCGGTTTTGGAGACCGCTGCTCTACCAACTGAGCTATACCCCTGTATTAAATTATGGTGGGCCATCAGGGACTCGAACCCCGGACCAACCGGTTATGAGCCGGTTGCTCTAACCAACTGAGCTAATGGCCCATGCGTTGCTTATTTGCAACGATAGATATAATATCAAAAAGATTTTGATTTGTCAATATGTTTTTATATTTTATTTTTAACAGAAGCAAAAAAAGATCGTTGAATTGATTTTATTGAATTAAGCTTTCATATGTGATACAATACTTTACAATAAGTTTGCTTCAAGGTGATAAAAATGAGTACCAGAACAGATATATTCATAAAAGACAGAGCAGACCCGTTTATAGCAAAAGGCAGTGACGGATATTACTACTTCACGGCATCATACCCGATGTACGGTGAAAACGATGCAGACGGATATGACCGCATCATTCTGAGAAAATCCGAAACAATCGACGGTCTGTCACAGGCAGAAGAAAAAGTAATATGGCACGAAAATAATTCCGACTCTGCATTCCGTTTTATATGGGCACCTGAAATTCACGAGATAAACGGTAAATGGTATGTGCTTTTCGCCGCAAGCGGAAGTGAAAATAATGTATGGGATATTGATTGTCACATAATAATGTGCAGCGGCAATGACCCGTATAACGATAACTGGATTGATATGGGTAAATACACTGCCTATGAAGGTGACAATTTCTCATTCAAAGGTTTTTCGCTTGATATGACCCATTTTGAATGTAACGGTATTCACTATGTTTCGTGGGCACAAAACGGCGGAAATTCAAATGTATATCTTGCAACTGTCGACCCCGATGAACCGTGGAAAACCACCTGCCCTGCGATGCTTCTAACAAAACCCGAATACGATTGGGAAAGAGTCAGAATTCCTGTTAACGAAGGTCCTGCCGCAATGATACATAACGGCAAGGTATTTCTGACATTTTCAGCTTCGGCAACAGGTCCCGAATACTGCATAGGATTAATGTATGCAGATGAAAATTCTGATTTAACCGATATAACCAGCTGGACAAAGCTCAACACTCCCCTGCTGACATCCGATGACCTTGACGGCGAATACGGCCCCGGCCATAATTCATTTGTAAAAGATGAAAACGGTGAGTGGATTTTTGTTTATCATTCAAGAGATGAAAAATGCTTTAAGGGAGAATGCGGATATTCACATTATGATTCGCTTTATGATCCTTGCCGAAGTGCAAGGAAAAGAAAAGTTTTATGGGATGAAAACGGTTTCCCCATACTCAACAGGTGAAAGCTATGAAAATTATGACATTCAATATTCAGCACGCTCTTGACTTTAAAAATAAAATTATTGATACCGATTTATTTGCCGGTGCAATAAAAAAACACAGCATTGACATATGCGGTCTGAATGAAGTGAGAGGTGAAGGCCCTCTTGAAGGGTATACCGACCAGACAAACGCTATTGCCGATGCGTTGAAATATGAAAAATATTTTGCAAAAGCAGTTATGGTTGACGGCACAAGTCCGTACGGCAACGCACTTGTAAGCAGGTATCCTGTTATTTCTGCTGAAACAGTTCCCATTTCCAGAGTAATATTCAAATCACCGTTTTCCTATCACGAGCCCAGATGCGTACTTAAATCGGTTATCGATATTAAAGGCAAAAAAATTTGCGTTATGGTGTGCCACATGGGACTGTCGGGCGGAGAAAGAAAAATGGCGGTTAAAACAATCTGCAAACTTGTTGATTCAACGGATTTACCCGTTATTGTAACGGGAGACTTCAACACATCACCTGATGATAAAGTATTATCTCCGCTGTTCGGCAGGATGAAAAATGTCAATGCATCGGAACCTACATATCCGTCGAATAAACCCGAAATCAAGATTGATTATATCTTTTACAGAGGTCTTGAATGTATTTATTCAGAAACGGTAAACGAAATCTATGCAGATCATTTACCCGTGGTCGCAGAATTTAATATATGACAAAAAACAGGCAGTTTTTACACTGCCTGTTCTTTATTTATGCAAATTTCATTGTCATTTCAAGAATACGCTTTACGCAGGGTTCAAGGTCTGCTCTGGTCAGCTCACCTTTATCAAACGCAACTCTAAGGTCTTCGGGATATCCGCAGGGCATCTTCATATCGTTGCCTGCCTTGACCTCTTTAACGGGGTCATTCTTAACACCCCAGTCGGTTTCAACCATACCTTTGAAGCCCCATTCACCGCGGAGAATACCCATAATCAGCTCATAGCTTTCAGAAGTATGCTGACCGTTGATGCGGTTATATGAGGTCATAACCGTCCAGGGATCTGACTCCTTGACAACAATCTCAAAGCCTTTGAGATAAACCTCACGGAGTGCTCTTTCAGAAATTCTTGCATCAATATCATAACGGTTTGCTTCTTTGTTATTACAAGCAAAATGCTTGATTGAAACCGTTGCTTTTGCAGACTGCACTCCCCTTGTCATAGCTGCCGCACTCTTGCCCGAAATAACGGGGTCTTCCGAATAATACTCAAAGTTTCTGCCGCAGAGAGGATCTCTGTGAATGTTAAGCGCAGGTGCAAGCCAGATACCGATGTTGTTTTCTGCAATTTCCGTACCTGCCGCAGCACCGACCTCATATATAAGTTCGGGATCCCATGAACAAGCAAGAAGTGTTGCACAAGGCCATGCGGTTGTGGGAATACCTGTATCGGGTTCAAGGCGAACACCCGCAGGACCGTCGGCTGTGGGTACGGGAGGAATATCAAGGCGTTCAAGTCCGCCGAAGCATCCCGTATTGGCAACACCCGTCGGTCTTTTTCCTCCTACGAAATCCATAAGTTCATCATCGGTAAACTGTGCAACGAATTCATCAAGAGTTATTGTTTCACCAACCATATCAAACTTAACGATTTCATCGGGTGCCTTTGCCTTTGAAGGCTCGTTAACCGCATAGTAATATTCTTCATTACCCTGAGGAAGTGCTTCAAAACTGCCGTCTGAAAGCATACGCTTTGCAAGTTTGAAAGGTTTGCACCAGTTTTTAAGCTGCTGAGTAACCGTATCATTTTCAACAGAATAAACGTAGTCAAGCTTCACGTTATCTCTTACGGATGTGCCGAGGTAAAATTCATAATCGCCTTTTTCAAGCACATAGGCTGACTTTGCAATTTTACCAAGGTCATCAAAGCTTGCCATATCGTTTATATCAAAACTGACAACAACGGTTTCGCTTTCGCCGGGTACAAGAAGCTTTGTTTTCTTATAAGCGGCAAGCTCCTTTGCAGGCTTACCGAGTTTACCCTGAGGTGCACTGTAATAAAGCTGAATAACTTCTTTGCCTGCAACATTGCCCGTATTTTTTACCGTTGCAACCGCAATTATTTTGCCTTCGCTTTCACAGCAGACTCTGCCACTGATTGAGAAAGATGTGTATGAAAGACCGAAGCCGAAGGGATAACGGACAAACTCTTTCACACCGGGAATTGTTTCAAAATAACGGTAGCCAACATAAATATCGTCGGAATAATCGATAAACTTAAAGCTCTCCCAGAATTCATCCTTACAGGGGTAGCAATCATATGATTTTGTGATTGTATCGCAAAGCTTACCCGAAGGATTCACATCACCGCAAAGCACATCGGCTATTGCCGCTCCGCCTTCCATACCGCCCTGCCAGCCGAAAAGCACGGCAGAGACCTTATCATTTTCTGCAAAATATTCGCAGTCGATTGTTGCACCCGAATTTATGACAATGATAACCTTTTTAAATTTTTTGCAAAGGCTGTCAATAAGGTTCTTTTCAATGTCTGAAAGGTAATAATCACCGCCCTGAGGTCTGCGATCAACGCCCTCAGCTGAAAAACGGCTGATTGTGAAGATGGCAGTATCAGCCCACTGAGATGCGGAGTCAATCAGTTCGTCAGGCACTGCGGTTTCCTTAACGTGCATAGCCGCAAAGGTATCATATGTCATGTTGTCGCGCTCTGTGCAGAATTCCATTGCATTGACAATATCCCATCTTGCATTAATCTGCTCCTGAGTAAGAACATTCACGCTTTCCGCCTCAACATAATCCTTGTAAAAATCAACAAGAGGCATATAAACCGCCGCTTTACCCTCTTTTTCTTTCTCCTTGAAGCCGTCAAAAACGTTGCGGATGTAGGGGCAGTGAACATCACCGCTTCCGCCGCCACCTTTTATGTATTCAATGGTTGCTTTGCCGAAAAGAGCAATCTTTTCACCCTTTGCAAGAGGCAAAGCATTATCTGTATTTTTGAGAAGAACCATACCCTCTGTTGCAGCTTTTCTTGAAAGCTGAGTGTGCTTTTTCGATGCTGTTGCACAGCGTCCGTCCTCACCCAGAGGAATACAGGGCTGATATCTGAATCTTGCGTATTTATTCATTATAAACTTTCCTTTCTTATCTTATTTCATCAAACATAACCTTAACCATCTTGCAGGATGTCAAAGGCGATTCAGTATTATTGGAATGGTAGTATGACACAAGGAAATAATCCTCACCCTCAATTATTGCAGGATAACAGTAGCCGTTATTCGGGTCATCTTCAAGAGCATAAATGCGGTCAAAGGTAACTCCGTCATCCTCACTGACGGCACACACAAGAGGAGTTCTGCCCCAGGTATTGCCGTCTGCGTTAGGTCTTGTCGTATAATTGGGAATTGGGTTAAAAACTGAAAGCGTATGCTTCCCTGCCCTTTTTATAAGTAACGGTGCGTCAGGAGAAGAAAAGAATCTGTTGGGCGAAGGTTCAGTCCACGTTTCACAGTTATCATATGAAAAACACTCAAACTGAAAACCTAAATCCGTGCGTGAAAAAGCATGAATTACGCCATCCTGATGCTGATAAACAGTTGTTTCCTGCAAACCCGTTTGGCTTTTATCCGCAAATGGAATATCCTGCCTTTCGGCGATTTCGCACCAGGTTTCTCCGTCATCATCGGAAGCGAAAATACATTTCAGACCGTGCTCAACAATTCTCATTTCACCGTTGATTTTCTTTGAATGAATGTTTGCAGGCAGTATAATTCTGCCACTTTGAAGTCTTACAGCGTGGTCATTTTCAATTACAAAATAGTTCTCGTTATCGTCAATAAACTTTTTGGGAGTTGTAAAAGTTTTACCTTCATCGGAAGAACGTGCAAAATAAGGAATTCCGCTTTCATTTTCCTTTGCTTTCCGAAGAAAAATCAAACCCACATCCCCGTTATTCATCCTGACAAGTGAAGGGCACATATAGTTCCTTGCGTTTTCATCGTGAGCAAATATTATCCGCTCATCCGTCCATGTTTCGCCATCATCATAAGATGTGAAAGCGGCAATATCTGCGGCACATTCATCGTGCCAGTCATTACCCGTAAACCTCGAATAAACAAACAGAATTGAATTATCCTTTAATCTCAGAAAGGTTCCTTCTCCGTTACGGGGATTACCCTCTTTTGAACCAAGGAAAAGAACTTCTCGGCCGATTTTATGTAACATACCAGATTGCATTCAGTTACATCCCCCGAAAATTCTGCATTTGAGTGCACAACCCGTAGGTGTTGCCGCACAACCGCCCAATGCGGTTTCACGGAGTTCATAGGGTAATTCCTTACCTACGCGGTACATTGCCGCCGCCATTTCGGTAAAGGGAACGGCTGCTTTAATGCCTGCAAGAACAATTTCCGCACTTGTGAGAGCATTCGAAGCACCTGCCGCATTTCTTGTCTGACAAGGCATTTCAACAAGCCCTGCGATAGGGTCGCAGACAAGACCAAGCATATTGCTGATTGTGATTGATGCCGCATCAAGGCACTGCTCGGGTGAACCACCCATCATCTCAGTTGCCGCAGCAGCCGCCATAGCCGCCGCAGAACCGATTTCTGCCTGACATCCAGCCTCAGCACCTGAAACAGATGCATTTTTCATAAGCAGACATCCAACCGCACCTGCGGTAAAAAGACCTTTAAGCAGCGTTTCATCGCTCAGGTCAAATTCTTCCTGCAAAGCAAAAAGCACAGCAGGAAGCACACCTGCCGAACCCGCAGTAGGTGCCGCAACAATAACACCCATAGATGCATTCACTTCAAGCACTGCCTGAGAATAAATCAAAGCTTTTGTAAGAACACTGCCGCAAATTGATTTACCCTCAGCACGCCTTTTTTCAAGCTTATTTGCCTCTCCGCCTATCATACCGCCGATTGAAGCTACAACCTCAGTGAGAGGCTTATGGGCGGAGTTGCGCATTATTTCAAGAGATTTTTTCATTCTCGCATCAACTTCATCGGCATCTGACTCGCCGTAAATTATTTCTCGCAGACGCATTATCTCCGAAATCGGTTTATTTTCTTTTCCGCATATTTCAAGCAGTTCTTCTGCTGTATTGAAATCCATAATTTTCACCTCATCTTCTTATGAGCATCGTATCCTTGACAAACGGATTTTTTTCAATAGCCTCAACGGTTTCGCGGGTTATTTCTTCATCCGATTCAATAATCATATATGCAATACCGCCCTTGTTTTCACGGTACACACGCAGATAAGCAATATTAACGTGACACTTGCTGAGAATTGTTGTAACATTCGCAATAACACCGGGATGGTCCTTATGAACAACAATAAGCGAATGATATTCGCCCGTAAAAAGAACCTTTACTCCGTCAATCCTTGTCAGCCTGACCTTGCCGCCGCCTATGGATTCACCTCTTACAGTCATTTTTTTACCGGTAACATCTTCAATTTCCATATCAACCGTATTAGGGTGCACATCGGTTTCAACCGTGTTTGCGGTAAACGAAAACTCTATACCCTCTTTTTGGGCAATCTCAAAAGAATCACGGATTCTTACATCGTCGGTTTCAAATCCCATCATACCGCCCAGCAAAGCTCTGTCAGTACCGTGACCCTGATAGGTACGGGCAAACGAACCATAAAGAGTAAAATGAACGCTTTTGATTTTGGGATTCATCATTCTCCACGCAAGGCGTGCAATGGATGCAGCTCCTGCCGTATGCGAGCTTGAAGGGCCCACCATATTGGGACCTATAACTTCAAATACACTTATAAATGCCATAGTAATCTCCTTAACAAGGAATTTATAACTATCATTATATTTAAAAGGACACACAATGTCAACCGAAACTGAATATAATACTGTCAGGAGGTGATTAAATGCCAAGTGTATATCTCAGCCCTTCCACTCAGGAATTCAACCGCACCCTTTCAGGCAGGTCAGAGGAATATTACGCTAACCTTATTGCTGATGCAATGATACCTTATCTTGAATCAAGCGGAATAAGATACGGCAGAAACTCCCGTAATATGACAGCTCTGACATCTGCACGGCAGGCAAACGACGGAAACTATGATTTTTACCTTGCAATTCACTCGAATGCATCGGGCGAAAACACACCCGGACAAAGCTCAGGTGCAGAAATATATTATTATCCGGGCAGTAAAGACGGCAGGCGTGCGGCAAATATTTTTGCCGATAACTATAAACAAATTTATCCTTCGCCTTATAATATAAGAATTATTCCGTCTTCAAATCTCATCGAACTTAACAGAACCCGTATGCCTGCAATTCTCTTTGAGGTTGCCTATCACGATAATTACCGTGATTTTAACTGGATGACAAACAATATCAACAGAATCGCACAAAATCTCGCAATGTCGGTTGCGGAATATTTTAATATTCCCTTTATCGCACCCGGTACATTTGCCACGGGCACCGTCATCACCCGAAGCGGCAATCTGAATGTGAGAAGCGGTCCGAGCATAAATTCAGATATAATCGGTTCATTGAAAAACGGCGATAAAGTAAGAATAACCGAATATGAAAACGGATGGCTGAAAATCCGCTACGGTAATTCAAGCGGTTATGTCAATTCAAAATTCATAAAAGCTTAGATAATGTAATAAACCTCCCGAAGATATCATAACATTTAATGATACATCTACGGGAGGTCTTGAATTTGAAGGGAATTGTTGAGCAACGTGCCATTGAGCTGGCTGAATATATCATAGAAAATCAATCTACCGTCCGGGCGGCGGCAAAGAAATTCGGTATATCCAAAAGCACGGTACATATTGATGTTTCACAGCGTCTTAAAAAAGTAAATCCCGAACTTTACATCAGCGTAAGAAAAGTGCTTGATATCAACAAAGCCGAAAGACATATAAGAGGCGGAATGGCAACGAAACAAAAGTTTTCAAATAATGGGTAAATTTTTATTGAATTAAGAAAAAATATGTGATAAAATTATCTGGAAATTGAGGGTTACTCCTTAACTCAAACAGAAAGGAACGTTAATATGAAGCAGCTTAAAATCGGCATCATCGGTGCCGGCAGAATCGGCTCACTTCACGCAAAGTCAATTACATACAATGTTCCCACTGCTACCGTAGTGGGCATTACCGATGTATTTATGGCTAACGCTGAGAAAGTTGCTGCCGAGCTCAACATTCCCAAAATTTACAGCGATTACAAAGAAATGCTTGCAGACCCCGATGTTGAGGCAGTTCTCGTATGTTCATCAACCGACACACACGCTGACATTGCTATTGAAGCAGCAGAAGCAGGCAAGCACATCTTCTGTGAAAAGCCCGTTGATCTTACTCCTGAAAAAGTGAACGCTGTTATCGATGCGGTTGCAAAGGCAGGCGTTAAACTTCAGGTTGGTTTCAACCGCCGCTTTGACCATAACTTTGCAAACGTAAGAGCTATGGTTAACGACGGTAAAATAGGTGATGTTCACATTGTTAAAATCACATCAAGAGACCCTGCTCCCCCTCCGGCAGAATATTCAGCCGTCAGCGGCGGTATGTTCCTTGATATGACAATTCACGATTTTGATATGGCTCGCTTCCTTGCAGGCAGTGAAGTTACCGAGGTTTATGCAAATGCAACCTGCCTTGTTGACCCTGCAATCGGTGAAGCAGGTGACGTTGACACAGCAGTTATCAGCCTTAAATTTGCAAATGGTGCAGTAGGTGTTATTGATAACAGCAGACGTGCCGCTTACGGTTACGACCAGAGAATTGAAGTATTCGGAAGCAAGGGTGCTGCCGTTGCATCAAACGATACTCCCACAAATGTAGTATTCATGGGCGAAGATGGCGTTGTTGCCGATAAGCCCCTTTACTTCTTCCTTGAAAGATATATGCAGTCATTCAGAGATGAAATGCTTCAGTTTGTTGAGGCAGTTATCGAAGATAAGCCCACACCCACAACCGGTGAGGACGGACTCAATTCAATCCTTGTTGCTCTTGCAGCAAAGAAATCCGTTGCAGAAGGCAGACCTGTTCTTCTTTCGGAAATGGCATAATTTTTCGGCTGTCTTACAGATGTAAGGCAGCCGTTTTTTGATTTATAAAATAAAAAAGGTCAGTTTATAACCGACCCAACATTTAAATTATATAATATGCCAACAACAAATGTCAATATATTTCCACAAATCCATATGCAAGATGCACAGTTTTCTCCCCTTTCAACAACTTAAACAAAGCAACTTTGTACAATATTCCGTCTTGAAAGCAGCTGAAATGTATGCTATATTATAGTCAAGGAAAGGGTGATACCGATGAACAGGTAAAAACCTGAAAGACTTGAAAAAACTCAGGTCACCGAAACAGTTTTATAAAGTGGTTAAACAAAAAAATCACATTATAAAATTGGACTATATCAAGAAAGAGAGGTTAATCAAAGATGTTAGATATCAAGAGTAATGAGAAATGACCCTTGGCTGATGTGTAAAGAAACACAGTCAAGGGTCATTTCTTTTGTCTATATTCAAAAAACACTTGATTTTTATTAAAAAGTATAATATAATCTTCAAGCAATATATTGAATTTCGGGGTGTAGCGCAGGTGGTAGCGCGTTTGGTTCGGGACCAAAAGGCCGTGGGTTCGAATCCCGCCACTCCGACCAAAAGATGATAATCCGAACCCTCTCTTCAAAGTAGGAGATGCGTTCGGATTTTTCATTTCTTACAGTCTTTCAGAAAGAGAAAACTGGGATGAAAATCATCCCCGCCGAATTAAAATTCAAACAATTATTTATCACATAAAAATTAATCATAAATGACAACTGCCGTGTTTTGTTGCCAAATAAAATTGCATGTGATATAATGCTGTCATCAAATCAGAATGAGGCTTGTTATGGAAAACTTAACTGTTAAACAAATAATTGACGCTGATTTTAAAATAAGCAAAAACAGTCCCGTGCTGAAGCCTTTCGGCGGTGCGATTGTTGTTGCTGACCCGTCGTTAATCACCCCCGATATTGCTCACGACGGTAAATGGCATATGTTTCTGCATACCACATTCGGCGTATATCATTTTATCAGCAATGACGGTGTCGGATTCCGCAAAGTTAAAAAAATTCTTAACCGTGCTATGCGTCCTAATATCAATTATATTAACGGAAAATATTATCTTTTCTACGAAAGAACCAGACCGCTTATAATGAATGGTTTGAATGTCATAAATGCTGTTAAATGGAAGTCTGTAATCTACGTTACAGAAAGCACTGACCTTGTTAATTGGTCAAAACCTGCACCTGCATTTACAGATGCAAAGGGTTACGAGAAAAGCGACAGAGGGTCGGCTATATCAAATCCGTTCCTTCTTCATGAAAACGGTATAAACCGTATGTATTATTCCTGCGGTATGACTTTCATAAAAGACTGCGGCTTCTGTGAGCCTACCTATATAGGCTATGCGGAAAGCAGGGATATTGTAAATGGCTATGTTTCGTCTGCAAAGCCCATTATTTCTCCCGATAAAAATAACCCGTATCTTAATCTTTGCAGCGGATGTCTTAAAGTTTATAAGCTTTGTGACGGCTACATAGGAATTCAGAACGGATTATATGAAAAAGACGGCCATAGCCATTCCGCAATAATTCTGTTGACATCTGCTGACGGCCTTTCATTTGAATTCAAAAAAATACTTGTTGAGCCTTCTGTTGTTGACGGCAAAAACTGGATGAAAGAATTTGTTTATGCGAGTCACCTTGTGAAATACGGTAACAAACTTCGTCTCTATTTTAATGCAAGAAATGATGCTGATATGATTAAAGGCAGGGAATGCATCGGTTTTGCAGAAGCAGAAATAAAATAGTATTTATTTTGCAAAAAAAGCCATCCAAAAAACTGTTGTTTTAAGGATGGCAATTTTATTTATATTTTAACTATGTCTGATTAAATCTGTATAAATTCTTTCAGTAATTCAGGAAAATTATAAAAATCCGAAAGAATCATAATCAGGTCTTTAAAAATCCATTTAATACGATTAAAGAAAGTGTCTTGTGAAACATTGTTTATCTGAAACTTCTGAGTGTTTTCAACAAAATCTGTGGTTTTTATAAATGTAAAATCACATTCTGCTGAGGAGTGGTCTGATATTACTTTTCCGGTATCATCACGAACTTCTACATATCGGAAATCGCTTACAACAACATCCACACCGCCGCCGGATTTGTACATAAATCTTTCAACTGAGTCCCAATTACCCCAAGCAGGAAGTCCTGATATATGCCACTTATATAAGTCAAAATAGTCACCGTCGTTGTGATATTCCATCCATGCATCTTTTAAACCGCACTCAACATAAAGTGTTTTATAAAGTGCACCGTCATCTTCATGAGTGTGCATATAGTTGTTGAAATCACCGGTTACAATCACAGGTCTGTCATTCTCTGCGGAGCGAGCCTTGATAAATTCGGCAAGTTGTTTGTATTGACTTGTTCTTGCTGCTTTTGAGCCGTCACCACCGTAAGCATCAGCATGCAGATTGTAAAAATCAACATAAATTCCATTACCGACATCAATAACAGTATATGCAAAACCTTTTGGCGTGAGTTTATCGGAACCGTCTGAAAGAATACCGCTGGCTTCATTCCAACTGACTCGTGTTTCATTATAAACAGGCATATTTTTTGTGAATATATTAAGTCCGTCACCGCCGGGAATACCTCCCGAGTGATTAGTGGAATATTTAAAGCTGCTCATATTTTCAACAAGATGCTTGTGATATCCGAAATCCTCCTGAACGGCAACAATATCAAAATCATTTTGTGAAAGATATTCGGCGGCAGCTTTTTGATTGGCAATCACATTTTCACCGGAAAGGTATCCGAAAGGTAAACCTGCCACATTGAAATTGACTGTTTTAAGAGTTTGTTTTTCTGATTTATCGTAATCATAAAGCTTAATATCAAAGTAATCTGTAAATGTTTCTCCGTTACATACATAGGTGAGTTTCCAATAAATTTTATTGTAATCCCTGAAACCGCCGACACCAGTGTCCTTCAAGTAATCTCTGTACAAAACACCATATTCGTCTTGCTCTGCTATTTCTTCAATTCTGCTGAAAGTCAAAGGCTGACTGTAATCAATATTCCCGTCTTTATCTTTTTCCCAGTAAGAAGGACTTTCTTTATCGTTAATGAAAAAACCACGCCAATCGGTTTCTCCGTTGAGAGATACTTTGCATTCTATTTCTGTTGTTCCGGCAGGAAAAACAAAGGTATAGGAAAGATCATTGAGTTCACGGGATATGGTATAATCACCCACATCGCTTTTTTCTTTTATTGCATAGGACAGATGGCTGGGAAATTCCATTTGATAAAGCGTTGATTTATAGAGAAACGGTGCAATCTCTACCTGAACACCTTTTTCGGTTTCAAAGCTTTCAGCGTGAGCAATTGTACCTGACGAAAAAGAGTTTCCCAAACAGGCAAAGCTAAAACAATTTAAAGCAATTATCGTTGTAAGAATAGAACAAAATATTTTCTTCATATCAATCTCTCCATTGAAACAATAATGCAGGTTTTTTCTATAATAACATAATCCGCGCTGAAAATGTTAGCAATTTGTGAACAAAAGTTTTTAGAGGTTTGGATTTAACCTCTTAATTCCGACCCAAAAGCAATTTAAGTAAATAGAAAAAATTTAAATCAACTGCTTTTTTTATTATCTGATCCTACTGATGTAGACTTAATTTATTTCCTGTAAGGAACTCTTGCAGATGGAACAAGCTTTGATGCAGGGTCAGTGTGAACGGTCTGATCATCAAAGAAAATGTTGGCGTTAAAGGCTTTGAGCACTTCGCTTTTCTTAACTCCGCCAAGGAAGAACACTTCATCAATACGGACATTCCACGCACGAAGAGTACGTATGACTCTTTCGTGTGCAGGAGCATTCCTTGCTGTGACCAATGCAGTACGGATAGGTGCTTTATCCTTCGGAAACTGCGTTTGAATAAACGAAAGTGTTTTGAGAAATTTTGCAAAAGGTCCTTCGGGCAAGGGATTCTGTGCGTTTTCCTGCTCATGACGGGCGAAAGCTTCAAGTCCCTCCGCCTGAAAAATTCTTTCGGATTCATCTGAGAAAATAACTGCATCGCCGTCGAAAGCTATTCGGATTTGCGGTATTTCATCATCAGGGTTAATCGGCAGATCTGAGTTATCACAGATTATACCCGATGCAATATTGGCATTAATCGCTTCCTGCACATCATTCTCGTTTGCGGAAAGAAATAAATCTGTTCTGAATGCACCGAGATAGGGTGAAATCGATGCGCCGCCCACAAGTGCCGCACGGCTGATATCAAGCCCGTAATGCTCGATTGATTTAAAAATACGCAAACTTGTGTCAGAACTGTTTTTTGACATAACAATAATCTCGGTCAGATATCTGCCGTCTGCATTAAGCCTCTGTAACGCTTTGATAAGCGGAAAAGCCGTGCCCGGTTTCAGAATATCATTCTCGTGCTCTGTCTGATATTTTGAATAAGCATCCAAACCATATTTTTCAAATATTTTATTTTCTTCTTCCAGGTCAAACAGTGCTCTCGACGAAACACCGATAACCAGTTTATCATCCAAAGTTACAGCCATTTTAACACCTTCTTTTTACGATGTATTCTTATAATATCCGTTTAATCCTGTTTTGTAAAGTGCAAAAAAGAAATGCTCCGCAACGAAAGTCACGGAGCATTTATGGTGATCCATCGGAGATTCGAACTCCGGACACCTTGATTAAAAGTCAAGTGTGCGACAAGTCAGAAATGGCTATATTATTGGAAAAATGCCGTTTTTGTGATACACTTTTGATACACTTTTTAACGGTTTTTCACCGATTTTCACGGCTTAATGATTATAAATTATTTTCGAAAAAAAATCAAGTTTTTTTAAAAAAACTCTTGACAAATACGCATTAAAGGCGTATAATAATAGATGTCAGGAGGTGATAAAAACGAAACGAACAGACCTAATAAAACTTCTCGAAAGAAACGGTTGGTACTTAAAACGAAATGGTGGAAATCACGATTTATACACCAACGGCAAACAAACAGAAACAATCCCACGGCACAAAGAAATCAAAGAAAACTTAGCAAAGGTGATAATCAAAAGGGCGGGGCTGAAATAAAGCCCCACCCCTTTCACCCGCTTATCATATATCATTATTTTATGGAGGTTCACAATGAAAAAAGCATATCCTATTATTTTGACACCCGATGATGTTGGCTTCACAGTATTTATTCCCGACTTTGATATTAATACCCAAGGCGATTCTTTGGCAGAAGCAATCGAAATGGCAAAGGATGCAATCGGCTTGATGGGAATCGATATGGAAGACGACAAGAAGGCAATCCCTGAAGCAAGTGCTTTCAATACCATCAATCACGAAGAAAACGAAATTGTTACCCTTGTTGTTGTCGATTTTGCGGAATACAGACGCAAGAACGAAATGAAGGTTGTAAAGAAAAACTGCACTCTTCCGAGCTGGCTTTGCTATGAGGCCGAAAAAGCCAATATCAATTTTTCGCAGGTGTTGCAGGCAGGTCTCAAACGAGAGCTTAATATAGCTGATTAAAACACATTGAGAGAGGTTCGTCCTCTCTCTTTTTTTTGTTCAGAAATAAAAAACCGGGCGAGACTATTGCCCCACCCGGTGTGACTATTATCAACTTCTGAACTACTGAATCAGAAGTGTTATTCTTCTTTAATGAAAGCAGTGAAACCTGCTTTTTTGAGCTGCGCAACCATTGCATCAGCGTTTTTTCTCTCCGAATAAGCACCGACCTGAACACGGAAAAGCTTCTGCTTAGTCGTTGCAGTCGGCGCCGATGAAGCGGCAGGTGCCGAATTCAGAGCCTTGTAATACTTCTTAACATTAGCAAGGAATGTCGACCAGTGAGGTCTGATATATTCGGGACAGTCCTTCGAAGGATAGAAATAATTGTGCTGATATACATCCGTTTCAGGATTGAGGTCGTACTTATCGCAGAGATAAGCAACGAGCTTAGCAGTTGTTTCTTCGCTCTTGGCTCTGTTACCGATACACTCAATAGCGATAGTATCGAGATTGCCGCCGATTGTTGAACCATCTTTTCTCTGAGACTTTCTGCGAGTGCTGCCGTCTGTTGCATGCCAGCCTCTCTCGTTATCGTTGAGGAGCTGCCAAATCTGGTCGTCATAGACATAGTAATGAACCACAACGCCCGACATGTTGCCGTTATATGTAGCTCTGGAATACTGTTCGGCATCGTTCGTACCCTTTGCCTCTTTGATATCAGCTGTATTATGTACTGTGATACCCTTCGGCTTGCCTGTACCGTCATTGAGCTTCTTGCAGGGCTTCATAGGCTGTCCTTTTTTACACCACGAAGCAACGTTCTTTTCAGCCTTGAGATTGTCAGGAATAATCTTCTGATTGATGACCAGTCCGTTCGGAGTGGTTATTTTTTTGTCAGGAACAAGAAATGCCATTATTCCTCACCTCCGAATGCTTTATCAATTTCTGCCGTGAGTTCTTCAGATGTCGGAAAGATTCTTTCAAGAATAGCATAGAACAAGTTGGTAAGAGGCACCTGCATTGAGTTCCATACAGCCGATATACCAGAGGCGACAGCGCCGATAATCATTGACAAGAGCATTCTTTTAAGAGTATCAAGGTCAGTGATCCCGAACAGCATATCAACCGAAATAGCCGCTATAAATGACTGAATGAATGTTTTTGCCGCTCTGCAGATTATGTTTGTAACCTGCGCTTTCGTAATCTTCACTTTTCATCATCCTTTCTTATTTTGTTTCTGAACAGAAGTAACGGTTTACGCTCCGGTTTTGTGAGGCTCACCGTTTCTCTTTTTCTTGTGAACAATTGTTACTGCGGTAAACGTGGACAGAACGAGAGCTACAACGATAGGAACAATCTTCGTGTTTCTGCCTGTATCAGGAATATCAGTTTCAATATAGACATCAGATTTCGTGCTGTTCTCATCAGTAACCGTTCCTGCGCCGATGATAACTTCAGTATCAGATGTATCACCCGGAACAACATCGGGCAGTTCCGTGTTATCAGTGGCTTCCTCGTTGACCGTTGTATTCTCATCGGTAGTATAGGTTGTTTCGCTGTCTTCAGGCTCGTCCGTTGTCTCATCGGGACTGTCTGCAGTAGTTTCTTCGAAGTCAGAATTGTCAGTTGTAACTTCCGTCAAAGGCTGACTGGCTTCCGTTGTGGTTTCGCCGTCCGTGGCTACGGTTGTTGCATCGGTTGCTGTACCTTCAGCAAGAGTTGTTTCTGTTACATTGAGTGTAGATGCTTCAGTTGTTGTTTCTGATGCACAGACGCGCACGGTACCGAAGCATAAAAGAATTGAGAGCGCTGCGATAATAGCAATAATCTTTTTCATATTCTGTAATTCCTTTCTTTGTTTGCCGCATATTCGGCATATAATTCCGGATGAAGTTTCTTTTGTCTTTCGACAAGCTCCCGTTCTTCTTCAGGAGACATCATCTTCACATTAAGAACGGGAAGCATGCCGTATTCATCGGTTTTGATGACCTCGTCACAAGAATATTTCTTGCCATCGAGGTCGATCGTAACCGTTTCAGGGAGCTTATAAGTATATGCGATGTCAGACACGGTATGGTTCATGGCGCTCACCTCATCATATTTTATTTTGCGATGTAGGTAATCAAAGCGCTCACAACAGCACCTATGACCGCAAACACCACTTTGTCCCACATTGTTGAAGGACGAGCCTTTAATGCTTCAACTGCTGCTTTGAGTTCGCCAACAAGTGTGAGGAGATTATTGAGGGTTGTAGTTACGGCAACAAGATTCTTATCAACACCGTTGTACTTCGAATAAAGTTCGCTGATATTTTCTTCAGCTCTTTCAAGACGATGTTCGATTTCTGTAAGAGAAATCTCTCCCATCATGTCGCACCTCCTGTTTCGAAAGACCAGACTACTCCTTCGTCAGTTTCATCCTGAACATCTTCAGGCGGTTTTTCAAGGATTATCTTTCTTTCCGCGTACTGCCTCTGCAAATCACGAATCTCTACATTGAGTGCATTTATTTCCGCAAGAGAAGAATCGCGTTTCGGCTCATGTTCGTTGATAATGTCTCTGAGTTCCTGTGACTTGCGATGAATATCTTCCCAAGGATAAGGAAGCTCAAGCCCTACGGCCGCATACTCAATATTTTTATGACGCTTATAGTCATTGGCAGCAAGAGTCTCTCTCGCTTCCGAAACGGCATTTCTACTTATTCTGAGATTTTCGATTGCAAGCTTACGAGCTTCTGTTTTCTCGAGCAAAGTCTGCTCAATTGCCTGTAAAGTTTCCATTATTCATGTACCTCCCCGATTGCTATCCAGTCCGCTGCGCGGGCAACGAGAGCAGAATCGATAACAAAATTCGTGTTATTTTTGGTGATTTTTCCGTTTTCGATGTCATTACCACTAAACACAAGCGTGTAGGCAGCATCTTTGAAATAATTACCACAACGAGAGCTGAAGTTCACTGTTACACCCTCGCTGATATTAGGACTGATTCTTCCCCAGCAAACAAGAATTTTAGGTCCCGAACCGAAACCGATAACAAAGTGTCCGTGACGCGCACCGTCAACCGCACTGTCTTTTATTTCGCTCTTCAAGCCAGTGGTTCCTGTACCACCGAACATAACAGGAAGCGTACCATATGAAAGAGTGCTACCGTTGTTGTAAAGTGCACCGTTTGTCGGATTGAGAACAGAAAGAGGCATACTCGTACCACCACCAACGAGAAGTGCATTCTTTGTAGGAAACTCACTTATTCCTGTTCCGCCCATATCAACAGGAAGTGTACCAAACGTCGGATTTCCAGAAGATCTGGCCCATAATGCTCCTGTTCCGACCTTGCCTGTAACACTTGAAGAATTACCGATAAGAACAGAACCGCTCGTGAACGATGTTTTACCTGTACCACCGGCACTCACAGGAAGGGTTCCGAATTTAGGTTCTCCCGATTTTTCTGAGAACAAAGCTCCTACACCTCTGAGTATGCCAAGCATTGTTTCTGATGCACCCATAAGTATTGCACCTTTAGGAAACGTTTCCTGACCTGTGCCACCGTGAACAACATCGATTATGCCACCCTGCTGCTGTGCATCTGTAAGCGAAACATGATGAGGATTTGCTGTGCTTGTGAGATGTTCAAGAATTTCACCATTTGTGATTTTTCTCATCGTTTCAGGCGTAACAACGAGTCCCTCAGTGACGCTGGATGTCATATTATCATTTGAGTACAAATAGAAAATCGACTGGTCACACACCAAGTTTTCATTTGTTGTCTCAAATGTTCCGGACAAAACGTGGATAACAGACGAACTGTAACCCGAAATAGCCGTACACATATTCAACACCGAAACATCGTTGACATAAACAGTTGAAGAATACGCATCTATGAAACAACAGTTATCTGTAGTCTTGCACTGTGCGAACACACTTGTAATCCACACATTCTCACAAGAATCAAAATAGAGCTTAGAACTCATCGATGACCACTCGCGTCCATCACACATGAAATCAATTCTGCTGATTGTTACTTTGTTAAGCTGTCCAAAATAAACGAATCCGTGAATAATCGGTTTATGTGTTGCACTGCCATTATAAACAAGCTCAATGTTTTCAAGGGAGCCATAACCGAAATAGCAGTCTTCATCAAGAATATAGTCACCGGTTGTTTTCAGAATGATTTTGAGGTCTCTTGTTTCTTCAGGAATACCCCAAGTAACATCCACAATATTTTTATAAGGATGTTCATAAGAGCCGTCACAAAGCTCATCATCTTCCGTGGAATTACAGTCAACATAAACTTCAAGTGACAAAGAAGCCATTCCGGGATGAGCGTTGTCATCTGAATTATGCTCTTCGATAGCTTTTCTCATATCCGTAAAGTCAACATATACGGCCGAGCCATTAATAACTGCCGATACATTTTCAGCATCATCAACAACCGCAACGAAAGTAACAGAATGTTCAATGAGTTTGGATGTGTGGTCAGCAATAAAACTCGCTTCTCTGCCATAATTGACATAGGCATAGAGAATTTCTTTGGTAGGATCATCGGGATTCTTTGCAAAAAGACCGACCTCGCGATAATAGATACCTTCATCAAGATTCTTATTATCGAAGTAACCGCGAATTTTTGCATAGCCGTCTGCCACCATAATGTTTGTAATAGGAACCGTTATTTTCGGATCGAGCAAAGCATTGAATGTTTTATAGCTCGTTTCACCGAGTTCACCGGAACCTATCTGTATTTTTGTAAATAAAATTTCTTCACCTGCGAGCGCACGAAGCTGGAGAGCTTTACCCGCATTCGTGAATTTAGGCTGAATAGGCATTACTTCATTCCTCCTTCGACATAATATAGTTTTCAACTTCACCGAGCTGTGTGATGAAGCCATAGAACTGATTGCCTTCGCGCTGCTGTTCTATTGTTTCGTTAATGAAATCCCATTCAATAATACCGAGATGAATCTTCATCGGATCTGTTTCGATTTCAATAACAATCTTGTCGAGCCACGCACTCAAACGTTTAACGTTCTCGGCCACTCTTTTAAATTCAAGAATATCAGCGTCAGTCAGAGCCGTATCCTTCGTTATAATTTTGAAACATCCGGGAGTACCGCCGTATTCAAACCATTCTGTGATGGTGGCATCTTCAAAAATAGACTGCACTATTTCTTCGGTTGCCGCTTTTGTGCCGGCGGTTGCCCAGTACTGCAAAGCAAACTTGACAAGTTTACGCTTCAGAGCGAGAGAATAAGACTGTTTGTAGTTTGATACTCTTAAATCCGTGGCCAGAACATCAAGAACATCGTGGTCAAGCCTTTCAACCTTTGAGAAGGTTAATGTAGCTTCGGCCATTATGAGGATCCTTTTAAACATCTGAGATACGGCATAACTCATAGCTTTCGCCCAAGGCTGATTTGCGATAATCGGAGGTAAGCTGTGAATCATTTCGGCATCCTGAATTTTAATCATCTTCAAGACCTCCGTAAATGATTTCATCATTACCGCTCAGCGGAATCTCTGTATCCATTATCTTTCTGAATACGGGAGTTTCGATTACTGCACGCTTTGCTCCGGCTTCTTTGATTCTCTTAACAAGCTCATCAGGGTTTATATCTCGGCCAATCTTACGCTGCCAAGACTTATAATCATCAATTGCAGTAATAACAGCTTTCTGAATAGAATCTGCATTTATCGAATTGCTCTGATTAATGTAATATTTGAGCTTAATCTGATAATCAACATCAGTGGGAGCTGCCACAGTAACCTTATCTGTAAGCGGACGAATCGGATCAGATGCCAAAAAGTTTTTCATTGAGGCAGTTATAAGGTCGCTCGGTGCGATACCGCCCTCGAGCATAAACAAAACGGTAACCTCAGAAGGTGCCGGAGTGTAAACTTTAACATCGGCAATGTCAGTTCTGAACTGTCTTGCCCAGTATTCGTATGCTTCCTTCGGACCTGCCACAGAATAACCTGCAGGAGCCATAAAAACACGATAGGTAAGATCATCATCACCTTCGATATTATCGCCGCCCGATGAAGGAACAATATTCGTTACACTTTCTATATAAGGAATAGGGTCAACGAAATTGATTATTGTGTCTGCAGGTAAGCCGTTGGCTTCTTTGCCGGGTACCAACGCTGTCGCCTGAACGTCAACATACTCCTGCCCGGCAGGAATTTCGGCATATTTATCCGTTGCAAACTTGTTTCCTTTCTCATCAGTCACCTTAGAATGAGCAGGAATGCCTGTCACGCTCGTCCTGGTAGCCGACACGGTAAATCTGAGGGTAGTTATAGCCCCCGAAGCAGGACGCCTTAAAATGCCCTTTAAAGCGGCGATTCCGTCAAGGTATTCACCAAAGCTATATTTAAGAATGTCCATTTTACCCGCACGGTCAATAAATTTTAACCCCTGATAGAAAAGAAGCGAAAACGCCTTCATCATACAAGTTGCAGGATCTGCAGGCGGAAGAGTGATATCTTCTCCCGTTTCCTCTTTATATGCCTTAACATAATCTGAAAACAACTGATTTTTGATATCATCGAGTGTGAGATTATCAATAAAGCTGACATCAGGCACGTTTGCCAGTTCAGGTATTTTGCTCAATATCAATCACCACCTTCGGAACAATGAGACCGGATGCCGCATCACCAGACCACACGACCTGTTTGATATTGGCTCTCGGCTCATATTTTCTTGTTTTCTGAATAAGCTCGGATTCAATCATCGCTTTCGCTGCCGGCATCGGCATATCAACGAAAGACCAATCTATTCCGAAATCACGGTCAAGTGCGAGTGTGCCGACTCGACTGCCGTATAAAACAGTAAGGCAGCGAAGAATATCCTGCCATTCATTAGCCTGTTTATTTATATCGATTTCAACAGTTTCTGAAATGTTCATTCTTTCACCGCCTTACATAGTCTCACGATATTCTGTCAATGAAAGGTTTACCGTAGCTTCAGAAAGTTCACCCAGCGAATACAAATGATTCCAAGATTCGCTTACATTCATGAGCGTCCACGAATGTTTGCCTACGGGCCTGCCACCTATTTGAAGCGGATAAGCTCCTTTGCCCTCTGCCATTTCAGTGAGAAGGTCAAGCATCGCTCTGGGTCTTACACCGTGTTCTGCACTCAAGGTTATATCGAATTTGAAATTCTGAAGGTCAGCACCGAGATGCTCCAGAAGAGGTTTACCCTCAATGACATTATGCGTTGTAGTTCGTTTTCCAGCTGTTCTGGATATGTTGTTCGGGGTAAGAACCGCAAGGCTCGATACCGAAAAAACAACAGGTCCGAAAGAGCCTATAAACATTCAATTCCCCCTATCAAACTGTCGCTGTTCCCGAAAGACTTCCGGGAGCTGTGCAATTATGCTTATGACCAAGAAAGTTGAGACCGTCAACGGTTGTATTTCCATTGCCTTTAATCGTGACACCCGCATCAGATGAAATTGTTATTCCACCTGAAGCTTTAATAGTAACGCTGCCGTCCGATTCAACCTTCACGGCCGAAACACCTTTGATATTGAGAGTTCCTTCTGATTTGACTGTGTAGTCGCCTTCAGATTTCTTCTCAACATCTCCCTTGGTTTCTTCCTTGAGGTCACCGTCAACAGTCACTTCAACATCATCGTCATTGTGAAAGAGCATTTTACCTTCATTGCCTTCGCCGACTTCGGTATCATCGTATTGCCAGTAACACTTTCCCTGTTCACGGGAGAAATCTTTACGGCGAATACCTTGCTTAACACCGTCAGGCGGAGTATGATTCTTGCTCCAATAACGGCCGAGAATCAATCCTTTCGAAGAACCATTCGGAAGGTGAAGCACCCAAACAAGATCATCCACTTCGGGAACATAGTATTCCTCGAACGGACACATAAAGGGAAGCTCTATCGTTGTGCAATCATCTCTGTCAGCATAGACGATTCGAGCCAGTCCCTTCTCATAATTGCAGGAGCTGATTTTACCAATACGGAGAAAATCTCCTGTACTCTTACTCATCAAATCACTCCTTATATAGAAGCAACCACTTTACTCAGCTCAAGCTTGGTTGTATAACCTCCGCCGATTGAATGGGTCACTTTCTTCACATAATATTTTCCATCAGCTTTTTTAAGGCCGATTATATTCACGCATTGAGAGGATACAATGTCAGGGTTGCCTGCGATTGTAATCGATAGTGTCGTTTCTTCCTCGTTGGCTTTGTTAACCTCTGCCTTTATCTTCTTTTCTGCGTCTTCACGGCTGTCAGCCTTGCCGTTCACAGAGAGCATCCTTTGTTCCGTTCCTACCTTCGCCTCGATTTCTTCTTCCGAATCAGGATCCGTGTAGGTCATCTTTCCACCGGTATATGTGCCGGCAAGAGATGTTTTAAAACTCCACGAAGATATATCTTTTCTGTAAATGTCAATAACCGCAGCCATATTCTTGTATGTTTCACGGTCAAAAATAACGAGCATACTGCAATAGATCTTAAGGCTCAATCCATATCCTTCACACTGGTTCTTGATGAAGTCTGAATCGGTCTGATCATTCTGCTCAACGCTGTCAATTTTGACTTCCGGCGCAGTATATTTCAAAGTCAGCCCGGATCGGGATGCAATTTCCTGCGCCATATTCTGAATAGTAACGTTTTCCCAAGTCTGTGTGCGTTTCTGAGTACTGAAAGCTCCGTCAGCGGGCTTTGAAACCGCCTTGAGTGATATTTTCAAAGGCGGTCCCGAAAAGCCGGGGTCATCCATTACGAATTCACCACAGTTTAAAACCCTTGTATCACCGGGGAAACGCCAATCAAAAACCGTTATTTTGGCCGTTATTTTATCACCGAGATTCGGGAAATACGGTCCTATCCACATCTCATCAGGGTCACATATAGTGAGTGTGCAATCGTCACTTGCGCCGCTTTCGGGGTCGTTATATGTGAATTTATCCGTCTTATTCTGCAACGAGGTTGTGAGATCCTCGCCCATATATGTTATCGAGGCCGTAGCCCTTCTCATCGAAATCATTCACTTAACCTCCTCCACGGCGGAAGTGTGCTGCTCTGCTCGAGCGGGAGATCCGGTGTATTTAACACCGTCCCCGCATCGAACTCATATATGTCAAGCAGAGGCAAATTGTTATCCATAAGGAAATCAGCATGTATCTCACTGCCGTAGACCTTTTTGGAAATAATATCCCACTGGTCACCGGCTACAGTTGTGTATGTTTTTGCCATAAATTCACCTCCGCATTATAATTTGGTTCTGTCGTATTCGTGTATATACTGGTCCATAAATTCCTTAAAGCGCTCGTACTCGTCATCCATAATCTCGCTTATTCTGCCTTCATCTCCACCGTTACAATGGATTACAGGGGCAAATGTGGCATAGATAACAACAGAGCCATCACCACCACCGCCGCCTCTCGGCTTCTTGGGTTTGTCGTCATCATCCTCATCCGGGAGAAGAGTCGGGAGCTTGGACAACGGAACAACAGCTTCAGGTTCGCCGCCCTCACCGATAAGAGCATTGGTGGGACCCATAGCGATACCGCCTTCAGCGAGTGCGATTTCAGGAATCAACGAGAAGTTGAGGCCCTTACCGCCAACACCGGGTACCCAATCGGGAATCGTCAGCTTATTCAGATAACCGATAAATGCATTAAGACCGCGAATGATGAAGTTGATAGGCTGAACAAATGCCGCCTTCAGAGTCTGCCAAACACCAGAGAATATCTGGACAAGATTTTCAAACGCCGCACTGAATTTTCCAGTAAAAATGTTGGTTATAAAATCAAGGACACCAGTCAGAACCGTAGTCAAGCCCTGAACAATAGGCATGCTTGTTTCAATGGCGGCCACGAGAACGCCGCTCAACACTTGAGCCAAAACGGATACGCACGGTCCAAGTGATTCGAGTACAGGAGCGAGGGCCAAAACGATCTGAAGGAGCGGATCAAGGAGCGGAACGACCGCCGGGAGTACTGCATTGATCAAATCACCGAGTACAGGTAAAAGCATCTGAACAAGAGTTGATGCAGTTGAAAGAAGTGGCGGCAAAATTTGACCAAGTGAAGGTGAAATCTGTGCCAGAACGTCCGAGACGATAGGAAGTATCGTACTCGCCAGCTCACTCAACATACCTATATCGATTGTTCCGAGAACGTCTGTTATAACAGGACCGATTTGTCCCATCAGATTACCGATAATCGGTATAAGAGCCTCACCAAGAGGAAGAAGAGCTACTTCAACAGAACGAGTTAAGCCCTGGAACATTGACTCGAGGTCAGCGTATTTAACAGCTTCCATACCTGCAAGAGCATCCACAGAAGAGTTGATAGCGTTACCTGCGTTTGCCATAGCCATTACAGCTGATTCGCCAAGGTCTTCCCACTTTGTTCCGAACAAAGCAACGCCGATTTCATTTCTCTTGACTTCGTTATCAACAGCAGCCAGTGCAGTTGTAACATCTTTGAACGCTGCCTTCGAAGCTTCTCCGCCCTTTGCAAAGGCAGCCATTGTCTTGCTTGAATTCAAGCCAAGAGCCGCAAATGCCTCTTTGGTGGAATCGGAATTATCTATCGCTCTGATACCGAACTCCTTCATCGCATCGTTCAGGTAGTCAATCTGATATGCACCGTCTTGCGCACCGGTAGCAATCATATTCATCATTTCTTCGGCTGTGAAGCCGAGATTTGAGTAATAAACACTGTACTCTGCGAGCTGATCGGCAAGGTCGTCATTCTGATTAAGACCGTTTTTAGCACCTTGAGCAATGAGGTTGTATGCAGTTTGAGCATCAACACCGAACTGTGTCATCAGCGCATCCGCACCACGAAGGCTCTCATTGAACTCCATATCGAAGGTATCTTGAAGGAGATAACCGCTTTCGACAACCTTCTGCATATCTTTTTCAGAAAGATTGCCCATTTGCTGATTAACAGCCTTCATCTTGTCTCCGATATCTTCGAAGCTCTCACCATAGTTGTTTGCATAAACACTCTTAAGAACATTTTCATATTCTTGAAGCTGTGTTTTGCTTAAATTCGTACCTGCAGCAAGGTCATCCATGGCCTTGTCCACAGAAACAGCAGATTTCACGGCCTGTGTTCCGAGAGCGACAGCGCCGGCACCTGCGGCGGCCAAACCGGCGCCCATCACCTTACCCGATGCAACAACAGCTTTACCCGTGAACTCGCCTGCTTTTTTAATTCGGTTGAAATGTTTTTCAACCTTTGCTACCGAAGTGCCAAGGCTCTTTGCAACGGCACCGGCAATTTTTATTTCAAGCTCGTAGGCTTTACTACCTTTCTTTGCCATGAGCCTTTACCACCTCCTGATATCTCTCCGCAAGTTCGACAGCATCTTGGAGGCTGAGACGCTCAAAACAGAATTCGAAACTTGAGTTTGTCGCTCTGGATAAGCGCAAACAAAAGTCCGTAATTTCCTGCGGAGTGCTGTTTAATCGTCGTTTAAGAAAAAACCCGAAATAGCTCTCTTGATTTTATCGAGTTCTTTTGCAGGAAGAGCTTTAAAGAACTCAATAGGACGCTTCGTTACCATATGAGCAACAATGCAAGAATAGTTCGGGTCAAGTACGGCAGTCATAGCCACACTTCCGGTTTTTGAATACATACGCTGTGCCGCACAAAGCTGTGCGCCGCTCATGTTTTCAACACCCGTAAGGTCAACCTCTGTATATGTTTTGCCTTCATATGTGAAAGGTTTTTTAAAGATAACGATAAGGTCGTTTTCTTCAATTTCTGCTTCTTCCGCAACAGTTTCTGTTTCTTTAGCAACGATTTCCTCCATGGGTTCGTCACATACGCTTGCGTTTTCTTTAATGATTTTTGCATTCATTTTGTTTTCCTCCTGAAATTATTTAACAAAGTGATCTGGATTTTGCGAGCATATCGATACCGTTAACACGGTAGATTGAATTGAAAACATCTATTTCAAGGCGTTCTTTGCCGTCGATTTCGATTTTGATATAAGCGATAGAAAGCTTGAGAGATGAACCGGTACCTTCGCCAATCTTGACCTTTCCGGGATTAAAATTCTTCACATCGCCTCTTACGACAACGCGCAAACCGATTTCATCACGGCCACCCTGACCGTCAGAAATATCTATGCTACCTCTCAAGGTAAGATCCGCATAAACAAGCAGCGAAAGAATGTCGAAAGCATCGTCAAAAAGAGTACGGAACGGGATTTCCATTTCCATCTTTTCAAACATGCCTTTTACGGGGCTTTCATATTCGCCGAGAATACCGGGACCTGAAAGTGTCGTAACTTTCTGAACGATTTCAGGGAGAGTAATTTCATCCGAAACACCGAGAAGCTTTTTACCGAAATTGTAAACGTTGAAATTTCCTATTTTTTCAGGAATAACATGTTTCATTACGAATTACCTCCTTCCAGTGCGTTCTGAATTGCATAAGGATCGAATTCAAGAACGAACTCAATGTCCTCTGCAGGTGTGTAAGGGCTGAGGTGAACATGGAAAGTAATTTTGCCATCGAGAATACTTGTGATGGGATTTTCGTCCGGCTTGTATTCACATTTTGCAGCTGCGCAAACACCGCGAGCAACGAAGCTGTTACCTCTGATGTTTTCAGAATCAACAATGCTTTCGATAAGTCTGAAGTTCATGGGGTCGTCAACCTTCTGGAAATAGCTCAGAATGAGAGTGTTACCCCACCATGTAAACATTCTTCTGATGGCAATCCATCTGTCCTTGGGGTCAGTTGTTGAGGGATAAGCAGCTGTATTATTACCCCAGCACTTATATCCGTTCATATTGAGAGCTGTTACAACACCGTAACTGTTAACAACGTTTGCCTGCTCCTGGTCAAGCACAACGTCTGTACCATCTTCAAGACAGATACCGGTAATACCCAGACTCTTGTTTGAAGGATACACATAAGGAATATCGTCATTGTTACCGTCTGTGAACGCCATGAGAGCACCAACGAGTGCAGACATTGCGTAAATCTTGTCGCCGATCTTACCGTAAGGCCAGCAAACAATTGACATAGGTGAATCAATGCCGAGATTCTCCTTAGCAACCTTTACATCCGAATACTTGAGTGCAGCTGTGGGAGCGGTCTTAGATGCATCAGTAGCATTTGAACCGATATCAAGAACACAGTTACAGCTGAAGCAGCCGTTGATGTTGGTGCACTTTGCTTCGATAGCGGCAATGACGTTGGGGTCACTCGCCCAACCGGGAGCAAGAATAAGACCGGGAGTAAGGCCGAACATAGGATAAATCTTATTGATACATTCGAGACCTGTCACATCGCCTGTTGAGAAATCGAGACCGCCGATGATGTCATCAGCTGTAACACCGTCAGGATTGAGAGCGGTAAACGATACTCTTACGGTATCATCACCCTTGATTGCGCCGTCGGCGAGAGCAGTTACGATTACATAACCGTCATCATCGAATGAAAGTATATAATCAGTGCCTTTTACATAAGTAGTAGCGCCGTCAGCTGACTTGACAGTAACCTTATCAAGGAGGATACCAAACGCATCCTTGCTTGAGGTGACTTTTCTCTCATATGTATTCGCAGGTACATTCTGGCCGACTTCATAGCCGGTAAGAGCTGTAAATGTATCGCCGTCATCTTTGCTGAAATAGAACTTGTCATTACGGTAAACAGTGTCTCCGGTGATCACATACTCGTATTCAGCTTCTTTGATTACAGCTGTACCTTTCTTGAGCTTAAGCAAGTCTTCCGAAACTTCACGGACATGCTCGCTCTTGTTGGGGTCAAGCACGTTAATAAGAATGATGGGTGCAACGTTGAAAACTCTGAAGCACGCATCGATCGACTGACAGAGAGTGTACTTCTTGTAGTCGTCTGAATAGCCTACGCTGGTTACCGCCTCTGCGAATGTGTTGCAGAGAACAGGTCTGTTTGCCATCTTATAAGGAGCCTCGCTCATATTGATAGGGGCTGTACCGAAGATGACCTGAAGACCGGCAGTAGCTTCAATAGGCGTTACAAGAGATGTATCCTGCTCTCTGACATATACGCCATGTTTATATGCCATTAACCTTCACCTCCGCCTTTGATGAAGTTTTCGGCTGTTTTATAGAAGACACTCATTGCACTGTGAGGGTCTCTGAGCTGTCTGTTTGTATCAGACAGAGCGTTTGTGGGAACAACGAGCGAACCCAGTGCAGGGCATTTATCGATGCGTTCCTGAAGTTCAGGAGGCAGAACGCCACCGATGAAGCTCGTGAAGCGGCGAACTACGCCGCGAATTGTGGGGCCGCAATAAACGACCGTTTCGTTTTTCTTCTTTTTCATGTGTAAAAAGAATCCTCCTTTGTGGTTCTTGGAGCGTTAAATTCCAGAATAACGCCACCGTAATAGTAGGGATGAGGTTGTGTATCCTGAAGAGCGAACTTAAAAGTATCACGCACCTCAAAGTTGCCGACATATGAATCCTTTCCGTATCTGCTTTCAAGTTTCTGGATAACTTTAAGCAAATCGAAATGTCCAGAACGGTCACGACTGTTGTTATATATACAGATAACCAATCCGATTTTTATAACAAACGGCTCATTGCCGTCTCTGTTTCCTTCCTGAATAACCGTGATGACATACGGTGCAAGGTCGTTTTCATCATCTTCATCAGTTGAAAGAGCTATCGGTAGCTCCTGACTGTATGCTTTAATCTTGCCTCTGCTATCATCATTTGATTTGGTCAGCTCCAATGAGGAAAGAGTTTCCTCAATGTCTTTGTTCAGAAGCAATTGCAAATCTGTCGGTGTAAAACCGTTGTAATCGTTCAGATTTTTCATCATTTGATTCCCTTCAATAATTCTTTGTCGAGTTCTTTATATATGTGATTCATCAACATCTTCTGAATAACTGGTTGCACTTCTCCGTACACATCTTCTTCGTTTCCGATCATCTGTGGAATAGACGGCGATAAGAGTGTTTTGATAGGGAACCTTTTGTCAGTCGTTCTCTGAACCATAGATTTGTGTCCGTTACTGAATTTCGTCACGAAAGCCCATCTACCCTCATGTAGAAGATTTTTCATGCCTCCATGACTTTTTTTAACTTTACCTTTTGAAGTTTCAGGCTTATTTTCGCCTGTCTTATAGGTTGCAGGTGACGTCTTGAACTTAAACAATTCAATCGGACCACCGTCAGAGCGTAACGTTGCAACAGGTGTCTTGGGCTTTGCCTTATCAATATCCATAGCTTTTTTAAAGCCTGCAGACTTGATTGCATAGGTTTCCTGTGCTTTGCTTGCAAGGAGTTTGCGAGCCTCGTCAGCAGTAGCATTCACGGCTTTTGATAACACTCTCGGCGCCGCCTTTTTGTTTGCGTCACCAAGAACAGCCAAGATTTCTTTCATGGCTTTTTCGCCATCAATCTGAAGCTGAATCATAATTTGTTAGCTCCCAACGTGAGCACATAAACACCGTTTTGCTCATCAACTTCTTCAACTGAGTAATTGTGTTTTTTGTCGAGAATAAGCATCCTGCCGACTTTGGGTCTTGCGCCGTAATCTTCCACAGGGACAAGAATCGAAATTCCGCTTTTATAAAGCCCGTCAGAATCTTTCACTCCACTCGGATCACGCTTTGCAAGCTGATGACTATCAATATGAACCCTCATTTGCTTGCCATCGATGTTGTGGTACTCACAGAATTCATTGACATTAAAGAAAGTGTTTTTGATGTCATTCTGAAGCATTGATTTGAATTCAGAATTCATATTCTTGCCCCCTTAACCTTTATCAGCCGATTTTTACACGGACCGTGGCAGCTGATTCGTTGGCAGCTGATTCGGCCCAGCCACAAGGAACACCGCCTTCAGATGCTGATACGGTACCGTCTGCATAGTAGAGAGCCGCGCCCTGTTCAATTGCACCTGCAGCTTTGGGCATAGCATATACACCGACAACGAGTACGGTACCGATGCAACCTGCATTGATAGCTGCGCCGACAACACCGACTCTTGTGCCGCCGATGCTTACGATTTCGCCTGTTTCGAGAGTGGCGTCTGTTGAGTTAAGAAACTCGATAGATTCGCCTCTGTTACTGTAAATAGCTTTTGCCATTATGGTTTACCTCCTTCGTCAGATTAAGCGTTGAGGGGATTTACGATTGATACACCGGGATTCTTGATGAATGCACGGAAGTCGATGGGGTTAACCTTCCAGTCATGCCATACATCCCACTGAACGCCGAGAGTGCCGACCTTTTCAGAACGTCTGCTTGTGGGCATTTCGTTACCGTTGAGATAGTCAACCTGAAGACCTACATTCATAATAGGATTAGCACCAAGGAACCAGGGAACTTCTTTACCTGCAGCAAGCTGGTTAAGAACAGGGCTCTCAAGGTGAATAAGGTCAGAACCGTAAAGCGGGTTGATATCGTTGTTTGATGTACCGGGAAGATGCTGAGAGTGAAGAATTGTCTTCATAGCATACTTGTAACCTGTACCTGTTACGATATACTTGGGCTGCCAGAGAATGGGATTTCCGTTGTGGTCTTTCTGCTGCTGACCTACATAGGTTGCCTGTTCGATTGACTCAACAGAAGGTGCACATCCTGTTGCCATAAGGTTCTTGTGGTCTGCTGAGAAGAAGGCCTTACCGTCAGCGAACTTAACGTTGTTAACGAGCGCACGGTAAACTTCGAGTTCGATTGTCATTTTGTCTGCCTTAACAAATGCACCGGGAATCTTGCTGAAGAAACCGACATCATCGTTAATGAACATTTCTCTGGTGAAAACATAGCTCTTACCGCGTGTTTCGAGTGAACGCTTGGGAAGCTTGGTTGTATCAATGCTGTCAGCCTTGAGCTCGCCGCCTTCCTTTACAACCTCGAATTCGCTGAACTGACCGAGAAGGTATTCGTTTGCTTTGGATTCCTTGAAGTCAGTAAGTGTACCCTTTGAGGTAATGTGCTGATATGTAGTGGGAATTGTCTGCCAAAGCTCAACAAATGCCTTGTTGAAACTGGTGTCAACAATGGCACTGATAGCACTTGAGGGTGTCATAAACGAACGAAGGAAAAGGTCGTCACCGGTCATTCTTCTGAGGTCTCTTTCGCTCTGGCCTTCACGAGCAAGAACTTCAATAGCAAGATCTCTGAAGGACATGCTGCGGAATTCGTTTGCGCCGTCTGCAGGCTTGTTGAGTGTGATACCTGATCTGAGAAGAATAGCATCAGATGCAGCTGCTCTGAACTTATCGCCTTCATCCTGTGTTACGCCGACACCGTGAGGAATCTGGCCTCTCTTAAGAGAATCGAGGATAGCCGCTCTTGCAGTATCAACAGTTGACTTGGGGTCGTTAATGAATGCAGAAGGGTCATAATCAAACTCACGGCATACGCTTGTGATGTCGGAGATTCTCTGTCTTTCTGCATCAGCTGCTGCTGTTCTTGCAGCAGTGTCGTCAGGATCGTCAACATCATCGAGAGCGGTGATGCTTGCCTGAAGGATGTCCCACTGTCTCTGTTCATCGGCAGTGAGGTTTGCATTGCCGGCAGCTCTTGATGTTTCTACAATAGAACGCTGCTGAGCAATAAGGGCATTTTTCTTTTCTGCTTTTGTCAATTTTGTTTCCTCCTTTAGGAAAGATTTTGATTTATCTGGGTCAAGCACTCTGAAATAGAAAGAGTATTTACTGTTTCAGGTGTTTCCTCAGCTTCAAATGAACGGCCAACACCGACCGTCGGGTCGGCAGGCACAGAAACGATTGAAATTTCAAGAGGAGTCCATTTTCTTGCGATACTGCAAGGTCCGGTATATTTACCGTCTGCACTGGTTTTGCCAGCGGCAACATCCTCCCAAGCATCAACCGTATAGCGAACACTCGTCGCCTTAAGAGTGCCGCTTTTAACCTTCTGATGGATAAGCTCTGCCGCTTCATCGGAATCAAAGCTGACTTTTGCCATACCTCTGTTACCGGAGAGCCACGCACTGTGAATAGGTCCGCAAACATATCCTGTCATATGGTTGAACAGGAGCACGCCGATTTCATTAAGACGGGAAAGGTCAATCGCACCGGGAGAATGGTCGAGAATCTCCGTTCCGAACCAACGAGTGTACGGTTCTTCTGAACTGAAGCTTAATTCAAAAGTACGGTCTTCTCCTTCGACCTCACGGATGCCATCATAAGTGATGCATCTGCATCCGATGTTCTTATTCTTCTCCTGTTCCGCCTTCGTCTTCGGTTTGAGGTTTGCTTCCCTCATCAGGCGTTCCATCCTGCTTTCCCCCGTCGCCATTTCCGTTTCCGTCAGCAGGTTCAGGGGGTTCTGTTTCTGATTTTGGGGCATTAAATACACCTCCTATCTGCACGCCCTTTGAGGCGGCGTATTCATTGATACGAGCCCTTTCGTCAATGACATCCTTCCAATCTCTGCCGTTTTCGGCACAGACTTCTGCGAATGTCTTCTGACCGGACTCCATAGCAATCTTTGTAGCATTTACTTCCTTAACCGGATCTATCCAAGACTTCGGAGAGGTGATCCATTCATGCTTGAGATAACCGATTTTCTTGGAATGATCATCAAAGAAGCCGGGCATATGGAATACACCAGCGAGGATTCCCGAAATAATGAAAGCTTCATACACTTCGGTCATAACCTCCTGAATAAGTTCCGCATCCTCTGCAAACGCCAAATCATCTTCGATGATGCTCTGACGAGCTGAAGAATAATTAACTCCCGTCATATCACGGCTGACCGCTTCATAGCTCAAACCGTGTCCGGCAGAAATAAGGCGCTGTTCAATACCCAGCATTCCGTTGGCTTCACCGTAAGAACCTTTCGGATCAACAACCTGTATTTCATCACCGGGATTCAGTTCCTGAATCATTCCGGGAGCGAGCATCTTCCCGCTGTATTCCAATCTCTTCTCATTTGCAGAAGCATTGGGAGTAGGACCTCTGCCTACACCGATAGGAATACCTGCTTGTCTTTTTACAAAAACAGCAAGACAAGCGGCGATTCTTTCCTTGACCGATACAGCTGTGATGAATTCGTTGGCATCACGGATTCTGTTAATGCTCTGAGAAAAGTCAGAAACCTCTCTTATCTGAGAAGGTCGAGTCTTCTGCCAAAGGAAGATAATTCTGTCAGCCTTGTAGTAAACAGGCTCGTTAAGCTGGAATCCGTCAAGGTTATATTTCTGTATCCAGTAACCAACCGGACGGTTGAATTCCGTCAGCTCGATACCGTCAATGACCTTGTTGCCTTTATGTTTCGGTGCGTGCCAGTAATCACACAGCTCGTCCACTTCGAGAGCCTGAAGCTGAAGAGGAATCTTGTTCTTGCCTGAATAGCATTTGAGGAACAAAATACCGCCGTCAATCTTCTTTCTCTGAACAGCCATTCTCATCATGGCCGTGAAGGACTGCTGTCCGGTTACATCGCAATTGAACTTCCTTGTCCACTCTTCCCACTCTTTCTCAATCAAATCATTGAGAGAATCGTTCGAAGTCTGAGGACGAAGTTTGAAACCGTATCCGATAACATTTCTTTTAAATGCGTGAGTAATACTGTTGGCAATGTCACTGTTTCTCTCAAGGTCACGTGCACGTGCGCGGATGATATCTCTGGCAGGCCTGTCCGTATACTCGGCAGGCTCGTTTGTGGCCGGCCACATAGAATTGGAACGACCTTTGCCGGCGGCATCATAGCTGCGCATCGCATTAAGCTCCTGTCGCCACGCTTCTCTTTTGTAAGCTCTCTCAGGAGATATGAAGGCAATGAGAGAATCAAGAGGATTTATCTTCTTTTCTTTCTCCAACCTTTTTTACTTCCCTTCGAAAAAAGCTACGCAACAACCACCGAAGAGCGGAGAATCATTTGCTTCAGCTGCAATCTGAGCTTCAAGGTCTTTTTTCATGTTTCTGAGTTCGGTAAGGTTCGCTCTTGTGAGGCTTCGGCTGCCAATAGTGTATGACTGCCCGGTTGTTGTGATTGCAACAATCGCTTCATTAACCTTCTTCAAAAGGTCCTTGTTCGAGTAACCCTCTATTGCTGACATAATGCTTCCTCCCTTCTTTGTAGTAATTCTTAAGATATTGTCCCGTTACGAGACAATCATGTTTCATGTTGTTCAAGAGCTTAATATCGCGTTTGAGAAGATAGGCAGTTTGAAGGTTTCCTTTTCGTTCTGCGATTTTAAGTTCCTGTTTTTTACGGTTTATTATTTTCTTAAGATTTTCCGCACTGGTTAAATATTCTTCACCAAGTTCTTCAAGAGACATCAATAATCCCTCCATGTTCCAAAGGTATCGTTTCTTTCAACGGTATTGGTGATTGTCATTGTTACCTTTATGTCTTCTGTGGGGAGTTCTGATGCCTCGATAGTTACATGGTTATACCCTTGTCCAACTACAGCAATTTTTATGTTGCTTTCGTTAACATTAAAAGTAATCTCATCCGAAGGAATACAACCTCCAACAACGAGGGTTTTTTTGTTTTCCCAGCTCCAGTCTTCTTTTGGTATGGTAAATGTACTTGTCGTCATATCGCCTGCTTCTTTTTTCCACTTTTCAAGCTGGCCATCATAGACATACCTTCCCGCAGGATGAACGTTTCTGGGAAAATGATTAAACATAAATCGCGAAAGTTTTTCAGGATTTTGAAGTTCTACGCACATAACATCAGATGCAACCGGCCAGAAATCTATAGGACTTCTATCATCGTTCCAAGGGATTGATTCACCATCTTTTATGAACTCATAATTGTTCTTTGTAAGAATATCGGTATCTTCCCATGAATAAATCCAGGATCCTTCAAATTGATTCATACTGAATTCAACAATCCATACACCATACTCTGAGCTAAAGTAGCGATGTACTTTGTACTCAACACCGGCTTTAGTAGTAAACAGTGCATAAGCTTCTGTTTTCTCTTCATCTTCTGAAGGTGCCGGCAAATCTTTCTGCCAAAAATGAATTATTGGATACACAACATTTAATTTGGGCAAGAATCCCATCATGTCCTCAATATCTTCCTGACGAACATAATTGCCTTTCGAACACTGAACAAAAACAGAGTCTCCATCCATCGTTCCGGGTCTCAAATCAATTGTTCTGATTTGCGTGTACTTTTCACCTGTATTAGGATCCGTGCGTTCTTCGCTTGCATCGTACTCAAGCAAATCCCAGTAACACTTGACTTTAAAAACTTCAGACTGTCTGCTCATCAAGTGAAACATCTGTGAATAATCAAGTACGTTTTCACCGTTAACCTTTAATTTTCCTTTTTCGTCAATATCAAGGTTATCGGCAATAGGCTCAAGTTCTTTCAATTCAGACTGCATTTCGACGATCTGAACACCGATGCTTGCGGCAAGTTCCGCCATGAACATCTCGAAATCGTTTTTATCGATAGGCAGTTCTTCCTCATCGTAGATGTCATCTCCGCCGGCTCCTGCATCCGTTTTGTTAACAAACGCCATATTCGTTGAAACAGTAGAGCCATCTTCATATGTGGCCATAGCACCAACTGATACTTTTGAGAAAGGTGTACTCAAAATCTTTCCGGGAATAAAGCACTCACCATCGCCGTCAATTACGGCAGGAAGTGATTTTCTCAATCCTCTGGCTGTAATCGCCGTAAAGATTGCAACCTTTGTTGCACCCATCCATATAGGGTCAGTCGCCGAAAATATAAAATTAACTTTGATTGAATTGTCATTTCCGCTGGGCAAATCAGCTGTCTTTAAGAGAGTTGCTTTTCTGCCCGAAATTGAAACTGTTATCATACATCTCCCTCCTTTCTATAACCATGATTCTCCGACCGACAGCCAATTGTCTGATGAAATCCAATTGTTTTCTTCTGGGGTTGGAGTAGGTTCTGATGTTGGAGATTGAGATTCTTCTTCGATATTGGAAAGGTGAATTGAGCGAACATTGTTCATATCAGCTGCCGCCATTGCGTAAACCTCACAGTCGAGATAGTGGTTGGCACCGTGGCTTTTCTTCTGAACCCACACTGATTTCTCGCGACCTCTTTTATCACGAGTAACAACGAGATGTTCAGCGGTTACCTGTTCGGCATACTCACGGTCACAACCTTTAAAGACCATCCACGATTTCGGCCCGTTCTCCAACCTCATCCTGGATGCGATAAGATTCTTATACTTACCGCCATCAACGATTATCAGCTGCATACCGTAAGCTTTTGAATAAGATTTGTTGACCGTACTGATTTTGTAATGATCATTCATATCTGACTTACCCTTGCATGGAAACGCCCATTCGCTGTGCTCAGCGCAGAAGTTATAAACATCATCGGTCTGGTCACCGGAGTCAATAAAAGCGAGAGTGGTTACCATCGGAGTTCCGCCGTCTTCTCTCTCGTATTGAAGGTTCAAGACTTTTTCAAGAGCTTGCCACGAATGGACCTGCCCTCTCGTTACAAGCTGTGAAGTTATAAAATCACCGAATGCTCGGATAACATAGTAGATACAGTTTTCCTGAACATCGGCGCCGGCAGTCAGGAATTTTGCCCAACTCGGGACAATGAATTCTTCAAGCTCGGTCTGACGATCCATAACAAGATCAGAACTTGTTTTGAGTTTCGTATCCTCCCAAGGCTCAGCAAGCCATGAGTTTGTGAAGTTATGCAGCTTGTCCGGGTCGTCTTTTGCGTCCATGAAAGCTTTAGCGATTTCAGCAAAGGTCGTAAACGGGCTGTACAATGTGTTCAGCCAGAATGCAACCGAACGAGCAACCTTTGTTGATTCCTTAACAGCTCTCCATTCGCCCTTTTGGAGCATTGACGGTTTATCCCTGTCGTGAATAACTGCACCACACTCCTGGCAACAATAAAATGCTTCTGCTGCACGGTCAGCGTGACTCATGCCGGTCTCTTTTCCCGGCCATTTAATTTGTACAAAAAACAACTCGATAAACTCACCGCAATGAGGACAAGGTACAAAATAATGCTTTATGGTATCAGCTGATTCCATAGACTTCCAAATGTGTCCGGTGCGTGTTGTTGGAGTAGAACACTCATATATTTTTCGGCCACGGAAGGTCTTGGTTCGTTCTTTTGCAAGTGAAACGGGGTCAGCTTCTTTTTGTCCTGCAGAAGGATATTTATCAACCTCATCCAGGAACAGATACTTGATGGGTTTCGATGCAAGTCCACTCGGAGAGTTTGAGCCGGCTATGGATATGTACATATTGTCGAACTGTAACTCGTCCTTCTGGCTTTCATTCTTGAGATAATGCTTTGCCAGTTCAGGCGAACCTTCGAACATAGGCTGCAAACGGTTTTCACTTGTCTCCTCACCGAGATCATCGGTCGGATAAACCACCATTGTCGGCGAAGGATCCTGAGCGACTATGTATGCAAGCATGTTCTGCATGGCTTCGGTGCCGCCTACCTGCGTTGGTTTGACAAAAGTAATCTCCTCTGTCTCATAGTTGTTGAATTCATCCATGATTCCAACGAGGTAAGGTGTTATCTGATTTCTCCACAGACCGGGCATAGCAGACGATTTTGAATCAAGCAATCTGTATTTTTCCGACCACTCAGAAACGGTAAGATCATCAGGTGGTTTCAATGCAGATAGAGCTTCGACAATATAAGAGGGTGAAGTATATTTTCGAAACTTGAACTCACTCAGTGCCATCGACCGAACCACCTTCCAGTCCTGCAACGTAGAAGGAACGAAGCATCTGATTGACTTCCTGCCGTATGTCCTGTTCAATGCCTCTTGCCACCAAAGGTTCAACATAGCCACCTATCAAGCCACCGACTCGACTTGGTATGGCCATAGCAAACTTTTTGAAGGTAGTAAAGAAACGTTGATAGTCCTTCTTGACCTCATCGATTGTGATATATTTACCTAATGCAATGTCAGTTCGAAGCTGATGAAGTTGACCTTGAGACTGTTTGAGTTCGATTTCCGCTTCCAACTTATCAGCCTTCAGCTTGTCAACTCTGTTTTTCTCGGTCTTCCGCTCGACTTCAGCTACCGTGTGTGAAATGTAAGCCTGAACACAGACACTCAGGTCATACGTTTTCGCCTTTCCACGTGTGCCAACACTCTTGAAAAGTTCACTTTGAGTAAGCCTCTGAGCTGTACGGAGCGATACTCCGATTATGTTGGCGAGCTCACCAATGGTAACCTCGTTATTTGGCGGAGAAACTTTATCCACTTTTTGTTCACTTTTCTTTGTTTTTGGCACTTTTTTCACCTCCGGTATAGCTTTTGTGTCCCGCCAGGCGAAATTTTTTTTTGATTTTTTGGAGAGAATTCCCGAACCTCGCCAGCCCCGCACGAAAATTTCGGTTTTACAGTACCTTTTTGTTTCACAAAAGAAATAAGACCGGCTACCAACGGATAACCGGCCTTACTCTTTACGGAAGATGATCAAATGACTGAAAAAACCAAACTCAACAAGCGGATGGGACAGCGTGAGACAAACGCACACAACGAGATGTGTAACATAACAGAAGGAAGTCGAGAGCGTCGTATGTGTCCGCCTGTCCACACATAACATATTAAAGTCTATATTAGTACGATTAAATGGTAATTAAATATGTTCTTGTACGATTGTGTATGTTTCTGTACGATTGTGTGATAGTCGCCTATGTTCCGCACTTTTGAGCGGGGTGTTCCGCACTGTATTCCACACCTTTACAGCCCGAAAACCCTTGAAAAATAAAGAAGTCCGCACTTTCCGCACTATTTCAGCGGGATATGCGGACACTATTATTTCGATATAACAATTACCTGAATTTCACGCATGATATATATAACACATTAGGTGCGGAATATGCGGAATGTATGATTCTATTTATTACTTATTTTAATTATAATATTTTAAATATTAATAAAAGAGATATATTAATTTTCTATTCCGCACTTTTTTCCGCACTTTTTCCAGCTTATCAAAAAACTGCGGACACAAAAAAAGAGCGTACCGGTTAAGGTACGCCCTCTGAAGCGGCTTACGCCTTATTAATTTTGTAAAGAATTATTGCACTGACGGCCTTGACGAGCTGTTCAATATCAACATGGGTGTAAACCCTCTCTGTGACATCTTTGCCTCTTGAATGACCCATCAAACGTTTAACAAGAAGTTCATCAACCCCCTGCTTATAACAGGCCGAAGCGAACGTGTGTCTTGTAACATGCGGTGTGAACTGCTCGCCCTTCGAATCCAGAATGCCGAGCTTCTCCATCAGAGGCGTAAACATTTCTCTTCTGAAATAGTTCGGAGTGACCGGCACAAGCACGGTGTATCTGTTGGGGGCTCTTCCGCGAAGTTCTTCCCTACACACGAGCTGAGGTCCGTTCATCGCAAGGAGTTCGTCAACATATTTCTGGGCCTTCGGATGCACAGGAACGATTCTGTTTCTGCCTGCATCGGTCTTCAAGCCGCCTTTGAAATATTTGTCTATAGGGTCGTAGTCTTCAATTTTGAGGCTTAAGAACTCGCCGATTCGCCAGCCAGTATAGCACAATATCAAAGTGAGCTTTGCTGCATAGTTGCCTTCTTCGGCAGCCTGTTCAATAGCCTTAATTTGGTCTTCGGTAAAAGTCTCTTTTTCTTCGACTTCGTTCGGAGGAAGAGAAATATAATCTGCGTAGTTCTTTTCAATAATATCATACTGCATAGCATAGTCTTCAAGCAAGCTTGCAAGCACTTTGACATTATGCATAGAGGAATATGACATGCCGGATTTTTTCATAACATCAATAATCGTCTGAAAATGGCCGGTGCGAATAACACTGACTCTGAGACTATACAAGTCAGCCATCTGTTTCCAAGCTGCACGGTAGCAGTCAGCTGTACTCTTACGGATTTCTTCATATTTTCTTTCGCTCCACTCGTCATAAAGCTCTGTCAAAGTGAAATTGTCTTTTGTGCCTCTGTTTCTGAGCCACTTGTTTAACACCCTTTCAGCTTCTTCGTATGTCTCATAATAGCCAAGAGATATTCGTTTTTTCTCACCATTAACATTAACATGAGGGGTTTCCGCATGCCATGGTTTTGTACGATTACCTGTTTTGATTGGTCTAACTGAGCCTTTGCCGTTGGGTCTTCTTTTCATAAATAAAATACCTCCATAAATAAAATACTTGATTTTTATGGAGCATTTTGGTACAATGAGTATACCAAAGCACTCCATTGAGATTTCGCGGTCTCCTTTGGATGAGTTATTGTGTTTTGGGTGCTTGTTCGACAGTCGAAGGTGGTGCTTCGGCTGTCTTTTTTTATGCCTATTTTTACGATTTATCGCATTTTCTTACGATTTGTCGCATTTTTTTACGTTTTTGAAAGCCAAGCTGACATACTGTAGGTAGAAGACAATTCATGCGTCATTCTTTTCGCACTTCTTACACTTGCGATATCCGGCCGCTTTTGCTTCTTCTTCGAGCATAAATATCGGGCTCTCGTAACTGTAGCTGCACATGCCGTCCGTATGATACACCTTACTGCCGGGATAAATCATTACCGAGCCGGGAGCAGGTGGAGTATACGCAGGCGGAGTATATTCACTTGTTACGGACGTCTTCTGTTTTCGACCGAGAATAATCAAAACGGCGCCGATGATAAAGAACACACTCGCAACGAGCAGGGACTGTCCGAAGCTTGTACCGTTGTCGGCCGACTGAGTAATTATAATTGATATAATACCAAATATAATAACGCCAAGACCGACCTTTGATTTGGTTGACTTAAACATTTTTATCATCCTTTCTTTCGTGACAAATTACGCCCCAAGATTTAACCATAGAGATAAGGACATTCTTTTGTTCCTCTGTTAAATAGCATTTAAAAGCCACATCATCACCTCTCATAAACTTCATCGAAAATCCAGTTTGTGAAAGAATCAACTCATCTTCAGTGAGTTCATCATATGTGTCCAAATCAATAATACCATCTTCAAAACCAGGACCTTCGGATTCCCATCCCATAATTGAAGACGGACTGATTTTTAATGCTTTGGCTAACATAGAAATGTTTTCGCGAGTCATATTGGAAATCTTTCCGCTTTCCCATCTGCTTATGGTACTTTCGGAAACATTAACCATCTCAGACACTTGCTTCATAGTAAGTCCAAGCTCTTTTCTTCTGTTCCTTAACATCAATTTTATATCCATTTGTCTCACTCCTTGACTATAATATATCACATAAATGGCTTTTATGCAAGAAAAAAATGAAAAAAATCAAAAAAACTTGCGTAAAAGCATTGACAACCTCAAATTGATGTGATAGTATAAACTTGCGGAAAGGCAAGAAAGGAGGTAGTTTTATATGTACAACGATAAAATCTTGAAGGGAAAGATCGTTGAAAAAGGCAAGTCTCGCAGTGATATGGCATCCGTTCTCGGTATCGATATATCTACTTTATCAAAGAAATTAAACGGAACTACAGAATGGAAACGTTCAGAAATGCAGATTATTCGCAATTATCTTGGCTTAACACTCGAAGAATCAGAATCTATTTTTTTTGCCGAAGAACTTGCGTTCACGCAAGATACAACCGATTAACAAGCACCCACACACCAACACACCAAATTCATTACAAAGGAGTTTTTATATGCCCAAATTCTATTACACCTACGGGTCACACCCGAATTATCCGTACAAGGACGGATGGACAGAAGTTTATGCAGAGAATATGGGACAAGCACAGGCTCTGTTCAGAGCGGTTCACCCTGACAAGATACCCGGAATCCTTAACTGTTCGTTTACCTACACAGAAAAGCAGTTCGAAAAAGGCGATATTTACAAGAAGGGACACAATTACGGTAAGGCTTGCCACGAGGTTATCGGCCGTTTTGAATCTCCCAGAAAAATTCTTGACCAAATGCTTGATTTGATAAAAATAGTCGCAGCCGAGAAAAACAAAGAAATGTTTGAAACTGGTATGGGACAATATTTCGGTGCAATATCATACGCACGACTTGTCAATATGATTTCTGATGAGGAAAACGATGAGAGATTATCCAAATTGTACTTTGAACTCACCGGCAAAGATACTCTCCCCAAAATTAAAAATTGCTGTTTTTGTGGTGAACCCATTCCTACTACCACTCATCAACACAATGCTATGCCGGTTAAAGATGACATCTGCTGTCTGAAATGTAACATAACTATTGTTGCACCTGCGAGAGCTCATTTTGCGAAAGAGGGTCGTAAATATGATTGATGATTCCGAAATCCTCGCAATGAAGAAGGTTTCGACAGCACAGGCCGCCAGATACTTAGGCATGGATGATGTTACATTGAGGCTCGGTCTTCAGAGCGGTGAACTGCCGTTCGGTACAGCTTTCAAAGGTACCAAAGACGGATTTGTATACGACATCAGGCCGGAAGCTCTTGTTCATTACAAGCACCACGGCAAGGGCATTTCCTACACCTTACTCGCAACTGAAATAAGCACCCAAATAATCAATACACTCAAAGACATTGGAGGCATACATATATGAGAAAGATATTAACTCTCCCACTTTTTTTATTCGCGTTCATTTTCGGTGATTACTTCGAATGGTATGAAACCGTGATGATATTGGCAGTAGCTTTGGCACTCGCCTTCGAACCTGAACTTATCAAGTTTGAAAACTGGCTATTTCCACGTATTAAGAAGAGCATTCGCCGCTACTTAGCTAAGAAGGTTCGCAATTCAAAGGTCCTTATGAGATGGATTAACAATCCCGGCACCACACTTTATGAGGCTTTTACCGATTCCTTCAACAAAATACCCATTGAGGTAAGAACATCGTGGCGCAACTCGATAGAGAGGGGTGATTACGGTGCCTGACAGATGTTTTGCACTCACAGATAAGGGCTTCTGCTCCTGCATCAGAGTGAAGGTCTGTCCGGGAAAAGACAATTGTAACTTCTACAAATCAGTAGAACAAGCCGACGAAGACCTCGTCAAATCCTACAAGAGGCTTTGCTCACTTCCGATGGAAGTACAGAAAGCAATAGCCGAACACTATTACAACGGCGAACACAGATGGAGTATGGAACTCTATCGCCGTAGAAAATTAAAAGAAATGGAGAACAAGCACCATGAATAAAACAACACTCAAAGTAAAACTCACCTTCACCGAAGAAGTCCTTGGTACCGCAAATTCAAATCCCGATATACACAGAGAATACATAGCCTCAAAGGCTGCCGATGCAGCTACAACTGAAGAAGAAGTTGAAGCACTCGGCGTTGATGCGGTCGTTGAAAAAGCAATGACCATCTTTCCCAAAGACGAAAACGGTGTTCCCTTCCTCTACGACTATCAGATTAAGGGAATGTTCAAAGATTCCGCCGGTATGCTCAAGCGTTCCCCCGGATCTAAAAGTTCAAAAATCAAAGCATATAAGAAAGAGATTGACGGTCTCGTTTTCGTAGAACCCAGAAAGATTCCGTTCGCTCTTTCAGGTCCTATTGGCGACTGTCAGCGTCCCTTGAGAGCATCTACTCCTCAGGGCGACAGAGTTGCTCTTGCCGACAGCGAAACTGTTCCTGCAGGCAGCTCAATCACATTTGAAATCATCCTTCTCAACAAAGACCTTGAACCTGCCATAAGAGAATGGCTCGACTATGGCGCCCTTCGTGGTGTCGGTCAGTGGAGAAACTCCGGTAAAGGTCGCTTCACTTGGGAAGAGATTGAATAAATAGCAATGGCAAGGGTTGTTCTGCTAAGGAATTGCATAGAAACGCACGAAATTGCGTAGGATGAGCCACACACTGTCAGCAGAGCAATGGCGTAGCCAAGCGTCGAACGGCAGAGGAGTTGCAAAACTCTACACTGCAGACCGGAGACGTGCAAAGGAATAGCCTTGATGCGAATGGAATTGATTTGCCGAGCCGAGACAGGCGAAGAATAGCAAAGCAATGGCGTGGCTAAGTTCAGCTGAGCATAGAGCAGATGTGCAAGGGATCAGCGATGTTAAGCATCGAAACGCCAGGGAAATGCCCCTCGAAGTATCGAATAGCAAAGCAAAGGAATGGCGTGGCAGTGAAATCAGTTGCAAAAGCAAAGAGAAGCAGCTCGTGGTTTAGCAAAGGCAGGGAACAGCTGGGACCGGCAAAGCAACGGAATAGCTGTGACGTGATATGCGTTGCAAAGGCAAGGCGATTCTCTGAAATGCAAAGCGATGGAAAAGCAATGATATGAGTTGCTAAGGCATAGAGTAGCACCGCCGTGCGAGATAAAGAAACATCAATTTATACCAGAAAGGACTTTTACATTATGTTAATAAAAATCAAAAGAAATATGGCCCGTAAACAGCTTGAGTCTGAAGGACGCCGCCGTATCAACAAGGCAATGAAGGGTCGCACAATCAAATACGGCTCTGACTTTTCCTATGACTGGCAGACCGCTCTTGCTCGCAGGGTGAAATATTATCGCCAGAAGGAAGCAGGTGCAAAATAATGGCAAACATTATGGGAGACAATCTCCACAAACTCAAAGACGGTGAGTCGCTCGCACAATTCCGTGATTCCGAATATCTGGGTTCTATCGACATTGAGCCGAAAATGGAGCCTATTGTCACCATCGAAGGCATCTACCACGGTAAGGTCACACTTGCCGGCAGAAAACAGGACAAGGGTGTAGTCAATTTTGTTGAGAAATCTGTTCCCGGTCTTAAAACCGTAAGACCCCTTGTTCTCAATGCGACAACTCTCGGAACCCTTAACAAATTGTTCGGAGGCACAGAACCCCGTCACCTTGTAGGCAGAAAAATCCAGCTGTATGTTGACCACAACGTTCGTGATCCTCAGAACGGCGGTACCACAGACGGTGTCCGCATCAGGCCGCACGTTCCTAAGGGCATTGAACAGAAGTGTGCTGATTGTATGAAGGTTATCGAACCTGCACACGGTATGTCGGCCGAAAGAATCGCCGAGCACACAAAGAAGACCCACGGAAGAATTCTCTGCGCAGAATGCGGAGCAAAAGCCAAAGCGGCAAAAGAGGCTGCCAAAACAGAAGGAGATGCATTAAATGAGAATAACGAAACTCAGAATTAAAAATTTTTACGGAATAAAAGAATTGGAGCTCGACGGTAAAGACGTTGAGCTCATCGGCACGAACGGAGCCGGCAAAAGCTCTGTTATTGACTCCATCAGAACCGCTCTCACAAACAAGAGCAACAGACCCTACATTCTCCGCAACGGTGAGAATGAGGGCGAAATCTATGTAGAGACCGACACCGGACTTGTCATCAACAGAAAGAAGAGAACCGATCAGGCAGATTATAAATCAGTTAAAAACGGTTCAGAAGTCATTACCAGTCCCGAAAGCTTCCTGAGTACGCTGTTTACTCCTCTTCAGCTCAATCCCGTATCATTCATTCAGATGAGCGAGAAAGAACAGAATCAGTCAATCCTTGACCTCATCGAATTCGCTTGGGATATCCCTTGGATTATAAAGCAGTTCGGCGAACTTCCTCGTGATGTTGACTATGAACAGAATATCCTTCAGGTACTTCACGACATTCAGTCTGAGAACGGCTACTATTTCAAGCACCGTCAGGATATCAACAGAGATATCAAAAGCAAAACGGCGCAGGCTGAAGGTCTGGCATCAGGCATTCCTGCGAGGTTCGATGCCGCACACTGGGAATCGTTTGATTTATCGGCAAAATACAGAGAACTGGCAGAGGGACAGGATATCAATGGCAAAATTGCAAGAGCAAAGATGTTCCATGACAGTTACAACGATAAGGTAAGAGGTATTGACGGCAAAAGAGAAATTGCTGTGAGTGCTCTCCGCTCTGAAACGGAATCTGAACGCAACACTCTCAACAGTACTATTTCAAGGCTTGAAGCCGAAATTAAAGCGACCAAGGAAAAGCTCGCAGGACTTGATGCACGACTTAGCGAGAAAATCGCTGTTGTAGATGCCCAGCGTGAAGCTGATATAGCAAAACTTGATAAAGAAATGGGTATCGCTTCAGACTATATGAGCAGAACTCCCGTTGACACCAAGTCTATCCAGGCTGATATTGACACTGCCGAAGAGATGAAGAAGAAGCTCTACGATTACAACAGAATGGTTGCTCTTCAGGACGAAGTTGAAAAGCTTACAGCCGAAAGCGACGAACTTACCGCAAAAATTGACCTTGCCAGAAAGCTGCCCGGTGTAATTCTTGAATCAGCCAAACTCCCCGTTGAAGGTCTCTCCGTCGTTGACGGTGTTCCTCTGGTTAACGGTCTTCCCATTCGTAACCTTTCTGAAGGCGAAATGCTTGACCTCTGTGTTAACGTTGCCCTTTCAAAACCCAACGGCATCCAGCTCATTCTCATTGACGGTGCAGAAAAACTCAGTGAAGTCAACCGCCAGCACCTCTATGAAAAGTGCAAAGAGAAAGGCGTTCAGGTTATCGCATCGAGAACAACCGATGATCCTGATCTGTTGGTGACTGCATTATGAAGCTGACGGCCGAAAACTATTATTCGGTCGAGGCTCAAAAACATTACATGGGTTACAGCCAGTTCAAAGATTTCAGCGAATGCGAATACAAGGCTATGGCAATTATAAACGGCGATTACCAAAAGAAGCAAACAGATGCAATGCTTCTCGGAAGCTATGTTGATGCTCACTTCGAAGGTAATCTCCGTTTGTTCAAAGCACAAAACCCGGACTATAAGAGAATCAAAGCCAAAGCGGACAAGATTATCAGCTGTGTTGAAGATGATGAGTTCATGATGAAGTATATGGGCGGTCAGAAGCAGGTTATTATGACCGGCACAATCGAAGGAATTCCCATCAAAATCAAAATTGACTCTTATCATCCCGGCAAGGCAATAGTTGACTTCAAGACCACGAAGGACTTTGAGCCGAGTTTTGTCAAAGAAAAGGGTGTTGTTTCTTGGATAGAAGCTTGGATGTACGATATGCAGGCAGCTGTTTATCAGGAAATCGTCTATCAGAACACAGGTGAACGGCTCCCGTACTACATCGAAGCCGTAACCAAAGAAGAAGTTCCTGACAAGAATATCATCCTTCTTCCCCAATCGCTCCTGGATTCGAATCTGACCATCTTCAAAGCCGATGCACCCAGATATCAGCTGATCAAGGAAGGCAAGCTTGAGCCGATAAGATGCGGACACTGTGACCCCTGTAAATATACCAAAAAACTCGACAGAATAACAAAATATGAGGAGTTGATTCTTTCTGCTTAACTGTGCAGTAGTTATGGGCCGACTGGTTGCCGACCCGGAATTAAAAATGACAACCAACACAATAGAATATTGCAACTTCACTGTTGCGATACAGAGAGCCAGAGACAAAGAAAAATCAGACTTTGTTGATGTTCTCGCATGGCGACAGGCAGCACGCTTTGTATCTCAATATTTCAGAAAAGGCTCGATGATTGCAGTCCAGGGATATATTGAAACAGATACATATACCGACAAAAACGGCAACAGAAAAAAATCCTTCAAAATTGTGGCCGATAACGTCAGCTTCTGCGGAAGCAAATCCGAACAAAGCGGTTCATCAGCGCCGCCGAATCTTTCTGTTACTCCTCCCGGAGACGGTGAGGGTGATTACCATGAGATTCCGGAAGAAGACTTACCATTTTAAGAGGTGATTAAAAAAATGCTGATCCAAATTGACACTCGTGAGAAGAAAGATGTCATCGAAGGTATCAAACAACACTTCGGCAGTCAGGGCATCGGGTATTTTGACGAAAAACTTGAAGTCGGCGATTACGAGGACGTACACAACCCCGGTGTAGTAATCGACCGCAAGCACAATCTTAACGAACTCTGCAGCAACCTTTCCGATGTTCCTCAGAAGAAGAAAGGTACCAAGGTGTTCAAAATGAATAGCCAAAACAAAACCATTACCGACCGTGAACGTTTCATCAGAGAAATCAAACGTGCTCAGGAGCTGGGCAAAAAGCTCATATTTCTCGTTGAACACGGTCAGGGTATCAAATGCCTTGAAGATGTGAGGAAATGGAAGAATCCGAGACTGAAAGAATCCGCCCTCGCCACTTCAGGTGAAATGCTTTATAAGAAGCTTCTCATTCTTGAGAACGAATACGGTGTCAAGTTCTATTTTTGTTCCAAAAAAGACACCGGCAGAGAAATAATCAGACTTTTGAAGGAGGTATCCGATGAATAACCTTACTTTGTTCGCCAAAGAGATTTCACAGGCTGTGAATATGAAAGAGGCTCTCTCTTTCTATGGCTACGAAGTAAACCGTTCCGGATACGCTGTCTGTCCCTCTCACAACGAGAAGACGGCAAGCCTCAAGGTCTACGACGACCATTTTTATTGTTATGGATGCGGCGCACGTGGTGACATCGTTGAATTTGTAAGAAGGTTATATAACTTAGATTTTGATGCCGCAATTAAGAAATTAAATGACGACTTTCATCTCGGTCTTCCGGTTGATGGCAAGAAGCTTACTCCCCGTGAGCAGGCTGAAATCGCCAAAAGAGCCAGAGAGCTCAAAGAAAAAATGGAAGCAGAAGAAAGAAAAAGGATTGAAAACTCAAACAGATATTTCTCACTGCTTGATGAATATATAAAATACGAAAATTACTTAGCAAAATATCGTCCCGCTCAATATGTTGAAACGCTGCATCCGTTGTTTGTGGAAGCATTGCACAACATCGATAGAGTGGGCTATCTCTTAGATACATTTGACAGAGAAGGAGGTTACTGCTCTTGATAGATTTACAAACAATCTACGATTCGCCGGAGAAACTCAAAGAGTGTTCTCAATATGACCTTCTCTCACACGAATTCTTAAAAGCCGTCAACAATATTCCTGATCCTGCAGAACGCACAAGAGTCAGAACAGCAATTATCTGTGCCGCTGAAGAAAAGGGAATCGGAAAAGATATCAAGAAAATATTCAACGAGACCGACAAAGCCAAAGCAAAGGCAAATGCCGAGTACCTCGATTCAATTAAAAATCAAACCGACTTCTCATTTCTGGACAAGCAACTCGACTGTGGCCGCTGGGTGGCAAACAATGACGGTATATGCACTATCAACAAAGACGGTGTGTGCAGATATGCTTCGAAAATGCCTTTCGCACCTATCGCTCTCCTTGAGAACGATTCATCCGGCATCGAAAAGGTCATGCTCGTGTTCTCAAAAGACGGTATACATAAGAGAACAATAATCTGTGACCGTAATACAGTTGCTTCCGCCTCAAAAATAGTCACACTCGCAAACAAGGGACTTGAGGTAACATCAGAGAACGCCAAGCTGCAGGTTGCGTACATATCAGATGTCATTACAGAAAACATCAAAACCATTGACGTGTTCAAAGCATACTCACAGCTCGGCTGGTGTTCTGCAGGCTTTGTTCCTTATGCCTCAGATGCCGTATTTGACGGCGAAGAATCTAACCATCATCTTTATCGTGCCGTGTCAGAAAAGGGCGATTTCGGCACCTGGAAGAACGCTATGATGTCTCTTCGAGAGAACGAACAGATAAGACTGACTATGGCGGTTTCTTTTGCCTCTGTTCTCATTGAAAAAGTCAATGGACTGCCCTTCGTGTTCCATCTTTACGGCGGCACAGGTACCGGTAAGACGGTAGCATTGAAATGTGCAATGTCGATATGGGGAAATCCCGGAATGGGTAAGCTCGTCAGAACAATGAATATGACATCAAACTCCATGCTCAGCACAGCCGCTTTTCTGAACAATTTACCCTTCGCAGGAGATGAACTGCAGACAATCAAGAGTCGTTTCAATGATTACGACCAGCTGATTATGCAGATTACAGAAGGTATCAACCGTGGTCGTATGACATACGACAAGATGGAAGAAACAAAGACATGGAACTGTGCCTTCTTGTTCACCGGCGAAGAACCGTGTACGCACGTTGGTTCAGGCGGCGGTGTAAAAAACAGAGTTATTGAGATTGAAGTTACTTCTCCACTCTTTGAAGCTCAACGCGGTAACGAAACAACATCCATTGTTGAAAACAACTATGGACATGCCGGCAAAAAGTTTATTGAATACATTTCCAAACTCGACAGCTCATACCTTGTGAAAAGGTTCAGATTTCTCTCATCTGAACTTACCAAAGAAGCTGGGACAACAGAAAAGCAGGCATCTTCTATGGCGCTGATCTTGTTGGCCGACCAACTCGCCTGTGCGTGCCTTTTTGATGATGATGATCCCATCACCTTCGATACTGCTACCAAGTATCTCATTAACGAAGATGAGGTCGATGTGGCAGAAAGAGCATACCAGTGGCTTATAAGCTACATAAGCGCAAACAAAATCAGATTCCTTGATACAACTCAAGGAAACCACGGAGAAATCTGGGGTGCCGACAGAAACGACTATCTGTTGTTCAATGCAGAGATACTCAGAAACGAAATGAAGAAGGCAAACTACTCATTTGATGCTGTTAAAAAGAAATGGGCTAAAAAAGGATACATCAACAGGCCTGATTCCAAACATTTGGCCGAAAACACATCTGTTTGGGGCAGTGCAAAAGCTCCCCATATAAGAATTGTGCTTCCAAAGCAGGAAGATGTTGAAGACAACACGGATTACGAGGAAGTGCAGATATGACAAGAGATTCAAATACCATTCTCAACGATATTAAACACTGCATCCGAACCAACACTCCCGTTGATTTTCTCGGATGCGGTGGATATAAGCCCAAAAGAATAGTCTTGAGGTTTAAATATGATTGGGTATACGACATACACCTCGAAGACCCGAAAAGATCCGATGTAACAATTGTCTGCTCGACATCAGACATCAGCTGTCCATATTACGATTTTCCGGAAGAAACATTGCAAATACCGAAACTCGCCGCTTTCGCTCTCAAGAGAAAAATCCCTGTTGATTGCGGCGAGGACGGTATCCGCACCTGCGCCGGGATTCATCTCGTTTTTGAAAACAGCGAATGGTGTTTGTTGGCAGAGCTTCACGATGTAGGCAAAATAAAGCCCGTTATTTATAATCCGGTCAATTCTGTAAACTGGCCAAACTCAGGAGGTGGTTACATATGCGCAAGCTGAGCGAGCAAAGCCGAAAAAAAATAGCTGCTGTAACAGAGTATCTTAATCAATATTCGGTGGCCAAAGAAAGTGCTGCCGCTCTCAACGAGCTTAACATTCATGTACAGGAGGACATCACCAATCCTTCCATCAATGGCAGAGGATACTGTTCCGGAAACGGTAACAAGAAGTCTGAAGGAGCTGCTTCTCCGATTATTCATTCAGAAAACATAAACCCGTTCTGCAAAGAAGAAGTCTCAAAAATCAAAGCTCTTATGGACGAAATAACCTCCGCACTCGGTAAGCTTGAGATGTCTCGCGGAAAAACAATTCTGATGAAGAATTTTCTCTCTGGGCTTACCGAACGTGAGATATGCCGAACCATGAAAATAAGCCACGATACTTATTACCAAAATCGCCGTCGCGCTATGCTTCAGCTCTACGATATTTTAATCGAATCCGATCTTATCGATCCGGTATAAACAAGCACCACACACTCACTCACACAAAGGAGGAATACAATGCGATATGGAAAAATCAGTGATCTTGTCAAAGTGGATTTATACGAACATCACTGTGTAGACGGTAAATGCTCCGGGTGCGGCGACTGCTGTACTGACCTGTTGCCGCTCACCGATGCAGAGCTTGAGAGGTTGAAACGATATGCCAACGAGCATAACCTCAAGGAACACCGTCACAGTCTTTTCTTTGATAAGAAAGCAATCGACCTGACCTGCCCGTTCAGGAACAACGAAACAAAACAGTGTGATGTATATGCCGTCAGGCCTCAAATCTGCCGAGAGTTTATCTGCAGTAAAAGCCTCAATACGGCAAAGAAGGACAGAGACAGCTTGTCAGCTTCCCGAATCACCCGGTCACTTCGATACGAGGTATTCGGAAACAGAGAATCGCTCACCATTCTGGCAATGGCAATTAATGCAAGGCTTTGAGGAGGAAACCTATGATAAAGCAGCGAATATGTAAAAACTGTCGTTACCTCCACATGAAGCGCAGGAACAAAGCCGGTGAATCTCTCTGTATGGTTCATCACGAATACGTGAACGAAGCGGACTTGTGTCCGGATCATCAATTTCATTTTAAATATCTGGGTAACGTAAATCCGATACACATAATAAGGAGTGATAACTTTGGCAAAGTGGTGGACCCAAGAGGAAATTAATTACCTATGTGACAAATGGGGAATAAGTCCTATTCCGGCTATCGCATCAAAACTCAACCGTCCCATTGGCGGAGTGATTGGAAAAGCCCGTAAACTTGGCTTAAGTGAATTTTTGTTGAATGGCAATTACATATCATTCAATCAATTACTCGAAACCGTTACAGGTGGCGGCAGCTACAGCTATAAGAATATAAGCTGGATAAAAAACAGAGATTTCCCTATACATCACAAGCGAGTAAATCAATGCACTTTTCGTGTTGTTTATTTGGATGAATTCTGGGAATGGGCCGAGAAAAATCGAAGCTTTATAGATTTTTCAAAATTCGAACCCTTTGCTTTGGGCAAAGAGCCCGACTGGGTGCCAGAGCAAAGAAAAATAGATTTTCAAAAGAAAAGAGCCTTCAAACAATCTCCGTGGACCGCTCGAGAGGACGAGAGACTAAAGTGTCTTTTGAAACAATACAAATACAGTTATCCCGAACTCGCAGCAATGCTTCAGCGTTCAGAAGGAGCAATACAAAGACGATGTATGGATTTGGGAATTAAAGAAAGACCAGTGAAGATTGACAACCACGGACCGAATGCGGTATGGACGGAAGAACACTTCAAAATCGTTGCTGAAGGAATCCGTTCCGGACATCATTACGGCCTCATCGCTCAGAAAATCGGAAAGTCAGAGAAAGCTCTGAGAGGGAAAATATACAATACTTATTTCACCGAAAACGCTGACAAAGTCAGAGCGATGCTTGGTGAGGGTGCGTGGGGACACGGAGCTCCGCCATCACCTACTGTAAAGCAAGGCAAGGACTTGTCGGGATACCGTGTAATGGTAAAGAAGGAATTGACCGACCTCGTCACCATCCTTCGATACCACGTGAACAAAATGGGCTATGAACCATATTGGCAGCGTCTTACTTGTCAGCATTGGGATGGAATAATGGGTTGTTCTGCAGGATGCACCGACTGTGACTCCTGTACCGAATATCAAAGAATACAACCCCAGTATTGTTCTCAATGCGGCATTACGTTTTATGAAAGAAAAAGCAATAAATTCTGCCCTGATTGCAGAGAAGCAAGGAAGAAACAAGCTCAGAAACATTGGGCAAGAACAAACAGAAAGGCTGGTTAAAATGATCGGAATTTATACAGAAAACTTCATCAACTCCACTCTGGATAGTGTTCAGAACTCAGAACTCTCTGAAGGAGATAAGGCTTGCATCGCCTTTCTTTTTGGCTACCTGCAGGGCACCGACGAGAAAATTCAGAAGATGCAGGAAGAGCTTGATAAGCTCCGCAAAAGAGATACACCTATACCCGCAATCCCGAAGGCTTGCATCAATGCAGTAGTTTGTCCTCATTGCAAAGCAACCCTTCAACGCACACCTGATTTCTGCGGCAAATGCGGTCAGAAATTATCATACAATCAAGCACAATAATTCACCCAAAGGAGATTAAAGCAATGAAACTTAAGCCACTCGCAGACAGAGTAATCGTTAAACCCCTCGAGGTTGAAAAAACAACAAAAAGTGGAATCATCCTCTCAACTTCGGCGCAGGATAAACCTCAGATTGCAGAGGTTATTTCTGTTGGCGCCGACGTGGATGCAAGCCTCTCTCCCGGTGACAAAGTCATCGTAACAAAATATGCCGGGACAGACGTTAAGCTCGAGGACGGTACCTATTCAATTGTCCGTCAGAACGATATTCTCGGTGTCCTCGAAGAATGATTTTTTACTCTAAAATACTCTAAAAAAGTTTAAAGTAGCAACGCCCTCAAAACCCCAAACCGTAACTTGTACTAAAAGCCAAAATTCCGTACTACGAAAAGAGAGGATGGACAACCTTGTATCAAAACTTAATTGACCAGCTGAAATTCTATGCCAAACAGAAACAGGAAACAGTTCAGAGCCCGCTCGGTGCTCTGGTAAAAGGATCTCTGCTCAAAGAAGCTGACACACTCCTTTCTGCAGCTCAGGCTATCGAGGCACTTATTGCAGGTCAAGAATCACTGCAAGAACACATCGCTAAGCTTGAAGAAAAATTAAAAATAGCACAGGAAGCCAACAGAAAATTTTTAGAAACAATGTCAAGTGAAGAAGGAGCAAGCACACCATGAATGCATTAACACCTCAGAGCCGTAGTGCTCAGAAAATGATAAAAGAAGAATGTGACGAAAGACTCAAGCTGCTGCCGACTTTTATGAACGCGAGCTGGATTATGGTTCTGCTCGACAAGGGCCACATAGAAACTTGTGAAATGCAGGAGATACTCATAGAAGTCGACAAGCTTTACCAGAGCATCAACGGAAATTATATAAGCCTCGAAGACGTTTGCCGTGCCGTTGAAACAGAATACGGTGTCAGGCTCAATTTCGTTGACAACATCAAGGATAAGAATCCTTGGCTCAGAAAAATCGCCGACAAAAATTCTGTTCAGAAAACGTTGCCGCTCCCTGCCGACCCCAACGAGGATGCACTCGTTCAGAATGTTCTCAAAGAGATGGGAGTGAACCGAAATGAGCCGCCTCATTGGAAGCCCAACATTCACAAAGTTATTGACCAGACCACAGGCAAAGTAATTCGTGAACGTCCTAACGGTTTCATCTGCTCATATTGCGGTAAGCATTCCTGGTACACGACGCTCACCTGCAGCGGCTGTAACAAGAGAATGGTGGGAGGGGTTGATAATGGATGATTTTGAACATCTTCAGCCTTTCGAAAGTGGAGAAGTCCATAGTTTCGCAAAAGTCCCCAGCGAGGAGTTGAACAGTATTCCTCGTACAAACGTCCCAACACTCAAAGAAATAATTTCGTTAATTGAGAAATGCACCTATAAAGTCGGAATGCATGAGTTTGTGGCAGATATATTTGAGTTAAGTGCGATAGCTGTTTCTAACCGTTTCTGTATGAACACAGAAAGAGAGAAGCAATATAAGATGATTATTGAGAAATATGATAAAAACACTCAAGAGCTTATTGTAGAAATTTTCACAAAAATATTCATTCTTCTTTCCACACAGATATATAACGGGTTCGATGATTATCTCGGGAAGCTCTATATGATGTCAATGACAAGTAACAGTAAGACCGGGCAATTCTTCACGCCTTATAACCTTTCAAGGCTGTGTGCAAAGCTAAATATCCAGAAGGGCGAAATCAACAAATATATTGAGGAAGACAGAATCATTACGATGCATGAGCCGACCTGTGGCGCCGGCGGGATGATCATCTCTGCAGCAGATGTTATTTACAATGAGTGTGGATTCAATATATCCAGAAACCTCTTTGTAGAGTGTGGAGACATAGACAGGAGATGTGTTCACATGACTTATCTCCAATTGTCACTTGCAGGTATCCCGGCGATAATTTATCACCGTGACGGTTTATCGTTGGCCACATGGGACAAATGGGAAACTCCTGCATACATAATGAACTGGCCAAGGTTTAAAAATGTTTTAGGCGGTGATAAAAAATGATAGGCAAAATAACAATCGACCTTGTTGAAAAATGTCGCAGCTTCATCGACGATGAAAACCTTCAACGCTTCCAATTTATAATTTCTGCCGTTCTCGGTGAATACAACATTACTGAGAAAGAATTTGCTCTCGTGCCTTATAGTGAGCGCATTAGCCGTGCATATCAGATGTTCTTCGTTGCCAAGAAGATAGAAGGCTTATCCGAAAGAACATTAAGGTATTACAAATCGGAAATCGACAATTTTTATAAATTTACGTCAAAAACCCCCGATTTAATCTCAACAGACGATGTGCGTTATTATTTGGCAACAAAACAAATGGTTGACGGCGTGTCTGAAGTGACAGCTGATAACACAAGAAGAGTTTTAAATGGATACTTCTCGTGGCTCTCATCAGAAGGCTACATCGCCAAGAATCCCGTTTTACCTATAAAAAACATAAAAAAGAGACGAAAAGTTAAGCACGCTTTTACAGATATCGAAATCGAAAAAATAAAAGATGCTTGTCAGATGGCGCAGAAGCCTATCGAAAGGAAAAGGAACATTGCTATAGTAGAGACACTTCTTTCAACTGGATGCAGAGTTGGCGAGCTTTCGGCCATGAAAATTAACGACATTGATTTTATTAAGAATTCCATTGTAGTTTTGGGCAAAGGAAACAAAGAACGTCGAGTATTTCTCAATGACAAAGCCGTACTTCGAATCAAAGAATACATCAATGAAAGAAATGGTGCTGGTGACGAATATCTGTTTGTTTCCATTGACAGTCCATATAAACGATTAATGATAAGCGGTATCGAAATCATCATTCGAACACTTGGAAAAAAAGCCGGACTTAAAGAATGCTATCCTCATAAGTTCAGAAGGACAGCTGCCACAACAGCCATGAGACGAGGGATGAGTGTTACAGATATCCAGCGTATGCTCGGACACGAAAGTCTTGAAACAACAAGGATATATCTTGATTTGGACGACACGAGCTTAGAAATGCAACATAAGAAATTCATGTAAGGAGAACAGTGATGGCAAATGAACTTAAACCATGCCCCTTTTGCGGCGGTGAAGTTTACTACCGTGTAACAGGTGCAGGAGTAACTTTTTTTAACTGTATTCATTGTAAGGCAGGCATCACTTTTTCAAGCGCAGCCGAAGAATTACCGCCTGCAACAGCAAAATATTTATTTAACAACAGAGTAAACGAAAAAGGAGCAAACAGCAAATGATAATAAGCGATAACAACACCAAAACCTGCAGAGATTGTCTCAGTAAAGAATTATGCGATTTATACACCGCAGAAGGTCTTGCCGATATTCCTCCGGGTGACGAGCTGCCTTGCAAAATGTTTATAGATAAGGCTCTTTATATTAAAATCCCCTTCGAAGTCGGGGAATATGTTTACACTATCGGTGACGAAGATGATTTAGAATTGCTGTACATAAGCAGAGAAAAGGTGACCGATATAAGCACAAAAGGCGTCTGGATAAGTGCGTTTGACCCCGCTCAGGATGATTGCTCATTCCTCGTTCTTTGGGAAGATTTTGGGAAAGAGTTCTTTCTCACTCCTGATGAGGCAATGAAAGCGCTGGAAGCGTTGGCAAAACGATGAAGTCTCTTTGTGAAAAATGTGCTCACAAATGTGTCTGCACCTTCATTGAAGGATATGAAGACGAAAACATCAGCGAATGCGAATATTATGCCTATCCGACAAACATTAAGATGTCTGAAACAGAATTAAAAATCAGAAAGAGTGAATATCAAAAACGCAGATATTACTCTCGCAAAGAACAAGGCTTATGTGTGAGTTGCGGCAAACCGGTTATTGGTAACACCACGAGATGCGCTGATTGTTTAGCCTACAACAAATCTTTTCAGATGAAAAAAAGAGCACATAACGAATCTCTCGGTCTTTGTCGATGTGGCAAACCACGATACCAAGACAAGAAGTGCTGCTATGACTGTCATCTAAAGAGAACACGGTATACACTTACACGCAGAAAACCCACTTTCAGAGACCAGGGCTTATGTATGCAATGTGGAAAAAGCCCACCAATTGAAGGTCACCCTTTCTGCAGAGAGTGTTACGAGTTCCGAAAGAACATCGCCAAGAAAGCTCTTTTCAACGAAGACGGCTCACCGAAGCACTTGAACAAAAAGCACCCATGGAATCAATCACTGAAAGGAATGACAAAGAATGACCCCTCAGGAAGCCATAAAGTGGGTTGACGGCAAAATGCTTGAAATTGTTTATGAGCTCGAAGTCACCAAAAGCGAAGCAAGACGAAACCGCCTCAACGAAGAATATCAGGCTTTGACCGTTCTGAAGTCTTGTGCCGAATCACGGGTACCGCAAAGAGCAACATACAAACCGAAAAGTGACGGCATTATAACCACGAACTACGAATGTCTTGTCTGTGGTTGCCGAAGGCTCGGAACTGGTAATCTCATCGCATACTGTCCCGACTGTGGACAAGCTCTGGATTGGAGGTAATTAAATTGACAGATAAAGCCGTATTAATCAGCATAAATCCGCATCCTACCGCACAAATCATAAGCGGAGAGAAAAAGGTTGAGATCAGAAAAACAAAGCCCAATCTACCGACACCGTTCCCATGTTACATATATGAAAGCAGCGGAAACCGTTTTGTCGGCAATCAGAATCATTCAGGCAGAGTAAGAGGTACAGGCAGAAAGAAAGTTATCGGTGAGTTTGTGTGTGACAGAATCGACTACTGGCAATACCACTGGATGCCTGATGTGATGCACATAGAAAAGATGAGTGAGCTTTCGTGCGTATCTACAACAGAGCTGCTTGATTATCTTGGCGGCATTTACGATAAACAAGGCAACAGCAAAAAGCTCTATGCTTGGCACATCTCCGATCTTGTTATCTATGACGAGCCAAAGGACGTCAGAGAGTTCAACCAGTTCAATGACGGGAGTTACTGGGTGGATGGTTCTCCCACACTCACACTCCCGTTAAACCGTCCGCCGCAGTCCTGGTGCTATGTGGAGGCAAAGAGATGACGATGCGTGAGGTTGTTTTCAGAGGTAAGCTGAAAGCCGATAACGGCGAACACAAAAAAGGAGACTGGGGCTACGGCGACCTTGTCAGAATGAAAGACGGAAACAACATCAAGACCTTCATCTATGGGTTCGGCGAGGTTGACCCTGAAACCGTTGGACAATACATCGGTCAAAATGATAAGAATCACAAAAAGGTTTTTGAAGGCGACGTTCTTTATCACAAGCCAAAATACTCTTTAAAGGCTGAAAAGTATTATATATTCTTTGAAGATTCATCTTTCTACTATCGTGACCCCACCAAAGAGTATGGAACCCCAATTGATGACAACGAGTTCGGCTTAAATGTCAGCCACTATAAGATCATTGGCAACATACACGATAATCCAGAACTAATTAAGGACGGTGAATACGATGCAAATTAATCAATGTTATGCGTGTGACCATTGCAACGCTTCCAGAACAAATTCTCTCGGTCAGATGAGATGCGCCCGTTTTCATACCTATGTTGACGCTATGCACGGTTGCGACTGTTTCTGCAGCTCTAAATCGAATCAGGAATGTATGGAAATCTTGAAGGATCTCGTTCCTTCTGAGGAGGAAAGAAATGAAGGAATTTAAAGCAGAAAGCCATGAACCGTGTGAGTGCGGGTGTGGATTCAAAGAACTATTCATTAGAAGCCTAAGGCTGTTTAAAGAAAGACGTCTTCTGAATGCCTGCGAAAAGGAAATCAGGCTCTGTGAAAAATATAACAAAAAGTACATATTTCACCGTAAGAAAAACGTAGCACGCGAATCACGCTACCGTGAAAAATGCGAAATTCACCGAAAAAAAGCAGAGCGTCTGCTTATCGAGTGCCACGATCGTTTCGGTGATGAGGAGGAATAAAAAATGACCCGAATCCACGTTGGAATCCCGCCTTAGCTCGCTCATCAGCGCAGAAACTCTCTTTCCACATAACAAATTTTTAAAAAACGAAAGGAACGATAAATATGTTCAAGTACAAGAAACTTTACCTTGCTCAGAAGAATGAAAACGAAGCCCTTGCAGTCGAAAACTCCCTCCTCAGAAAAGCCTCTACCGATATGAACGGTGCAGTTCAGAGGTCGGCTGACGAGATTGCCAACCTCACCAGACAGCTCACCGATAAGCAGATTGAGTTTGACCGCGCAAAGGAAAATGAGGCTACTCTCCGCGATGAACTCTCAAGCAAACAGCTTGTTGTAGAAGACCTTGGAAAGAAACTCGATGAAGTACGTGCAAAGTTCGCATCGGCGGCTGATGCCAGTGAGCACTGGATGAAACAGGCAGGCGAACTCGAAGGCAAACTCAAAGCCAAAGAAAAAGCACGTTCAGTTGCAACAGCAAACCTCAAGAAGGAAACTGAAACAAACGCTGCTCTTCGTGAAGAAATCGCAAAACTGACAGCCGAGATAATTGAACTCAAAAATCAGCTTACCTCACTTCTCGAAGACAATGAGAATCTGGAACACGACCTTTCTACACTCGCCGAAGACGGTAGCTCCATCAGAGGCAAGTGTGCCGGATGCAAATTTGAAGGCAACTACAGAAAATGTACATCTTGTCTCAGAGGCCATGCAGAAGACAAATTCACTCCCGCCGAGCCTGAAATAAGCTCCTCTGCAGACGATACAAATTCCGCAAACGATGAAACCATCATTGAGGAAGGCGCAATCATCGGAGAACCCGTCAATATGGAGGATGTTCCTCTCGATGCAGACGTTGCAGAACTCAAAGAGATGGAAATCGAAATGGATACCGTTCCTGATGCAGAACCCACAGCCGATATGGACGTTGCCGAGCTGAAGGAAGATGAGGCCACCATCGATGTTCCCGCTCACGAAACTATAAACGAAGTCTCTCTGATCGCAGACGCTCCTGAAGCTCAGCAGATTGCCCCCACACCCGCACCCACTTCTGAAGACAAGGCTCCCGCCAAGAAGAAGACCAGCAGAAAGAAAAAGAAGGCTGCCAAAAAGAAGTAAGCAAGGAGCAAATCAATGTTTATATTGTGCTAAAATAATTAATTAAAAACAAAGCCCGCCGAGAGTTATTCCGGCGGGTTTCTTCATTTTCTCTTCACTTTTTACGCAAATATCAATAAAATAAGTAAAATATTCTAACTATATCTTCAGTTATTTCACTTCTAAATTAAAAATTTCACTTATTTTTCAGTTACAATAATCATTACAATTGTCATTACTTCCTTATAAATTACATTATATTGCGCTTGATTTGTGATACACTTTTGATACACTTTTACACGATTTTACACGGTTTTTTACGGTTTAAGAAAAATAAACGGATTTTTAGAGCAAAAAGGAAAACCGCCCGAACCGTTGATATACAACGATTTGAGCGATTTGCAATGGTGATCCATCGGAGATTCGAACTCCGGACACCTTGATTAAAAGTCAAGTGCTCTGCCTGCTGAGCTAATGGATCATATGCAGTCTTTCCAGACAGCTTTAATATAATATATCATTTATCGTTGGATGTCAAGTCTTTTTTCAGAAATTTTTTCTTATTTTATCTTTTCATTTTATTTAAAACTGCTTGAAATACAACTATGTGTGGTATATAATCATTGTAAATATGATTAATTTATCACTTTGAGGTTATTATGCCTCGGGAAGGACGATTTATGAAACATATAAGAGGTCCGCAGTGCTATGACTACGGTTATCACGAAATAACAACCATTGACGACAAAATTCACAACAGCCTTATGGATTTCGGAATCCTCAAACTCAAAGAGGGCGATGTTTTCTCTGAGGAGCAGCAGCTTGAAAGAGCATACCTGCTTATCAGCGGTGAAATGACATTTGAATGGGAGAACAATTCTGTCACAGTAAACAGACCGAATTGTTTTGACTATGACCCCTGGGTGCTTCATGTTGCCAATGGTGTTAAAGTTACTTTCCGTGCTCACGGTGATACTGAAATTGCTGTTCAGCGAACAGAAAATAAGCGTAGTTTTCCTTCAAAGCTTTATACTCCCGAAGAGTGCAGAAGTGAAAACAGAGGCGCAGGCACAATGAGGGAAGCATCAACCAGAATTGTGCGTACCGTTATTGATTATTCAAATGCACCTTACGCAAATCTTGTTGTAGGTGAGGTTATAGGTTTCCCCGGTAAATGGTCAAGCTACCCTCCCCACTATCATCCACAGCCTGAAATTTATTTCTATAAATTCCTTCCCGAAAACGGTTACGGTTTTGCTGAGCTTGGTGAAGACGTGGTAAAAACCCGTCATAATTCAACTGTATTCATTACAGAACAGGAAACACATCCTCAGACTACCGCTCCCGGCTATGCTCTCTGGTATCTTTGGATTATCAGACATCTCGACGGAAATCCTTACATAACACCAACATTCATAGACGAACATCTCTGGGTTACAGACAGCGAAAAAGAAGCTGATATGTGGCCTCCGCAGAAATAAGATATAAGGAGAAAATAATATGAGACTCACTATGTCACAGGCCCTTGTCAAATTTCTTGACAATCAGTACATCAGCTTTGACGGTGTTGAAACAAAATTTGTTGACGGTATATTCGGTATATTCGGTCACGGATGTGTTGTAGGTATCGGTCAGGCTCTTGAACAAGGTGGTCACAGCCTTAAATTTTATCAGGGTCACAACGAGCAAGGTATGGCACACGCCGCAATGGCATTCGCCAAGCAGAAAAACCGCCGTCAGATCATTGCCTGCACATCGTCAATCGGTCCCGGTGCACTTAATATGGTAACTGCCGCAGGTACTGCAACAGCAAACAGAATTCCTCTGCTTTTGCTCCCCGGTGACACATTTGCCTGCCGTCAGCCTGACCCCGTTTTACAGCAGATTGAACAGCCCACAAACTATACAGTTACGGCAAACGATGCATTTAAAGCAGTGTGCAGATATTGGGACAGAATATCAAGACCTGAACAGCTTATGACCGCTTGCATCAACGCAATGCGTGTTCTTACCGACCCTGCTGAAACAGGTGCGGTTTGCCTTGCGATGCCTCAGGATGTTGAAGGTGAAGCTTTTGATTATCCCGATTACTTCCTGAAAAAGAGAGTATGGTATCTTGACAGACGCTCACCCACTCAGCGTGAAATTGATGCGGCTGTTGATGCCATTATGGCAAGCGAAAAGCCTCTGCTTATTGTTGGTGGCGGTGTTACATATTCGGAAGCCTGGGAAACCGCTCAATTCTTTGCAGAAAAATTCAACATTCCCATTGGCGAAACACAGGCAGGTAAAGGTAATATCCGTTGGGACCTTCCTCTCAATATGGGCGGTATCGGCGTTACAGGCGGTCCTGCCGCAAATGCAGTAGCAAAGCAGGCCGACCTTGTTATTGCAGTAGGAACCCGTCTTACAGACTTCACAACCGCTTCAAAATGGGGATTCCATAATCCCAATGTAAAGATGCTTTCAATTAATGTATGCTCTTTTGATGCATTCAAGATGGATTCTACCGCTGTTATTGCTGATGCAAAAACCGCACTTCTTGACATTATGGGTGCACTTTCGGTTAAGGATTATTATTCAGCATGGGACAGCAGTGAGCTTGCTCAGATAAAGCAGGAATACGTTGCAGAGGTTGACCGTTGTTACAGCACGCATCTTACCGAAGGTCTTTCACAGATGAGAGCCCTCGGTGAAATAAACAGACTTGTTGACAAAAACGCAGTTGCCATCGGTTCCTCAGGAAGTCTTCCCGGCTGTATGCAGAGACTGTGGCGTTCATCCGTACCCAATACATATCATATGGAATACGGTTTCTCATGTATGGGTTATGAAATCTGCGGTGCTCTCGGCGTTAAGCTTGCTGAGCCCGACAGAGAAATTTACACAATGGTAGGCGACGGCAGCTTCCTTATGCTTCACAGTGAGCTTTATACCGCTGTTATGGAAGGCACCAAGATTAACGTTATGCTTTTCGACAACTCAGGTTGGGGCTGCATTGAAAACCTTCAGAATAATCAGGGTACAGACACATTCGGAACAAGATTCCAGGCAAGAAATCCTCTCACGGGTATGCTTGACGGTGCTATTGTTCCCATTGACTTTGCAAAGATTGCCGAAGGTTACGGTTGCAAAGCATACAGAGTAACAAATGTTTCCGAGCTCCGCGAAGCGATCAAGGATTCCAAAACGCAGACTCTCCCCTGCCTGTTTGATATCAAAGTTGTTCACGGCAGTATGAGCGGCGGATACGATGCCTGGTGGCGTGTAGGCGTTGCCGAGGTTTCAACAAGCGAGAATGTTCAGGCCGCATATGAAGATATGAAGGCTAACATAGAAAAAGCCAGACTTTATTGATAACGGAGGAAAAAAATATGCTTAATAAAGAAAAAGTAAACCTTGCGATAGCTCCTATCGCCTGGACTAACGACGACCTGCCCGACCTGGGTGCAGAAAATACCTTTGAACAGTGCGTAAGCGAAATGGCACTCAGCGGCTTCAAAGGCAGCGAAATCGGCAACAAATACCCCAAGGATGTTGAAACTCTCAAACACAAGCTCGATGTAAGAGGCCTCAGAATCTGTAATGCATGGTTCTCATCACTTCTTCTTTCAGAAGGTTATGAAGCAACAATTGAAGCATTCATAAAGCACAGAGATTTTCTCCACGCTCTCGGTGCAAAGGTTATCGGCGCATCTGAGCAGGGCAACTCAATTCAGGGCAAGAGCCTGAGCATCTTTGGTGACAAACCCGTTTATTCTGACGAACAGTGGGAACTTATTGCCAAGGGCTTCAATGAAATGGGCAGACTTGCCAAAGAAAAAGGTATGTATTTCACCGTTCATCACCATATGGGTACAGGTGTTCAGACCGAAGCGGAAATTGATAAGCTTATGGAAATCACTGATCCCGACCTTGTATATCTTCTTTACGATACCGGTCATCTTTCATTCTCAGGCGAAGATGCAATCGGCGTTCTTAAAAAGTATGTTAACAGAGTTAAGCACGTTCATCTTAAAAGCATCCGTCAGGATGTTATCAACGAAGGCAAAGAAAAAGGTTGGAGCTTCCTTGATTGCGTAAGAGCAGGTTCATTTACCGTTCCCGGTGACGGTGATTTCGATTTCACTCCCGTATTTGATATTCTTGACGAAGCAGGATATGAAGGCTGGGTTGTTGTTGAAGCTGAGCAGGATCCCGCAAAGGCAAATCCCTATGAATATGCCTGCCTTGCAAGAAAATATATTGCTGAAAAAACAGGACTTTAATACATAAAGAAAGACCTCGGACAGTTACTGCCCGAGGCCTTATTTTTTATTTAAGCGAATACGATATCAAAGAAGTCTACATCAAAACCATATCTTCCCGTAAGATCATCATAAACACCGATATTATTGAAGAAAGCATAAATTGTGCCGACAAATCTTACAAATCCGTCAATGGGTGAAGGAATAATCACATCAGGATGTCCGCCCTCATTTGATGTCTTGACGATTTTATAGGAATTAAACGCATTCATTTCGCCTGCATAGTATGATGAAACTGTAATTGATTCCTCTGTAAAATCAAGCACATTGTAGATTATTCTTTCGTCGGGTACATTTGCATAACCTATCCACTGTTCATTAAGACCGATATCATCGTCATCTCTGGGTCTTGTGATCGAACCGGATACCATATACACCGTGCCTTTGTTATCGGTCATAACAGGCTGATAATCCGCAACAGATTTCTGATTGTAAATGGGATTTGAAACAGTATAATAATGGCTGTGACCGAGAAGGAAGAGGTCAATACCGAATTCATCTGCAATAGGACCCCAAATCCATCTGAGAAGCTGATTTTCGCTTTCTCTGTTAGGAAGTCTTCCGCTGTAAAGGTCGTGATGAGCCATCATAACTTTCCACTTAGCGTCGGGGTTTGCCTTAACTGCACTCTTAACAAAGCTTCTGTGGTCCATACCGCTGGCATTATTACTGTCCACTACAAGGAAAAGCACATCTCCCCTTCTGAACCAATAATCATCACCGATATATGAAGAAACAAAAGCATCATCCTGATTGGGCATATTGGTAAAGGTTTTATATGCAACACCCTTACGGTCATGATTACCTATGGTTGTTGCAACAGGCATTCCTTTGAGAACAAGGGGTGAAGAAAATCCTTTGTATTCACTTTCAAGTCCTTCTGAGGCCTGATCGCCTGCCGAAAGAAGAAGGGAGGGTCTATGCCTGATATATGCTTCATTTATTGTATTGTTGAAGATGCTTGCTGTTCTTTTCAGTTCTTCCTCATCAAGAACATCATTATTCTTGTGTGAAATATGAATATCGGTCATATAAATGGCTGTGAATTCATTTTCATTTTCATCGGTTTTGAAAGAATAGATCGAAGATTCAAAGCCTTCACTGAAACATCTGTAATAGTAAGTTTTGCCTTCTTCAAGGCCTGTGATTGTAACTTTATTTGAAAAGTCTCCATCATATGTTTCAACACAATAGCCCGTAAATGTTTCTGTATCTCCCGACAGCGAAATACCTTCACTTACAACAACTCGGGGCTGACTTTCGGTTTCTGAATACCAGGAAACATTCATTTCACTTTCATCGCTTCCCGGGAAAAGCGTAACCGCATTTTCATATTCCTTTTCCCAGCTTGCAGCCCAAAGAAGGTCTGTCGCCGCATATGAAGGAACAAATGCAGTCACAAAAATAAGCACTGCCATAACCAAAGCAGAAATTCTTTTAAATGTTGTTTTCATAATATCCGCCTTTCATGCAAGTAAAAGGGCTCACGCAACGATGAGCCCTGAAACTGACATTAATTATTTTACGAAGAAATCAAGGAAGCCCTTTGCACCGAACACCTTGTATGTAATATCGTTTGCGCCTTTGAGAACAGTATTGAGAGCCTTATCTGCAAATCCGGGTTCTTCTTCTGCTGCATAAACACCGATTTCAACAAGCATATCGTTTACTTCTTCAAGGATAGCATTATCTGCTTCATAATCATTAACTGTGTTCTTGGTCATTGCTTCTGCCTTATCAAGAACAGCCTGCTGCTCATCAGTGATAACATAACCTGTTTCTGCACAGTATCTTTCAAGATCAGGAAGATAGCTTCTCTTATAGTCTTTGAGATTTCTTGCACCGTTGAACTGGGGGAAGTAATAACCGTCTTCTTCGAGATTATCACAATCTGCAACAGTCTTTACATTACCTGTTGCAAGTTCGAGTGCGAGAGCAAGAGCTGTGTTATTGTATTCAAGCTCGTGCTTCTGCTCATAGAAGAACCAAGATGAATCCTTACGGTATGTTGTTGAAATATCAAGCGAACCGTCAGGTGAAAGAATTCTGCCTTCTGTATCTTCAAACTTTGTGCCGTAAGTAACATATGATGTGCCGGGAGCAGTTGAATCAATGTTGATAATTTCATCGGAGTTTGTGAGAGGTGCACTCTCCATAAATCCGAATGCAGAATAGTCAGATGTAATTGCACCGAAGGGAAGACCGTAGCCTGAAATGAATGAGAAGGTTACGCCCTCTGCTTCAAGGTTTGACATTGTGGTGTTAACACGTTTCTTTGCATTCTGGAAGTTCTGTGCCTCAGCCAGAACAACATCTGATTTGATAAGGTGCTTGATATCATCGAATTTATCAACGGGAATAAGATTACAAAGTGAAGGAGTTGAGCAGAAAAGCTCTGTTGCAATTGCACCGAGAGCAAGGTCAACAAAACCTCTGAGAACACGCTTGGGGAAAAGACGGAGAGCAATGTTTACAACATAACCCCAGGGCTCGCCGATAAGGTCGGAAAGAAGACCATTATAGAAAAGATCTGCGGAATTCTCGCAGTATTTCTGAGTAAGAAGGTCAGCAACAACATCACTGCCATCCCATGCACCTACAATACTTACAACTCTTCTGATGTGATTTTCAGCTCTTGTGGGATAAGCATCCATATATGCCGTAACAACAGAAGCACCCATACTCATAGGAACAAGAACAATATCTTCTGCACCTACTTTGTTGTTTGCAATAATTGTTTCAACAAAATCGTGAAGTGCTGCAACATTCTTTGAAGTGTATGAGAATGCATTATAGTTGAAAACATAAAGATAATCTTCATAGTTTTCACCGAATTTTTCAAGTGCAATATCCTTACAGGGAATTGATGAATAGAAACGGTTTTTTGCTTCACTTTCAAAGTTGCCGTTATCATCAATGATACCGGGGAATTCGGAAACGGGAATCGGATATCTGGGAGTAACAACTCTGGGGTCGGCATTGCCGTCTTCACCTACAAGGTTGAAACGGAAAAGGTCTCTGATAACCTTTTCAACCTTTGCCTTGTCAATAACGGTTGTTCTGATAACGGATGAGAAAAGAAGCTCAGCAACAACACCAACAAGAGTCAGAATTGTACTTGTATCAGAAAAAGCTTCATCAAAGCTGTTGAAAAGATTCCATCTTGACTGATAATCACCTTTTGCAATAAGGGGTGCATAGTTTTCAAAATCCTGAAGTGTGCCGTTTTCAAAAGCACCTTCCTGAGTATAGCTCTCATCAAAAAGATAAGAATAACTCTGACCGATACCTGTAACAAATACAACAAGGCTGTTTGTACCTTCTGCAAATGCACTTTCCATATCATTTGTCTCCTCTGCAACAACCTGTGGAACTGCCTGCTGTGCGCTTGCAGGGATTACGGCAACTGAAATAACAAGTGCCATTGCAAGAATAATTGCTATGAATTTTTTCATTTTTGTGTCTCCTTTCAACACTGTAAAAATTCTCAATATATTTTACCACTATTTCAAACTGTTGGAAATATATTTTCAAAAAATTATTATACAAAAATAAGCTCCGATTTGTGTGCAAAACGACGATTGACTATACACTTCATCTGATTAATGTATAAAAATAATAATCCGAGCTCATCACCAGGCGGCGAAAAGTTCGGATTTTGTTGATGTGGTGCAGCTGACAGGGCTTGAACCTGCACATCAAAGATACCAGATCCTAAATCTGGCGCGTCTGCCAATTCCGCCACAGCTGCATTTATAATACCATTTGATACTATCACGATTTTTTATGTTTGTCAAGCAATCAGAGGAGCCCAAAGCAAAAAAGGAGCTGTACAAACAGCTCCTTAATCTTTTGTTTTATAATATAACATACAGTGACAGTAGCCCTCAAATTCAGGGTCTGCAATCTGCTCTCTGAACTCCTTGCATATGCACTTGTATTCTTCTTTGATTTCCATTCTGCAAGGGCAGTATCCCCCTTTTTTCTTTAATCCTTCTTTAATGATTTTTACCATTTCCTTGTCTTCGTTAAGCTTTACAGCCATTTTAACACTTCCTTTTTACTCTTTAACATATCCTTTATCTTTGATTATTTTTACAACACATCCGGTACATTCACGGCAAAGGTCATATTCGGGTGCTTCAACCATAACCCTTACAACCGGCTCCGTACCCGATTCTCTCACAAGAATTCTGCCTGAATCATCAAGCCTTTCTTCAATCTGTTTTACCGCCGATATAACATCAGGGTCATTTTTTACCGCTGACTTGTCAGTAACTTTTACATTTATCAAAACCTGAGGGTACATTTCAAAGCCCTCAGTCAGCTTGCTGAGAGGCTGTTTTTTTGAAATCATAACCTCCATCATTTTGAGGCTGGTCAATATACCGTCACCTGTTGTTGCATACTTTGAAAAAATAATATGCCCAGATTCTTCTCCGCCGAGACGGTTACCGTTTTTCATCATATATTCATAAACGTATTTATCGCCTACGGCAGTTCTGGCATAATCAATACCCAACCTGTCAAAAGCTTTATAAAGCCCGTAATTTGACATAACGGTTGTTACGACTGTATTATTATGAAGGTCACCCGATTCTTTCAGATATTTACCGCAGATGTAAAGAATGTGGTCACCTGTAAGAACATTGCCTTTTTCATCAACGCAAAGGCATCTGTCTGCATCTCCGTCATAAGCAAAACCTGCATCGAGAGAATTTTCAACAACAAATTTCTGAAGTCCTTCAATATGAGTTGAACCTGCATCGCGGTTAATATTAAATCCGCTCGGTTCTGCGTTTATAACACAGGTTTTTGCTCCAAGTGCTTCAAATACCGCCTTTGCAATGCTCCATGAACTTCCGTTTGCACAGTCAAGACCTATTTTATAACCTCTGAATGAGTGCATTCCCAGAGAAATAAGATAGCCGATATATCTGTTTCTTCCTGAAATATAATCAACGGTTTTACCGATTTCATCCCCTGTGGCAAAGGGTATTTCGGATTTACCGTCAATATATTTCTCAATAAGCTCAGTTGTTTCATCGTCAAGCTTTTCGCCGCTTGAATTGATTATTTTTATTCCGTTATCATAATAAGGATTATGGCTTGCAGAAATCATAATTCCACAGTCAAAGCCGTCAACTTTTGTAATATACGCAACTGACGGAGTGGTTGTAACGTGAAGAAGGTAAGCATCCGCACCGGAAGCGGTAAGACCGGCCACAAGGGCGTATTCAAACATATAGCTTGACCTTCTGGTATCTTTTCCGATAACTATTTTAGGCGGCACAGCATCTCCCGCCGCTTTCTTTTTTTCTTTATAATATCCGCCGAGAAAACGGCCAACCTTATAAGCCTGGTCTGCATTGAGCGTTTTGTTTGCCTCACCGCGGAAACCGTCTGTACCGAAATATTTACCCATCAAAGCACCTCACAGAATCTGTTTGGGAACAATTATGCCGCCTGTTTTATAAATACTGTTCCCTGCAACAAATCCTCTTACACAGGATAAAGGATAAATATTTGAATTTTTACCTATTACCGTACCGGGATTAAGGACTGTGTTGCATCCGATTTCAACAAAATCTCCAAGCATGGCACCGAACTTTTTAAGTCCAGTGCGGATTTTTTCACAGCCTGTATCAACCGTAATGAGAGTACGGTCAGATTTTACATTTGATGTGATTGAGCCTGCACCCATATGGGCTTTATACCCCATAATACTGTCACCAACATAGTTATAATGAGGCACCTGTACCTCATCAAAAAGTATAACATTTTTAAGCTCCGTTGAATTTCCGATTACGCATCCCCTGCCCGCAAAAACCGAGCCTCTTATAAACGCACAGTGCCTGATTTCCGTTTCTGCTCCTATAATACAAGGCGCACCGATATATGCCGTAGGTGCAACGGTTGCGGAATTGTGAACCCATACACAAGGCTTGACTTCTTTATATTCGCTTTTGTCAAGTTCATTGCCGTATGCGGTAATAAAATCTTTTATCCCTTTCAAAGCCTGCCAGGGATATTCAAAGCCCGACAGATATCCGTCTGCCTGCGTATGAGATAAATCAAACAGATTTTTTATTCTAATCATCACAACAGCCTTTCATATTTTTTACTCAAATATTGTATGCTGTTGTTTTTAAAAATATTATCCCCGACGAAACATCGGGGATAAAAGAATTAATCATAAAGATAAACTCTGGTTTCGTAAGGTCTTGTGGTGAAGCCGTTATTATTAACGGGGTTATCCTTATAGCTGCAAAGCATAACCTTGCCCTTGCTGAGATCATAGCTTGCAGGCGCTTTGAATTCAACAGCTTTATCGGAGTAGTTGCATATAACAAGCATACGCTTGCCTTCATATGTTCTTTCAAAAACATAAAGTTCTTTGCTTGACTTGTTGTATTCTTTATATGCGCCGTGAACCGCAACAGGATTTTCCTTACGGAATTTAATCAGTGCTTTATAGTGGTTGAAAATTGAATCGGGGTTTTCCATTTCTGCCTTTGCATTGATGCCCTCTTTGTATTTGGGGTTAACAGGCATCCAGGGAGTTCCGGTTGTGAAGCCGGCATTCTCACTGTCATCCCACTGAACGGGAGTTCTTGCGTTACCTCTGCTTGATGTTTTGAGGCGCTCTTTTGTCTTTTCATCCGAGAAACCAAAAAGACGGAGCGTTTTATAGTTGTTAACCGCAAAAACATCCTGATAATCTTCAACATTGGGTAAATCAATATTAACCATACCGATTTCCTGACCCTGATAAATGAAAGGTGTACCGCATTGAAGCATATACGAGTTAGCTATAACCTTTGCACTTTCTGTTCTGTATTTTACACTACCGAAACGGTTGATAATTCTGGGATGGTCATGATTCTCCATATAAAGAGCGTTCCAGCTTTTGCCGTAAAGACCCTTCTGCCATGTTGAAAATGCCTTTTTGAGTCTTTTGAGGCTGAATCCGATACAAAGACAATCCATAAATATGCAGTCTGCTTCCATATGCTTGAAATGGAACATCATATCAAGCTCCTGGTCAGGACCTTCATTTATGTATTTGAGTGCCTTCTTAACTGTCATCATAGGTGCTTCGCCTACTACAAAGCAATCATACTGATTGAGCACCTGACGGAATTCGGTAAGATATTTGTGAATATTGGGTCCGTCTGCATAATGCTCCATACCGCAAGCCTGAGGAATGGGGAAACCGTTGGGGAGACCTTTTCTCTTTGATACGAAAGTAATAACATCTTCACGGAAACCATCAACGCCCATATCAAGCCAGAATTTCATAATATCCTTGACTTCTTCACGAACCGCAGGGTTATCCATATTAAGGTCAGGCTGCTTCTTTGAGAAAAGATGCAGGTAATACTGACCGTTTTCTTCATTGTATTCCCAAGCCTTACCTTCAAAAAGAGAAGACCAGTTGTTGGGCAGTTTTTTGCCCTTGCCGTCACGCCATATATAATAATCGTGATATTTGCTGTTTTTATCAATACCCTTCTTGAACCATTCGTGTTCATCGGATGAATGGTTTACAACAAGGTCCATAATAACCTTCATTCCTCTTGCGTGAGCTTCATCAAGAACCTTCTTGAAAAGTTCGTTGTTACCGTAATCGGGAGAAATGTTTTTATAATCTGAAATATCGTAGCCGAAATCGGCATTGGGTGAGCAGTAAAGCGGTGAAAACCAGATGCAGGTAACACCAAGTTCTTTGAGATAATCAAGTTTTGAAAGTACACCTTCAAGGTCACCTATACCGTCACCGTTACCGTCACAGAATGAACGGGGCCAGATCTGATAACATACCGCTTCCTTATACCATTGGGTCTTCTTCATAAAAAGCTCCTTTCGGGTCATTTTTTTACATTATATCAACAACCGCACTTTTACACAATAGCAAATTCAATTTATTTTTTCGATTTTAATTGTAAAGCGACTGAACTTTTGATATAATGCATCTGAAAGACGGTGATTAAATGCATAATTTTTTTGTTGAAAGTTCATCAAAGCACGGAAACTGCTATGTAATCGGCGGTAACGATTATAATCATATAAAGAATGTTCTCAGAATGAGTGAGGGCGATTCATTCCTTGTAAGCTCAGACGGAAGAAGCGACCTTTGCACTCTTAAAGCTTTTGAGGGTGAATCGGTTATAGCTGAAATTACAGAAGAAAACTTCCAGAATACAGAGCTTCCCGTAAAAATATATCTTTTTCAAGGTCTGCCCAAAAGCGATAAAATGGAGCTTATAATCCAGAAAACGGTTGAACTGGGTGTATATGCCGTTATTCCCGTTGAAATGAACAGATGTGTTGTAAAGCTTGATGACAAAAAGAAAAAAAGCAAAACAGCTCGCTGGCAGGCAATAGCCGAAAGTGCCGCAAAGCAAAGCAAACGAACTGTAATTCCCGAAATATACGATGCTCTTCCATATAAATCCGCTGTTGCAATGGCATCAGATCTTGATATGTTCATAGTGCCTTACGAAAGCAAAAACGGTATGACCGACACGGTAAATGCTTTGAATAAAGCGGTTAAATGCCAATCAATCGGCATTATCATCGGTCCTGAGGGCGGATTTGAAGAAAGTGAAATTAATTATGCACTTGATGCAGGCGGTATTACTGTTTCCTTAGGAAAACGGATACTCAGAACAGAAACAGCTGCAATGACCGCCGTATCAATGTGTATGCTTAACAGTGAAATGAACTCAGACGGAGAATAAAAATGAAAAAACTGCCCATTGAATATACAGAGAGAATGAAAAAGCTTCTCGGCAATGAATATGATGCATACATAGAAGCAGTCAATTCCGAACCCATCAGAGGTTTCAGAGTCAATACGGATAAAATAAGTCTTGAAGACTTTGAAAAACTGAATATATTTTCAGCAGAAAAAATCCCATATGTTGAAAACGGTTTTTATCTTGACTATGATAAAATCGGCAATCATCCCTATCATCATGCAGGTATGATTTATGTACAGGAGCCCGGTGCAATGGCACCTGCCGAATGCATTGACATTGCTCCTGATTGGGTTGTTCTTGATATGTGTGCCGCACCCGGCGGAAAAAGCACTCAGCTCAGAAATAAGCTTGGCAAAAACGGCATTCTTGTTTCAAACGAAATCATTCCGTCACGCTGCAAGATACTTACAGGCAACATAGAAAGACTGGGGCTTGAAAACACCGTTACAACCTGCATGGATACTTCAAGGCTCGCTAAAACTTTCCCAAAAACATTTGATATGATAATGGTTGACGCACCCTGCTCAGGTGAAGGAATGTTCAGAAAAGAGGATATTGCCATTGAAGAATGGAGCTACGAAAATGTTATTAAATGTGCACAAAGGCAAAGTGAAATACTTGATAACGCCGCACTTGCTCTGAAAAACGGCGGATATATCGTCTATGCAACCTGCACTTTTTCTCTTGAAGAAAACGAAATGACGGTTGATGCATTCCTTGAAAGACATCCTGAATTTGAACTCATCCCCGTCAAACCCGTAGTTGAAGCAAACACATCTGACGGCATAATATTTGACGGTTGCAAATGTGATAATATATCGTATACAAGGCGATTTTATCCACACATAAGCAGAGGCGAAGGTCAGTTTATGGCAGTGCTCCGCAATACACTCGAACCCGTAAAATCAAAAACTCCCCTACCCTTTAAAAAAGACAAAATTGATAAAACTGTTTTTGATTTTCTTGATGACACACTTACCGCTTATGACAAAGAAAAGGTTATTTTATATAACGGAAATCCCGTTTATTTTGACCCTGAATTTGAAGTACGCAAGGGTGTTGCCTTCTCCTGCGGTGTAACAATCGGTGAAGTGAGAAAAAATTATGTTATGCCCCATCATCAGTTTTTTATGGCAATGGGCAGTAACTTCAAACGAATTATCAATCTTTCACCCGACAGCGATGAAATAAAGAAATATCTTCACGGTGAGGAATTTGAAACAGACTGTGAAAACGGTTGGGCGACGGTAACAGTTGACGGCTGTACCGCAGGCGGCGTAAAAGTTGTTAACGCCAGAGCAAAAAACCATTATCCCAAAGGATTAAGAACAAAATAAAAGGAATCAGGCAGTATGTTTCAGCATACCGCCTGATTTTTATTTGTAATATTTATCGGTGCGTTTAAGATAATCCACAAGCATCATTGTCCAGTCAGTCTGGATAAAATCAACACCCTTATCTGCCATCCAGCCCCAGCCGTAATCCTCGGATACAGTCAGTGCCGAATCATCGCTGTGCCCGCCCGAAAGCTGTTCTTTATAGTCGTATATTATGGCATTCATCCATACATACTTTCCGTCACGGTGCATCATATCAATAAACTCATCACTTGCAATGTATGAATCATCTTTCTTGAAAAGAACCTCGGCACCTATGTAGTTAATTCCCATATCCATTAGTTCTTTGTGCATCGGATGTTTTTCAGACACAATGGGAATATAGGGAAGCTCGGGACAAAGCTGCCTGAGCACTTCAAAAACCTTTTTCGACGGCTTGCTCTTTACAAGCATCTGCTCCGTCATTCCGTGACGCTTTATGCATTCATATATTTTCTCGGGATTATCCCAGAATTTATCGATATTTATAAAGCACCTGTCTTTGAACTGTTCAAGAAAATCATCAAACCCTGCAATTGTGAATTGAGTGGGTGTGCGGTCATAGTTGGAATAATGCAGTTTTGTAATATTTTCATATTTCATCAATTTAAGGTTGGTGCATTTATTGAGATGCTCCCTTTCCATACCGGGGTGAAAGAGAAAAAGCTTTCCGTCTCTGCTGCAACTTACATCAACCTCAATCATATCCGCACCCTGTTTAAGTGCAATCTCGTATGCCGCCATAGTATTACAGGGAATATTGCCGCCCGATGTACCTCTGTGGGCGACAACAATAATATTTTCATCAGCTTTTTCAATCAGACTCTTTTTCATAATACACCTCTGTATAATCCCCTAAGGTAACAATATCTTTGTTTTTCTCAATAATATTTTCGGATATTCCACTTATATTGATGAGCTCATACACCGAAAAAAATCCGCCGTTTGCTTTTCTGTAATCAACTATTTCCTGTGCCCTCTTTTCGCCTACGCCGTATAAATTCTGCAATTCATCAATATCCGCACTGTTGATATCAACTTTATTTTTCTCTGCAACCAATGCAGGTAGCGTAACAACGGTTTGCTCACGTATCTTTTCAAGCATATCATAATATTTCGGAGAGTCAAAATACCCTGCCAGAAGAACTGCCGCAGTAAGAATTACGCCTGAGAACAAAATAATATGTATGGAATTATCAATCTTTTTCAAATCAAATAACCCCTTTCCGAGTCTTATTATAGCACAAGGAAAAAGTTAATTCAATCAGAGTTTCATATATTAATCATTTTTAAGGAATTTTAAAACATACGTTGAATAAACTTATATTGTTCATTATAAAAAAACAGGAGAATTATTATGTGCACGGCAGCAGCTTACAGAACAAACACACTTTATTTCGGACGCACCCTGGACAACGACATCACATACGGTGAAAAAGTAACCATTACTCCCCGTAATTATCCGCTGATATTTCGGTATGCAGGTCGCATTGACAGCCATTTTGCTGTTATCGGAATGGCGCACATTTCAAAAGGGTATCCCCTCTATTATGATGCAATGAATGAAAAAGGGCTGTGTATGGCAGGGCTTAATTTTATCGGCAATGCAGTTTACGGCAAACCGATTCACGAAAAAAACAACATTGCACAATTTGAGCTTATTCCATGGGTTCTGTGCAGATGTGAAACTGTAAAAGAAGCTGTTGAATTGCTTGAAACCACCAATATTACCGATGATTCATTCAGCGAAAATCTGCCGGTTTCTGAGCTTCACTGGATAATAGCAGACGGGAAACAGACCGTAACCGTCGAAGCCGTATCCGGCGGATTACACATATATGAAAATCCGGTCCATGTTCTTACAAACAACCCTCCTTTTGATAAACAGATTTTTTCGCTTAACAACTATATGCATCTTTCACCATATGAACCTGATAACCGTTTTTCCGATACGGTTCCTCTTACAAAATACAGCCGCGGAATGGGAACGATGGGTATGCCCGGCGATTTATCATCACAATCAAGATTTATACGCGGTGCATTCACAAATCTGAACAGTGCCCAATATAAAACGGAGGATGAAAATGTAAATCAATTTTTTCACATATTGAACACCGTTGAACAGACGAAGGGATGCTGTGTTCTCGGTAACGGAAATTTTGAATTTACGCTTTACTCCTCCTGCTGCTGTGCAGACAGCGGGGTTTACTATTATACAACCTATAACAACAGACAAATAAGTGCGGTCAGTTTATTCAAAGAAAATATTGACGGCAAGAATCTTATAGGATATACTCTGAACACCATACAAAATATATATCTGCACAATTAAAAAATACCGCCTCACCTATGTTGTGGGGCGGTATTGCAATATGTAATCAAACCGTGTATAATTGCCTAAAAAAAAACTTATCGGAGATTAAGTATGAACGAATATCTCAGAAATCTTAACCGCATAGAATTTGTTGTTACATCCGCCTGCACGGGCAAGTGCAAGCATTGCTCACAAGGCGATCATCGCGGCACAGAAAATATAAACAAAGTTTACGCGGCTGATGCCGTTTACAAAACCGCAAATGAATATAACATAAAATCCGTTATGACTTTTGGCGGTGAAGCCTTGCTTTATCCTGAAACAGTATGCGAAATACACAGAGCAGCAAAAGAAATGAACATTCCGAAAAGACAGCTTATAACCAACGGTTTTTTCAGTAATGATTACGAAAAAATTTATCAAATCGGTCAGGCTCTCATCGAAAACGGTGTGAACGAAATACTGATTTCCGCAGATACCTTTCATCAGGAAACAATCCCTCTTGAATATGTTATCTCATTTGCAAAAGCAGTCAATCATTCTGATATAACGTTGAAGCTTAACCCTGCCTGGCTCCTCAGCCCTGTCCATCAGAATGCATACAATGATAAAACCAGAGAAATTCTCAAAGTATTCACTTCCATGGGAATTGAAATCGGCGAAGGTAATGTGATTTTTCCAAGCGGAAATGCACTGAAATATTTCAGTGATTATTTTGATTTAACAAAAGAAAACACCAATCCGTACCAACAAAATCCGCGAGATATCCGTGCAATCTGTTTCAGTGCAAACGGTGACATACTCGGCAGTAATCTTTACAGGCAGGATATATCTGAAATTCTTTCATCTTACAAACCTGAATAGTTATAATTACATTTTATAAATACAAAAAGCGGAACAGCATAATTGCTGCTCCGCTTAAATTTTTAAAAATTATGCTTTGTTTGCAGAACCGAAGAGTTCAATCTTTTCTCTTACGCAAGCCTTGATTGCTTCTGCGCCGGGTGCAAGAAGCTTTCTGGGGTCAAAGCCCTTACCTGCAAGATCTTTACCTTCTTCAATATACTTTCTTGTTGCTTCCTGGAATGCAAGCTGACATTCTGTGTTAACATTAATCTTTGAAACACCAAGAGAAATAGCCTTCTTAATCATATCAGCAGGAATACCTGTGCCACCGTGAAGAACAAGAGGCATTGTTCCTGTCTTCTCCTGAACTGCTGCAAGTGTATCAAATGAAAGACCTGCCCAGTTTTCAGGATACTTGCCGTGGATGTTACCGATACCTGCTGCAAGCATTGTAACACCAAGATCAGCAATCATCTTGCATTCGTTAGGATCAGCACATTCGCCTGCACCGACAACACCGTCTTCTTCGCCACCGATTGAGCCAACTTCTGCTTCAATTGAAAGACCTTTTTCTTCACAGATTGCAACTAATTCCTTAGTTTTTTCGATATTTTCATCGATAGGATAGTGAGAACCGTCAAACATAATTGAGCTGAAACCTGCTTCGATGCAAGCCTTTGCACCTTCATATGAACCGTGGTCAAGGTGAAGAGCAACAGGAACAGTGATGTTAAGTCCTTCAAGCATACCTTCAACCATACCTACAACGGTCTTATAACCACACATATATTTACCTGCACCCTCAGATACACCAAGGATAACGGGAGAGTTCATCTCCTGTGCAGTAAGAAGAATTGACTTTGTCCATTCAAGGTTATTGATATTGAACTGACCAACTGCATAATGACCGGCCTTTGCTTTGGTAAGCATTTCTTTTGCATTTACTAATGGCATAATTATACACTCCTATAAAAATTTATCGAAAATATTATATATCACCGGCACCCAAATGTCAATAAATTATAAAAATAAATCATCAGATTCGTTCTATGATAATGCCGGAAATAATTATTATTGATACAGATCTTAACACTCGACAGCATCGGTCAGAAACATAGTTACATTATTAATGATATGGTATCACTATTTCATGACATATATTCAGGGTAAACAAAAAGAACCACCCTTTTGGATGGTTCTCTTTGCTGGCGCCCCTGAGCATTCTATAATCGAACCGTTCACCTCTTCCAGAGTTACGGTTTCTGTTTTCTCGTCTGCGTTATATGTTATCACTAATTTATCATCAAAAATATATACCGAATTGACGAATGTTTCTATCAGTATTTTTCTGTGAGCGAGTTTTGCCATATCAAGACTTCTGAATTTCATCAGATAGAATCTTATAAATTCCTCGCTCAATTTCGGCTTTATCATCTTTTCTTCAGCTATCAGAATTTCAAGCCGTTCTTTTCTGGTTTCAAGTTCTTCCAATCGTTCTTTTGTCGATTTTGTGAGTATCCCCTGCTGTATTGCATTCAGCAAATTATCAATTGATTTTTCGGTATCCGCAAGTTCACGTTCATAATACGGAAGTTCCGAGCTGTCTTTTGCCTGCAACGCAAGAAGTTTTGATACGATATCATCAATAACCTCATCGTTATTGAGCATTGCAATCGTTCTTCTGATTATCAGATCTTCAATCCAATCTTTCTTGACCGATTTCTTTTTGCAATCCCCTTTCAGGTTTTTGATTGTCGTGCACTTGTAATACCTGTGAACAGTTCCGTTTCTGCTTTTTCCGCTTTCGCCAATCATAAACTTTCCGCAGTAACCGCAGAAAAGTTTTGTTGTCAGCAGATAATCGTCTTCCGCTTTTCTTCGGGCGGGAGCTTTTTTATTTACCGCAATTTTATCCTGAACCTGCAGAAAAAGTTTCATCGGAACTATCGCCGGGAGCGCGTCAGGAATAACCATATCCCTGAATTTTTCTTCACCGATATACCGTCTGTTTTTGAGCATATGCTCAACTGTGTTATAGGTCATCGGATTGCCTCTCGGATTTTTCAGCTGATGCTCGTTCATCCAGTCACGGATTTCTTTCATCGTTGCACCTTCGTTATACATTTCGAATGCTCTGCGTACAAACGGTGCCGTAAGCGGATTGATTTTCAGTTGTTGGTCTTCGACTACATAACCGAACGGAATCGTTCCGCCGTTGAATTTATTCTTGAGAAGATTTTCGGTCATACCTCTGACAACCTTCTCGGACAAATCCGCAGAATAATATTCCGCATAGCCTTCGAGTACCGATTCAAGTATAATGCCCTCTGCGCCGTCGGAAATAACTTCCGTTGCAGACACAACCTTTACTCCGTTTTTCTTGAGCGCCGATTTATATTTTGCAGAGTCATAACGGTTACGTGCAAATCTGTCAAGCTTCCAGACAAGCACAACATCAAATAGTTTTTTACCGCTGTCCTTAATCATATTCTGAAACTCAGGACGATTATCAGTCTTTGCGGAGAATGCTCTGTCGATGTAACTTCGCAAAACAGTCATTCCGTTTTTCTCTGCAAACTCGGTGCATTCACGAATTTGACCTTCAATTGATTCTTCTCTCTGATTATCCGAAGAATATCGTGCGTAAATTACTGCTTTCATTTATCAGCCTCCTCTTTTTCTGAATTTATTTCGTTCATATAACCTGCGGTTATGATACCGGCAGGCAATGCTACGATTGCAATACCAAAAATTGATGAAACCATTGTTACGATTCTTCCGATTGTTGTTATCGGATAAATATCTCCGTAACCAACGGTTGTAAGTGAAACCGTCGCCCAATATATTGCATCAAAAAATGAATTGAACGAATCAGGTTCAACATTAAAAATAACAAGGGCTGCAATAAGTATGTATGCGACGGCAAGTGTACCGACAGCAACCAAAGATTCCTTTGAACGCTTCAGAACATTCACTATAATTTCTACACTTCTCGAATATCTTAAAGCCTTAAACACTCTGAACACTCTGAATGCTTTAATCATTCTTAAAACTCGAAAAACTTTAAAGCCACTGTTTATTATAGTCAACGAAGGAAGAATAGAAACCAAATCTATTATCGCCATCAGAGAGAACGGATATCGAATAAATGAGCTTACAGATTTTTTATTGTATTTATAATCCGAAGTTATCCAACGAAGAATATAATCAACAATAAAAATTACAACACAGATTTTATCAAGAACAAAATATGCTGTATTTTCATTTTTAAAAGCAAGCGGAATAAGGCTTACGATTATAACCATCATCATAAAATAATCATAAAAACTGCTGACCTTGTTAATTCCTTCGCCAGGTTCGACCATTTCAAAAATCTTTTTTCTCATACCTCTGCCTCCGAAACTTTATTCGGTTTTATATTAGCACATAAATAATTCCGTATCAACTAAATTCAAAATGATAATTTTATACTATGGAAATATGGAAAATAAATTTCCCACATTACCACAGCACTGCTACTACTGTAAAAATTCTTAACTGATTTCGTCAATTTTACTGCTTGCACTAACTTAGCAAGCAAGGCAAGTGTGGACACAAACTTGCAAAATGTCGCTTGCAAAACCGTTCGGGTTTCACCCATTCACTAACTTTGCAAGCAGGGCAAGTGGATACCCAAATTTGAAAATTCAAATTTTTGCACCACTCTTTTTGACGCTTGTTGGGGATAACCCCAATCCCCTGAATTGAAATGTTTTTTTGCAAAATTATTTCAAGCAGCGCTTCTCCGAAGCTTAGGTTTTTATAAAAAACAAAATCTCTGTTTCGTCAAAAGAACAATTGTTCGATAACTAAAATTATAATTCTGCCCAACTTTTTTGTCAAGGATAGTGTTGGGCACAAGTTGATTGTTAACAAAAAGTTTACAATTAAATCTTTTACTTTTACACGAAAAATCCCGTTGCTTCAAACGAAACAACGGGATAATTTATTGGGTTAGCTGCAACGCAGCGCAAGGGTAAAACCCTTGTTTAAAATCTTTGATTTTTCATCAGCGGAGCTATGCACATATACATTTCTGAAAGATATGTATAGAAGTGCGCCCTTCGGGAATTAACGAAAATTTCTATAATAATTTTTAGCAAAACATAAAATATCATACATAAATCTAAAAGTAACTATCACTCTTTCGAATGAAGTTTCTTCGTTAAAAACGCAGAGAGAAATCCTCATGAATTTCTCTCCGTGTAATATTATATTTTTGCGCTTTCGTAATTCTTTATTGCTTCAAGAATGTATGTATATATTTCCTCTTGGTTTCTTGAAAGCAACGCCATTTTAATTTTTAATGAGCTTTCATCTAACTTCATGCCTTCAAAAGCTGAATTTTTAATTTCAGATTTTTTTATTTCGGGAGCAAGAATTACTTTCAGCTTTTTTATCAATGATTCATCAAGCTTTACTGCGATTTTCTCATAAGCATTATTGGTTTTGTTTATGAAAACAATTCTGAATTCACGCTCATAGTGCCATGGATATTGCTTGATAAAATAGTTGGAGTTTATAAAACCTTCCGCATCATCAGTCACTGCATACCACTTATTCTTAAAGTGATAACTTTCATTGTCCGACTGATAATAAATCCAACCATATTGAATTTCAACATCTGTTCCGACTTCAAGACTGACAGATTCATCGGGTTTACATTCAATAACAGGAAATACATATTTTATTGATTTGATAAATTCTATCATTTTTGCCGGCGTAAATTTCAGACAGGCACCTTTGCCAAGGATGCCCGAATACAAATACCACATCGGAACACTTTCGCTGTTTGAGTTACTGAAACACAATGCATGAACTTTATCCTGATTACTCATATGTGCTTCGGCTTCGTCAAGGTCATTCATTTTTTCGAAATTGCTCACATAAAAGTATCTGCCACCAAGAATTTTATCAAGTGTTCCCAAGGTTGTATAATAACAAAAATTATACTTCGAAAAATCTGATACTTTCGAATCTAACGACTTGTTATTTTCAACAAGCAACTCGTCTTTTGTTACTAAAATACGGTTGTTAAATCGATTATTGTTTTCCATACATATCACTTCTCATTCAAATTAAGGGAGTTTTATATTTTTCCAATCGGATATATCAAGCTGTCCTTTATTATTATTATCACCAACAGCTACAACTGTTCCATCTGATTTAATACCTACGGTGTGACTATAACCTGCACAAACAGCAACAATATCCGTCCAGTTGGATACACCACATTGACCATAATCATTATCGCCAACAGCTACAACTGTTCCATCTGATTTAATACCTACGGTGTAACTATAACCTGCACAAACAGCAACAATATCCTTCCAATCAGAAACATCGCATTTACTATCACTATTACTACCAACCGCAACAACCGTTCCGTCAGATTTTAAACCTATGGTGTGACTATAACCTGCACAAACAGCAACAATATCTGTCCAATTGGATACATCACATTGACCAAAATAATCATAATTATTATCGCCAACAGCTACAACCGTTCCGTCAGATTTCAAACCTACGGTGTGATACGAACTTGCACAAACAGCAACAATATCCTTCCAATCAGAAACATCGCATTTACTATCACTATTTCTACCAACAGCTACAACTGTTCCATCTGATTTAATACCTACGGTGTGATATGTCCCTGCACAAACAGAAACAATATCTGTCCAATTGGATACATCACATTGACCATAACTATTACTACCAACCGCAACAACTGTTCCGTCAGATTTTAGACCTACGGTGTGATATGTCCCTGCACAAACAGAAACAATATTTGTCCAATCAGAAACATCGCACTCACCATCGTAACTATAACCAACAGCTACAACTGTTCCGTCAGATTTCAGACCTACGGTGTGATGCGAACTTGCTGAAACAGTTTCTCTGACAGCGATTTCATCCCAAAGAGCGAAACTTCGCTCTCTTGCGTCCAGGTAATCTTCTGCCTTTGCAAACGCAATTGCTGCTGCCGCTTTTTTGCCCTCATTAAGGAGTTGAAGAGCTTTTTCATAGCTTTCCTTTTTGGGTGCTTGCTCAGCTTCGAATGCAGCTAATTTATATTGCTCAATTTTTTCTTCTGTTTTTTTCATACGCTCAGAATAATCGATATTCTCTCCCGCAATAAACAAACCACTATCCAAATGGATTGATTCCCTATTTGCTGTTTCTACCTCATAAATCTCGAAGCTGTTTTTTGAGTCAGGCCAAGAAACCTCATATTTTATCAAAGCGTTTTCTGATTTGCATTCAACTGTAAATTTGTTTTCTGAAATGAATTCTCCTTTTTCAACACTGTTGATTATCAGCCATTGAATAAGAGACTTGTTTGCACCGATATCTAAATAGTTATGATATTCTATATCCAGAGAACTATAATATCCCGACGTTGAATGATTTATCAGTAAATATATTGCAGCATCAAAATCATCGTTAACCTGGTACTCGGTTAGTTTTTTCGCCAAAGTTTTTTCGCCCACTTACTAAATCTCTCATCTTCTTTAAGACTTTCCCGTATATTAGAATGTGTTATGTAATTGAAATCTCCGGCATCTACCATTCCTTTAAATTCTCTGTAATGAGCAGTATTTGAATATATTGAAATCATAATAACAAAAGCAACAATAATACCTATAACAGATAATATTTTAAATAACTTTTTTCTGTTTTCTTTCTGCTCAAGCTTGTTTTTCTTTGCAAAAAGAACAGATAATGTATCGGATGCATCAACATATTCATTTATTTTCTTGACCTTTGAATTAATTCCTTTTAGCTCTCCCATGGTTTTTGCCATGTCAATTTCATTCTCTATTTCACCAAGCATTGAATCAGCAAGAGCTTGTTTTTTTGCTACAGCTCTGTCAAGCAATTCCGTCGAATTTTTATAGCCGGAAATTTTTGAGAGAGAATTAATTGCGTTTTCATAATCCTCAAGAGTTTCAGCGCTGTTTAAAGCCTCCTCATCAGATTTAAGCTGTTTTGCCTTTTGATCTTGTTTTTTATTGATAGCAATTTCAAGATAATCAACAAGTTTTTCAAAATCAAACCGTGCATTTTGCGGTATAGTGCTTGATTTTACAGGTGCAACTCCGTATTCATAAAAGAACTCACACGATTCTTTATCAATGATCATATTAAGTTCTTGTCTGCATTTTTCTTTAATGTTGCAATTCTCTGTCGGATTATAGTCAACTATTTTCTCAAATGCTTGTGTTATCGAAGTTGAATATCTTATCAGTATTTTTTTGATCTCTTCTTCTGTCAAAAACAGATTATCTTTTATCACTTTAATACCATCAGATACATTAGCACTCTCAAGCACCTGTGTTGATACTTTCTCAAACTTTTCACTTTTAATCTTATCTTTGTAAGGTTGGAGCTTCTTTGATAATCCGAGAAAAACTCTAAGTTCTTCAAGGCCGTCACATGAAAGTTCTTTCTCAATGGCATAAATATGTGCCGAAACATTCATCGGGTAAAGCTTGAGTGCAAGAGCAACAACATATTCGGCATTGGGTGAGTTTTTCTCATAGAGTCCTTGCATAAGTTCCGACGACTTAACGACATCATATTTGTCTTTGATATCCCCATCAACCAAACCGTGCTTAACAGTATATTCCAGTTCACATTTCATCAAAGCATTAAGATATGCATCTGTTCCTTTTCTGATAATAGGAATAATTTTATCATAGATTACTCCAAAACACTCATCAAAACGTTTTGTTGTTGAATCAATATAATCATTTGTTTGCTGTTTAGCAACGGCATAAGCTTTCTTTCTCTGCTTCTGTTTTTCTGAAAATTCATGAAAAGCATATGCTGTCATTCCTAAGCCGCTCCCGATATATCCATAGCTAAGACCGGTAACCTTACTTTCAGCATCTATATAAAACAACTTTGACTGTTTTTCTATTTCTTCAATTGAAGCATCTTGAAGTTTTTTATAAGCGTCAATAATGAATTTGTAAACTTCAACGAATTTATCTAATATATCGTTTGTATATGCAGATACGAGAACTTTTGAAACATGAATTCCATTCCGTTCCATTCTTTTCATTGTTCTGTCAGTTTCCTCAAACCAAATATCAGATACATTTTTTGAACCGGCATCGAAGTTGTGATCGGCCGGAACAACAGATGCGATAGCTTCAAAAAAATCATCGTATCTTGAGTTATAATACTCCAGGATTTCATGATATCTTGACAATGTATTGGAAACACTTACTTTTTCACCAAAAATATCAAATGATTTGTTTTGAACGAGTTTTATTTCAGCCTTTTTTCTTTCGATTGAATTTAACGCAGTTGTCAAATCTGTTTTAAATAAATAGTGATTTTCGCTCGCGTATTTTTCTGCAAAAGATCCTGATTTACCAAATATAGGAACCTCAAAATCCGCAACCTGAGCTCCTATAATCATAACTGATTCCGGAATATATATATATTCCATATTGGTACAGCCCCTAAATGCTCTTTTAGCTATCTGAACAGTTCCTTCAGGTATCTTAATACCTTCAAGCGATGTACAATCATAAAAAGCATCTTCTTCAATACTTTTAAGATTTTTGCACGCAAATACAACTTCCTTTATTTTGCGATTATTTTCGAACGCACCTGTACCGATTTTTTCAACCTCTGCAGGTATTTCAACTGATTCATCCGAACCTTTGTAGGAAATCAACATGCCGTTTTCAATAACAAAATCTTTTTTTGACATAATTCCACCTCAAAATCGATAATGAAAGTCAATAAAATTTTTACAATTCGATTATATCACTTTAAAAGAATAAATCAATAGAATATAGAAATTAAAGTAAAATGTGTGAAAAGTAGAAAAATAGAGCTTCTGAAACCGTTGATATATAAGGGATTGAAGGTGCGGTAATTGAGGGGTACGTATAGTTTGACCTGTAACCTCGATTTTGCATTTTATGCGTTACAAAGGCTTGATTTTGAGTTGTAAGAAATTGTGTTTTTAAAAGTGTCTTGATTGATTTGACAAAAATGAAATAATAATATAGAATATATATGGTGATTGATAATTTCATTTTAAACTTTCTCCTTTGAAAAGAAAGGAGATCAAAACAAATTCCGTGGCTGAAAAGAAAAAGCCGTCCGGATTAATTTCGGGCATATCGGAAGACGCATTGGAGACATTGGCAGAAGCCTTGTATCCGGACATATTAGAGTTTTTCAATAGCGAAGAAGGTCAGAAAGAATTCGCCGAATGGAAAGCAAGCCAACAGAACAAAACATAAAAAGACGGAGCAGCAAACAAGCTGCTCCGTTGCATTTTTTTAAAAAATGAATATCAGAAATAAAGCAATAATCCGAACCGATTCTGTGAAAAGAAAAGGTTCGGATTATCATGCTTTGGCGCCTCAAACAGGACTCGAACCTGTGACACCGCGGTTAACAGCCGCGTGCTCTACCGACTGAGCTATTAAGGCAAAATGAAAAAAGTGTCGGCGTCGACCTATCTTCCCGGGCCGCTTCCAGCCAAGTATTTTCGGCA
>JAXJTD010000022.1:0-2698 GCA_036309745.1 Acutalibacteraceae bacterium | reverse complement strand
TTATTCATCAGCCGTAGGCGGCTTCATTATTCATTATTCGTTCGAAAATCCGTTCTCTTTTAATGAATAATGAATGATGAATATTGAATAGTGAACAATACAAACAAAAAACCGTCCACTTTAGCCAGAGGTGGCTAAGGACAGTCGGGGTATGTAGATACGGTGTAGCCGATTAAGGCTACGCCGTATTTCTCTTTTACGCCACTTTCGGCGGATTCTTGCGGATTGCTTCATAAGTTTCAAGAATTGTCTTTCCATCGGGAATTACGATAACACCCACACCAATAAAGTGAACCTTAATAGGAACATGCTTTTTGCCATTTTCGTCTTTGGTACTATCAAAGATTTCAATCTTTGTTATCAGGCGATTGACGAGTTCAGGTGTCAGTTCCTTTAAGTCGGTACATTTACGGATGATAGAAAGAAAAGCCCGAAGGTCGATGTTATCTTGCTCGGCATTAGCAAGTTTTTGTTCCAATTCGGCAACTGCTTGTATCAATTCTCGTTGCTCTTTTTCGTAATTGGCAGTCATACGCTCAAACAGATCATCCCTTAGTGTACCAAGCACGTTCTTTTCAAAGGCAGCTTCAATCAACTTATCAAGTGCCACAATACGCTTCTTGTTTTTCTCAAGTTCCTGCTTTGCGGCTTTGAAATTGTTTGCCTTGTGCAGTTCGTGTTGCTTACCATACAGGTACAGAAAAACAGGCTCATATTCCGTAATATATTCTGCAGCTTCTCTTATCAGCTTTAACACCATTTTTTCGAGTACCACATTACGGATAAAATGGATTGTGCAACTACCTCTGTTTTCCTTATAGGCGGAGCAACGGTAAAATTCCTGATGCTCTTTTACGCTCTTGGCGGCACAGAAATATAGCTTTGAACCACAATCGCCGCAATACATAAGTCCCGAAAAGATACTTTGTCTGCCCGTCGCAGTATTTCTTCGGCGGTGCTTTTTTATCTCTTGCACACGTTCCCAAGTATCCATATCAACAATGGCTTCCTGAGTGTTCGGAATAATTACCCAATCTTCGGGAGCGTTATAAACGGTCTTGTGGACTTTAAAACTCACGGTACTTGACTTGAAATTCACGGTACAACCGGTGTACTGCATATTGGCGAGAATGTGGTCTACGCTATTTTCAGACCAACGGTAAGGATCAATAACCTTGTTGCGTGTCTTTCTACCGATGCTGTTGTAATAGGCGGTTGGTGTTAAAATCTTTTCGGATTCTAAACGGCGTGCGATTTTGGTAACACCTAACCCCTCAATACAAAGCTGAAAGATATATTGCACCACTTTTGCAGCAGGCTCATCAATAATCCATTGCTTGGAATCGTTATCAGCTTTCTTGTAACCGAAGGCTACTGTTGCAGATACACGTTCACCGTTATTAGACTTAGACTGCCATACCGCACGGATTTTCTTGGAGGTCTGCGCCGCATACCATTCGTTGAATATATTATAGAATGGCAGCATTTCCACACCTTCGCCCGTAGCGGTGTTGATATTTTCTTGTATGGATATAAAGGTTACGCCAAGTGTAGGATATACGATTTCTGCAAGGCGGTCGCTTTCGATATGCTCACGACCAAAACGGGATAAGTCTTTTACGATAATCGTGCCGATTTTTCCTTCCTCTACCATTCGGTGCATACGGTTAAAATCGCTACGGTCAAAACTCGTACCCGAAATACCGTCATCCACGAAAAACATTGTGTTGGTATAGCCGTGTTTTTTAGCATAGTCAGAAAGAATTTGCTTTTGGTTACTGATACTGTTTGATTCGTCCTCTTTGCCTTTTCTCTTTTTGTCTTTATCGTCTTTAATATCTTCTACGGACAGACGACAGTATAAGGCTGTGATTTTATTTTGATTCATATTCTCGGCTTTCTTTGCCATAATAAACTCCTTTCTCAAGAAAGCCGAGCATTACTAATCGGGCAGGCCAATTATACAATGCTCGGCTGTGTTTCTACAAACCTATGGCAGTTACAATAACTGCTCGGATAGGATCAATTCTTTTAATTGCTGAAATAGTGATTTGTCAACTTCGCCCGTAAAAACACCGGTGACATCGTAGATAGTACCGCCTATTTCTTCGGACACGGTAATTTGCTTCGGAATATAGCAAACGGGAGTATTGTCGATTGCCGTTGCTGATTTCGGTGTTACATATTCCAAAAGGTCGATAGGGGCATTTTCATTAATGCGCCCTGCGCCTTTTCTTGAAAACATAATGGGTTCTATATTAACTTTTTTCATATTCTTCACCTTACCTTTCATCACGGTTGCGCTGACGGATTAAGAATTTGCGATAATACTCGCAAGCTTTCAAAACAAAATCCTCAGCCTGCTTAGCATTGGCGTTAGGGACATATTGGCGAATACGCTCCATCGGGACTTTGAACATTTCCCGCTGATTGGCTTTTTCTTCGCTCATAATTTCTGCAATGCTTTCGGGAGTTAAGCCGACCTCTTGGCTCATTTTCTTAAAGCGGCAAGCCTGAGATAATGACGGGGTGCAATCATTCAGTTCAATCTGCTCTAATAGGTCTTGCTGTTCCTGTTCGTTGAGATAGGAAAGCTCGACGGCGGGAGTGAAGGAAATACGACCTTCATCCACATATTGCAGAATTTCGGGAATGAGATTGGTAAGGCGGATATAACGTTTAATAGTATCCTTGCTTG
>JAXJTD010000021.1:0-12364 GCA_036309745.1 Acutalibacteraceae bacterium | reverse complement strand
TGCCGAAAATACTTGGCTGGAAGCGGCCCGGGAAGATAGGTCGACGCCGACACTTTTTTCATTTTGCCTTAATAGCTCAGTCGGTAGAGCACGCGGCTGTTAACCGCGGTGTCACAGGTTCGAGTCCTGTTTGAGGCGCCAGAATAAAACCAATCGATTCATTCGGTTGGTTTTATTTTTTTTCTAAATTTATTACAAACAACACAAAACCCCTGAGTGTTGATGCACATCAGGAGTTTTGTGTTTGAGTCGTCTTAAATTTTTTATATATTACCATATATCCCTTTAAATGTCGATAGATTTTCGCGCAAAATGTGACGAATCATCACTATTTGCACTGTGACACGGAAAGTATCGCTGATGTTACTGAAAAATAGTTTATATTTCTGATTTTTTGTGTTATTTTCTGTTTATCACATTAAAGAAAGGTGCATGATGATATGAAAACAAAAGGGAAGAAATTTTTGGCTTTGGGCATTATATTGATTTTTATATTTGCGGTATGGACAGTTTTGATAACGACAGTTGATGTTCAACCTGTGGGCATTAATGATACAGATATCGGTTTTGCAACGCTGAACTGTTGGTTTCACAGACTGACGGGTATTAATATGATGCTTTATGATATTACGGATTGGTTGGGGCTTGTTCCGCTTTTTGTCTGTTTCTTTTTCGGATTTATCGGTCTTTGTCAGATGATAAAAAGAAAAAGTCTGTTTAAGGTTGATTGTGATATCCTGATTTTAGGTTTATATTATGTTACGGTAATACTGTGCTATTTTGTTTTTGAAGCATTACCCATAAATTACAGACCTGTTTTAATTAACAATAACATGGAAGGCTCGTATCCGTCGTCAACAATGTTACTTGTTCTAAGTGTTATGCCTACCCTTGGTTTTCAGCTTAAACGCAGAATAAAAAACAATAAGATTAAAGCAATAAATGTTATGATTATTTTGTTTTCTGTATTTATGGTTACAGGCAGGCTTATTTCGGGCGTTCATTGGCTGACAGATATCATAGGTTCATGTATTTTTAGTGCAGGGTTGTATATGATTTACAGAGGCGTTGTGCTTCTTACGGACAGGAGATTTTTATATGGAGTTTAATGAGAAATTACAGGAGTTAAGAAAAAACAGTGGTCTTACCCAGGAAGAACTTGCAGAAATTTTATATGTATCAAGAACTGCTGTTTCAAAATGGGAATCGGGCAGGGGGGTACCCCAATATAGAATCTTTGAAGAAAATATCGAGATTTTTTTCAGTCAGCATAGATGATCTGCTTTCGGGTGAAAAATTACTGTCAATTGCAGAAAAAGAAAACAGATTCAATATAAAAAGTGTATGCAATTTATTGTTCGGATTCGTGGATTTATTTTATGTCCTGCTTGTATTTCTGCCTCTTTATCCGTATACAACGGGCGATTATGTTTATGCGGTGTCATTACTGAGTTATAAAGAAACTGTACCGTTATTTAAAATAATTTATCTTGTTATTTTCGGAATGCTTGTTGTGACGGGAGTGGCAAAAATTATAGTTACAAAAATCAAGTCAGAAAAAGCAGGAGACTTTCTTACCGCATTTTCTGTTGTACTTGGCATTGCGACAGTGTTGCTCCTTGCAATAACAAGAGAAACCTATGCGGTGACGGTGACTTTTTTGCTGCTTATTGTAAAAGGCGGGTTGTTGCTGAAATTAAAATGAACTGCTTGCAATTTATATAATTTTGCAGTATAATCAGTTCAAATCTTACTTGGAGGAAATCGGTATGTTCTTTATCTCTGTTCGACGCAGACGAAGATAGCTTGTATCTTATTCGGGTACAGGCTTTGAATGCTGTGTGCCTTACAGAGAAAAGTTTACTTTTTGCAATACTGTTAATGGCATACAGCTATTAACAGTTTTTTTATTCTTAGTTTGGAGGTTATTAAAAATGAACAATTTTAAATATAGGACATTATTTAAAGCAATTTCAGAACAAACAGACTTACCTGATAATGCTGTAATTGCAGATTTAGGTTGCAAGGATGCAACCTTTCTTTTGGCTTTTCAAGAAGCTTTTCCTAACAAAATCAAATCAGCCGTAGGAGCAGATATAATCGATAAAGGCTTTAAGAATGTTAAGTATAAAAAACCGATTGAACTTAAAGTAATGAATTGCTCAAAAAAACTGAATTTTGCTGATAATACATTTGATTTTGTGTTCACAAAAGATATGTTTGAGTGTGTGACGGATAAGTCTTTTCTTGTCAGGGAGATTTATAGGGTCCTGAAACCCGGCGGTGTTGTGATTTGCGTAAACTGCGACTGGGACAGTCTGGCATATAACGGCAAAAATAAAGAATTGATTACCAAAGCAATTCACGCTTATGCTGTAACAAAGCAACCCTGGATGGATGACATTGACAGTTGGATTGGCAGGAGGATGTACGGATTTTTCAATAAAAGCGGTTTGTTTGAAAGCTCTGTCAGTGTTTATAATGTTGTTGAAAGCGAATATAAAGAGGGAACTTTCGGCTATGAGTTGAGCAGGGATATTGCCTGGCTTTATAAAGAAAACACAGGTTCATTGAGTGAAAATGAGTATTGTGAATTCATTGCTGAATTAGAAACGGCATATCAGAACGGAGATTATATATTCTCAAAGCCCTACTATATATACAAAGGTATAAAAAAGTGAATTTCAACATCCGATAGAATCAAATCATTTAACCGATTATTGTATAATCCGGATAAATTTTATATAGTAGTACTGTAAAACATGGTAAGGAGGCTGTTTATGAATCTTTCAATAGGAGCAAATATTAAAAGAATCCGTCTGGAACGAAATCTGACCCAGGAAGAAGTGGCGTCACATCTCGGTATATCCTTTCAGGCTATAAGCAGGTGGGAGCGAGGTGACGGATATCCCGATATTGAAATGCTGCCGCCTCTGGCAAATTATCTGAGATTAACCGTTGATGAACTTCTTGGGCTGAGTGAACAAAATAAAAGAGAAAAATACGATAATATTAACAATGAATGGTCGGAGAACAATAAAATCGGTTTTCATCGTAAAAATGTTGAACTTATGAGAGAAGCATTGAAGCTTTTTCCCAACGATGCACTGTTGCTTGTACAGCTTTCAACATCTCTTGAAAAGCTTGACGGAACGGCAGAGGAAAAAGAAAAATATCTGCGAGAATCGATAGCAGTTCAGGAACAGATAATTAATTATTGTGATGATTGCGAAGTCCGCGGTGCAACGCTCTATAATATTTGCTTTGCATATTGGAAAGTCGGCGAGAGAGAAAAAGCGATTGCACAGGCAAAAAAGCTACCCAATCTATATAAATCACGGGAGAATGCATTGGTTTGTTTTCTGAAAGGTGAGGAACGTTGTCAGGTAGCAAGGGAAGCGTTAAAGCCTCTCGTTTGGGGGCTTACACACCATCTGACTGCACTTTCTGAAACAGAAAACAACCCTGAATATCTTGAAAAAGCGAAAAAAATCAGTGGAATACTCGATATATAAAAAAGCGGCACACTTCGTTCTAAAGTGTGCCGTAATGCTTATAATTATTCTTCAATGTTGCCTGCGTTGGGCTTTTCGATTTTGCCTGTAACATTTCTGATATTGTCACGGGCGGTCTGAATCTGAACAAGGCTTGTGGCAACTGCATCGTTTGCGGTTTTCATAATGTCTTCAATGAAATCGCCTGCGGCTATTCTGATTTCAGCTGACCATTTGTTAGCTTTGTCGATAGCTTCATCAGAGGTTCTTCTTGCCTCGTCAACCATTCTTGCTGCCTGCTCTGTTGCGGCATTCACAATATTTTCAGCCTGAGCTTTTGCACCTGCAAGAGTTGAAGCGGCTTCGTCCTGAGCATTCTTTGCGATTGATTCAGCAGCAGCTTTTGCCTGAACAACAATTTCGTTGCTTTCCACCATTGATGCGGCTTCGAGCTGAGCGTTTGCTCTGATAATTTTAGCATCTTCGGTTGCAGTGTCTCTGATCTGCTTTGCCTGAGCTTCGGCTTCTGCAACTTTATTCTTTGAATAGTCCTCTGTTTTGAGAACGAGTGCTCTTACCTTGTCTTCGGCGGATGAAATAAGTGCTCTTGATTTTTCCTGAGCACCGGTAACGCAGTTAACGGCTTCATCCTTAGCTTTGATGAGAATGTTGTTTCTGTCAGCAACAATTGCTCTTGCCTGAGTGATTTCACCGGGAAGATTGAGTCTGATATCCTCAATAGCTGTTCTTATTGCGGCGGCATCAACGCCGATTTTGCTTGACAGGGGAACCTTTGAACCCGAATCAATAATATCTTCAATCTGGTCAAGTAAGCTTTCAATGTTCATTTTGTAGTCCTGTTCCTTTCTTTTATTCGTCTGATTATATCTTCGCATACCTCTGAGGGGACAAATTCGCTTATATTTCCGCCGAACTCACAAACCTGCTTTACAACGCTTGATGAGAGATACATATTCTCTGCATTGGCTGTAAGAAAAACGGTTTCAAGTTCGGGATTGAGCTTTTTATTGGTCAGCGCTTGCTGAAATTCATATTCGAAATCAGATACCGCACGTAAGCCTTTTACTACTGCACAGGCACCTTTTTCTTTTGCGTATTCAGCAAGAAGACCGCTGTTTGTTTCGATTTCAACATTGTTTATATCCGTCAGACTGCGTTTGAGTAAGTCAACACGCTCATCAACGGTGAAGTAGCCCGCAGGCTTATGATAATTTATCATTACTACCACAATAACTTTATCGAAAAGTTTTGCGGCACGGCGGATAACATCGATATGACCTATTGTAACCGGGTCGAAGCTGCCGGGACAAATTGCGGTTTTCATTGGTCATCCTTCCTTCCGGTAAACGGTTACAGCTGTTTTGCTGTATTTATATTCTTTCGTCTTTGTAAGTGCACCGTAGCTTTCGTCAAGCTCTTCCCTGAACGGATGCTCGCAGATAACTGCGCCTCCTTCGGAAATCAGACTGTCTATTTTTGAAAGTGCTTTTTGAAGAAGACCCTTTTCGTAAGGCGGGTCAAGAAAAGCAAGGTCAAAGACTCTGTCTGTCATTGAAAGAAAAGCGATTGAATCGGTCTGAACAACGGTTGCACGGGAATCAAGCTTTGTTTTTGCAAGATTTTCTTTTACGATTTTAACCGCATTTTTATCTGCATCAACAAAAACTGCACTTTCCGCACCCCTGCTCAATGCTTCAATTCCAAGCTGACCTGAGCCTGCAAACAAATCAAGAATCCGTCTGCCTTCAATTTCAAACTGGAATGCACTGAAAACTGCTTCCTTTACCTTGTCTGTGGTGGGGCGCACATCGTTGCCTTCAAGGGTTCTGAGAACCATTCCTCTCGCTGTTCCGGTAATTACTCTCATTATAATTCCTCCGCAGAGTATTATCAATCTATTATCGCACTAAATGTAACGGTATGTCAAGATTAAATGCATACAATTGGTAAAAAAGTTGTAAAATCAATCCTTGTCTGTACTATTTTGACCGTGAAAAGCTTCGAAAACCGCCTTTGCCGTATTTTTATTCATACCTTTTACGGCTGCAAGTTCTTCAACGCTTGCTTCGGAAACAGCTTTTACTGTTCTGAAATGTTTCAGCAGTGCCTTGCATCTGCTTTCGCCTACACCGTCAATTGAGGTAAGGGTTGAAGAAAGTGCAGTTTTCTTTCTGCGGCTGCGGTGATATTCAACAGAATATCTGTGCACTTCCTCCTGAATTGTGGAAACAAGAGTAAATGCACTGCGTTTTGAGGTCAGTGACAGTTCGTCGCCTGAAAGAGCAATGGCACGGGTTTTGTGGTGGGAATCCTTGACCATACCGAAAAGGGGAATGTCAAGATTGTATTTATCGAGAATTGGTTTTACCGCGTTTACCTGACCGCTTCCGCCGTCAAGCAGAATGAGGTCGGGCAGTCTGCCAAAGCCCTCACCGCTGTTTTTTTCTTCAAAATGGCGAAGGATTCTGCGCTCAATAACCTCTGCCATTGAAGCGTAGTCATCCTGCCCCGTAAAGCCTTTGATTTTAAAACGACGGTAAGCTTTTTTATAGGGTGCGCCGTCTTTGAAAACAACCATACCTGCAACATTTTCCGTGCCTGCGGTATGGGAGATGTCGTAGGATTCGATGAATTTCGGCGGAGATTTGAGCCCGAGCAGGGTACCCAGTTCGTCAAGTGCGGCAGTGGATTTACCTGTTTTGCCAAGGTAAACCGCAAGCTTCTGGGCGGCATTTGAACGGCACATTTCAATAAGAGAATGCTGCTCACCTCTTTGAGGCACAACAATATTTACCTTGCGTTTTGCGAGAGAAGAAAGCCATTCACAAAGCAAATCACTGCCCTCGACCTCGCCGTCAACGGCAATGCGTCGGGGCACAAAATCCCTCATGGAGTAGTAACTGCGGATAAGCTCATATCGGGCTTCGGGCATATTTTCAGGTAAATCAATAATGAAATGCTCACTGTCGTAAAGCCGCGACTCTTTGAAACGTAAAACAGAAAGGCATGCCTTGGAATCTGAACATACGGTTGCAAAAACATCCTGTTCTTCAACGGAAGCTGCAACAACTTTCTGCTTTTCGGTAACTTTTTTAATGGCGTTTATTTTATCGCGTATTTTTGCAGCTTTTTCAAATTCAAGGTTTTCCGAAGCTTCAAGCATTTTTTCGGTGAGCTTTTCTATTGCCTGACCTGAGCCGTTGATGATGAAATCTATTGCCTGGTCAACTGCTTCGGAGTGAGCGGCTTCACTCATTTTGCCTGCGCATGGAGCGGCACACTGACCGATGAAATGATTAAGGCAGGGTCTGCTTTTTTTGAAATCCCGTGGGAAAACCTTGTTGCACTGGGGAAGCATAAATATTTTTTTTGCGGTATCGATGGCATTTGTGATGCCGTAGGAATTGTTGTATGGTCCGATATATTCCGCACCGTCATCAAGACGCTGTTTCACGGCAAAAAAATTCTTCCATCCGTTTTTGGTGATTTTGATGTAGTGATAGCCCTTGTCATCTTTGAGAAGAATGTTGTATTTAGGGCTGTGCTGTTTTATGAGTGAGCATTCCAGAATAAGAGCTTCAAATTCGCTGTCACAGAGGATATAATCAAAATCCTCAACATTTTCAACCATACGGCGCACTTTGATCCAGAGATTGTTCTGGGAGCCAAAGTAGGTGCTGACTCTGTTTTTCAGTGCTTTTGCCTTGCCCACATATATGATTTCACCCTTTTTGTTCTTCATAAGATATACGCCGGGAGTCAGGGGCAGACTCATTGATTTTTTTCTCAGATAAGGCAGTCTTTCGTTCATAATGCTCACCTCCGTACGATAAAACTCTCTTATTATTATATCCTTATATAATATTTTGTGCAAGTGCAAAGTTATTTCGAAAAAGTCTTGACAAGAATGCTTAATTCTGTTAAAATAATAAACCGCTGTGAAAGAACAGCAGGATTAAAACAAATTTTATTCCTTGCCACGGATGCACCGTGGCCAAAGACCAGAAGGAGGTGCTTTAAGAATGTCAGCAAACATCAGCTATGAGACAATGATGGTTTTTTCAGTTGCCAAGGGCGAAGAAGCTGTTCAGCCTCTCATGGAGAAATTCAAGGCTATGATCGAAGCTAACGGCACTCTTGAGAGCGTTGATGAATGGGGCAAGCGCAAGCTCGCTTACCTTATCGACGACGAGGCAGAGGGTTACTACGTTCTCTTCAATTATCAGGCTGCTCCTGAATTTCCCGCAGAGCTTGACCGTGTTGTAAAGATTACAGACGGCGTGCTTCGTTCACTCATTGTCAAGAAGAACTAAGGAGGTCGCAAAATGTTAAACAATGCCGTAATTATGGGCAGACTTGTTGCAGACCCCGAGCTTCGCACTACAGGAAGCGGAATTTCCGTATCATCGTTCACAGTAGCCGTTGACAGACGCTTCAACCGTCAGGGTGAAGACCGTCAGGCAGATTTCATTGATATCATTGCATGGAGACAGACAGCAGAGTTTGTCTGCAAGTATTTCCGCAAGGGTTCAATGATTGCTGTTCAGGGTTACATCCAGACAAGAATGTATGAGGATAAGAACGGCAACAAGAGAAAGGCTGTTGAAATTGTAGCAGATAATGTCAGCTTCTGCGGTTCAAAGGCAGAAAGCGGCTCAGGCTCTTATTCAAGAGAAGACAGCTACGCATCAGCTCAGCCTGCACCCTCATATTCAACTGCGGATGAGGGCGATTTCAAAGAAATTCCCGAAGACGACCTTCCGTTTTAAGGTCGCAAAAACTGAAAAGGAGGTTTAATCCATGGCTTACGACAGAAGCGAAAGAAGACCCAACAAAAAGGGCCGCAGAAAGGTTTGTGCTTTCTGTGTAGAAAAAGTTGAATGCATCGATTACAAGGATGTAAACAAGCTTAATAAGTTCACTTCAGACAGAGCAAAGATCCTTCCCCGCCGTGTGACAGGTACTTGCGCTAAGCATCAGCGTGAACTGACAACCGCTATCAAGCGCGCACGTCAGATTGCTCTTCTTCCCTACACAAGTGACTGATTATAAAAAATTACCCGTTGTACCTCGGTACAACGGGATTTTTCTTTTTATATCAGTTTTTAAGACTCTGCATGGGGGCAGGGATTCTGCCGCCTCTGCTTATGAATTTTGCAGGGGAGTAGGTTGAAAGAGGCATTACGGGGCCGCTTCCCAGAAGTCCGCCGAAGCTTAATTCTTCGCCTACCTGCTTGCCGATGGCAGGGATAACTCTTACCGCGGTAGTTTTCGAGTTAACCATGCCGATAGCCGCTTCGTCTGCAATGATTGCTGAAATAACCTCGGCAGGTGTATCGCCGGGAATATTAATCATATCAAGACCTACTGAACATACGGCGGTCATTGCTTCAAGCTTGTTGAGGGTGAGTGCACCGCAGCGTGCAGCATCAATCATACCTGCATCTTCGGTAACGGGGATGAACGCGCCCGAAAGTCCGCCCACGTGAGATGAGGCCATTACACCGCCTTTTTTAACGGCATCGTTAAGAAGGGCAAGCGCGGCGGTTGTGCCGTGGCATCCGCAGCATTCAAGACCCATTTCTTCAAGAATATGCGCAACAGAGTCGCCGATTGCAGGAGTGGGAGCGAGTGAAAGGTCAACAATGCCGAAAGGCACACCCAGTCTGCGGGAAGCTTCCGTTGCAACAAGCTGACCCATACGGGTAATTTTGAATGCGGTTTTCTTTATAAGGTCTGCAACTGCGGTAAGGTCGCAGTCGCCTGCTTTTGCAAGTGCCGCTCTTACAACACCGGGACCTGAAACGCCTACATTGATAACGCAGTCGGGTTCGCCTGCACCGTGGAATGCACCTGCCATAAACGGATTATCTTCGGGTGCATTGCAGAATACAACAAGCTTTGCAGGGCCGATGCAATCTCTGTCTGCGGTGAGTTCCGCGCTTCTTCTGACTACCTTGCCCATAAGTGCAACCGCATCCATATTGATACCTGCTTTTGTTGAGCCGATGTTGACGGATGAGCAGATGTGGTCGGTTACGCTGAGTGCTTCGGGGATGGCTTCAATAAGCTCCTTGTCACCGGGGCCGAAGCCCTTCTGAACAAGTGCAGAAAATCCGCCAAGGAAGTTGACTCCGCAGGTAACGGCGGCTTTTTCGAGAGTTTTTGCAAGCTTTACCGCATCCTTATTGTCGCAGGAAGCGAGAATCATTGCCGCAGGTGTAACAGAAATACGCTTGTTGATAATGGGGATACCAAGCTCTTTTTCTATCTGCTCGCCTGTGCGGACAAGGTCTTTGGCGTAGCGTGTGATTTTATCATATACTCTTTGGCACATAACATCAACATCGCTGTGACAGCAATCAAGCAGGGATATACCCATTGTGATTGTACGTACGTCAAGATGCTCATCCTGAATCATTGTTATGGTTTCGAGAATATCTCTTGCATTAAGCATTTAAGTCACCTCATATTGTGTGCATGGCGTTGAAAATATCCTCATGCATAACGTGGATTGAAAGACCCATTTCATTGCCCATTTTGCCCAGCATATCCGAAAATTCGGTGAAGGGAAGGTCTGATTTTGAAAAATCAACCATCATAATCATTGCAAAAAGGTCCTGAAGGATGGACTGTGTAACTTCAAGTACATTTATATTGTGGTTTGAACATTCGGTTGATACCTTTGCAAGAATACCAACCATATCTTTACCGATAACCGTAATAACAGCTCTCATAATATTCTCCTTATGAATCGTATCCGTTGGGATTCTGTGACTGCCAGCGCCATGAATCCTCGCACATTTCGTCAATACCTCTTGTTGCAACCCAGCCAAGTTCTTCCTTTGCCTTTGAGGGGTCGGAATAGCAGGTTGCGATGTCACCGGGTCTGCGGGGTGCTATTTCATATTTAACGGGCTTGCCGCAAGCCTTTTCAAATGCTTTTACAACATCAAGCACGCTGTAACCGTTACCGGTGCCAAGGTTATATGTGAAGCAGCCTTTTTCGCCGAGAACTTTTTCAACAGCTTTAAGGTGACCGAGAGCAAGGTCAACAACGTGGATGTAGTCGCGCACGCCTGTGCCGTCGTGAGTGTCATAATCGTCACCGAAAACGTTGAGGGCTTCCCTTCTGCCGATTGCAACCTGAGCAATATAGGGAACAAGGTTGTTGGGGATGCCGTTGGGGTCTTCACCGATTCTGCCGCTTTTGTGTGCGCCTATGGGATTGAAATAACGAAGAAGGCAGACACTCCATTCGCCGTCAGAAATGCAGGTGTCTTTGAGCACACGCTCAATGTAGAGCTTTGTTGTGCCGTAGGGGTTTGTTGTTTTGCCTTCGGGCATATCCTCTTTGAGAGGTGAGGGGTTTTCACTGCCGTAAACCGTTGCAGAAGAACTGAAAACGATTTTCTTGCAGCCTGCCGCAGCCATAGCTTCGCAAAGGATAACGGTGCCGCCGATGTTATTATCATAATATTCAAGCGGTTTTGCACAGCTTTCGCCAACGGCTTTAAGACCTGCAAAATGAATAACAGCTTCAATATTGTTTTCTGCGAAAATTTTGTCAAGACCTTCACGGTCACGGATATCGCATTCGTAAAATTTAACATCCTTACCCGTAATTTCTTTAATACGTTTTACACTTTCACTCTTGCTGTTGCAGAGATTATCAAGTATAATGGTATCATAACCGGCATTGAGAAGTTCAACGCAGGTGTGTGAACCGATAAATCCTGCACCGCCTGTAACAAGAATTGACATTGCGACATACCTCCACTATAATTATAATTCCACATACAATTATAAATATATTTTTGAAAAAATCAACGGAAGTGTAAACAATATTTCGTGAAAAGGTTGTGTGTTTTTTGTTAAGTTACGAAAATTTGAAGAACGACAGTGAAATTATAAGCTATGTCAAGGCTGCAAACGATGTTCTGGGTGCTATCGGGTATACAGAGCACGGTCTTGCACACGCGGTCAAAACAGGCACGGATGCAAGTATGATTCTTGAAACACTGGGTTATTCCGCAAGGGAGTGCGAACTTGCAAAAATTGCAGGTCTGCTTCACGATACGGGTAATGCGATCAACCGTACGGACCACGCGCAAAGCGGCGCATTCCTTGCATTTGAGCTTCTCAGAGCAAGAAACTTTCCTGTTGAAGATGTTGTTGCCGTAACAACCGCAATAGGTCATCATGACGATAAAACCGCGGCACCCGTAACACCCATTGCAGCGGCGCTTATTCTTGCGGATAAGAGCGATGTGCGCACAACAAGAGTGCGTAACAAAAGCACGGTTTACAGCGACATTCACGACAGAGTAAACTATGCGGTTTTTGGCTCGAAAATCAGCGTCAGAAAAGATGAAAAGCTGATAATTCTTGAACTGAGCATTGATACGCTTATCTGCCCCGTTATGGAATATTTTGAAATATTCCTTGACAGAATGGTGCTTTGCAAAAAATCTGCTGCATTTCTGGGCTGTGATTTTGAGCTTATTATTAACGATACGAGGTTACTGTGATGTATAATTTAACCGACATTGGAACAATAAAAGATATTCTTGGCAGGCACGGCTTTCATTTTTCAAAGGCACTGGGTCAGAATTTTATTGTCAATCCTTCCGTTTGTCCCCGTATGGCGGAGGAAAGCGGAATTGACGAAACCTGCGGTGTTATTGAAATCGGCGCAGGTATAGGTGTTCTTACCGCAGAACTTGCAAAAAGAGCAAAAAAGGTTGTGTGTGTTGAACTTGATACAAGACTTCTGCCGATTCTTGCGGAAACTCTTGCTGATTTTGACAACATTGAAATAATCAATCAGGATGTGCTCAAAACAGACC
>JAXJTD010000020.1:0-12244 GCA_036309745.1 Acutalibacteraceae bacterium | reverse complement strand
GCCGCAGACTTAAAAGTATATCTGCGATTTAGTGTGAAATTCCATAGAATTGACAGCACAAGAGAAATTAGGTATGGAATCCAATAATCCTTTATAAATATCTCTAGCAATGCGAACGAGCCAATTTGAATTATACCGGCAGAAATAGAAAACAGAGTAAATTTTACTGCTTGCCATAATTGTTTTTTATTAACGCTCATATTCTTTGTCCTCACTTATATTTGCTTTATAAAACATCTGCGACGCTTGTGTCGTTCTTTATCAAAGTGGCGCCAAAGGCTATGTATCTTGGTGTTTGTTTCAAGCATAGGACCGGTTTCACAATATTTCACACCATTTTCGGCAAGGATCTTTAAAAGAGCATTTATAATCAATGCTGGTATGCCTTGAGCTTGCAAGGAAGGATCAACTGCAACAAGAAACATTTCCAACGTATCGTTTTTGCCTTTTAGAGCTTTTAACATTCTAAAAATGCCAAAAGGCAAAATTTTACCATTAGATTTTTTTAATGCCTTTGCAATAGACGGAACCATAATACCAAATGCAACAATTTTATTATTGTTATCCTTAACTGCACAAATGTACTTTAGGTTCACCAAAGGAATGTAGGCATCTATCGTATTCTTTATTATTTCTTTTGTTAGAGGAACGGTTCCATATAATTTTGAATATGCTACATCTATTAAATCAAATGCTTCAAAAGCGTCTTTATAAAGCAACTTTCTATCCGTATATGTAACCACTTTGTAGTCGCCTTTTTCAGCTAAATGATTTGCAATTCTCTCTATACGTTCATTAACCTTATCAGGAACATAAATCTTATATTCAATCCAATCAATATCCTTAACAAGTCCCAATCTTTGCATATGTGTTAAATAGTACGGATGATTATAAAAAGTAATGGACATATTGAGTTGGTCAAAGCCTTCAACGAGCATACCTTCGTGATCTATATCATGAAAGCCAATCGGTCCCATTATCTCTGTAAGATTATTTTCCTTACCCCAATTTATTACTGCATTAAATAAAGCTTCAGATGCTTCATAATCGTCAATGAAATCAAATCTTGTAAAACGAATAGCGTTCTTATCCCATTTCTTATTGTATGCGTGATTGATAAGCCCTGCAATTCTACCTACAAGCTTTCCGTCTCTGTATGCCAAAAACAATCTTGTTTCGCAAAAAGCATACGCCGGATTTTTGTTCTTTGAAAAGGTTTCAAATTCATCATTTTCCAAGAAAGGAACAAAGAAATCATTGTCCTTATACAATCTATTTGGGAAACGCACCCACGTCCACAACTCTTTTTTATTAAGTACCTCTTTTATCTCTATTCCCATATTTTCAACCCCTTTTTACCTATCAGAAAAACAGTTTTCTTTCTATTATTTCTCGAGCCGAACTATTTATTGCAAAATAAATAAGCAACCCTCCAAACAAGAATAAAACTACCAATGGATAAATTGACCAACCGATAAAGTGTAGGTCAAATGTCATCTTCATCAAAAACTCCACGAGCAACATAAATGCACCTAAAGCCATAAATGCACCGCCGAGGATATATAACTTTCCTCTGCGCAGATAGTACATCAGCGTAACAACCGTGCAGGTGATGAGACAGATGCCTCCCACTACAGGAAATGCGAAATCTAAGAAAGGCGTTGCCTTTCCATCAGCTGAACTTATGGGAAGCGAAAGCAACACTGCGCCTATCAATATCGTTATTAAAAAGCTCAACAATATAATATGTGTTGTGGATACCCGAAGCCGTTGTTTTTTCATATTATCCTAACGCTACCATGCTGAAAACGAGAGCAAACAATGCAACAGTTTCACAAAGACCAACTACGGTGATGTACTGTGAAAAACCTTTTCCTGTTTCAGCTAAAGCATCTGCACCGGCAGCACCGGCTTTGCCCTGGAATACAGCGGAGAGTGCCATAGCTAAACCGGAAGCAATTCCGAGACCAAATAAAAATGCAGGATCAGCAGAAGAGCCTTTCATTTGCTGCATCAAAAGAAAGCCGTAAATGGTCTGAGTAAGAGGTGCACCTGCAAACACAGTAAGGATAAAGGGTGCAGCTTTATTGCTCATGTAACACTTTTTCCAGGCACCGATTGAAGCCTGTCCGGCGATACCGATACCAATTGCAGAACCGATTGCGGCAATACCCATTGCCAATGCTGTTGATAATAATCCAAAATTCATAATGATTCTCCTTTAATCAATTTATTCTTTAAAAGGTTTAAACTTATGCCCACTCCACGACATATCTAAGTGCGAGGAGAATTCTAATGTGTTAAGTCTGATTCCGTGAACGATAACCGACAGAATGTTTAAAATCATATTCAATCCGTGACCAAACACTAAAAGAATGATGGCAAGTATCATAAACATAAAATTGCCGAGCAAGGGACCCGCCAACTCATTTACAGTGGCGGAGATTGCAGCACCTGCAAGGCCGACAGCCCAAAGTCGTATATAGGATACAATATCCGAAAATACATTTACCACACCCAGTAGAACAGAGACAATGTTTGTTAGACTTGAAAGTATGGATTTAATAATACTTCCGTTATAGTTCGAGAATACGAAACTTAAGGTAAACCCTATTCCAATTAATGCGATTGCAACCGTTCCAACGGGAATTGCACCAATTTTGAGTCCAAAGCTGAACACTTCTGCATTTACAACTAAACTCAGCACTAAATAATAGATGCCTAAAAGTTGCAATATCGATCCGATATCACCAAGCATTTTTAAGGAACCTTTATTCCTGACTGCACCTTTAACGTGAGCAACTGTTAGTTGTATCAATGCCAGCGAGAAACAGAAAATCTGCAGGTTCTGAGCTGTGGTAAGACCAACTCCGTCTGATGTCCAAGGCAGGGCCCAAAGTTTATCTGCATAAACGTTTGAAATTACAGGTATAGATAAACTTCTTAGCCAACCGGGTAATTGCTCAGGAGATAGACCAAACCAAGTGCAAGTAAGTGTTCCCCAGAGTACGGTAGAAAGTCCAAAAAGTCCAATAAGCAGAATAGTAGGGGAGATGGTTTTTTTTGTAATAATCGATTTTATAATCGGTACAGCTGCAAGAGTACAAATTAGTAAACCATAACCGCCGTCACCGAAAATAATTCCAAAGAAGATGAGTATAAACGCCAAAAACCAACCCGATATGTCATACTCAAAATATCCGGGAACAGTGCCCAGAAAATCGGTCAGAGGATATATAAGACTTACAAACTTATTATTCTTAAGCTTTGTGGGTACATGATCATCCTCTGTTGGCTCTTGCACCAGCAGTCCCCAGGAGTTGTTTTCAGCCGTTCTTTTAAGCTTATCAAGGTTTTCAGCCTCGATATATCCTGTGAAATAAGCAATTGAAATAGATCTATCACTATCAGGAGATAAGTTTTCGTCTCCCATACCGGTAGCGTAGGTTTCAAATTCAATTTCCTTTTCAATAGCAAGAACAGCTTTCTTGATGCTCTCAATATAACAAGCTTTAGAGGATATTAGCGTGTCAATTTCATCAATCCGTGCTACAAGCTCAGACAACCTCTCTCTCATCCTGTTCGTTGAGTTCTGAGGCAGAGACAAACGATATTCGGCAGGCAGGGAGGTTGTTTCGTCAATATCTTTTGTACCGGAGTTCAACAACATAAATCTAACGGATGTTTTTGTTGAAGCAATTCGAACTGTCTTGACGCTTTCGGAGAGGTGTTCATATTCGCTCTTAGGCATCTCGTAGAAAGATATCTCGTAACCTTTTGATTCAAGTTCCGATATGCTGCTTGGATCAATATCGCCCCAGCTTGCTAACCGATCGAGCTCAGAGGTGATCGAAATTCGCTCTGCTTGACATTGTTTCTTCTCTTCGTCAAGAACTTGAATCATGGTTGAAATAGATAATGCTTCCTCTGTATCAACATCTTTTTGTTCAACTTTTTTCTGCTTGCCAATAGTAAAGAGCGTACTTTCAAGTGCGGAGATTTGTTCTTGGAGCAAGGAAAGTCTTTCGCCAGAACCTTCTGATATTTCGATATGGATAATTCCCAATTTACGAAGTTTCTTCAGAGCTTCGTCTTTTTTGTCTTCTCTTATAATGAGAGATACTTTTTTCATAGGCACTATCATAATGAATAAACCTCCTTTTCGGAAGCCACAGCATTACGAAGGGCTATCTTGCGTTTAGATATTTTGGAACGCACTACGGCGCTGACCTGTTGGTCCGCCATATAGATGGATATTTTTTTGATATTTGCTTCAGTTTCAGGGATTTTAACCTTTTCAAACAGATTGACTCTTTGAGATGTTGCCAGTAGCTCAATCTCTAATAATCTGATCTGTTCTTCTAACACTTCTGCTTCCAAATCGAGCGACATAGCTTTTTCCATATGATTTGCAGCGATGTCTACCCAAAGTGGTGTTTCGTAGAGATCGTAATCTCCTCTTGAGAAATCTGCACCCTCATATGTCGGAATATCAACGCCGGCAATATTTCCTTTGCCTTTTCGAATATTGCTAACAGTTATAATTCCTTGAGGGAAAGCATCTGTTTCACTGAATACAGCAATCCATTCTCTGAATCCGAATTCGAGATCTTCTCTTTCTTTTCTCATAGCTTTTGCTCTGGATTCAATTGTGCGGATTTCTGATTGGAGTTGTTGCTTTTTTAGTGTCAGAGTAGGCAAATATCTGCGGTACATTTTAAGTGCGTCCTTTTGTACCTTTAACTCATTTTTAGTTAGTTTGATTTTTGCCAAAACTACAGACCTCCTTATCTTTTAGGCCAAAATTCATCAGTAAGGTCTGATTTGATTCCGGTTTCATCTTTTTCAAAGCAATCAGATAAAATATCCCATCCTAAATTAAGCGCTTCTTCAAGCGGAAGATTAACAGACAGTGACATTAACTTACTTTCAAAAAGTTCACCATATTTTAATAACTTTTCATCCCAACGGCTCATTGAAAATCCCATGTTTTTCTTTTCAAGCGTTTCCTTATAGGACGAATACAAACGAATCATTGCATCCATAAGTGCTCGATGATCTTTTCTGGTTTTGCCATTAACATTTTGCTTGAGTCTGGATAGAGAACCAAACGGCTCTATGCGTCCGCCCTTGAGATAATATTGACCCTCAGTAATGTATCCGGTGTTGTCAGGAACGGGATGTGTTACGTCGTCACCGGGCATGGTTGTAACTGCTAAAACAGTAACCGAACCGGAATCGGCAAAGTCAACCGCCTTTTCATAACGAGAGGCAAGTTGAGAGTATAAGTCACCGGGATATCCACGGTTAGAAGGAACTTGTTCCTGTGTGATTGCAATTTCCTTCATAGCGTCGGCAAAGTTAGTCATATCGGTAAGTAGTACCAATACGTCTTTATTTTGAAGTGCAAATTGCTCTGCAACGGCTAATACCATATCCGGAATCATCATACATTCAACGGTCGGGTCGGAAGCAGTATGGATAAACATAACGGTTTTGCTGAGTGCTCCGCCTTTGGACAGAGCATCCTTGAAATACAAGAAGTCGTCATATTTAAGACCCATACCGCCAAGCACGATTACATCTGCCTCTGCCTGCATTGCGATACGAGCAAGAAGTTGATTGTAAGGCTCGCCGGAGATTGAGAAAATAGGCAATTTTTGAGAAACAACCAATGTATTAAACATATCAATCATAGGAATGTTGGTTCTCATCATTCTGTTAGCAAGAATACGTTTTGTAGGATTAACAGAAGGGCCGCCGATAGGTTTCATATTTTCAGTTAGCGCAGGACCGTTATCTCTCGGATCACCTGAACCGTTAAAAATACGGCCTAAGAGATCTTCACTGAACGATACGCGCATTTCGTGACCAAGGAAACGTACTTCATCACCGGTTGAAATACCCTGACCGCCGGCAAATACCTGTAAGGATACAATATCTCCCTCAATTTTGTTAACCTGAGCTAAGGATTTGCCAAAACGTGTGTTGATTTGTGCCAGTTCCTTGTATTTAACATTATCTGCACGGACGGTGATAACATTGCCTGTGATGGATTCTATTCGATTATATACTTTATTCACTTTTATTCACCGTCCTTCAATAACTTTTCAGTCGGTGCAGCTAATTTACCGTCACCTTTACGATATAATTCGTCAATTTCCGATTCTGCTTTTTGGAAGGCTTCGCTCTCAAACTCCGTATAATTCCAGTCTATAAATTTTTGGCGCATACGGTTGAAAAAGCTTCTTGCTTCATCCTTGTTTTGAACGGCATAATGACTACCTAAAACATAAACCAACTTATCGATTACATAGCGTTGACGTGCTTTTCCGCAGTTTGCTTCAACCAAATCAAAGGAATTCTGCTGAAGATATACTGCATCGAGCATTTCAGACTTCAAATAGGTAATGTAATCTAAAAGGGTGGTACCTTCTTCACCAACAACCTTCATCATCGAGCCGATCTCATCGCCGTGATGAAGAATGCTCTTGCAAAAATCCAATTTGTCAGAGTCAATAACGCTATTGTATTTTGACCAAGAGATAAGAGGATCGATAGCAGGATATTTTCTTGCGTCTGAACGTTCACGGGAAAGACCGTGGAAAGCACCAACAACCTTCAAGGTAGCCTGTGTTACAGGTTCTTCAAAGTTACCGCCGGCAGGGGAAACGGTTCCGCCAATTGTGACGGATCCGGTACTACCATCGGGCAAGCGAACATAACCTGCTCGTTCATAGAAGGCAGCAATATAGGACTCAAGATACGCAGGGAATGCTTCTTCACCCGGTATTTCTTCAAGTCTGCCGGACATTTCACGCATAGCTTGTGCCCAACGAGATGTCGAGTCTGCAAGCATAAGAACGTTAAGTCCCATTTGGCGATAGTATTCTGCGAGGGTTACCGCTGTATAAACCGAAGCTTCACGGGATGCAACAGGCATTGAGGATGTGTTACAGATGATAATAGTGCGTTCCATAAGCGAACGTCCGGTTTTGGGGTCGGTAAGTTCTGGGAACTCAGTTAATGTTTCTACAACCTCACCTGCACGTTCACCGCATGCAGCAATAATAACGATGTCAACATCTGCATATTTGGATGTGGTATGCTGCAATACCGTTTTGCCGGCTCCAAAGGGACCGGGAGTACAATAGGTACCGCCTTTTGCTACGGGGAAGAACGAGTCGATAAGACGCACCTTGGTTTCCATTGTCTCAACAGGCGCTAATCTTTCAGCGTAACATTTTACTGCACGTTTTACAGGCCACTTAAAAGACATAGATATCGGGAACTCTCGACCTCGTTCATCGGTTACTACCGCAATAGTTTCTTTTACGGTATATTCGCCTTTAGAAGCTATGGATTTTATTGTGTAATTTCCAAGCAGATAGAAGGGTAATAGGATTTTGTGTGTGAACGGACCTTCCGGAACAGTGCCGATATATTCACCTGCACGCACATTATCACCAACATTCACTGTCGGAGTAAACTCCCATTTCTTCTCGACATTAAGACCATCTGCGTAAATTCCTCTTTCCAAAAACCAGCCTGCCTGTTCTGCTAAAACAGGAAGCGGATTTTGCAGTCCGTCATATACCTGACCGAGCAATCCGGGGCCGAGATCTGCTGAAAGCATTTCTCCGGTAAATTCTACGGTATCACCACATTGAATACCGTCGGTCATTTCATAAACCTGCACCTGCGCTACGTTACCTTTTATACGGATAACCTCGCTTTTAAGGGCGGTTGTACCAACTTTAACAAAGCATATTTCATTCATAGAAACATTGCCGTCAAATTCTACCGACACCAAGTTTCCGTTTATGCTTACTACCTTTCCTTTATTTTCGGTCATTATTTTGCCTCCAACCTATCTCCATTTAAAATGGAGTCGTATATATTTTTGTATGCTTTTTCTCCGCTCTTTGCATCAAACTGCCTTATGCGAAGAAGCAACTTTAATTTAAGTCCGTAATAGAAGATATAATCCTCGGAGAAGCTGTCCATAGGTCTTAGCGTTTCTAAGATCTCCAAACGGTAACTGTTTAGATATTTTTCTGCCTCCATTGGATTTTCGATTTCTATTGCTGCACTCGCTGCCTTGATATACTCCACTGGAAAAATTCTATTCTCTGTATCAAATGGCTTCTTCATTTTCTCTGCCCGAACTTTGCCAAGAGCGAACCGAAGGTTTCGCTCGCTTTCGTTCCAGGCATCAATCAATGCAGAGCCAGAGTTCTCGCTGTTTTTGGGAGGTGATAGGGTAAGCTTACTCAGCATTTCCTGCGCTCTTTTTCCTAAAAAACGGTTGCAAAGCTCTGCAAATCGTTCTTCGGTAATCGGAAGGGGAGTATTTTCACTTATCCCATCCAAAGACGGCAACTGCGATATTAAATAATATTCAGCCATAGTTATTACTTCGCCTCTTTCAAAAGCTCGGTAACCTTAGGGCTAAGATAATTTGAAAGCATCTCCACAACTGCCTCTGCCGAATAATCGTAATATGCGCTGCCGTCATTGACAGCGATGCGGAATCCACCGTCAAAATTATCATTCGCCTTCAAAGTGATACCCTTTAACATTTTTTCTTTAAGTGTTGCCAGTAAGGTTTCTTCCAACTTATTAAGGTCTTGAGTATTCAAAATCACTGCGATATCTTCTGCATCCGGCTTGTTTGCCCAATTTTCAACAATGCTGATAATCAGCCCTTTGAATGCATCCGATGAATATACAGCAGTAACATTTTCGCTAACGATAGCATTAATCTCTCTCGTTACACTTTCTCTGAAAGAAATAAGCAGATTGCGACCCGCCTGACGAATAGCATCCTCGCTTGATTTCGTCATTCGCTCGGTTTCAGTTCTTGCAAGGCTCAAGATTTTATCTGCCTGTGCCTGTGCATCGGCAATAATCTTTTCGGCATCTGACTTTGCCGCTTCAACGATAGCCTTAGCTTCTGCTTCAGCGGTTTCTACACCATCCTTCTTAATCTGCTCAATAAGCTCCTGAAGTTGAACTTCCATAATTCTATCTCCTTTTATATTTAGTCAATTTTACTGCTAAAAAACAAAATAGATCCAGCTTCCTCTGCAGACAGCTGGATCCATTAATGATAAAATAATTATTTAATTTTTATTATTTTAACATATTTATCGTTTTTCGTCAATAGTTTTAATGACAATATTTTAGAACAGTGTAAAGTGTATTTTCTTTGAGTTGTAATTCTTGAATTATATTGTATAATATAATCAGAAGCATTGGAGGTGTAGCAATAGTGGCAGTATTAAAATATTTGCTTTCTGATTTATTCATATTACCACTCCTTGCATTTGGTTTTTATTTGTCTGCGATTTCACGTGCTAGTTGCACGATTTCATAGGCATACTTCTTTTTGCCCTTTTCAAGCATCTTTTTGCAGATAGGGCATAACAGCCACATTTCATTAACCATTTTGGAACCAACCCCAAGTATGCCAAAATTCGATAGCACCGGCAGACAAGGCGCAAACAATAAATCCAACGATAAAGCATACCGCAAAGGCAACAGCAGCGACTAAAGAAAGCTTTTTCATACGGCGTTTTGTTTTCGCAGAGAACTGCGGATAAACTGTTAAGGACGGTAATACGGCACGACCCTGCGAAAAAGAAAGTGTATTTTTGTGGAAACGGCTAAAGCAGCGCATCAGCTGACGGATAAATCCAAAGAAATATACTGTTCCGATGATGGCAAGAATGGTAAGCGATATAAAGATGAGTCCAAATATAAAAGCACAATAGTACGGCATAGAGGGAATGGAAACAACCGCCAATTTCCCTAAATTTCCGATCAAACAGACAGCGGCTGTGCCACAGCTGACGGCGAGTGCCACCATAACGATTTCCCAGGCGAACAGCAGGATACAAAGTATACCAAAAAAGAAGTCCGCTACACCCAAACCAATGGCGGTAATTATCTTTTTACCCCCATTTCCCGCTACCTGCGAAACATCATACTGTGCTGCAATTCCTTTGGGATCACCCAACTTTGCCGCAATTTCTTCCTCCGAATAACCGTCAGCAAGCTTAAATGCAAAGTGCTGTTCGTATTCTTCGATAATATCAGCGGCATCTGATACATTCTTCCGATTTAATTCAGTTTTAAGTTTCTCTAAAAAATCCAATTTAGTCATTACTATCATCCTCCTCCAACAATTTTTTGACCGAGCCTGCAAACAACAAATATTCACTTCGATCTTTTTCGTAGGTTTCACGCCCTAACTGCGTTAAGGAATAATATTTGCGAGGTGGACCGCCGCTTTCTTCTTGCAGATAGGTGGTCAGTAGACCATCGGCCTTCAGCTTTCGCAGAATGGGGTACACTGTACCGTCTGCGATGTCGATCTGCTTAGAAAGGGATTCTGAAATCTCATAGCCATAACAATCCTGCTTTTTAAGCAGTGCCATAACACATAATTCAAGTACACCCTTTTTGTACTGTATGCTCATATACACGCTCCTCTCAAAATAATGTGCAATACATCATCCACTATTATATTATATTCAGTAGTTTTAAAAAGTCAAGTGTTTTTCGAAAAAAACTTGCGGCAAGGAGAATTTCTCTCCTTGCCGCCGCTCTCGGTTAGTTGTAAATTATATCGTGGTTTACAATTTCTGTTGCTCTTTGGCGAATGTTATTCATCTGACCAACCCAAGCCATTTGCTTGGTGGCTTTAAGTTGTTCGGTCACGCCCTCACTTTCTGCCATTTGTTTTACCAAACGATTGAAAGTATCTTCGGCATCACGGTTGAACTGCAAAAGATAATCATACAGCGTGTGTTCGTTTAGCATTTTGTTGTAGAAGAGTTTGCAGTGCTTTTGGATATGGTTCAAATGCCGTTGACCCCATACGCCGATTGGCTCACGTTCAGGCTCATCTTCACCGGCGATGATATAATAATCACCGCATAGTTCGTATTTAAGCCCTGTTCTTTCGTCAGTAATAAACTTCGCTAACTTTTCCATAAGTTAAGCCTCCTTATAAACAACCTTCAGTTTCTTTTGTTTTGAGTGAATAACTTTTAATAAAACTTCGTCCAAAGCATCGGTATGCTTTCTATTTGCAATAAGAGTATTACGCATCTCATTCATACAGTTCACAACCACCCGACGTTCAAAATCATCTAATGCGATGTAATATTTCTTTTCTTTCATATTAGCACTCCTTCAGCAAGTCCTTAAATGGAGCTTCTTCATTTACAAAAGTATCGTATGTAAATTGTGCGCCCAAACGGAACCCCATAATAAAACTATCAAGGTTTGATTCTCCGTTCACAACACCCCAAGCATTAGAAAATTCAAGGAATTTCTTTTTGCTTTCGCCTGAAAGGTTCTCAGTCAAGAAATCCTCATTTAACATCAAGACTTCCATTTGCTTTTGCACGGCTTTGTTTTCCTTTGTGCTCCTTGCTTGTGGATCAAGGTTCCCATAATAAAATTCTTCAATAAATTTTCCCATAAAAATAACCTCCCTTAAGTTTCTACAATAATTGTACTTAAAGAAGGGGTTATAGTCGAATGTACCGATATAAAAAGAAAAAAGGGTAAGAAAAAAGAGAGAAGCCAAACTTCTCTCAATTCTCTTGCCCGCAATGCTCGTACCTTTAGGAAACTGTCCTTAAGTGTACGACGCATTCGAAAGACATTTTTTTATTCTTCTGTAGAAAGTTTTATAAATTCTCCTCTTAATTTAGCAAGGGCTATGCCGAAGAGGATATATGAAGCGCCGAGGCTTATACCTGAAAGGCTGAAGGTCATTGCGGTTGAGCCACCGAATACGAACAGCATAATAACGAGAAACATTGATATTTTTCCTGCTACCGTGCCTGAAACAAGGGAATCTTTTATTGTTTTTACGGTTTTAATAGCTTTTGAGTATAAAATATAATTTACCACGAAGGCTGCTGCCATAGAGATGAAAACCAGAACAAGTATTGCCATAATGACTACCGTGCCTATCTCGTCGGTAACGTAAGGCACTGTTCCTAAACTTCCGTTGAGTATGGTAGCGAGAAATGACGGAACAGCCATACAAACAATAAAAAGAATCAATATAAGACCTATGGCTACGGACATTGCAATTATTTCGTATATAATTATGCCTTTTATGATGTTTAAGCCTGCGGTTTTTGCTTCCTGACTTTTGCCTATTGAGTGGCAAAGCCATAAACCGACAACGACAAGCGCAAGAGGTATAACAGAAAGGACT
>JAXJTD010000019.1:0-1523 GCA_036309745.1 Acutalibacteraceae bacterium | reverse complement strand
TATCGATTAAGCCGATAATTATTATCGAAACAAACATTGGTAGATTTTTTCGGCTCTTATATTAAATGTCTAATTTTGCAACAACTATGTGAAAGTGTATAAAATGGAATTAAGACACCTTAAATATTTCGTGAAAATAGCCGAAACTCTTAATTTTTCGGAGGCGGCCAAGTCTTTGTTCATTACCCAAAGTACGCTTTCGCAACAGATTCGCCAATTGGAGCAGGAAGTGGATGCCCAATTGTTCGAACGGAACAACCACAACGTAAGATTGACTGAAGCGGGTGAGGAGTTGCTTCCATACGCCAGACAGACATTGAAAGCCTCACAAGCTTGCTTCGACCGTATACAAGACCTGCAGCAAATGTTGACAGGTACTTTGAATATTGGTGTCACCTTTTCTTTCAGCCCGATATTGACCGAAGCCTTATTTGCTTTCATCAAGCTTTATCCGAAGGTCAAACTCAATATTTTCTATAAGCCGATGGCCGAGCTGATGAAAATGCTCGAACAGGATGAGGTGGATTTTGCACTGACCTTCCGTCCGGCTGAATTGAATAAGGAAATCGAATCGCATTTTTTGTTCGATAATCATTTGGCGGTCATTGTCCGTGAAGACCATCCTTTGGCACATAAAGAAAGTGTCAGTATCGCCGAATTGGAGTATTATGATTTGGTACTTCCAGCCAAGGGATTGCAGGCACGTAACGCTTTCGATATCATATGTGAAGGAAGTTATCACCATCTCAAGGTACGTATGGAATCGAATGATGTGAACATTTTGCTGAAACTGGTGAAACAAAGTGGTATGATAACCATCCTTTCCGAGACAACCATTTATAATGAAGAAGGATTCAGTTCCATCCCGATAGACTTGAGAATCAGAGAGATGGAGGGATGTATCCATCTGAAGAAGAATGTCTATCAGAAGCGTTCATCCCAAGAGTTCATCCGGTTGTTGCGAGAATCGAATGCGGTAAGTGAACGGATGCAGGAATGCTTGAAATGAATCATTAAAGGAAATATTTAACTTTATAATATAACAGATTTATGTTTAAAATTTTCCCTGGTTTTCATTTGGTAGAAGAATACCAAAAGAAGAGAAAAGAAAGACGTTTGGCCGATGACCAGACCCTTTCAAAGACAATCAAAATCATTGCCGCTGTCGGCATTTCGTTAATCTTGTGGTTGCTTCCTACTGATTCATTCGGTATCGAAGGCTTGACTTATGTGGAACAACGCGTTATCGCTGTGTTCGCTTTCGCTACTTTGATGTGGATTTTTGAAGCGGTACCTGCTTGGGTAACTTCGGTTATCGTAATGGTGGTATTGCTTTTTACTGCTTCAGACAGTGCCTTGTGGTTGTTCAAGGAAGGTTATGATGCTGAGCAGTTGGGTAAGCTTATCAAGTACAAATCAATTGTTTACTGTTTTGCTGACCCTATCATCATGCTTTTCTTGGGTGGTTTCATCTTGGCGATTGCTGCTACCAAGACAGGTATGGACTCTGCTTTGGCAAAGGT
>JAXJTD010000018.1:0-3172 GCA_036309745.1 Acutalibacteraceae bacterium | reverse complement strand
GTAAGGAAGATGCCGCCGAAATTATCCGATGTGGCATGCAAAATATGCAGTTTGTAGACTATTACCGCCAATACGCCGACGAGGACAGCGAAGAAAGCCGAGAAGAAGTTGCACACGACAGTTCTTCCGAGCCGGACAAGTTGTTCTTCAAATTAGAAGAAGCAGAAGCGGTTATGGCAGCGTTTGAAAACCTTAACTACCGTGAACGTGCAATGATTTCGGCACATCTTGGTTTTTGTATGGAATGTTATGCCACTCATTTTTACGACAAAGACGATTTGGATGAAGACGGCAAGCCAACACGGAAACCCATACCCGAAGAAGCCTTTATTGACATAGCTATAGACCACGGCTTGGCTTCGCCTGATACCGCAGATAAAACATACCGCAAAGCGCTTGGCAAAATAAAAAAGGAGCTCCAAAAGAAAGATATATCGTAAAACCAAACAAGGCGATAACCCGACTGTATTACATTCGAGTTATCGCCCTTTTACTATACCATAAAATGAATTTAACATTGCCAGTAAATGAAGCATACCCGCAAACATTTTTGCTTGCGGGTATGTTTTTAATTTTAGAAATCGCTGATTACACGGTGGAAACCTTCGAAAACGATAACTTCATGATTTTTCTCAACACATCTTCCGGAGCAACGGACAGTAACCGTATCTCTTTGCGGATGATGCCATGGATATTCGACCTGAATAACAGTATTGCTTTCAGCCATATCATGAATCATATTGTCTACTGCTACGCGATACTCTTTATCGATGTTATTTTGCCAATGCTTGAAGCACTCGTTCGGGGCAATATCATCGGCAACGCCTAACAGTCTTCTCATAGTTTCATCGGTATACAATTCGCCTTCGCCGGTTTTTGCGTTAATGTGAATAATCCACAAGCCTACATTTATACCGCGCAAAATTGTTTTCATTTCCATGTTAACAAGCGGCGCATGTCTTTTTTCTTTTCCAAGCTTATCAAATCGTTCTAATCGTTTTGCATATTCCTCAGTATTGCTGATAAAATATTTTGCTTCAAGCATATCTGCAGAGCAAGGTTTGTCAAATAAATATCCTTGGAAAATGTCGGGCTGTAAACCGGATAAAACAATCAACTCAGATGTGTTCTCGACACCTTCTAAACACACCTTTAATGAGTTTGATTTTGCAAATTCGATAACATTATGTATGAGATTGTAATTGTATCCGTTTTCCTTAATGTCACGAATAAATACACGATCAACCTTAAGTATGTTTGCATGAAGGTGTTTCAGATTGCCAAGATTAGAATAGCCTGTGCCGAAATCATCAATTGCAATTTGAATTCCAACCTGTCGGAGTTTTGTTAAAATGGCATAAACGTCCTCGTTTTCATCCAATTGAGCAGATTCGGTAATCTCAAGAATCAGAGCTTCTCCGGGGAGACCGTGCTTTGTAAGAAGCCTTGTAATTTGTGCGGCTATCCTTTTCTTTTCCAATTGTTTCGGTGAAATGTTAACACTGATTTTAAAATCCGGTATAAATTCACGCCACTGCTTACATTTGCGTAGCGCTTCATTCACAACCCAGATACCCACCTCGTTGATAAGCCCTGTTTGTTCAAGCACAGGAATAAACTGGTCGGGAAAAACCTGTCCCTTTGTTTTGGATTCGAATCTAAGCAATGCTTCTGCCGAAATAATAGAATAATCCTCTGCGCTTATCTGCGGTTGATACACAAGGGAAAAACCGCTGCATTTTTTCTTGATACTTTCTTCAAGTTCTTCTAAAAGTTCAACAGCGGAAATTCTTTCGAGCAAGCTGTCTTCAGAGAAAAAGACGATCTGCCCGATGTTGTGCTTTTTGGCGTTATTCAGCGTTTGAACTGCATAATCATATATATTTTCTGCGCTTACATATACAGATTTATCGTTAGGAACAACTGAAGCAGAAATTGAGCATTTACCGGCCAAAGAGCTTTTGAGTTCGTCAAATATTTTTTTTGCTTCTTTGCTTGAATTTACATCAAGCAAAACAACAAAACGGTCTTTTTCTGCATGATAAATCTGTCCCATAGAAAAACGTTTTTCAAGTTCTTCTGCCAGAGCTTTGAGCAGTGTATCTCCATAAACTGAACCGTGCTTCAGATTGATTTCTGAAAGATTATCAATATCAAGAAGCATCAAACAGCTAAACCCATCTGCCGATTCATTTTGCAAGTCCATCTTCAGCTTCGCTTTGTTAAATAGGGTTGTAATAGGATTATAAAGATGCTTTACTGCGTTTTGAGAGATTCTTCCAATGAAAACAAAATGGTTATCCGTTTCATCCTTTATGACACTTCCACGGCAGTTGACCCATCGCATATTATTATTATTATTATGCATACGGAAGTTTATATCAATCTCTTCGACATCGTGGCTTATAACGGAAGATACCGCTTTTTTAACAAGCAATTGATCATTGGCGTGAACATAATTCAGCATATCCAAAATACCGTTCGCCAGTTCACGCCCGTCGGAAATATCAAAGGAGTTGGGGTCTTCTCCGAAAAAGCGGATAACACCCGTTTCGATATTCATAAGGAACAGATAGTCGTCGGTACTGCCGGTTAACGTTTGCAACAACTGACAATATTTTTCAACCTGAATCTGCTTAATGCCTTTAGCGCCTTCTTGCCAAGGAAAAGTCTCTTTTTTGGTAATTGCCTTATTTTTATACATTTCTTTATCAGCTCTACGCAGAACATCAGAGAGCTGATGGTCGATTTTTGCATCAAACTTAGATGCACCATATGCACAAGAAACGCGACACTCAGGATATCCCTCAAGCGAAAGATTTTTCATTCCTTCAATACAACGGGTCACCAATGCATCGCAATTGATGCTGTCTTCATTTTTGAGTATGACAACGAACTCATCACCACCAATACGGAAAACATCTGCTTCTCCGAAAGAAGCGGAAAGATGAGCCGAAACGGTAGACAATAGTTTATCGCCCGCCATATGCCCGAAAATATCGTTCGTTACTTTAAGTTTATTAACGTCAAAGACGGCAACAGAAAAATTCGCATTACCTGAAATAATTTCGTTGTTGATTTCAATCTCTTTATCCATAAATGCGGATTTATTACCTACACCGGTAAGACCATCACGATGTGCTTCGGTATCGAGCAAATAAATTTGATGCTG
>JAXJTD010000017.1:0-6148 GCA_036309745.1 Acutalibacteraceae bacterium | reverse complement strand
TTATAATAGCGCGGGTATTCCGCGCAATATCCGCCCGTGGCGCAGCTGGATAACGCAACGGATTCCGATTCCGGAGATCGGGGGTTCGAATCCCTTCGGGCGGGCCATCTCAGGCGTGCAATATTGATACAATGTATCAGTACTGCACGCCTCAGTATTTATGCGGTTTTTTGAGGGTTGCCGGTTCAACCCGCGCTGAATATAAACACAAAATTGCCCTGTTTCCAGAGAAATCACGCTTCTTGGCTAACAGGGCATTTTCATTTTTGGGTATATGCGGTCGATTTAAGAGCTTTAGCGGTCGATTTGCGGGTATATGCGGTCGGTTTGAGGACTTATTCGGTCGATTTATTTAACCTTGCAGTGTTGTTAATTCTCGCCTAAGCTGTTTTATTCGCTCCTGCTTATGACCGTATCCCTTCTATCAGAAACCCAATAAAGCTCTCCAGCCGGATGTAAAAAACGCGCCTGCAGTCTTTATATAGATGTCTGCTTCTTCTCTTGAAAAATCATTTCTAATGAATTCCACATAGGTACGATATTGATTTCGCATCATAAGCGAAATAGTTTCCTTCTTAATCAAAGGAATGGAGAATCCTTTTTCCCTTAATTCCGGCAAAGTACGAAAAACAATTTGTGTTTCGTAGTCTGCGACACGGTCTACGATGTTTTCATAACGTGTTCCATCCGCACAGCAAATCAGCAGCTTCATACCGTCGAAATTCTCATAGATGAAATCAAGTGTTTCGGAAAAGATTTTGTCCTTGTCCCAAACCTTGTCTGTTTGTTCCAACTCAAACATTTCATCCTTTTCGTTTTCAGCAAGGTGTAGTATTTCTCGTATTCTCTCTATAAGCGGATCAACCAAAGCAGAAAACAGAGCTTCTTTACTATCGAAGTGCTTATAGATACCGGGAGCAGAAATACCCACAGCATCAGCAATCTGCTGCATGGATGTGCCTTGAAAACTGTTTTGCAGGAAAATCCCTCGGGCAATATTCAATATCTTACTCGGCGTATTACCTTTTTTTGCCGGCATGATTGACCTCCGCAACGGTATTGATTTGATAAGTTAACGCCATTAACCTTTGTCCAATATATCATGTTTTTATAAAATTGTCAAGGATTAAAGTTTAGATATATGATTAGATCAGATGAATATTGACATGATGCATAAAAATTCACGTATTATTTTGTTTGAGGTTACGCGATTAACCTATTGAAACATCAGTATCTCTATCTTATAATCTCATTGAAAGACTATATTCGGAGAGATGTTTATGCGGTCAAATTCATTCGTAAAATCGGTAATGAAAATAGCCATCCCTGTCGCTCTTCAATGTATGCTGCAATCTTCATTTAGTATTGTTGATCAGGTAATGGTCGGTAATTTGGGAAGCACAAGTGTCGCCGCAGTAGGCATTGCCGGAAAGCTTTCATCCCTCTACGCAGTGGTTATCGGAGCGGTTGTTTCAGTGGCAGGAATAATGATTTCACAGTATATTGGCGCAAAGGACGAAAAAGAGGTTAACCGCAGCTTTTGTCTTAATACTTCTATTTCAGTGATTATTGCTGTAGTATTTATGTCAGCGTGCCTGTTACTTCCGACTCAGTTAATGGGACTTTACTCAACTGATAATCAGACGATAAAATCTGCGTCTGAATATTTAACGATTATTTCGTTCGGTTTTTTACCTTATGCAATAGATATGCTGATTTCTACTCGCTTGCGATGTATGGATAAAGCGGTTTTGCCGTTAATATTCAGCATTATTTCGAATGCCGTCAATACCGGCTTGAATTATGTATTGATTTTTGGAAAATTTGGAATTGCTGCTATGGGAGTTAACGGCGCAGGTATAGCGACAGTTGCTTCTCAGCTTTTTAATACGCTTTTGTTGGTAATAAGTTTGATTGTTGTATGCAGAAATAAAAAAATAGAATTCACTTTTTCCGTAAAGCTTACAAAAATGACTTATGGAAAATATGTTGCTATACTTTTACCGATTCTTGTAACCGAATTTATGTGGAGCTTAAGTGAGAATGTGTATGCTTCTATCTATGGACACATCGGTACACTTGAATGTGCCGGAATGACGCTTACATATCCGATTCAGGGCTTGATGATAGGAGCACTCAGCGGATTGGCACAAGCTTCCGGAATCTTAATTGGCAAAGAACTTGGTAGGGGAGAGTTTGATTCTGCTTATAAAAAATCAAAAAGTATGATATTATATGGATTCATCGGGTCATGTGTACTGTCTGCTGCTTTGATGTATCTAATGAATTTTTATACTGATACCTACAATGTTGAAAAAATCGTAAAGCAGACCGCACAGCAGATATTACTGGTATTTGCAGTCGTATCGCCAATAAAGGTGACAAATATGATTCTTGGCGGTGGTATAATTAAAAGCGGCGGACAAACACGAGTGGTCATGATTATCGAGTTAATCGGCACATGGGGAGTAGGCGTTCCACTTGCGCTGTTAAGTGCCTATGCTTGGAACTTACCTATCCCGATTGTATATTTTATCCTTTCAATGGAGGAATGTGTGCGTTTGATATTGACATGGATTGTTTTTATAAGAAAGAAATGGATGAAAAAGATTTGAAACTTATTAAGGAAAAGATTAAAAGGTTAAATTCAAAACATATATTTAATCTGTCAAATGTACGGCTGTTACTGATGATTATTATTACAGCATTATTATGGATTGTGCTGTTAAAGCTCGGCATTGCAAGACCAAGATGGTGAGGTGATGATATGGATAAAAAAGAAAAAACTGCTAAAGCTCTCGGTATAGTTTCTTTTGTATTGAGTATTTTAGGATTAAGAATTGTCATAATCTATCCAAAAGAAATGAGGAAAGTTAATGTGGGACGAAAATAAGGTAAGGATAAAAGATATAGCGGAGGAGCTCGGAGTCAGTACGGCGACAGTATCTAATGTGCTTCACGGCAAGACAAAAAAGATTTCCGACAGGACAGTAAAAAAAGTTGAGCAAAAGCTTGAGGAGCGCGGCTATATTCCCAATATGGCGGCAACATTGCTCGCGCGTAATAATTCCAGAATTATCGGAGTTATAGTAAATGACCATCCGAAATACGAAGGGCATACCTTTGAAGATTTGTTTATTTCAGCAGCAATAAATCACTTGTCTGACGAAATAGAATTGTGCGGATATTTTATGATGCTTAAAAAAGCGAAGAAGATCTCGGAAATTGTAAGATTTGCATCAATGTGGAATTTGGACGGCGTTGTAATCATAGGCTTTTGTGAGGATGAGTATCAGGATCTAAGGGATCATATTCGTGTGCCGTTTGTGATTTATGATGGGTTTGCCGATGTTCAGAATCGTTTTGGCAACATTACAATTGATGATTTCGACGGAGGCAGGCAGGTTGGTGAATATCTCAAGAGTATGGGTCATAACCAAGTCCTATGTATTGCCGATAATGATGTGTGTATGGACCTTATGAGGTATAAAGGACTATGCGAAGGACTAAACCTCAAAGCTGATTTTTTAAAAATACCTATGGAAGCAGATGAAAGAGAAGAATTCTACCTTTCAAAACTTGATGAGTTAAAAAGACACACTGCCATATTTGCCGTGTCTGACTATTACGCAATTGAGCTTATGCGCTTTTTGCGTCGACATGGAATAATAATTCCTGATGAAATCTCTATAGTGGGGTTTGATGGCAGCAGAGAAGCATTTGATATTACTCCAAAGCTTACTACAGTTGCACAGAATAATCTACTTCGTGCGCAAACAGCAATATCATTATTGGTTAAGATGATTAATAACAACGAAGCGACTGAGAATTTGTGTATACCGGTAAAGCTTTTAATAGGAGAAAGTGTAAAAGAGTTAAATTGATGCATCCGGATTCTTGATACGATGTATAGGATAAGGTAAGGAGGTGGCTATTTTCAAAGAAAAATCAGATTGGATAATATGCCCGGTTTGCAAAAACAAGACAAGGACCAGGATGACAATAGATACTGTAATCAGAAATTTTCCTTTGTTTTGTCCAAAGTGTAAGAGGGAAACAGTAATAAGTGTTACAAGAATGAATATTTCAGTCATTGAAGAGCCGGACGCATCAGACGCAGAGCCGATGAACTTGTGAGCAATGACAGAGTACATCGGCTCTTATTTTATTGCTATTTAGCAGAAAGGAATGACGAATGGAGAAAAAACTTATTCTTAAATCAGATGTGCTTAATACATTTGAGAAGTTGGGATTGAAATCAGGACAAGTGATAATGGTACATACGTCCCTTAGCAGTATAGGCTATGTTTGCGGAGGTGCTCAGACCATTATTGAAGCTTTGATTGAAGCAGTTGGAAATGACGGTACAATTATGATGCCATCACAATCGTGGAAAAATCTTGATCCCGAATCAGGAGTGCATTGGGAGGTGGATGTGGATTGCTGGCAGACCATACGTGATAATTGGCCGCCGTATGATAAGGATGTTACACCGACCAATACAATGGGGGCAGTGGCAGAGATGTTTCGACTGTGGAACGGAACTATTCGCAGCGACCATCCCGCAAGGTCAGTAGCGGCATTTGGCAAATATGCAAAGTATTTGACGCAGGGGCATGATTTGTCGAATATTTTCGGGGACGGTTCTCCTGTCGGAAAGCTTTATGAGCTTGATGCATATGTGCTTCTTATAGGAGTTGGGTATGACAAGAATACCTCTCTGCATCTTGCTGATGCAAGGGCAGAGTATCCGGGCAAGCATCTCTGTACGGAATACAGTGCTGTTATGGAAAACGAAAAGAGAGTGTGGAAGGCATATGACACGCTCTATGTTGACGGCGAGGATTTTGAGCAGATTGGTACAGCCTTTGAAGAAAACTGTGAAGTTAAAAAGGCTACGCTGGGAAATGCAACTCTGCGGCTTATGAAGCAAAGAGAGCTTGTGGATTTTGCCGTTGGTTGGATTGAGAAAAACAGAGTTAATAACAAACATCAGGAGGACTAAAGATGATAAAAACAATTATTAAAAAAACAACTGTAGGATTACTTACATCAACGGGATTAAGCAACCGGATGGAACTATCAAGAACTTGCCGATAAAGCAAGTGGCTGACATACTCGGACACACAACGACCGAGATAACCGAACTCTACTATGTGAGACGAGAGAGCGATAAGCTCAACGGAGTTACCGACGGATTCGAATTATAAGAAAATGCTTGGGCTATACCGAAAGGTATGGCCCAAGCAGATTGACGATTTACTAAAGTGGTCCCCTTGTCAAGACCACGGCTTGAGAAAAATGCGTGAACATTGGCAGCGTTAATTCTGACTCTGTTGTATCCCGCCAAAAATGTTCGACACTGTGCCGGGCAGCCGCCCGCCTACAGCGGGTCGAAGAGCCTTGACCGGGCTCCGCTGGTCTGTTACAATGGCTCGCCGCGTGGTCGAGCTTTGTTTTCCTGACTCCGCCGCACCCACGCCGCCATCGAATCAACAGGCCAGCGGGGCACTGTCAAGGCCGGCGGTGATGGTTGCTGAACGGCTGAATGAGGCATAATAGACAGCATCCGGCGTTTTGTTGTCAAGCGCCTGGTGCGGTCGGATCGTGTTGTATTTCCGAATGTATTCTCCAACGGCATGACGAAGCTCCCGCGGGGTACGATATTCGTTGATGTAGATTTCTTCCTGTTTCAGACTGCGGAACCAGCGCGCCACCATGATGTTATCTGCCCAGCGCTTCCGCCCGTCCATGCTTTGCGTGATGTGATATTCTTTCAAAAGGCTTCTGTATTCCTTGCTTGTGAACTGACTGCCTTGATCGCTGTTGAGAATCGCCGGGGTACCGTACCGTTCTACAGCATCGCGGACAGCTTCCAATACATGATAAGTCTCAAGCGTATCCGCCAGCCTCCAGCCGACGATTTTCCTGCTGTACCAGTCGATGATTGCAGCCAGATACATGTGGTGACGGTACATTTTGATATAGGTGATGTCTATTGACCAATACTGATTGGGGAACAAAGCGGTTTTGTGCCGCAGGAGGTACGGTACAACGCCCTCTTTGCCGTCATTTTTTGACAGATTCGGCTTCGGATAGATTGCGTAGATTTCCATCTCGCGCATATAAGCCCGAACCAGTTTTCGAC
>JAXJTD010000016.1:0-2916 GCA_036309745.1 Acutalibacteraceae bacterium | reverse complement strand
GTTGTTGGCTCCTCGGAACTTTACAAAAAAAGTCATCAGGAAAAACTGAAGAACACACTGCTTCAAAATTATTATGTGCCCATCAGCATTATTGTTCCGGCCTATAACGAAGAAGTAACAGTAGTGGAAACGGTTAAATCCTTGCTTGCTCTGGAATATAAACTCTATGAAATCGTTGTCGTGGATGACGGCTCAAAAGACAACACTTCGCAGAAACTTATTGAAGCGTTTGATATGAAACCTATTCGTCGCCCTATTCATAGAAAAATAAACTGTCAAACAGAAGAATTTGTTTATGAATCTGTTAGCGAAAAGGTGCCGCTCACACTCATCAGAAAGAAAAACGGTGGAAAAGCCGATTCGCTGAATATGGGGATCAACGCTTGTAAGTTTCCTTATTTTATTTGTATGGATGCCGATTCCGTTTTGCAGTATGATTCTCTCAGTAAAATTTCTCGTCCTATTTTAGAACAAGAGAACATCGTAGCTGTTGGTGGAGTAGTCAGACCCGCTAATAGCGTTACGCTTGACCACGGAAAGGTTTTGAATTATAAGTTGCCGAGCAATATCCTTGCCTGCATGCAGGTGCTTGAGTATGACCGCTCGTTTCTTGCGTCACGTATTTTGTTTGATAAATTTAATGGTTCTCTTATTATTTCAGGCGCATTTGGTCTCTTTAAGAAGGACGTTGTGATTGCTGCAGGCGGATATGATCATTCTACAATGGGCGAGGATATGGAGCTTGTTGTAAAGCTACACGAGTACTGCACCTTGAACGAAATTCCGTATTGTGTGAAATATGCTACTGATGCGATTTGCTGGTCCCAGGCGCCCGAAAGACTTAAAGACCTTTGCAAACAAAGAAAACGTTGGCATTTGGGGTTGTTCCAAAGCATGTGGAAGCACAAAGTTATGCTGTTTAATGCTAAATTTGGAGCCGTTAGTTTTGTTTCGTTTTTTTATTTTCTTCTCTATGAGTTGTTATCCCCATTTATTGAGATCTTCGGCATACTGACAATGGTGCTTGCATTTATATTTGATTTGATCAATGTGCCGTTTATGATTTTGTTTTTCGCAATTTATGCTGTATTTGGTTGTATTTTAACTCTAACCGCATTTTTTGCAAGAACACAGACAATAGACCTTAAAATATCGGCAATGGATGCCCTGAAAGCGGTTTTGTTATGCTTTTTTGAAATCACTTTTTTAAGATTTATTATGGCATTTGTCCGAGCAACCGCTTTTTTCGGTTATAAAAAGAAAAAACTGAATTGGGGCAGAATTGAACGCAAAAAAATCAATGTAAAATAAGGAGTAAACAGTTATGCAAAAGAAGTTACTTAGAACCTCGCTTTTCGGCTTTTCTAAAACAGAAGTATGTGATTATATTGCGAGAGTAAATGATGAATTTAATGGTAAAATCGACCTGATCACCGCAGAGCATACCAAGGAAAGAAATGAATTGACAGCACAAATTGCTGCGCTTAATGAAGAGATCAACAAATATAAACAAGCAAATGCCGATATTGCTCAAGCGCTTTTTGATGCACAGCAATATGCAACCGAGTTGAAAGCAAAAGCGGATGGCGAATATAAAGAGGCTCGGGATGAACTTCTCGCTCTCAAGGAAGCCGAGACGGACAAATTGAATACATATCGTGAAAAAATTGAAAACGTCAGAAAAGAAATTGTTTCCGTACTTTCCGATATAGATGATAAATTGGCTGCCGAGACAGTCAAAACCGAAGACTTGATAGCAGAATACAACTCCGAAGAAGGAATCGCAGTATGAAAAGGCTGATTGTTTCGGTAATTTTCTTGTTAAGTGTTCTTTTTGCCTGTATTCCCGTTTCTGCTGAGGTAATGTCTACAAGGGAACCGACGGCGGCTGATACAATTTATATAGCCGGTAATCCTAATATGTATCCTTTGGAATTTTATAACGAAAAAACCGAGTGTTATGAAGGTATCTTGCCAAAGATATATGAGCAAATAAGCGAGCAGACAGGGATAGACTTTTCTTATGTTTCTGCCGACAGCAAAGACAGACAAAAAGAACTTTGTGAAAATTTTCAGGTGGAAATTGCCTCTGCACACCATAAAGGAGATATTTCTCTTTCTAAAGAAATAGAACTGTTTTCTTATGATAAAGACGGTAAAAAACAAACGGTTTGTATCGGCTTTACCAAAATAATGAATCCTGATATTGCGGCAGCCGTAGAGACGGCGGTTCAAAGTGCCGATAAAACCGTGTGGATGTCTGCTGCTATGCAGCTTGAAGATAAAGCACAGTCTGCCAAAATCATTCCGTGGCTTATAATTGCCATCAGTGTTTTAGTTCTTGCTTTGATTACTATGTTCGTTTATATTATTGTGAAACGCCACCGTAATCACGCGCAGAATCAAACCAAAATGACCGACGCACTTACCGGTATCGGCAATTTGAGTTATTTTGAGGAATGTTATTCTCATCATATTTCGAGTGCGGTGCGCTCATTATATTATGTGGCATATATTGCAATTGATATTGAGAAAATAGAAACCTATTTCGGCTTGCCCGAATCTGAAGAATTGCAACGCTATGCGGCGGCCACTATGACAGGGATACTTAAAGATAACGATTTTGCTTCTCGAATTGACAACGGCGTATTTGCTTGTTGCTTTATGTGCCCTGATACGCAACGTGCAATCGAAAGTATGACAGAGCTCATAAGATATCTTAATAGCTATAACGGAAGTTTTTCAAAGGATAACGGCGTTTTGTTCAAGGGCGGTGTTTACCCTCTTGATAAACAAAACCTCCCCACAGAAACCGTTATTTACAATGCCCGTCAAGGATATCTTCTTGCCGTGAATGAGGACAAGGATGTTTGTTTGTGCGATAAAAACACTCTGAACCGCGTATCTATCAAAAGC
>JAXJTD010000015.1:0-1585 GCA_036309745.1 Acutalibacteraceae bacterium | reverse complement strand
TAACAAGGGTTTGGTCAACGACCTATGGGGCAGGAAGGAATCGAACACTTCACAGCCATAGCTAGCATTTTGGCAACTATCGGAGCGACCTTTAGCCTGCTTTTTCCAATTAGCATTACTACCCCAAGAATGTCATTTTCAACTAATCCGATGTGAGGGGTTCGCACCTCATATCTTTTAGTAATTTCGTTATCTTTTCCAAAATGGTATCAGAGCATACATCCCTATTTGCCATGAGAAGCCCCCATAGATTAAATACCTCTTCTTTCGTTAATTCTATAGTCAATTTTAATTCCCCCCTTGTACACGCTTTGATTTTCTATAACTTCCCCAATTAAACTCGACTGTCGTGCAGACTTCGGTAAACCTGTCATATACAGCCTTACCTAAGAAGTTGATAAACGCTTCTTTCTTTCCGTTGGTCGTAAGCACAAGTGGAAGATTATTAGAATATCTCGCACTGATGATGTATGAAAGCAAAAACTTTTCCAACTCTGGGTTTAACGGATACTTCCCGCAATCATCGATTACAAGCATCTTGCAAGTTGACATATAATCAAGAATCTCTTCCCGTGACTTTTTCGCCTTGAAACTTGTCGCTGAATCATACTGCACGCAAAGCATTGATGACACAATAAAGACTCCACCGCACTCACGAATTACAGAACTTGCAAGATGGGTTTTCCCGTTCCCGTTTTCCCCGCACAAAATTAGAATCCTGTTACGGGGCTTCTCCGCAAACTCCATGACACGATTTTTTACAACTTTCATTTCTTCCGTATCAGTAGCAAAAGTCTTAAAACTTTCTTCAAAAAACTTTGCAGGAACTCCAGAAACCTTATACCTTTCAAAAGCATCGGCTTTTTTTTGCTGTTCAATCTTCGCCCAGTATTCTTCAACCTTTTTTTCATCGGATGGGTTAATGTCAATGCTTATTCCCTTGAACATTAAAAATCACACTCCCGTACAGTAACAGAATCATTGTCAAACCTTCCCCCCGTTGAATTTATCAACTGTGAGAGAATACCCGCACTTAATATCGTTGTTAAGGCATACCCCTTTTCAACTACAAACTTGTTGTTGATTGACTGTCTGACCGCTTCGGAAATCTTATCAAGCCCGTACTTTGCGATACAGTCTTTTGTAAGTTTTCTGCTTGCTCCCCAATTCAGAACTGGCTTTTCCATTTTCAAAACACCACTCTTGTAAAGGGTCTCGTAGTTTTCAAGATAGATTTTTTCGACTGTCTCAATGTCGTTCTTCGGCATCCTCTCAAGCAAGGGTGTCTTTTGTGCGGTTGCGGTGGCTTTCGCTGATTCCTCAACCTTGTAAGCCCCGTTTTCCTCAAGTATCAGTTCTGCTTTCTCCTTTGTGTATTTAGTCGGCTTGTACCTGTCACCCCGCAAATAGTTGTTGATTCGCCAGTGCTTTATAACAACTATTCCAGATTCAAAAGGTATTACAAACTTCTTGGCAAACAAAACCTTCAAGTCATCCTCGCTTGCTCCGCACTGTCGCATTACAGACTTTGGCGAGTTTACAAACCCGTCATCATCTGCAAGCATTGACAGCGTGAAGTAAAGAC
>JAXJTD010000014.1:0-2472 GCA_036309745.1 Acutalibacteraceae bacterium | reverse complement strand
TCATTAAACAACTTCGTTTAATAAATATTGCTTCTCGTGGGAAAATATGGTTTCAATTATACATTTTTGTTTAGTTATCACAGCTTGTGCTATCAAAAAGCTATCAGTCATTTGCTATCATTCGTAGCTTGGTTTATTTCTGATTACTTTTGGTTTATTATAGCATAGCTGTCCTTTAAAATCAACACTTTAAAGCGATAAATTGATTATGCTTTTTGAGCTTGATAATAAATCGAAAAAGTGTCACGCTTTTACGGATAAAAACATACTGTTTATGCGCCTTTTGCAAAACAATATCGAATAGGTAGGGTAAATATATTACTTTGCGAGTTTGGGCGTTACAAATCCGGTTATTGACAAAACGATTATTATACTTTATAATAAAACAAATGTTATAAAACGGTTGTTTTAGAAAGGAGCTTATTATGCCCCCTAAAGCAAAATTTACAAAAGATGAAATTATCGATGCAGGCTTAGCGATCCTGCGTGAGCGTGACATTTCTGCCGTTACTGCAAGAGAAATCGGCAATTATCTTGGCAGCTCGGCAAGACCGATATTTACCGTTTTTGATAATATGGGCGAGGTACTTAACGGGATTGAAGCAAAAGCTCGTGAGATATATTCCGAATATGTTGAGCAAGGATTACAGCAAACCCCTGCCTTTAAGGGCGTTGGTCAGTCATATATTCAGTTTGCAATAAATGAGCCGAAGCTGTTTCAACTTTTGTTTATGCGAAAAACATCCGGTAATATAGGCATAAATAGAATACTCCCCGAAATTGATGACAACTATACCGATATTTTAAAATCAATTACCGATGAATATCCTGTATCGGCAGATGACGCTGTAATATTGTACAGACACCTGTGGATATATTCTCACGGCATTGCCACCCTTTGCGCAACATCTATGTGTCGTTTTACGGAAGATGAGATCGGCATAATGCTGACGGAAGTTTTCAAAGCATTGCTGACAGAAAGACTGAAAGGAAAATCATAATGATAGAGATAAATGATTTAACAAAATATTACGGAAAAGGCGAAAGTCGCTTTAAAGCGCTGGATGGTGTTTCCGTTCGCATTAATGATGGTGAGTTTATCGTCATACTCGGCGCTTCAGGTTCGGGAAAATCCACTTTTCTCAATGTCATTTCGGGCTTGGAGACTCCGGACGGCGGTTGTGTTGCTTATGACAGCCAAGAACTCGGCAATATGAGCGAAAAGGAACTGACAAAATTCCGACGTGAGAACACGGCTTATATCTTTCAGCAATATTATTTGCTCCCACATCTAAATGTAGAAAAGAATGTAAGGCTGGGCGCTGACCTCGACAATAACAAGGATTATCTGAAATATATCGAAGCGGTCGGCTTATCCGATAAGCGCAGAAAATTCCCATCAGAACTCAGCGGCGGCGAACAACAGCGTGTAGCGATAGCAAGAGCGCTCGCAAAGAATCCGAAGGTACTTTTTCTTGACGAGCCGACAGGAGCATTAGACGAAGAAACAGGCAGACAGGTACTTAACTATATCATCAGGCTGCACGAGGAACAGGGCTTTACGATGATTATGGTAACGCACAACAGCAATATAGCCGAAACCGCCGACAGAATCATTAAGATGAACAGCGGCAAAATCGTCAGCGTTACCGAAAACACGGATAAAAAGACGGCTTACGAGATCGGGTGGTGACGGTATGATTGTCAGTATCAAGGACAGCGTAAAGTTGTTCGGAATTTCCATTATGACCTGCTGTGCGGTAACCGTCTGCAATATGTTTTTAAACTATTATTTGGATTTAACTGCGATAGCAGGTCTGATTGACAACCCCTACGCGCAGATGTTCTACGACGCACAGATTATGACTTCAAAGGTCGTTTGCGCCGTCAGCGGCGGCTGCTTGGCGATCACTACCGTTGTGATGCTGTTTTTCTATATCAAGCATTACATAGACAGCCATTCAAAGGAAATCGGGATATTAAAGGCTCTCGGTTATTCTGATTTCAAAATTGCCAAGGGTTTTTCTGTTTTTGGCTTGAGTGTATTCCTTGGCTGTTTCGTCGGTTATTTGCTGTCATTTGCGTTAATGCCGCAGTTTTATGAGTTACAAAATAAAGACGGTTATTTGCCGGAGCTTTCTATTGGTTATCATTGGATATTATTCGTCCTGCTGGTGATTGCTCCCACTTTGGTCTTTGCTTTGATTGCAGTATGCAACAGCCTGTTAAAGCTTCGCCAGCCTTGCGTCAATCTATTGAAGGGTATTGTGAAGGTAAAGGGGAAAACCAAAAACACAAAAGATAAAAAGACTTTTGTCGCCGAAATGAGGAGCTCTGTGTTAAGAAGCCGCAAAACCTTGGTGTTCTTCATCGCCTTTTCCTCGTTCTGCTTCTCGGCTATGATACAAATGTCGGCAAGTATGAAGGATTTGTCAAGTGAAATGATGGGCTTGATGATGTTGATTATCGGCG
>JAXJTD010000013.1:0-92771 GCA_036309745.1 Acutalibacteraceae bacterium | reverse complement strand
TTCGAAATCAACAGCTATAAGGCAACCTTCGTTTCAGAAGGCACAACAGTTGAAGAGAAGTCATACAACTACGGTGCACAGGTTAACAAGCCTGCAACCGATCCCACAAAGACAGGTTATACCTTCAAGGGCTGGAAGGCAGCAGACGGCACAGTTTACGGTGCTGAGCAGGCACTTCCCGCAATGAGCACAGCAAATGTTACCTACACCGCATACTTCGAAATCAACAGCTATAAGGCAACCTTCGTTTCAGAAGGCACAACAGTTGAAGAGAAGTCATACAACTACGGTGCACAGGTTAACAAGCCTGCAACCGATCCCACAAAGACAGGTTACACATTCGTTGCTTGGGTAGGTGCAGACGGCACAGAATACAATAAGGATACAGCTCTTCCCGCAATGGGCACAGCAGATGTAACCTACACAGCTAAGTTTACAATCAACAGCTACACAGCAACCTTCACAGCAGAAGGTACTCCCATTGAAACAAAGAGCTATGAATACAACGCACCCGTTAACAAGCCCTCAACCAACCCCTCTAAGGAAGGTTACACCTTCAAGGGCTGGAAGGCAGCAGACGGCACAGTTTACGGCGAAAATCAGGCTCTTCCCGTAATGGGCACAGCTGATGTAAACTACACAGCACACTTCGAAATTAACAGCTACAATGTAACATGGGTATTCGACAACGGTTCAGAAGACCAGGTTGATACTTATGAATACAACAAAGCAGTTACAATGGCAGGCAAGCCCTCAAAGACAGGTCACACATTCGCAGGCTGGAAATACAGCGAAACAGGCGAAATCTTCGCTGACGGCGCAGCAGTTCCCGCAATGATTGCAAAGAATGTAACCTACACTGCACAGTGGAATATTGACAGCTACAAAGCAACATTCATGGTTGAAAATGCTGAGTATGACTCAAAGACCTATGCTTATAACACAGCAGTTGCTAAGCCCGCAGATCCCTCAAAGACAGGTTATACCTTCAAGGGCTGGAAGGCGGCAGACGGCACACTTTACGGTGCTGAGCAGGCACTTCCTGCAATGGGCACAGAAAATGTTGTTTATACAGCAGAGTTCGAAATCAACCAGTATGTAATCACATTCGACGCAGGTGACGGTAAGTTTGTTCTTATCGAAGGCACACCTTCAATCTACACCATCAAGCAGGATTACAACACAATGGCTACCAAGCCCTCAGATCCTGCACAGACAGGTTACACCTTCAAGGGCTGGACAGCAATCGAAGGCGGTCAGGAAGCTGATATCATCGCAGTTCCCGCAACCTGGTACATCGGTGCAGAAGATGTTGATTACTACGCAGTATGGACTATCAATACTTACACAGTAACTTACCTTGATGCTGACGGCGAGGTTGCTTATACAAAGAATCTCGACTACGGCACAAAGATTGAGGCACCCGAAGCATATGATGCAACATTTGTAAATCCCGAACTTGAATACTACACATTCGAGGGCTGGTCACTTACAGAAGTTCCTCTCAAACTCGACAAGGAAGCAGTAGCAGCTTATCTCATCGACTTTGATGCAGCAGATGCTCCCACAGTTCCCGCAAATAATGTTGTAATTTATTCTGCATTTGCAAGAGTTCCCGTTGCTCTTCTTATTCCCGTTGAATCAACAGCAAAGGTTGATGAATACGATGAAGAAGCAGAAGGTATTGTAGGATATATTACAGGTCTCGAAACACTTCTTGATGAAGACACACTTCTTTCGACTTATCTCGCAGTTGAAGGCGACGGCAGTCTCAGAGTAACTCTTACCAAGTACAGAGTATGCGGTACGGGTACAAAGGTTGAGGTTATTGATAACGTAACAGGCGAAACTGTTGAAACATATTACCTCATCATCTACGGCGATGTTAACGGTGACGCAGGCATCGACGCTACCGACGCTTCAATGGTTTATACCGAAGCAGCAGGTCTTACAACATGGGCTAATAAGGGCCGTGCAGATTATGACTACTGCAAGGTTAAGGCAGCTAACGTAAGCGGTGACTCATATGTTGACGCTACTGATGCAACTGCTATCGAAGATGTATCAATGATGATTGCAGATATCGACCAGCAGACCGGTAATGTAGATTTCTTCTACATCTGATAAGCCTTACTAAAATCAAATCCTGCGGGCGGAAGCCCCGTCCGCAGGCACCTTCGTAAAGTTTGATTTGGGTAACAAGTGTGCACTATATATATTAATGTATATATAATAATTGAGCTTTACGGAACGAGATAAATTTTCAAGGAGGAAAAAGAAGCATATGACAAATGTTAAAAAAGTCGTTGCTATACTGCTTGCTTTTTTGATGATTTTCAGTTCGGCTTCCGTTTTTGCGTCTGCATGGGATGCATCAGCAGATGACGGTTCAAGCCTGAATATCGAAACAAAATTCTTCAAACAAGTAAATGGTGAGTGGGTAGAAACTACCAAGGTTAAGCCCGGCGACACTGTCGAAGCAAGAGTATATCTGGGAACAGATTACTATTCAAACGACAGCACCCTGCTTTTCTTCTACGACAAAGATTTCTTCACTCATGAATATACTGCTGCACCTGTTGACTATGCAGCCGGCAGTGAAAACACCGTTATCAACGGTAAAAGCAGCTTTGTAACAGCAAACGGCGTTACAGCAAGAGTTGCTGCTGACCCCAGCCTCGCAACTCTTATCGATAACAACTACATTGATCAGGCATTCGCAGATGAATACGGTGCAATCAGTGCAGTTGTAAGAATCGGCAATGCAAACAATGTAATGTATGACAACAGCACATACATTCTTGCTTTCACATTCACAGTTGCTCAGAACGCAAGCGGAGAGGGTGACTTCTTCGTTAAGGACACAACAGTCCAGAGCGCAGACAGAAAAAGAGCAACAGTCAACGTTCCCAAGGGTCCCGCAGACGGCACCGATGCTGATATCTGGGCAATGAGACTCTGGGATGCAGATGTTACTCTCAGCAGCCAGCCTGTTTCAACACAGAGCTCGGTAACATTCAATGCAAACACAGGTATCTTCGCAAACGGCGAAGAAACATATGTTGCAGAAGGCGCTATTGACAGCGCAATCGTAGCAGCAGATATCCCTGAAGTAACCAAGGACGGTTATGCATTCATGGGCTGGATTGATGCAGCAGATACTACTCCCACTTATGAGGAAACAATTTCTGCTCCCGCAACCATCCCTGAGAAAGACCTTGTTCTTGATGCTTACTGGATGGAAACAGTTGACATTACATTCGAAACAGACGGCGGTACAGCTATCCCTGCAATCACAGGCGCTAAGCCCTATGATGAATTTGCAGAGATTGCAGCTCCCACAAAGGACGGCTATACCTTCGTAGGTTGGGATGTAAGAGGCAACATGGATCTTCCCGAAACCTATCCTGCTGTTGATACAACTTACACAGCAATCTGGGCAAAGGATGTTGTGGTATCATTCAACACAAACGGTGCGGCTGCAATCGAATCAATCCCCGGTGTTGCCGGTGAGGATTTCACAGCAAAGATTGCTGACCCCGATAAGGCAGGCTACTACTTCATCGGTTGGTCACCTGCACTTCCCACAGTATTCCCCGAAAAGGATACAACCTACACCGCAGAGTTTGAAGCATATTCATACGACGTAATTTATATCGTTGACGGCAAGCCCGTTGCTCAGACTCAGCTTGAATACGGTATGCCCATTCCCACAGTTGTTCCCATTTTCGAAGTAACAGAGGGTATGGAGCTTGACGGTTGGTATACCGACGCTGAATGCACAGCAGCACTTCCTGCCGGCGCAACAATGCCCGTTCTTGCAGACAGCTATTACTTCCTTTATGCTAAAACAACCCCCGCAACATTTGATGCAATATTCACAGTTGACGGTAATGTTTATGCAACAGTTCCCACCGTATACGATACAGATATCGTAGCACCCGGTGATGAAGATTCGGCTTACAGCGTTCCCGCCAAGGAAGGTTATGTATTCGCAGGTTGGGATCCCTATCCCGGCACAATGGACCAGGCTAACGATATGTACTTCGAAGCTATGTGGACTGAAGCTATCAACACTCTGACTTATGTTGTTGACGGCGGCGTATACGAACAGTTCACAGGTAAAGACGGTATCGCTTTCGGTATGGATCTTGAAGTTCCCGCTGACCCCGATAAGGAAGGCTACACATTCCTCGGTTGGGCAGAAACAGCAGATGCAACAGAAGCTATTGAGCTTCCCGCAAAAATGCCTGCTGTCAACAAGACATACTACGCAGTATTCGCTATCAATACTTATAATGTAACCTTCAATACAGCTGACGGTGCATTTGCAGACGATTCAACAGAGCTTACAGTTCCTTATGAATTCAATGCAGATGTTAAAAAGCCCGAGGTTCCCACAAAGACAGGTTACACCTTCTCAGCCTGGGTTGATGATGCAACAGGTATTAAGTATGATGCAGAAACCGCATTCCCCAAGATGATTGCAGAGGATGTTTCATACACAGCCGAATACACAATCAACAGCTATAAGGCAACCTTCATTTCAGAAGGCACAACAGTTGAAGAAAAGTCATACAACTACAACACAGCAGTTAACAAGCCTGCAAGCGACCCCGTAAAGACAGGTTACACCTTCGTTGCATGGGTAGGCGCAGACGGCACAGAGTATGATAAGGATACAGCTCTTCCCGTAATGGGCACAGCAGATGTAACCTATACTGCTAAGTTCTCAATCAACAGCTACAAGGCAACCTTCATTTCAGAAGGCGCAACAGTTGAAGAGAAGTCATATGAGTACAACACAGCAGTCAACAAGCCTGCAAACGACCCCGTAAAGACAGGTTACACCTTCGTTGCATGGGTTGGTGCAGACGGCACAGAGTATAATAAGGATACAGCTCTTCCCGCAATGGGCACAGCAGATGTAACTTATACAGCTAAGTTCTCAATCAACAGCTACACCGTAACATGGGTATTCGATAACGGTTCAGAAAACCAGGTTGATACCTATGAATACGACAAAGCAGTTGATATGGCAGCTAAGCCCTCAAAGACAGGTCACACATTCGCAGGCTGGAAATACAGCGAAACAGGCGCAATCTTCGCTGACGGCGCAGCAGTTCCCGCAATGGTTGCAAATAATGTAACCTACACTGCACAGTGGACAGTCAACAACTACACAGTAACATGGAAGTTCGAAAACGGCAGCGAGGATAAGGTTGATACTCTGGCATACGGCGCAGATATCACAGCTCCCGGAACTCCCTCAAAGACAGGTTACGAATTCGCAGGCTGGTCACCCGCAGTTGATGCAACAATGCCTGCACAGAATCTTGTATACACAGCATCATGGAACGCATTGACCTACAATGCAATCTTTGATGCAAACGGCGGTGCATGGAAAGACGGCGACACTTCAAAGACCGTTCCCACCGCATATGATGCTGATATCATCGCTCCCGAAGAGAATCCCGAAATGGCAGGTTATGTATTTAACGGCTGGGATCCCGAAGTAGGCACAATGAACAGCGTTGACGGTCTCACCTTCAAAGCTAAGTGGATTAACGCTACCGATACAAAGTACACGGTTGTTACTCACACAATGAATACAGCAGGTGAGTATGAAGAAAAGAGCGAAATCTTCACAGGCGAAACAGGCGCAGCAGTTAATGTTAAGCCTGCAACAGTAGCAGAAGGCTTCAAGCTTAACGACGGCAAGAGCACATACGAAGGCAACATCAAGGCTGACAGTACTCTTGTTCTTCATGTTTACATCGACAGAGAAAGCTACAACTTCACAACAGTCGCAGGTACTGAAACCACCACAACACCTGTTATTTACGGTGCAACCGTAAATATGCCCGCAGAGGTTGAAAAGGTTGGTTATACCTTCGCAGGTTGGTATGACGGTAACACCAGGTACGCAGCAGGTGCTTCAACAACAATGCCCATCGGCGGTCTTACAGTTGAAGCAAAGTGGACTGCAAACGAAGTTCCCTTCAAGGTTGTAGTTAACTACACCGACGCTGCAACAGGCGTTCACGCAGAAGAAACCGAGCTTTCAGGCACAGCAGATTACGCAATCGTATTTGTTGATGAAATGCCCGAGGTTGAAGCAGAAAACACCGTTTATATCGTTAAGGGTGATTTCGCAGTTAACCACTACACACTCGACGAAGCAGCAAGTGACCTCGAAGGCACAGTTGCTCCCAACGGTTCAACAGTTATCAATCTTTACTACACAGCCAACAAGTATGTGATTACCTTCGATGCAGATACAGGTGCTTTCACAGACGGCGAAAAAGTAAAGACAGCAGAACTTGCTTATAACACTCTCATCAAGGAAAATGCTCCCGCTGATCCTGTAAAAGCAGGTTGGACCTTCACAGGTTGGGGCTTTACAGACACAATGAGAGTAAGCGGTAACAGAACCTTTACCGCACAGTACAGCGCAGATCCTCAGACAATCACATGGGTTATCGATGACGGTAACACTCAGATTCAGAACTATGTAACCGATGCTCCCGTTACTGCTCCCGCAGCAGGCACAAAGGCAGGTCACATATTCAGAGGCTGGTCAGAGGTTGAAGGCGGTACAACTCCCGTTACAATTCCCTCAAATATGCCTGCTGAAAGCAAGACATATTACGCAATCTGGGAAATCCAGCAGTACACCGTAACCTTCTATCAGGAAAAGGGCAGCAGCGAAGTTGTATTCACAACAACTGCTGATTACGGCACAGAGTACACAGTTCCCACAGCAACAAAAACAGGTTACAACTTTGCTAACTGGCTTGATGCCGCTACCGACACAGCAGTAAGCTTTGCAGACGGTAAGGCAACAATCCCCGCTGCAAATACCGAATACTATGCAACCTGGACTATCAACAAGTATAAGTTCACCTTCGTTTCAAACGGCGGTACAGCAGTTGCTCCCATCGAGCTTGATTTCGACACAGCAATCACCGCTCCCACAGATCCTGCTAAGGAAGGCTATGAATTCCTCGGCTGGTCACTGACAGACGGCGAAAACGCAGTTGTTGAAGCACTTCCCGAAAAGATGCCTGCTGAAAACAGAACTTACTACGCAGTATGGGAAGAAAATGATTACACAATCACCTTTGATGCGGATAACGGCACAGAGCCTGCAACCGTAACTCAGGATTACCTTTCAGATGTTGCAGCTCCCTCAGCTGATCCTGTTAAGGCAGGCTACACATTCAAGGGCTGGGCAACAGTAAAGGGTGTAACAGATCCTGCTCAGGCAGTTACCTTCCCCGTAACAATGCCTCTCGGCGGCACAACATACTACGCAATCTGGGTAGCTAATAACTACACAATCACATTCAATAACGATAACGGCACAGATGCAACAACAGTAACTCAGGCATTCGGCTCATCAGTTGCAGCTCCCGCTGCTCCCTCTAAGGAAGGCTACACCTTCGGCGGTTGGGCAACAACAGCAGGCGTAACAGATGCAGCTCAGGCAGTTACCTTCCCCGTAACAATGCCTCTTGACGGTGCACAGTACTTTGCAATCTGGACTGTTGAAAGCTACAATGTAACTTGGGTAAGCCTGGGTGTTACAGAAAAGAGCGAATCCGTTAAATACGGTGCAGGTCTTGCAGCTCCCGAACTTACAAGAAAGGGCTACAAGCTCGACAAGTGGATTGATGCAAACGGCAACGAAGCTCCTGCTGTTATGAACGATGCAGGTAACAACGGCGCAGCCGTAACCTACACAGCAGTATGGACAGCTAAGGAATACAATGCAGTATTCAACTCAGGCGACGGTGCATGGGCAGACGGTGACACAACAAAGAATGTTCCCACATTCTTTGATCAGGCCATCAAGGCTCCTGCTGATCCCGCAAGAGATGGCTATGACTTCAACGGTTGGGAACCCGAAGTCGGTAAGATGACCGAAGAGGGTATGGTCTTCAACGCAACATGGCTTGCAAAGGGCGGTATCACTTACACAGTTATCACCTACACAATGGGTACTGACGGTGAATACGGCGCAGGCGTTTCAAAGACATATCAGGGCGTAACAGACACAGTTGTTAACGTTAAGCCCGCATCATATGCAGAAGGCTTCAAGCAGCCCGACGATGATCGCAGCGTATACGAAGGCACAGTAACAGCCGACGGTAAACTCGTTCTTGAAGTTTACATTGCAAGAGAAACATATCAGTTCAACACTTCGGTAACTGACGGCACAACAACCGGTAAGGTTGGTTATCTCTACGGTGCAACAGTAGTTGTTCCTGCTGAGGAAACCAAGGAAGGCTACACCTTCGACGGTTGGTATGACGGCACAACCAAGTACAATGCAGGCGCATCATTCGAAATGCCTGCAAGAGATGTTACTCTCACCGGTAAGTTTGATATCAACAGCTACACAGTAACATGGGTATTCGATAACGGCACAGCCGATAAGGTAGAAACTTATGTTTACGGCGCAGGTATCACAGCTCCCGAAACTCCCCTGAAATCAGGTTATACATTCACAACATGGTCACCCGCAGTTGATGCGACAATGCCTGCAAACAATGTAACCTACACCGCTCAGTGGGATGCTAACGAATACACAATCACCTTCAATTCAAACGGCGGCTCCGCAGTAGCAGATATCGTTGCTGATTACGGCGCAGATATCACAGCTCCCGCAGATCCCCAGAGAGAAGGTCATACCTTCGCAGGTTGGTATGCAGGCGGCAGCAGAGAAGAAGGCGGCGTAAAGACAACCGTTCCTTCAAAGATGCCTCTTGACGGTATGTCACTTATCGCTGCATGGGATGTCAACAGCTACATGGTAACCTTCTATGAAGGTAAAGACAGTGCAAAGATTCTCCAGCAGACAAACAATAAGTTCGGCGCTCCCATCAGTGCTCCCGCAGCAACAATGGAAGGCTACACACTTGATAAGTGGGTAGATGCTGAAACAGGTATTGCATACACCGCAGAAGAAATTGCAGACCTTGTAACTCCTGCAAAGGCAGTTAACTTCTACGCAACATGGACTCTCAACAGCAACACTGTTAACTTCCGTGCAAACAACGGTGCTTATGCTGACGGTTCAAACAACAAGGCTATCACCGTTGAATACGGCAAGGCAGTTGTTGCTCCTGAAATTCCCACCCGTGCAGGTTACACCTTCATCGGTTGGATGGATAACGCAACAAGAGTTGTTTACGGTGTTGGCGAAACACTTCCCGTAATGATCGACAATCGTGTTGACTATCTTGCACAGTGGCAGCAGGAAACCTACACCGTAAGCTGGATAAGCGACGGTAAGGAAGTAACAGGTGAGGAATTCGCAACATCCGCAGTATACGGTGATGAATTCACTTCACCCGATATGGAAAAGAAGGGTTATACCTTCAACGGTTGGTCATACAACGGCACAACCTATCCCGCAGGCGAAAGCATCGTAATTGCTGACGCAGGCGAAAACGGCGCAGCTGTCACAATCACAGCAGATTGGTCAGCTAACGAATACGTTGCAACCTTCAATGCAAACGGCGGTGCATGGGCAGACGGCGACACATCAAAGAATGTTCCCACATTCTTCGATGCTAAAATCATCGCTCCCGCAGATCCCGCAAGAGCAGGTTACACATTCAACGGTTGGGAACCCGAAGTTGGTTACATGACCGAAGAAAATATGACCTTCACAGCAGATTGGATTGCAAACGGCGGCATCACTTACACAGTTATTACCTACACAATGGGCACTGACGGCAACTATGACGAAGGTGTTTCAAAGGCATACGAAGGCGTAACAGATGCAACCGTAAACGTTAAGCCCGCAACATACGCAGAAGGCTTCAAGGCAAACGATACCCTCAGCGTATACGAAGGCACAGTAACAGCCGACGGTAAGCTTACTCTTTATGTTTATATCGACAGAGAGAGCTACACCGTAACAACAACAGTTGACGGCGAAGTTAAGTCAACAACCCCCGTTCTCTACGGCGCAGAAGTAACTGTTCCTGCTCTTGAAGTCAAGGAAGGCTACACATTCAGCGGCTGGTCAGTAAACGGAACCAAGTACGAAGCAAACGCAACATTTGCAATGCCCGCAGAGGCAGTTGAAATCGCAGGTACATTCACAATCAACAAGTATGACGTTGTTTACTATGTTGACGGTGTTGAGTATGACAGAGTTGAAGATGTTGAATTCGGCACACCCGTTGCAGTTCTTGCTCCTCTTACCAAGGAAGGCTGGACATTCAGCGGTTGGGATAAGGCAGACTTCATAATGCCCGACGAAGAAGTTGTTATCAGCGGTACCTGGGCAATCAACAAGTATGATGTAATCTACTATGTTGACGGCAAAGAGTATGACAGAGTTGAGGATGTTGCTTACGGCACACCCGTTACAGTTCTTGCTCCTCTTACCAAGGTAGGTTATACATTCAGCGGTTGGGATAAGGCAGACTTCACAATGCCTGACGGCGAAGTTGCTATCAACGGTACATGGACCGCTATTGACTACACAGTAACATGGGTAGACGGTATTGATACAACCGAAGATAAGGTTGATACTTACAACTACGAGGATGTTATTACCGCTCCCGCAGATCCCGCTAAGGCAGGCTACACCTTCACAGGCTGGAAGTCTGACAGCGGCGAAATGTTCGCAGAAGGCGCAACAATGCCTGCAAAGAATGTAATCTACACAGCTCAGTGGGATGCAAACGACGGCATTGCTTACACCGTTGAAACCTATAAGATGAAGGCTGACGGTTCATACGATAAGACCACAGAAACTCTCTATGGCACAGCAGGAGACACCGCAGTATACGCTGTTAAGGATTACGAAGGCTTCACCTTCACATCCGGTACAAACTATAATGCAGATGCCAACACCATCAGCGGTACAATCGCAGGTGACGGTTCACTCGTTCTTGAAGTTTATTACAGCAGAAACAAGATTACTGTTGATGTAAACGGCGATAAGGATGACTACTTCTACGAGGATGTAATCGAAGAACCCACCACAATCCCCGAGGATCCCAAGGGCGGCGAGTTCGACGGTTGGGAAGATGAAGACGGCAAGCCCGTTGACTTCCCCTACAATGTTCCCGATGAAGAAGACGGTGAAATCACCATCACTCCTGTATACAGCTACACTGTTAAGTTCATCTCTGACGGCGAAGAAATCTTCTCAGTCAAGGGCAGAGCTGAAACAGAATACACAGTGCCCACAGCTTCAAAGGCAGGCTACACCTTCACAGGTTGGACTCTTGACGGTGCAGATGCAGGCATAACAGCTGAATCAACCGCAAAGATTCCCGAAGGCGGCGCAACATATGTTGCAGCATTCACAGCTAACGACGGTATTGTTTATAAGGTTGAAACTTATAAGATGGCAACCGACGGTGAAACTTATGAGCTTGTAAGCACAGAAGAATTCACAGGCACAGCAGGCGACACTGCAAAGTACGCTGTCAAGAATTATGAAGGCTTCACCTTCGTATCCGGCACAAACTACGATGCAGATGCCAATATCATCAGCGGCGCAATCGCAGGCGACGGCACAACCGTTCTCGAAGTACGTTACTCACGTAACAAGATTACTGTTGATATCAACGGCGATAAGGATGATTACTACTACGACGAAACAATCGAAGAGCCCACAGCTCCCAAAGAGCCCGAAGGTATGGAACATACCGGTTGGGTAGATGAGGACGGCAATGTAGTAGAATTCCCCTACAACGTTCCCACTGATGAAAATGATGAAATCATCATCACTCCCGTATTCACTCCCATCAACTACACAGTAACCTTCATTTCAGAAGGTGCAACAGTAGAGGAGAAGGATGTTGCTTACGGTTCAAAGATTACAGCTCCCGAAGAGCCCACCAAGACAGGTTATATGTTCATTGGCTGGGCAGACGAAAAGGGCGAATATCTTAACGCAGATACCACAATGCCTGCAAAGGCAGTAACCTACACAGCAGTATTTGAAATCACAACAGCCGATGTAGTTTACCATGTAAACGGCATCCCCGTAGGTGCAGTTTCCTGCGAATACGGTCAGGTAATTTCAACAACTGTTCCCGGTTACACAGTTCCCACAGGCTATTCACTCAGCGCATGGTATACAGATGAAGCCTGCACCGTTCCCTTCGTTGAAGGCACAACCTACACCGAAGGCGTAACAAAGCTCTATGCAAAGACAACTGCTAAGGAATACAAGGCAGTCTTCAATGCAGACGGCGGTAAGTTTGCAGACGGCACAGATACCTACGAAGTAATGGTTGATTTCGATAGCGAAATCCCCGTACCCGCAGCTCCCGTTAAGGAAGGCTATGACTTCCTCGGCTGGGATCCCATGGTAGGTACAATGGATGAAGAAGGTATGACCTTCACAGCTATCTGGTCAGAAACAGTTGACTTCTACACAATCACTTACTATGTAGATTATGTTGACGAAACAACAGAACCCTACGAAGTATTCAACGTAACCTTCGGCGAAGACTTCGAAGTTCCCTCAGAGCCCGATAAGGCAGGCAGGAAGTTCCTTGGCTGGTCAGCAGATCCCAACGCAACAGCAGGGGATGAGCTTCCCTCAACAATGCCCGCTGAAAACCTTGTTTACTACGCAATCTTCGAGCGCAGTGCTGCAACTGTAACCTTCTATGATTACGCTGCAACAACTGCAACACCCTGGAAGACAGACGTAGCTGAAAAGGCATCAGAGGCAGAAGTTAACTTCGGCGAAGAAATCACATTCCCAGGCAACAATGCTGAAATCAGTGAAAAATACTGGACCTTCCTCGGCTGGTCAACAACCGAAGGCGGCGAAGTAATCGACACAACAGAAATTGTTATGGGCGAAGGCGTTGCAACCGAATACTACGCAGTATACAAGAAGGTAACAGTTAAGCTTGTTCCCAAGGCAGGCTCAACAACAATGATCGAAAGAAACGGTGCTATCGAGTCATACAATGACGGTTACACCGTAACAGACGAGTTTGTTGAAACAACAGACAGCACAAAGAACCTTATCTACGGTCTCAGAACCGGTCAGAGAGATTCAGTTCTTAAAACAACTTATGTTGAGGTTCTCGGTGACGGTTATGCAGTTGTAACTCCTGCTGTAAGCGGACGTCTCGGTACAGGTACCAAGGTTGAAGTTTATGACAATGCTGACACATCAGCACCTGTTGAAACCTTCTATGTTGTAATCTTCGGTGATGTCGACGGTAACGCAAGAGTTATGGCAGACGATAGTTCTGCCATCGATAAGGAAATTCTTAAGCCTACATGGTCAGCTTTGAGAACAAGAGTTGAATATATTTACAGAGCTGCAAACCTTAACGGTGACAGAAGACTTACAGGTGACGACGGTGCTCTTATTGACCGAGTAATTGTCGGTGCAACTCTTAACCAGATAACAGGTAGAGTTTCATAATCATACTTAAAATTGTTCCCACGGAGGAGCTCCGGCTCCTCTGTGGGCAACGCCATAATTGAAGATTAAATTTTTACCCCAAAGCAGGGGCCGATGCTTTCATCGACCCTGCGGAAAAAGGTCGGTGCGAGCATCGACCCCTGCAAAGGAAAAATATAATTTTCGGTTTGACGAAATTTTGCAAATTACTTGTAAAATTCAGGCTATTATAGCAGGTGATGTTCACTTGCTTGATGCAAATAGATATTCCTTAAATTTAAGGGAGGAAAATGCATGAAATTATTTAAAAAGTCGGTTTCACTTTTCCTTGCTCTTCTTATGGTTTTTGGTTCCGTTTCGCTTCTTGCGACGGCTGCTGATGCAGAACTCAATTGGTCAGTGGACACCAAATTTTACAGACAAGTTGGAGAAGAGTGGATTGAAACCACAAAAGCGGCAAAAGGCGAACACGTAAAGGCAAGAGTTTTCTTGACTACAGATTTCGACCTAGCACTTGCCAGTTTGCTTTATTTTTATCCTTCGGAATTTCTGACTCCTACTTTCGAAGGATATGATGAAGGCTCGTATAAAGGCTCAATCGCTGTTCCTGTTAATGGCGGTAAGTACACCGCCAATCTTGCTAGCGGCAAAGGCTACGACAACATATTTGATGATATGATTTATGAAGGTTATATAACAGAAGATGATATTGCCGATAAATCATGGATTTATATGGGTCCATTCAAACCGGTTGGTTCGGCAATGTCATTTGATGGCTCCGAATGGTTCTTCGAAATTGATTTTACTGTTAACGAAGAGCCCGAAGGTGATGGTCAGTTCTTTATGGCATTGGATTTCATTTCAGACTATGACAACTGGCTTGCTCCTACCACAATCACAGGTATTGTTGACGGAGAAGAATACATTTCTACCGAAGTTCCCACAGGTACATTCGGCTACACCCTCAACGATACCGACGCTGACAGCTCACTTTCATGTGACAACACAGTAGAATTCAAAACAAACGAAGGCTCAATTGACGGCACAACCTCATACACAGGTTATATCGGCGATAAGCTTTCAACAATCGCAGATTTCTCAATTCCCACTGCTTCGGCAGACGGCAAGATGTTCCTCGGCTGGTCAACAGACGGCAAGACCGCTCTTACAAATGACCAGATTAAGGCTCTCACAGTCGGCTATGAACCCCTTACACTTACAGCTGTTTTCCAGGCTGCAAACGCAACCTATAAGCAGAATGTTTACACAATGGGTACAGACGGTAAATACGGCGCAGCAGTTTCAACAGATATCGGTTCAACACCCGGTACTCTTGTTAACGCATCATCTTACAGCGTTCCCGCAGGCTTCACTCTTGATACAGCAGAGAGCACAGCAGGGGATGTAGAAGTTAATGCAGAAAACACTGCTGAACTTAATATCTACCTCAAGAGAAACGAGTACACAGCAACCTTCGGCGAGACAGAAGTTCCTGCTCTCTACGGTGCTGAATACAAGGCTCCCGCAGGTGCGGATACAGAAACCGGTATCTTCGAATACTGGGTAAATGCAGCAGATCCTGCTGATATCCTTTATGCAGGCGACACTGCAATAATGGGTCTTGACGGTGCAACTTATACCGCAAAGTATAAGACACTCTACACCGTATCATATGCATTCGCAGGCACTGTTCCCGCAGGCAAAGAGGATGAAGTTCCCGCTGATACAAAGGTAACAGCAGGCGGCATCATCGCTAAGCCCGAAGTTGAAGTTCCCGCAGGTTATACACTTGCATGGGCTGCAACAGGTGCAACAGAAAATGCTGACGGTACATTCACCGCAGGCGCAAACAATGTAACTCTTACAGGTACATGGGCTAAGATTCCCTACACCGTAACTTATGTTTACGGCGGTGAAATTCCTGACGGTTACAAAGAACCCGCAGCAACAACTCTTACAATCGGCGAAGCAATTACCGAACCCGTAGTAGAAATTCCCGACGGCTATACACTTACCTGGGAAACTGAGGGTGACGTAAACGGCGCTATGGGCACAGCTCCTGTTATCATGACAGGTACCTGGGCACTTATTGACTATAAAGTAACATATGAATTCACAGGCGCAGCTCCTGCTGTTGACCTCAGTGCATATCAGAAGACTGATGCAAACATCGGTGATGAAATCGACCTTCCCGAAATGGAAGCAGCAGGCTGGACCTTCCTTGGTTGGACAGTTGCAGGCGCAGATGAAAGCGAAGGCGTTTACACCGTTGGAACATCAGATGTTACCGTAACAGGTAAATGGGTAAAGAATACTTACGTTGTTAACTACTGGCTTGACGACGCAATGACTGAAATTTATTTCAGCGAAACGTATTCATTCGGTGAATCAGTAGAAGTTCCCGAAGATCCCACAGATGATATTCTTCCCGAACCCGGCACAACATTCGTTATGTGGCAGCAGGATGTTATCGATGTAATCGATGCTGATACAGAAACATACTTCGTTGAAGATCCTGATGTTGCAGGCAGATATGTTTACGATAATATTGCAGCCGTAACAGATATCGAATACACCGTAACAGTATACTTTATCGGTGTTCCCGGAGAAGAAGATGATCCCGAAACAGAGGAAGATGAATCCGCAGCAGGTATTCTTGAAGGTTATCTCTACGGTGACACAATCGAAGAAGCAGACCTTCCCGGCACAGAAATCGAAGGCTACAAATTCAACGGCTGGAAGATCGGTGCTTCAACTCCCTCATTCCCCTACACAGTAACAAGTGATGTTACAATCCGCGGTTACTTTGAAATCCTGAAATTCAAGGCTACATTCTATGCTAACGAAGGTGCTTGGCTCAACGGCGATACAGTAAGAAGTATTGATGTTGATTACGGTACACAGATTCCTTCAATCGAGCTTCCCATAAGAGAAGGCTATCATCTTGATGAAGAAATGCCTTGGGGCGTAGAGCTTGGCGAAATGTATGATGAGCCTCAGGAATTCTACGCTGAATGGATTCCCAATGAATATACAATTACATTTGTATATGAAGGCAATACAGTTTCAGATGTTCAGAATTTCGAAGAAGGCATCACACTTCCCGAGTTTACTGTTGATCCCGCAACCGCAAAGCCCGGTTACGAGCTTGCAGGTTGGACAGCAGACGGCGGCGCAACAGTTATTGCTGATATCACAACAGTAACCGTTCCTCTCGACGGCGCAACCTACACAGCAGTTTACAAGCCTGCATCAGGCGGCGTAGACTACACTGTAAACAGATACTTCATGGATACCGAAGGTAACTACGGCGAAGCTGATTCAATCACTCTCAACGAAGTAGCTGAAACTCCCGTTTCATACGGCGAAACATTCACAGGCTTCACACTTGATACAACAGCAGGTAAGCTCAGTGATACAGTTGCAGGCGACGGTTCAACCGTTCTTAATGCATACTACAAGCGTAATGCTTACACAGTAACTTATTCGGCACTCGGTGAAACTGTTGACACTGCCGAAGTTTACTACGAAGCAGATCTTTCAGTATCCGATGATTTCACAGCAGCTCCCGCAGGCTATGAATTCCTCGGTTGGTCAAGAAGCGCAGATGCTACCAAAGCAGATGCAGACCTTGGCGCAATGGGTGCAGCTCCCGTAACTCTTTATGCAGTTCTCAATCCCATCAACTATCCCGTAAACTACGTAATCGCTTATGAAGGCAACGAAGTTGCTTACACAACTCAGAGCGTAGCTTATAAGTCAGCTATCACTGCTCCCACTGCTCCCACAGCAGAACTTCCCGAAGGTTACAGCTTCATCGGTTGGGCTGCAACAAAGGGTGCAACAGAAGCACTTGCTGACCTCGGCACAATGGATACAACAGTTGCAGAAGGCAAGACCTTCTATGCAGTTCTTGAATCCTCAACAACTGTTGAATATACAGTTGAAAAGTACTTTATGGGTACTGACGGCAAGACCTACACCAAGGATGCCTCAAAGACAGATGTTCTTAAAGACGGCGTTGCAGGCGTAGAAAAGACCGTTACTCCCGGCAGCTACGAAGGCTTCACCTTCGACAGCGACAATGCTGAAAATGTTCTTACCGCAATGGTTAAGGGCGACGGCACAACAATCTTCAAGGTATACTATGACCGTAACACTGTTAAGGTAACAATCAACGGAACCGAAACAGAAAAATACTACGGCGAAGAAATCAAGGAAGAGGATATGCCTGCTCATCCCACAGCACCCGAAGGTAAAGAACCTGACGGTTGGGTAGACGGCAAGGGCGATCCCGTTGAATTCCCCGTAAAGGTTGGTACCGAAGATATCGTTATCACACCCAACTACAAGCCCTCAGAATTCGAAATCACCTTCATGAACGGTGACGAAGAAGTTCAGAAGAGCAATCAGACATTCGGCGAGATTCTCAGTGTTCCCGCAGATGTAAATGTTCCCGGTTACACATTTGACGGCTGGTTTGCAGACGGCGTTAAGGTTGAAGCAGGTGTAACAACCGTTCCCTCAAAGGCAACAACCTACACCGCAAAGCTTACTCCCATCAACTACACCGTAACATTCATTGATAAGAACGGCACAGTTGCAACAGGCGAGTATGCATTCGGCACAAAGATTTCAGAAATCGCTCCCGCATACACAGCACCTGCCGGTTACGGCTTCGGCGGCTGGTCACTTGACGGTTCAACAAAGGTTGAATTCACCGATGACGTAACAGTTCCCGTTAACGGCGTAACATACTATGCAATTCTTAATCCTGCCGAAGGCACAGCATACACCGTTGAAACATATGTTATGAACACCAACGGCACAAGCTATGCTAAGTCAAGCGCAACCAAATACGATGTAACAGATACCGTAATCAACTTTGTTCCCGAAGTAAAGATCGGCTTCACAGTTGAAGATAGATCAGTTCTTACCGGCAAAGTAACAGGCGATGGACTTATGATCATCAAGGTATACTATTCACGTAATAAGGTTTCAGTTCAGATCGGTGACGAAGAAGCTAAGGAATACTACTACGGTGAAACCATCGAAAAGGATAAACCCACAGCAGACGAAGGCTACGAATTCACCGGTTGGACAGATTCAGAAGGTAAAGAAGTTACCTTCCCCTATACAGTTCCCGCAACTAACGTAACAATTACACCCAACTTTGAGCCTATTGCATATGAAGTAATCTTCATTGTTGCAGATCAGAAATACAGCAAGGGTTCATTCGATTTCGGCACAGCAATCGTTAACCCCGGCGATCCTGCTCAGGAAAGAATTCCCGGCTACACCTTCATGGGTTGGGCAAAGGAAGAAAACGGTGCAATAGTTGACCTCGCAACTGAAACAGTTCCCGTAAACGGCGTAACATATTACGCAGTTCTCCAGGCAAACGATGTTAACTACACTGTCAAGAAGGTATTCCAGAATACCGACGGCCATTCATGGGGCGAACCCGTTGACGAAATCAGAACTGCAAAGGCAGGCACAACAATTGAGCTCAAAGCAGCTGACGAAAACGTAAACGGCTTCACCGTTCAGAGCATTGAACCTGCCAAGGCTGTAATCGCAGGTAACGGTTCAACAGTAATCTACATCTACTACACCAGAAACACTGTTTCAATCACTGTTAACGGTGAAAAGGATGATTACTACTACGGCGAAAAGATTGAAGAGCCCGAAGAACCCGAGAAGGATGGCTATACCTTCGGCGGTTGGGTAGATGAAACCGGCAAAGAGGTTGAATTCCCCATCACCGCAGAAAAGGATATTGTTATCACTCCCGTATTCACAGCTAACACTGTAAGCCTCAGCTTCGAAGTTGACGGCGTAACAGTAGAAGGCTACCCCGTAGAGGCTAAGGTTGATTCAGTTATCACTGCTCCCACAGCTCCCAAGAAGGAAGGCTACAACTTCGTTGATTGGTACATCAAGGGAACAAACACTGCATTCAACGGCAAGATGCCCACAGCTGATACAGTTTACGAGGCAAGATATACCGCAGGTGCAAACACCAAGGTAACAATCGAAATCTACACAATGAACACCGACGGCAAGACATATGAAAAGACTGTTGCATACACATTCGGCGTAACAGGCACAACCTCATGGGTTGAGGCTAACAACGACCTTCCCGGTCTTACACCCAACCTTGAAAAGAGCCACCTCAGCGATGTAGTTGTAGCAGACGGTTCAACAGTTCTTACCATCTACTACGACAGAGACCTTTATAAGGTAACCTGGAATGTAGACGGCACTGTAACAACAGAAGATGTTTACTACGGTGCAGAAATCATTGCTCCCGCAGAACCCAAGAAGGACGGCTTCGTATTCGCAGGCTGGACTCCCGAAGTTCCTGCAACAATGCCTGAGAGCAACCTTGACTTCGCAGCAACATGGGCTGAGGATGTATACAGCGTAACATATGTTGTAAATGGTGTTAAGACAACCGAAACCTATGCATACGGTGCAACAGTAACAGTTAAGGAAGCTCCTGAAGCAGAAGGCATGACCTTCAACGGCTGGTTCGACGGCGATACAGAATATGTTCCCGGTACAACCTTCGAAATGCCTGCAAATGATGTTATCATCGTTGCTGACTTCGCAGTTGCTATCTTCAAGGTAACATATCTCAACGCTGACGGTTCCGTATTCGCAACCGAAATGGTAAGATACGGTGACGAAATTCCCGTTCCTGATGATAAGCCCGTTAAGGCTCACTTTGAATTTGTTAAGTGGAACATCATCTATGATAAGATGCCCGCTAACGATATCGAAGTTGAACCCGTCTTCGAAAGAATAGCTGTCAAGCTTATTGCGAAGGGCGATTCATCAACTCAGATTGACAGAGATAATTACATCATCACAGGTCTCAAACAGTACCTGAAGGAAGGCACACTCCGCAGCACATACCTTGATGTTGAAGGTGACGGCTTCTTCACAGTTACACCTTCTGCAAGTGATTACTGCGGTACAGGTGCAAAGGTTGAACTTTATGACAACCTTGATCCTTCAACACCCATCGAAACATACGTAATTGTTATCTACGGTGATATCGATGGTGACTCACTTGCAACAGCAGTTGACAGCACATGGGCTGACGACGAAGGCCTTATGATCACCAACTGGTCAGAAGAAAATGTTTATGATCCTGCACAGGGTGCAGTAGTTGTTAACTCCAACTATGATCTCTATAAGGTAATGGCAGCTGACCTTAACGGTGACGGCATCATTGATGCAACCGATGCACAGATTATCGGCGACGTATCAATCGGTATGCTCAGAATTAATCAGGTAACGGGCAGAGCTTCCTGATTAAAGCAATTCTAACCTGAAATCACTTGGCGGAGGGATTAACCCTCCCTCCGCCAAAATGAGGAACCCCGCGTATCTTTGAAGCAGGGGAGCAAGAGTCCCTCTGTTTCGCAAGTTCCGTTGTACAGACGGAATAACAGACAAGGAGGCATTCTCTAATGAAAACAATGAAAAGGTTAGTAGCCATTGCTTTGTCGGTTTTAATGATTTTCAGCTCCTTCTCGATGATTGCAAACGCATGGGATGCAAGAAATGCAGACGGAATCACTTTAAGCATTACCACCAAGATTTTCAGATTGGTTGACGGAAAGTGGACCGAAACTGAAAAAGTAAAGCAGGGCGAAGAAGTCAGAGCCAGAGTATATCTGAACACTGATTACTATACTAACACAGGTAACCTTCTGTTCTTCTATAACAACGATTTCTATGAAGATTCGTTTGGTTCAGGACAGAATGACCTTATAGTTAATCCTTATTACAAGGCTCTTCCTTACGGAATCACAGGCGATTATGTAGGTAATGATTCAACATCTGATGTTGAAAACTTTATGATTGCCAACGGCAAAATCACACCTGATTTTGCAAATAAGCATAACTTTGTTTACATTTCATATCACTTTGCAAGCGGAGCGAACAACCAGAAGTTCAACGGCTCACAGTGGCTTTTTGAATTTCCGCTCACAGTCAAAGCTGATGCAGCTGACGGCACGGGCATAGGCGATTTCTTCGCACTTGAAGAAACAACCCGTTCAACAAGCTTCAAAAAGGGCCGTATGAATGTTCCCAAGGGACCTTATGACGGCACCAACGAAACAATCACCAGCATGGCTAACTGGGATGCTGTTCTTTATTACAGCAGCCAGCCCGTTACTCTTTTTGATAATTTCGTAACCGCATCGTTTGATGCAGGTCTCGGCGCATTTGCTGACAAGTCAACCGAATTCTATGCAGAGGGTGACGCAGGCGATGCACTCACCGTTCCCACACCCACAAGAAGCAACTACAAGTTTATGGGTTGGAAACTCAAAGGTGCAGATGACAGCACAGCAGCTGAAATAACTGAATTCCCCGCAGTTGCAGGGGAGTACGAGGCAGTCTGGAAGTCAACAACAGAAACAGGCGAAGAGCTTACTTTCATCACAAAGATTTACAGACTTGACCCCGAAACAAATGAGTGGATTTACACAGACAGAGTCAAGCCCGGCGAAAAGGTTAAGGCAAGACTTTTTGTGGATACCTCATATTTTACCAACGCAGGTAACATCATTATGTTCTATGACAGTGAGTTCTTCACCGATTCATATGTATATAATGAAAAGAATGACCTTGTTCCCAATGACAGTGCAACCAGCTCAGCAGCTGTTAACCGTGTAAGCGGTGAATTTGCAAAGATCGACGGAACAAACTATTCATTGCAGGATCTTGTAACCTACGGTTACATCACTCAGGATTTTGCTGATACTCACACAGCAATCACTGCAAGATATCAGTTCAATCCCTCAACCAGCAAGAAGATCAGCGGTGACGAATGGTTCATCGAATTTGACCTTGAAGTTCTTGATACCGCAAGCGGTAAGGGTGAATTCTTTATAGTTGAAAATACAATCAAGAATTCAGGTGACGGCGTTTACGCTTACATCAACATTCCTCTCGGCGAAGAGGGCGGTTCAAAAGAAGAAACTTCAAGTATGCATCTCTGGGATGTAATCGCAACCGTAGAGAGCTATCCCGTTTATATTGACAGCAAGATTACTCTTGATGCAAACGGTGGTAACTTCGGCGCAGCAGGCAAAACCTCATATGTAATCGAAGGCACAATCGGTGAAACAGTTGATTATACAGCAGTTCCCGAGGCTGTCAGAGACGGCTACACCTTCGCAGGCTGGGTTGACGCTTCTGTTGAAAATCCCACAGAGGCAGATATCGTAGATCTTCCCGCAGAAATGCCCTATAACGATGCAGCTTACAAGGCATTCTGGATAAACAATGTTGAAATCACATTTGTTATCGGCGATACCGAAATCAAGCGCATTGTAACAGCAGGCGCTCCCTTCGAAGTTCCCGAAGATCCCACTCTCGAAGGCTGCTTCTTCATCGACTGGTCAACGGATGAATCAGGTGCAACCCTTTCGGGTCTTCCCGAAAAATATCCCACAGAAGATGAAGTTTACTACGCAATATTCGAAGCAGATACATACAGCGTAACTTACATCAACGAAGGCGCAGTTTGTGACGGCCCCACAGCTGTTAAGTACGGTGACTCCGTTCCCGTTCCCGCAGCTCCTGATAAGGCCGGCTATAAGTTCGACGGTTGGTTCGATAAGGACGGCAAGCAGCCTGCTGACTACACTTCAATGCCTGACAACGCACTTGAATTCACAGCAAAGTGGACTGCAAACAGCAATGTAAGCTATGTTCTCGAAGTTTACGAAATGGATACTGAGGGTGCATATCCCGATGCAGCAACCTCAACAGTAACATACACCGACGGTGTTGTTGATACAACAAAGACCGCTGAATACACAGTTCCCGAAGGCTTCACTCTTGACACAGCAGAAAGCGTGCTTACAGGCACCGTTCCCGCAACAGGAACTCTCGTGCTTAAAGCATACCTTGTAAGAAATATTTACAAGCTGAATGTTGTTGTTAACGGCGAAACCGCTACCGAAGAATACTACTACAATGAGGCAGTTGCTCCCGTAGCAGATCCCGTTATTGACGGCTTCGTATTCAAGGGCTGGGTAGATGCAGATAATAATAAGGTTAAAGTTCCTTCAATTATGCCTGCAAATGATGTAACTGTTTATGCTGATTTCGAAGAAGATGCATTTGAAGCTAAGTTTGATGCCGGCGACGGTAAGTTCGAAAGCACAGACAGCTCAATCTACACAACAGACATCACCTTCGGTCAGGATATCGTTCCTCCCACAGAAAAGCCTGTTAAGGAAGGCTATGAATTCGGCGGCTGGGCAACTCCCGCTGATCCCGAAACTCCCGTTACAGACTTCGGCAAGATGGATTCTGACGGTGCAGATTACATAGCAATCTGGAACAAGACTGAATTTGACGTAACATTCTATGATTATAAGCCTGCTGAAAACGGCCCCATTTCACCTGATGTTATGTATGTATACGCAACACAGACAAAGAATATGGGTGATACAGTAGCAGTAGCCGGCAATCCCGGTACATTCGAGCACTTCACCTTCCTCGGCTGGTCAACAGTTGAAGGTGATGCTGACAGTATCGTAACAGAGATTACAATGCCTGCACATGATCTGGCTCTCTACGCAATCTACGCGCCCGTTAAGGTTATGCTTATTCCCAAGAATGACACCTGCACAACTGTTATTGACAGAGCAGGCGGCGACGTAGATGATTACGATGCAGCAACAAGCAAGTGGTACGTATACGGTATTAAGGAATACATCAAGGCTCCCGAGCTTCTTGAAGAATATATCGACGTATCAGGCGACGGCAGAATCGAGCTTATCCACGTTGAAGACGGTCTTGGCGGTACTTGGGAATACACAGGTACAGGTACAGTAGTTAATGTATACAACAGAATGGGCACACCTGATAACACAAGCGATGATATCCTTGTTGAATCATTCCATATCGTCATCTTCGGCGATATCAACGGTGACTCAGTTGCTCAGGCTATCGATGCTACCTATGTATATGATGAAGCAGCCGGTTTGACTTCATGGGCTAACCCCGGTTCGTCCAAGTATGCTCATTACCTTGCAAAGGCAGCAAATGTAGACGGCAACACATATGTTGATGCTATCGACGCTACCTATATCGGTGACCACTCAATCGGTATCGTAAAAATCGATCAGGTTACAGGTAAACTCAAATAATTTCAAAGGCCCCCCGATGATGAGTCGGGGGGCTTTTTTCAGCGTTTTTTATAAAATTATAAAGTGAATAAGCTTTACGGAAATTCTAAAAAAATGAAGGATTTTTGTCGCAATCCTGCAAAAATAATTCACCCGTTATACGGTATATACTGTATAAAAATATTCTTCAAAAGAATTAAAAACCTTGTAAAGTGGAAAACTTTACGGATTTTACCCTGTTTTTTCACTAAATAGGGTAGTTATCCACTTTTTCCACCGAGTTATCCACATATGCAAGTAAATCCCTTTACAACCTGAAATTGTAAAGGGATTTTACTTTACTGCATATATTCATGCATATTAAATTGAGTATACATTAAAGGGTGGATTTGCCTTGCAGGAAACCTTTCAAAATGCTTTTAAACAAGCCTTTTTCCTTTAACAAAAACAGCCTTTATTTCTTTGAAATCATCCGATAAAACCAGAAGGTCTGCATTCTTTCCGGCTTCGATTGAACCTGTGATTTTGTCAACTCCGATTGCTTTTGCAGGGTTGATTGTAACCGATTTTATTGCCTGCTTAACGGGAATTCCGAAATCAAGCAGATTGCGGAATTCATCAAAAAGATTTGTTGCGCTTCCTGCGAGAGTACCGTCGGGAAGTCTTGCCGCATCAGTCTTTATAACACGCTGACCGCCAAGTGTGTATTCACCTTCATCAAGACCTGCCGCCATCATAGCATCGCTGATAACAACGGTGCGGTCTTCACCCAATGCTTTGAATGTGATTCTCAGGGTTGCGGGGCAGATGTGAATACCGTCGCATATGAGTTCAGCGGTGACATTTTCGCTGTCAAGCACCGCACCTACCATACCTGCTTCTCTTGAAGTCAGACCGTTCATTGCATTGTAAAGGTGAGTGGCGTGTGTAATTCCGTTTTCAATTGCTTCTTTGCCCTGAGCATAACCTGCGGTTGTGTGGGCGGCAGAAACCGTACAGATTTCACGGGCTTTTTCAATAAAATCTTTTGCACCGTTTTGTTCGGGTGCTATGTCAACAAGCTTTACGGGGCAGATTTCATTAAGTTCGCTGAAAATTTCAAAATCGGGTGCAAGAATATGCGCCGCATCCTGAGCGCCTTTCTTTTCGGGAGCGATAAAAGGACCTTCCATATTTATGCCGTGAATGTAAGCGCCTTCTTCTTTGCCTATTGTATCCGCAACATAACCGAAGCATTTTTTCAGTGTGTCAACGGGCAGAGTCATTGTTGTGGGGCAGAAGGAAGTGATGCCCTTTGTTGCAAGCCACTTGCTCATTTTTGCGGCGGAATCCGCATTGCCGTCTGTTGCATCCGCCATATTGCAGCCGTGAATGTGAATGTCAATAAATCCGGGTAATACAACACAGCCTGAAAAATCAATACCTTCCGCATCTGTTTTATTCAGATTTTTTATAATTCCGTTTTCGATTTCTATATCCGTACAGCAAGGGATAAAGTCCGATGCATAAACAGTTGCATTTTTAATAATCATAATATCACCTCTGAATTTATTTTATCATACAAAATTTCATATGTCAAAAAAATAAACCCTGCAACATAAGTCGCAGGGTATGTTGTTATTTTAGATGCGGTCCTCAATGTATGTAGCGAGGTCGCCTACTGTCTTAATCTTGTCAAGAGCTTCGTCAGAAAGTTCAATATCGAATTCGTCTTCGATTGACATTGCAAGGTCAACAAGGTCAAGGCTGTCTGCACCAAGGTCGCCTGTGATTGTTGAGCCTTCTGAGATAATGCTCTGGTCTACTTCCAGCTGTTCGCTGATGATTTTCTTTACTTTTTCAAATACCATTTCTGTTTCTCCTTTGAATTTTGATTTTGTTTCCCCCCGGAAACCACAATATATATACTATAAATTCAACGCGGTTTTGTCAATAGGCAATTTTTTATAAAAAGTCGGGAATATCCGAGGCCGCTTTACCGATAATAAACAAAAAGAAGGGAGCGGTAAATACGGATACGGTTTTTGACTTGTTGAAAGCCTTTGCCACAGGCGGATTAATCTGCCTTGCGGGTCAGATTCTTATTGACCTTACCAAGCTGACTCCGGGTCGGATTCTTGTTGCTTTTGTGGTGACTGGTGTTATATTGACTGCGGTTGGTGTGTATGAGCCTCTTGTGCGTTGGGCAGGAGCAGGAGCTACCGTGCCGCTGACAGGCTTTGGCTATGCAATGGCAAAGGGTGTGGAAAAAGCCATTGCGGAGCAGGGGATAAGAGGTATACTCACAGGAGGCCTTACTGCGGCATCAGGCGGAGTAACTGCGGCAATACTTTGCGGCGTTGTGACCTCGTTCCTTGCAAAACCTAAGGAAAAATAACACCTACACCAATATAATATAGAAATTCGGAGCAATGTCAACTTGTTGAAGGCGGAATTAATAAATTTTTAGAAAAATCCCCTCCGCCGTAAAGCGAAGGGGATTTGATGAGCTGTTTTGATTACTGAGCTTCGCAGCAGGAGCAGGATACGTAATTTTCTTCACAATCTGCTGCCTGATTTTTCTTTTCAAGATACTTTTTAACTGCGAAGTAAATAGCTGCTGCTGCACCGGCAACGGCTACGATAATACCGATAATTTTAAGAGCCTTTTTCATTTTACAACCTCCGAAGCTATAATTGGATATAATAATTATAGCCTACTGTCAGCGGAATGTCAATAATTTAATAACCGCAGTCATAAAAAATTTATAACTGCGGCCATTTTCTGAAATGTTCTGTTGTTACAACAGCTTATTTTACAAGCTGTGCAAGAGCTGACTTCTTGTGAGCAGCATTGTTCTTGTGGATGAGACCCTTAGCGGCAGCCTGATCAACCTTCTTGATAGCATCTCTTACGAGAGCATTTGCTTCGGGTGAGTTTGCTTCAACAGCTGCATGAGCCTTTTTGATAGCAGTTTTGAGAGCAGTGTTGCGTGACTTGTTTCTTGCAGCTCTGGTCTTGTTAACGATAACTCTCTTCTTAGCTGATTTAATATTGGGCATAGTGGCACCTCCTTCTTCATACAGGTGAATATGATATCACATTTTTTTTGTAATTGCAAGGTTTTTTTAAAAATTATTTCAAACTTTTGCAGTTAATATTACCAAATTTTCTTAAAAAAATCAAGAGGAAAATTAAAATATGAATTTCAGAACGGATCTTGCACTGGAAAGGTGCGAATTTTTGGGCAAAAACAGCCTTGAAGGAATTGAAATAGACAGTTTCAGAGCGCATAAAGCAAAGGTTACCAGAATCGATGTTACCAATGATGCAGGTGCCGATTCTGTGGGCAAACCCGTAGGCAGATATGTGACGGTTGAGGTCAGCCCCTTTGCAAAGCATGCACAGTTTATTGACGAAAGTCTTTCTGCCCTGACAGAGGAGGTCAGGCGGATAATTCCCCGTGATGGCAGTGCGCTTGTGGCAGGTCTGGGCAATATGAAAATCACTCCCGATGCACTGGGTCCCAAGTGTGCGTCCATGATATTTGCAACAAGGCATATTACGGGGGAGCTTCTTGAATCAACGGGGCTTTCGGGCCTGCGGTGTGTCAGTGCCTTTTCTACGGGAGTGCTGGGTGAAACGGGTGCGGAATCTGTTGAAATGATAAAGGGTGCGGTGCATATGATAAAGCCCGATTTCGTTATAACCGTTGATGCACTTGCCGCAAGAAATGTGGGCAGACTGGGTACTACCGTTCAGATGTGCAACACGGGTATAGTGCCGGGGTCGGGTGTAGGCAATTCAAGGCAGGAAATAAGCGAAAAAACAGTGGGAGTGCCCGTTATTTCAATCGGAGTGCCTACGGTAGTGGATGCGGCAACTCTCGTTCTTGATTGCGGTTCGGGTTGTGATGATGAGCAGGCGCTTTATGAGCAGACAGGAAATATGATGGTAACTCCACGTGAGGTGGACCTGATGATAGAGCGTGCCTCAAAGCTGACCGCACTTGCAATAAACTGTGCTTTGCAGCCGGAAATTTCGCCCGAAGATATGCTTATTCTCACCTCGTGAAAAAAAGTGCCGTTTCAGCCACGGAACGGCACTTTCTCTATATCTTGTGGCGAAGATTTTTCTGTACACAAGAGCACATCGGAAATGCCCGAAAAAAAGTGAAAAATAGTTGAATTTTTTGATAAAAACCCCTTGATATTCGGAAAGTTTTTATATATAATAGGAGTCGTCAGGGAGACAAAGGATGGAAAAGGTGGATTTTTCGCAAGGAAGGAGGAAAATGTCATGCCAAAGCTTCAAGGCAAAGAAATAAGAAAATTTGACCAGGTAAGCAGAATGACGCTTCCTCCGAAACACAGAAGAGGTCTGGGAGATGAAATTATAATTTTCAGACCTGTTCATCACGAACCTTGCGTTATGCTTTTTTCAACCGAGGGATGGGAAGAGTTTTACGAAAACCTGCTTGAATGTTTTGACGGTGCCGAGCAGGCGGTTGCTGAAAGGAAAATCGCAAACAGATGCGATGTGCTGATTCCCGACAAGTCAAACCGAATCACCATAGGCGATAAGTTTATGGCATATGCAAAGCTTACCGATGAGGTGCTTGCAGTTGGTGTGGGTGACAGAGTTGAACTCTGGAATCCCGCAACCTGGGAAGAATACTTCGGCGACGATGACGATGATGAAGACGACGATGACGGCGGCTTCTTCGATAATGTTCCCTATTCAAGACCGAGGAGTAAAAGATGAGTGCGAATTCATTTCATCACATCCCCGTGCTTTTCAACGAAACCATTGACTCCCTCAACATAAAGCCCGACGGCATTTACGTTGACTGCACATCGGGAGGCGGCGGACATTCAACCGCTATTGCAAAAAGGCTGACAACGGGCAGGCTTATTTCAATTGACCGTGACCCTCAGGCAATCGAAACTCTTAAAGAGAGGCTGGGCGGCTTTGAGTGCGTAACCGTTGTTCACGATAATTTCTTTAACATAAAATCCGTTCTTGCAAATCTGGGTATCAGCGGTGTTGACGGTGTGCTTGCCGATCTGGGCGTAAGCTCACATCAGCTTGATGAACCTTCAAGAGGTTTTTCGTTCCACCATGATGCACCACTCGATATGAGAATGAGCATTGAGGGGATGAGCGCTGCGGATGCAGTCAACAATCTCTCTCAGCAGGAACTTCAGAAAATAATTTTTGACTACGGCGAAGAGAAATTCGCACCTTCAATTTCCAGAGCCATTGTAAGGGCAAGGGAAATAAAACCCATTGAAACAACCTTTGAGCTTTCGGATATCATAAAATCGGCGATGCCTGCCGCTGCAAAGCGTGACGGTCATCCCGCAAGAAAAACTTTTCAGGCAATACGCATATTCGTAAATTCGGAAATCCGGGGGCTGGATGATGCGGTTTCGGATATGTTTGACTGCCTTAACAAAGGCGGAAGGCTCAGCATAATAACCTTCCACTCACTTGAAGACAGAACGGTGAAGCAGCAGCTTGCTCCTCTTGCAAAGGGTTGCACCTGCCCCAAGAATTTCCCCGTCTGTGTTTGCGGTAACACACCCAAAGCAAAGGTGTTCAAGGCAGTTGCTCCTTCCGGAGAAGAGCTTGCCGAAAATCCCCGGAGCCGAAGCGCAAGGCTTCGCACTGTTGAAAGATTATGACCTGCGTAAGTTTGGATGGCTTTACGCAAGTCATGTAATAATCACCTCCATTCCTTCATCGGATGGCTGTGACATTTGCTCACTTTAATTTGTTTGACTCTATGAAAGGAGAAAGATTGATGGCTGACTATAACCGCAGCGAGGCTTATGACCTTTCGCTGTATGATATGCCCGCAATGAGAAGTTCTGCGGCACCCCAGATTGAAAGACCTGCTCAGCGACCTGCACAGCCCAGACGTGCAAAATCAGCGGCGCAGGCAAGAAAAGAATCCATAGAATCTGCCAGACGCGCGGTCAAGCTGTTTGCGGTTTCGTTAACATTGATTGTGCTCTTCGGCGCGGTTCTGCTCTCCAATATCAGCCTTATAATGCTCGAAAATGAGGCTGCGGCAGTTGAATCCCTGATCGGTGATGCCGTAAGCGAAAACACAAGGCTTGTTGTTGAACTCAATTCCAAAGTTTCGCTTGAAAAGGTGGAACACTATGCGGTATCGGTTTTGGGTATGAACAAGCTTGAAAGATATCAGGTGCATTATTTCGGAAACGGCGGTACGGATAAAGTTGTATTGGCCGACGGTGTGGCGGTTGAAGATGGAGCCAAGGGTAGCTGAAATCAGCGGCGGCTTTATCTTGTTTTGGCTGCATATGCGGCTGTGTAACAAGCATATATATTGATTATAATCAAGGCTGTCTCAATTTTAGCGAGTTCAAATCTTTCCCGGCGATGAGTCGGGATTGCTGTTGTATGCACGCTTGCTTTGGGGCGGCGATTTTTGTTTTTTATATCACGAAAGGAAGAATGGTTTGAAAAAGACATCACCAAAAAAGAAGCTCATAAACAGAGCTGCTGTGGTTTTTCTTGCGCTTACAATCGGTGTTTTCGGTGCAACAAGTGTTAATCTTGCACGAATTCAGCTTGTTGATAATGAACAGTATAAGCAGAAGGCAGAGCAGAATCAGCTTCACGATACCGAAATCGTTGCTGAACGCGGAATTATATATGATTCAAATATGACCATGCTTGCAAAAAGCGCCTCCGTGTGGAAGGTTTACATAAAGCCCAATAAAATTGCAGAAAAAGAAAATGAAGGCTTTACAAATGAGCTTTGCCGCAGGGTTTCCGAAATAACGGGAGTTGACCTTGATTCAATAAAATCCAAGGCGGCAAAAAGTCAGTACGGATATCTTATCATCAAGCGTCAGATTGAGTTTGAAGAAAAAGAGGCAATCAGCAAATTCCTCAGTGAATCTTACGAATACACCGTTTATGAAGAAAAAGACGGAGTGACGGTGCCTGTTGATTATGAAATTTATTTCAGCAGTGCCGTGGGTCTTGACCCGGATGTGAAGCGCTACTATCCCTACGGAACACTTGCATCGAATGTTATCGGATTTACTGGTACGGATGATGTGGGCCGTTCGGGTGTGGAGCTTAAATATGACAGTGTGCTTACCGGCACACCGGGCAGAATCATTACAGCGCAGAACGGCAAAAGTGATGTTATGAGCCGTGAGTTTGAAACAATTTACGATGCGGTGCAGGGCACGGGCCTTGTGCTTACAATCGATGAAGTTATTCAGCGTTATCTTGAAGATTCTCTTGAACAGGTTTACATTGATTCAAAGGGTAAGGGTGCCTACGGCATTATTATGGATGTTGATACGGGCGCAATCCTTGCAATGGCATCAATGCAGAATTATGACCTTAATAATCCTCAGGCGCTTACCGATGAAGAAAAGGCAAAGCTTGAAGAAGAATATCCTGATGAAAGCAAAAGAAGCGCTGCAAGAAATAATCTTTATTATTCCCGTTGGAGAAATTTTATAGTCAGCGACAGCTATGAGCCGGGCTCGGTTTTCAAAATCATAACCGCTGCCGCCGCACTTGAAGAAAATGTGGTTGATAACGAAACAAATATTTGTACCTGCACGGGTAAAATCAAGGTTTCGGACAGAATAATAAAGTGCCATAAGCGTGACGGACACGGCACACAGAATCTTAAACAGGGTCTTATGAATTCCTGCAACCCCTTGTTTATTACCGTGGGTCAGAAGCTTGGCAAAGAAAAGTTTTATGAGTATTTCGAAGCTTTCGGCTTCACAGAGAAAACGGGCATTGACCTGCCTGCGGAATCTGCACCTGTTGCGGGAGTTACCTGCCATTCACTGAGCAGTATGGGTATTGTTGAACTTTCCAGTTCATCCTTCGGTCAGACCTTCCAGGTAACGCCGATTCAGATGATAACCGCTATAAGCGCAGTTGCAAACGGCGGCAAGCTTATGACTCCTTATCTTGTTCAGAAGCAGCTTGACGCAAAGGGCAATGTCATAAACGAAACACAGCCCACCGTCAGAAGGCAGGTTATATCTGAGCAGACTGCAAAAATCGTTGCGGATATGATGGAAGGCGTTGTTTCGGGCGGTACGGGTAAAAATGCTTATGTTGCAGGCTACCGTGTAGCAGGTAAAACGGGTACATCTCAGAAAATCGGTACGGCTCAGGGTGAGTATGTTGCATCCTGCGGATGCTTTGCACCTGCCGATGACCCCGAAATCGCAATGCTTATTCTTGTTGACGAACCCGTCGGTCAGATTAACGGCGGTCAGATATGTACACCCGTTGCGGCTCAGGTTATCGAAAAAACCCTTGAATATATGGGAGTTGAAAGGCAGTATACCGATAAGGAAATTGCTCTTCTCGATACCAATGCACCTAACCTTGTAGGCACAGAAATCGGCGATGCAAAGGCAATGCTTACTCAGGAGGGCTTTGAGGTCAAAACCGTAGGCAAGGGCGATGTTGTTGTAAGCCAGGTGCCTGCATATAATCAGAGTATGCCCAAGGACGGAATTATCGTTCTTTATACGGAAGCGGATGCGGAAAGAGTTACCGTAACCGTGCCCGACCTTAAACTTATGACCGTATCTCAGGCAAATAATGCTGCGGTTGCCGCAGGTCTTAATATCAGAATTTCAGGCAATGCACTCAATGCATCCGAGCTTGTTTCATATGACCAGAGTCTTGAAGCGGGCACAGAGGTTGAATGCGGTAAAACCGTGACGGTATATTTCAAATCCAACACGGGAGTAGACGACTACGCAAGTCAGGAGTAGTGACACGGAGGACAAAAGATGAAGCTCAGCGAAATAATCAAGGATATGGGAGTTACGGCAGTTTTTGAGGATAAGGAAGTTGCTTTCATTACCGATAACTCTGCAAAAATTTCCGAAGGCTGCATATTCGTATGCATTGAAGGTAAGCGTTTTGACGGCCACACCAAGGCTGCGGAAGCCCTTGAAAAGGGTGCGGTTGCGGTTGTTGTGCAGAAGGATATGGGTCTGCCCAATCAGATTCTTGTTGAAAACACAAGAAGTGCCTATGCACATATTTGTGCCGCTTTTTATGGTCATCCCGAAAGACGCATTAAAATCATCGGTGTAACGGGTACAAACGGCAAAACAACAACCTGCTTTATCATCAAATCCGTTCTTGACGGTATGGGTCATAAAACAGGACTTATCGGCACTGTTAAAAATATTGTAGGCGATAAGGAATACGAGGCATCTCTTACAACCCCCGATTGCAACGACCTTTTTGCGCTTTTTAGAGAAATGGCTGACTACGGCTGTGAATACTGTGTTATGGAGGTTTCTTCCCAGGCACTTGACCAGCGCAGAGTTGACGGCATTCATTTTGATGCGGCAATATTCACAAACCTTACGCAGGATCATCTTGATTATCACGGCACCTTTGAAGCTTATAAAGCCGCAAAGCATATGCTGTTTGAAAATTCTTCACTTGCCGTTGTCAATATTGATGACGAAAGTGCGGAGTATATGCTTGAAGGCACAAATTGCAGAAATGTAACCTTCTCAATCAACAGTGATAATTGTGATTATTCCGCAAAGAATATCAGAATTTCCGCATCGGGAGTAAAATATGAGCTTCTTGGTACAGGCGGAATCGGCAGAATTCATTTCGGAGTGCCCGGTAAGTTTTCTGTTTATAATTCGATGGGTGCGGCGGCTTGCCTTGTTGAAATGGGTATGGATTTCAAGGCGGTGCTTGATTCGCTTGTTGCCTGCAAGGGCATTCCCGGCAGAATGGAGGTTGTGCCCACAGACACACCCTACACCGTAATCATTGACTATGCACACACACCTGACGGACTTGAAAATGTTCTGGGTTGTGTCCGTGAAATCACCGAGGGCAGAGTAATAACCGTTTTCGGCTGCGGCGGTGACAGAGATAAAACCAAAAGACCCATTATGGGTGAAATTGCCGCAAGGCTTTCGGATGTTGCGGTTGTAACCTCCGATAACCCCAGAAGCGAAGACCCTCAGACGATTATTGAAGATATAACCGCAGGTATCGGCAAGCACGATTCAAAGGTTATTGTGGATGTTGACAGAATGAGCGCAATCGGAAAGGCGCTTGAAATTGCCCGTGAGGGAGATGTTGTTGTGCTTGCAGGCAAGGGTCAGGAAACCTATCAGATTCTTGCAAGCGGTAAAATCCACTTTGATGAACGTGAGGTTGTTGCAAAAATTCTTTCCGAAAAGGCGGCAAAATAAATGAAATCAATGACTTTTAAAGACGCGGCAAAGGCAGTTGGCTCAGAGTCAAAGCTGCCCGGCAGCTTCAATACGGTATGCACCGATACAAGAAAAATAACCGAGGGCTGTCTGTTTATTGCCATTAAGGGCGAAAATTTTGACGGCCACGATTTTGCCGTAAAAGCAGTTGAAAGCGGTGCGGCGGCGGTTATTGCCGAAAAGGACTGCGGTCTTGAAGAAAGGCAGATTCTTGTTGAAAGTACAAGGCAGGCACTCCTTGACCTTGCAGGCTGGTACAGAAGTCTGTTCAGTATTCCTGTTATCGGCGTTACGGGAAGTGTGGGCAAAACCACAACGAAAGAAATGATTCACGCCGTTATGTCATCAAAATACAACACCCTTAAAAACGAGGGTAATCTCAATAATGAAATCGGTGTACCCCTGACCCTTTTCAGGCTTGACAGTACCCACGAAGCGGCTGTTATTGAAATGGGAATGAGTGATTTCGGTGAGATTTCACGCATCACCAAGGCGGTGAAGCCCGATGTTGCGGTTATTTCAAATATCGGTGTTTCTCATATTGAAAATCTGGGTTCGAGAGAGGGCATACTCCGTGCAAAGCTTGAAATTCTTGAAGGAATGAAGGCGGATGCACCCGTTATTCTCAATGCGGATGACGATATGCTTATTACCGTCAGACCCGGAGCACATCCTGTTATTTATTACGGAATAGAAAACGAAAAATCAATGTTCAGGGCAACGGACATAAACTCAAAAGAGGCTGAAATCGGGCTTACCGTCGGTTTCAGCGGCGGTTCAGCTTCGGTGAATCTGCCTTATCCGGGCCGTCATAATGTTTATAATTCTCTCGCCTCTGTTGCGGCAGGCAGCCTTTTCGGTATTGAGCCTGAGACTGCTCTTGAAGCACTGAAAAATTATGTGCCCGCAGGTATGAGACAGAGAATCAATAAAATGCACGGCATTACTTTTATTGAAGATTGCTATAACGCAAGCCCCGATTCTCAGGCGGCGGCGCTTGCAGTGCTTGGCGGAATGAACGCCAAACGAAAGATTGCCGTTATCGGCGATATGCTTGAACTTGGCAGTGTCAGCCGTGACGCACACTACGGAGTAGGAACAAAAGCGGCGGAAAATAAGGTTGATGCTGTGTTTACTTACGGGGAACGCTCCCTTGAAACCGCAAAGGGTGCAAGGGATGGCGGAGTTGCCCATGTGAGAAGCTTTGATGATAAGCAGAAGCTTTCCGCTTTCCTTGCGGAATATCTTGAAGAGGGCGATGCGGTTCTTTTCAAGGCAAGCAGGGGAATGAAGCTTGAAGATGTAATCCATTCTGTTTATGAAGCTCTCGAAAAATAATATCTGAAAGGAAAATCCTTTTATGAATGTTGCCGTTGCCGTGATAGCTGCATTTGTTGCGGCACTTGTCATAACTGCGGTTTCGGGTTTTGTTCTGATTCCGTGGCTTCGGCAGTTTCAGTTCGGCCTGCCCGTTTCATATGCGGATAAAAAGCTTTACGGCAAGGGTGATATTCCCACGGCTGGCGGAATAATGCTTGCCCTGGGTACGGTATCCGCAGTGCTGATTACCGTGCTGACCGATAAGCTTATGGGCGGTGATATTGCCGCTTCGGGCAGCCTTGTTCCTCAGGAAATGTATACGAAGCTGTGGAGCGGTGTCATTACGGCACTTGCTTTCGGCTTCATCGGTTTTATTGACGATTATTTCAGAATTGCAACAAACGGCAATTCGGGTCTTACAATAAAGCAAAAATCTCTTTTGCTGATTCTTACTGCCGTGGCATACCTTACAAGCCTTTATATGGGTATGCAGGGTGCACCTTTTATGTTTGTTCCTTTTATCGGCAATGTGGAAACGGGATTTTTCTACTGGATATCCGGTATTGTATTTATTTACTGCGCGGTGAATTCTGCCGATGTTACAAACGGTGTTGACGGTCTGTCTTCGGGCATATCCGCAACTGCGGCAATATCTTTGGGTGTTATTGCGGCACTCAAAGGATTTTTCGGATTTTCAGCTTTATCGGCGGCTCTTGCAGGTGCCTGCATCGGCTTTCTTATCTGGAATAAAAGTCCTGCAAAAATTCACACGGGCAAAACGGGGAGTCTGTTTCTCGGCGGTATGACTGTTGCACTTGCATATGCGCTTAATTCACCGCTGATACTTCTTCTTTCGTGTATTTCATATTTTATTGAAGGTGCTTCCGTTGCCGCACAGATTGTATATTTCAAAGCGACGGGCGGCAAGTTACTGCTCAGAACCGCACCTTTGCACCGCCATATGGAGATGTGCGGTAAAACTCACAAGAAAATAAGCCTGACCTTAACGGTCATTAACATCCTCGGTGCCGCTTCTGCGGTTGCCGTTATGTATTACGGAGGATATATATTAAGATGAAGCTGGATGCTAAAAAAGAGTTCAGGGCACATTTCGGCATTTTCAATATTATTGCCGATGTGTTTACGGGCAGAAAGAAGATAAGGGATTTGTTCAATACGAATCCTATGGATATAACCTTCCTTGCCCTTGTTATTGCCGTGCTCACAATCGGCATAATAATGATGTTTTCGGCAAGCTATGTAAATGCCTGGTACGATTCAAGCCCTACGGTTGACCACGACCCTTACTATTACATCAAAAATCAGGCGCTTTTTGCGGTAATCGGTATTGCACTTATGATCGGTGTTTCTTTTGTGAAGCCCGATGTGTTCAGGCAGGCATCGACGCTCATTGCTCTGATTTCGTTGCTTTTGCTGGTTTATGTTCTTATCAATCCTTACATTATTCCGGGAAAAGAGGAATTCAAGCGCTGGATGTGGGTGCCGGGTATAGGCTCCTTTCAGCCGTCTGAAATCGCAAAGCTTGCAATAGTTATGCTCCTTGCTTTCAGTATGGAGCGTTACCACAAGATTATCGAAGAAAAATGGTGGGTAATCTTCCCTTATGTGGGTATAGTTCTCGTGTTCTGTGCCCTTGTCTATGCAGAAAATCACGTTTCGGGCACGGTGCTTATGTTCGGCATCGGTATTGCAACTATCTATTTCGGCGGCGTGCGTATCCATAAGCTTTTTTACATTGCGATAATTGCGGTACTTGTTGTGGGCGTTATTGTGATTGCACTGAATGCTGAGAAAATTCTTGAAGGCTACGCAAGTCAGCGTGTCAGTGTATGGCTGAAACTTCTGGGCGGCGAAGATCTTTCCAGGGAAGAAAAGCAGGGCTCGGGCTGGCAGAGTCTTCAATCCCTTTATGCCATAGGCTCGGGCGGACTTTTCGGACTGGGCTTCGGCAACTCAAAGCAGAAGCATATGTATATTCCCGAACCGCAGAATGACTTTGTATTTGCGGTTGTGTGTGAAGAACTTGGTTTTATAAGAGCAATGCTTATTATTCTGCTGTTTATCCTTCTTGTAGGCAGAGGTTTTGTTATCGGTCTGAGAGCAAAATCAAGATACGAGGCTATGCTTGCTATGGGTATCAGCTTCCAGGTAGGCTTGCAGGCGGCACTGAACATTGCCGTTGTAACCGCCACAATTCCAAATACGGGTATAAGCCTGCCGTTTTTCAGCTACGGCGGTACATCACTTGTTATGTTGCTTCTTGAAATGGGTGTAGTTCTTGCTATATCAAGAAACGGTGAAAGGAAGAAGAAAAATGCTTGAAAATAAAAAAATTCTTATTGCCGCAGGCGGTACGGGCGGTCACATAAATCCTGCTCTCGGTACTGCGGGCTATATCAAAGAGCAGAATCCCACGGCTCAGATTGCCTTTGTGGGTACTGCGGATAAAATGGAGGCAAAGCTTGTGCCTCAGGCAGGCTATGAGCTTAAAACCATTGAAATCAGCGGCTTCTGGCGAAGCTTTTCACCCGAAGCAATAAAGCATAATATCGGCACTGTCAAAAAGCTTCTGAAATCTTCTTCGCAGATTAAAAAGATAATCAAAGAATTCAAGCCCGACCTTGTAATCGGCTTCGGCGGTTATGTAAGCGGTCCCGTTCTCAGAGTGGCGGCAAAGATGGGTATTCCCACCGCAATTCACGAGCAGAATGCTTACCCGGGCGTTGCAAACAAGGCTGTTGCAGGTCAGGTGGACAGAGTTATGCTTACCGCAAAGCAGGCGGAGCAGTATATGAAGCCTAAAAATCCCTGCGTTGTAACAGGTCTTCCCATAAGAGGGGATATTCTTAAAGCGGACAGAGATTTTGCCCGTGCAGAGCTTGACCTTGGTAACAAGCCCCTTATTCTTTCAATGGGCGGAAGCCTCGGAGCAAAGCCGGTCAACGATGCAATGCTTGGCGTTATCCTCAATAAGTATAAGGATAACGACTGCGTATTTCTCCACGCAACGGGTAAGGGCGGCGATTGGTTCACTCAGGAGCTTGAAAAAGCAGGCGTTGACCTTAAAGCAAATCCTCATATAAGAGTGGTTGAATATATTGATGTTCCCAGGTGTCTGCCTGCGGCTGACCTTGTTGTGTGCCGCTCAGGCGCAAGCACCCTCAGTGAGCTTCAGGCACTGGGCAAACCCTCAATACTTATTCCGTCACCCTATGTTACCGAAAATCATCAGTATCACAATGCAATGGCACTTGTGAATAACGGTGCGGCGGAAATTCTTGAAGAGAAAGACCTTACGGCAGACAGCCTTACAGAAAGAGTGAATGCTCTTCTTGCGGATAAATCAAAGCTTGCTCAAATCGGCGAAAATGCAAAGAAAATGGCGGTTATCGATGCCACAAAGCGTATTTATGATACACTTTGCGAGATAATAAAGTAAGTAACAACATTATGCTTCTCTGAATAGTATGGAACAGAGCTTTCATGCTTCAAAGGAGCGTGTGTTATGAAAAATATCGTTATAAACGGCGGAAGAAAGCTTGACGGAAGCGTAAGCCTTCAAGGGTCAAAAAACAGTGCCTTACCCATTCTTGCGGCGACGGCTATGGTAAACGGAACAAGTGTGATACATAACTGCCCCGACCTTACGGATATATCGGCGGCGATTAAAATACTCAGGCATCTGGGCTGTAAGGTGAAGCGTGAAGGCAATACTGTTATTGTTGATGCTTCCTGTGCGGGAAGGTTTGACATTCCCGAAAAGCTTATGCGTGAAATGCGCTCGTCAATCGTCTTTCTCGGTGCCCTTGTTTCCAGGTTCGGCAGAGGGAGTGTTACGCCTCCCGGAGGCTGTGAAATCGGGCTGAGACCAATCGATCTGCATCTGAGTGCCCTTGAAAGAACGGGTGTGGTTATTGAAGAAAAAAACGGCAGGCTTGATTGCAGTGCACCCTGCGGAGTAAGAGGCTGTCATATCAGCCTTTCTTTTCCCAGTGTGGGTGCAACGGAAAATATTATGCTTGCCTGCGTTACCGCAAAGGGAGAAACAGTAATCACAAATGCGGCAAGGGAGCCTGAAATTGTTGACCTTGCGGATTTTCTTAACCGCTGCGGTGCAAGAATAAGAGGTGCGGGGCAGAGCGTTATTCATATCAGCCCTGCAAAAGAGCTTCTCCCTGCGGAGCATACCATAATTCCCGACAGAATAGTTGCGTCAACTTATATGGCGTGTGCAGCGGCGGCAGGGGGTACGGTTTCGGTAAAGGGTGTTATCCGTGAACACCTTATGCCCGTTACGGGCGTTTTTGAAACCGCAGGCTGCAATGTAATGTTCAGCGGAAGGGAGCTTATCGTAAGAGTGCCCCGACGCATATCGCGGATAAGATATCTTCGCACAATGCCTTATCCGGGTTTTCCTACGGATGCTCAGGCTGTTGTTATGGCAATGCTTGCCACTGCAAACGGCACCAGCGTCATAACGGAAAAAATATTTGAAAACAGATTCAGGCACGTGCCCGAGCTTTCCAAAATGGGTGCGGATATAAGAACCGAAAACGGCTGTGTTGCCGTTGTTGAAGGCGTCGAAAGGCTTCACGGTGCAAATGTTACCGCAACGGATTTGCGCGGCGGATGTGCATTGGCTGTTGCGGCGCTTGGCGCGGATGGTGAAACGGTGATAGACAGTATTCACCATATCGACAGGGGATGCGAGAATTTTGAGCTGTGTCTGACACAGCTCGGTGCGGATGTGAAAAGAATTCAGTAAAACGGTGGAGTGGAAATGGACAGAGAAGCAATTCAGGGTCAGCCTCGCAGGCTTACACCCGAAGAAAGAGAAATACGCAACAAAAAAATAAAAAGAAAAAAACGCATAAGGCTTGCAATAGTTATCACGGGCTTTGCACTTGTCGTAAGCCTCATTGTATGCCCCGTTATTCTGTTTGCTCTTTTCAGAGTGAACAGCTTTGCGGTTGAGGGCATCAGCCCTTATTCCAAGGAGGAAATCGTAAATGCCTGCGGAATAGAAAAGGGCAAGAGCCTTATTTTTGCAGATATTGATGAAGCGAAAGCGGCTATTGAAAAGAACCTGCCCTATACGGATGATGTTGTTATCAAAAGAAAGTTGCCCGATACTCTTGTTATCCGTTACGGCGAAACCTCAAAATCCTATGCGGTTCAGACAACCGGAGCATATGCTCTTACAGACAGTAAGCTCAAAGTGCTTGAACTTATGTCCGATGTGCCCGATGGAATAACCCTTATCAAAGGTGTTGTGCCCGTCAAGGCGGAAATCGGTACGGTTATGAGTTTTATCGCTGAGAAAGAGGATAAAAAAGATGATGAGCAGGTAAGTGACAGAACTCTTGATATAGTTCTAAGAGTGCTCAGTGCAATTCCCGAAGAAGAAACCGTCAATATCAATATGATTGACTTTACTTCAAATAACAACATCTACCTTATTTACAAAGACAGGGTGGTTATGCGTTTCGGTGAAAGCACTGATATCGAACCCCGCATTGACCTTGCGTTCAGAAGCCTTGCCGTTGAAATGGGAATTGATCCGTCGGTAACGGGAATTATGACTTCTGTCATTCCGAAAGAAGCGTCATTCAATCCTCACGACCCCGAAGATATAAAGGAACTTGTGCTCTATAAAGGCGGCGAGTGGGAAGAACCCGAAATCCCTTCAATGGATGAAACCGAGCCTTCCGAAACCGAAGAAAATAAAGAAGAATAATTGATTTTTGCCCGAAGCAGTACGATTTTCGCACCGTTTCGGGCAAAATATATTTAATATTGCAAAAAAACCGCTGAAAATAAGAGTTTTTTAAAAAATCTTCTTGTTTTTTTAATAAATATATGGTAATATAATTCTGTTTTATTATACCTTAATATTAATAGGGGGTCAAAGAAATGGCATTCGAAATTGATAACGATTTTGAAAGTGCGGTTCAGATAAAAGTAATCGGCGTCGGTGGCGGCGGCGGAAATGCAGTTAACCGCATGATTACACAGGGTGTTCTCGGTGCAGAGTTCATCGCTGTTAACACAGACAAGCAGGTTCTTGTTCATTCAAAGGCTACACATAAAATCCAGATCGGCGAGAAGTCAACTCACGGTCAGGGCGCAGGCGGCAAGCCTGAGGTTGGCGCAAAGGCTGCTGAGGAGAGCAAGGATGCAATCTCCGATGCACTCAAAGGCACAGATATGGTATTCATCACCGCAGGTATGGGCGGCGGCACAGGTACAGGTGCAGCTCCCGTTATCGCATCTGTTGCAAAAGAAATGGGCTGCCTCACCATCGGCGTTGTAACAAAGCCCTTCAAGTTTGAAGGCCGCAGAAGAATGGTTCAGGCTCAGGACGGTATTTCAAAGCTTGCTGAGCATGTTGACAGCCTTATTGTTATTCCTAATGACAGACTCCGTGCACTTGACGAGAAAAAGAAGACTATTGCAGAAGCTTTCGCAGAGGCAGACGAAGTTCTTCTTCAGGGTGTCAAGAGCATTTCAGAGCTTATCAAAATTCCCGGCTTCATTAACCTTGACTTCGCTGATGTTACCAGCGTAATGAAGGATGCAGGCTATGCTCATATGGGCGTTGGCCGTGCAAAGGGTAAGGACAAGGCTGAATGTGCAGCAAACGCAGCAGTATCAAGCCCCCTTCTCGAAACATCAATCGCAGGCGCAAAGGGCGTTATCATCAGCATTACCGCATCTGACGATGTTGACCTTGAAGATGTTGAGAATGCAGCAGAAATCATCACCAACAAGGCTCACGAAGATGCAAACATCACCTGGGGTATTGCATTTGATCCCGACCTTGATGATGAAATGGTTATCACTGTTATCGCAACAGGTTTTGATTCAACCGTTAAGGCTCCCGAAGCACCCGTTGCAGCAAATCCCTTTATGGCAGCCGCAAAGGCAGCACCCGTTGCACCCGCAGCACCTGCCGCTCCCGTTGTTAAGCCTGCCGCACCCGCAGCACCTGCTGCACCCAGCATTCCCAACTTCGGCTCAAACAACAGCAGCAACGATATTTCAAGCACTTCTGCTCCTGTAACACCTGCTGCACCTGCCGCACCCAAGAACGACGGCAACTTCGATGATGACCAGTTCTACATTATGATCAACGATATCATCAGAGGCAACGACAACAAATAATTTTTATAAAAATTGCTCCCGTTGAAAAACGGGAGCTTTTTTATTTGTGTGAGTGTTTTTGTGCCCTGCGGCGAATAATGATTGAAAGGGGCGTTTGGTATGAAAAGATTTTTATTATCGATGCTTTGCGGATTTGTGCTGTTTTGTTTTGCATCCTGTAATGAAACTGACACGTTGAATGGTAATACATATCAGTCAGAAAAAGCCGTACTGCCGAAAAACGAAACAACTCCCGCTTTTGATACTGATAACATTTCGGGTATTACTTTCTACGGATATCACGATTACGGAACGGGAAAAGGAAGTGAAGTGCCCGAGGAATATATGGAAGAAATCATAAACTGGCTTGAAACCTTTACCGTGGGCGAAAAAGCTCCCGATCTGATGCCTCCCGACACAAACTCCGTTCACATCGAAATCGTGTATTCCCACGGCATAATATTTGAAAGCGGTCTGGATACCGTAAGACTTGATGACGGTACATATTGCATTGAACGGGATGAAGCGCCGCCTGAATGCTATTATGAGATTTTATCCCGTACCAAATAAAAAGCTATGTCTGAAAGGGGAGCTTGCAGTGAAAAAAATCATATTGTTTTCTTTTGTGTTTGTTGCCGTATTTGTAACCGTATATATCGTTCTGTGTTATTCGCCATGGTTTGCGTTGAAGCTTTCGGCACCGCCGCTTGAATATTTTATGGCAAGCGTGAAAAAGCTGTGGTATATAAAAACGGCAATCAGCGGAGTTTTCGGTATGGCAATGGGCGGTTTTGTGATATATAAATATTCCTGATAATCCACCACTTTGCATTTTGCCCTTTGAACTTTGCGCAAAAAAAAGCACCCCGCAGGGTGCTTTTTTTTATTTCTTTTTCTTTGCCGCCTTTTCAGCTCTCAGCTTTTCGGCATATGCCTTTTCTTCTTCGGCAATTCTTGCTGCCTCTGCGGCGGCTTCTGCCTGAGCCTTTTCGTGGCGGATTTTTGCCTCGTCATACATTGCGGCGATTTCTTCAAATCTTGCGTAGTTTTCGCTCTGTGTAACAAGCTTACGTGCCTTGATTATAGGTCTTGCAGCACGGTTGTAGACGGAGTTGTCGTTGGTAGCTTTCTTGATTTCGTTTTCCGTTTTCTTCTGCTCCATTTTGATTACTTTGATTCTGTTTGTACAGAATGCAATGTCATCCTTATCCTTGTTATCTCTTGCGGCATAGAGCTTCTGATAGGTCTCTTTCAGCTCAGCATCAAGAGCATCTTCTCTGTCAAAGAGCTTTTCGAATACTGAAATGTCAAAATCAACGATGTTATTTGAAAAATATTTTGCCGCAGCCTTCTTTGCGTCGATAAATTCTTTTGCAACGGAGATTGCGTATTTTCTGTATTCCTTTTCTTCGGGTGTTGAAGAGGGAAGTGCCTTTGCGGCGGCAAGTGCGGATGCATCGTAGTTATAGATTGCTTCATAGCCTGCACCTGCGTTAAGGCGTGCCTCAGCAAGCTGTGCCTTGCCGAAGGGAGTGTTGAAACGGTCCATTTCATCAAGAACGATTTTTGAAATTTCAATGTTCTGATTAAGTGCAACCGCATCCTTGTAAGCTTTTTTTGCGGCTTTCTTTGATTCTTTATCTGAGGCGTTGCGTTTCTCTGCTCTGAGTGCTTTAAGGTCTGCGGGCTGTGCGTCTGCAAGCTCGTTTGCTTCTCTGATAGCTTCAACAGCCTCAACAAGGTCCTTGTCTTTAAGAACACCGTTGCCGTAGTCTTCAAAAAGAGCACGGATTTTAAGCACCTTGATCATACCCTGCTGCTTGATTTCCGAAAGATCGTAGAAGAAGTAGGGGATAACGTTAAGTGCCGCACCGAGAATCGAAACCGCAATCAGAACGCCGAAAATGCTTATGAATGTTTCTCTGTGATACAGAACATTATAAACATTGGTGGGGTCTATCAGTTCACCCTCCTGAGCAACGATGGCAGGTAAAAGTTCGTTCAGTTTGGTTTCGTTGAAGCCGATTTTTTCGTAAATTGCGGGAAGAACTGAGCTTGTTGCCATTGTGATAACCGAACCGATAAGACCCACAGCGGCAAACATACCGTCAATTCTTTCGCCTGTGATATACTGCTGATAGTCGCGGATATCGCCGTTGAGTGCAGGTGTAAGTATGTGAGCAAACGAACCTACAAGGGCGTTGAACCACAGGCACATCATAACAAGCCATATCATTATGCTCATATCCGCATATTTAACTACGGGATAAATAAGAGCGATGAATACAATGTTGAGTGCGTTGGTGAGGATGAGAGTATTTTTCTTGCCGATTTTCTTGATTGAAAGAGGTGCAAGAAGCATACCCCAGAGTGAAGCGTTGCCGTAAATGGTAACAATAAGCGAATACTGACCGCTTGTGCAGGCGTGCTGATATGAGTAAAGCCAGTTGAGAATGTTGAGGCAGGAGCCTTCAAGGAAGCCAAGCCAGCCTGCAAGGGATATAACCCAGAAATACTTGTTTTTCGCAACTGCACGGAGAGCGTCAATAAATTTAATCTGAACAACGTGGGTTTTTGCCTGAACGATTTTTTCTTCGGTATTGACGTAAACAATAACGCTCAGAAGGAAACCGAGAATGAGAACAGGGGGCCAGATGTAGCGGTAAATTCTGATGTCATTAAGGTTGTTTGTTCCGATAAGACCCGTTGCAAGAAGGGGGATAACCGCATTTGTGATTGTGGGTGCAAGGGAGTCTGTAACAGATTTGATTGATGAAACGTTTGCTCTTTCCTGTGTGTTGGGTGAAAGAACAACGATGTAGTTATCGTATGCATCGTAAAGGAAATTATAGAAGAACTGGAAACCGATGTTAAAGAGAAGCACAACAGCGCATTTCATAAGCTGGCTGCCTAATTTTTCATAGGGGAACCAGAAATAGCCGATTGCAAGAATAACGGTGGGAAGACCCATAGTCAGTATGTAAGGTCTGTATTTACCTTTTCTGTTACGGGCGTTATCGATGATGTAGGCTCTGAGCATTGTCAGAGGGAAGCTGAGCACAACCGCAAGAATATATATGAAATACATGTTCATGGGTTCAATGCCTATTGTGTTGCCGACAAATACGTTTGTTGCCGAAAGCAGAACTGCCGCGATGCAGGTGATTATGAATTTAACACCTATGCCGCCTCCTGCAAGAGATACGATTTCTTTGAAATTCATGTACTTTCCAAGGGGAGGTGTTTTCCAATAAGTTTTGACTTTTGAAATGCCGTCCCTGACTATACCGATCAAGTTCATGATTTTCCTCCTTCAAGCTTTATATAAAGGTTATTATAACAAAACATACAGTATTTTGCAACAGGTTAAGCACTTTTTGTTCAAAGTCTTGACGGAGTAAAAGGTTTTTGATATTATTAACAAAAATGAACTTTCTGACGGAGAGTGATAATAATGGAAAATATCAAAAAGGCAATAGCTTCGGGGCAGACAGCTCTGGGTATTGAATTCGGTTCAACAAGAATAAAGGCTGTTCTTATCGGCAAGAATCACGAGCCTCTTGCATCAGGCAGCTTTGACTGGGAAAATACATACGACAACGGTATATGGACTTATCCTATGGAGCAGGTATGGGAAGGCCTCAGAGGTGCATTCGGTGCACTTAAAAAGAATGTTGCCGAAAAATACGGCGAAAAGCTCACAACCGTAGGTGCGCTGGGTATCAGCGGTATGATGCACGGCTACCTTGCTTTTGATAAAGACGGCAATCAGCTTGCACAGTTCAGAACCTGGAGAAATACAATCACCGCAAAATCGGCGGAAGAACTCAGCGAGCTTTTTAACTTTAACATTCCCCAGCGTTGGAGCATTGCACACCTTTATCAGGCAATTCTCAACGGTGAAGAACACGTCAAGGATGTTGACTTCATCGCAACTCTTGCAGCTTATGTTCACTGGAAGCTGACAGGCAATAAGGTTATCGGTGTAGGTGAAGCTTCGGGTATGTTCCCCATTGACAGCAACACCAACGACTATGATGCAAAAATGCTTTCACAGTTTGACGAAAAAGTTGCTTCATACGGTTTCCCCTGGAAGATTGCGGATATTCTTCCCAAGGTACTTGTTGCAGGCGAAAACGCAGGTGTTCTTACCGAAGAAGGCGCACTTCTCCTTGACCCCACAGGCGAGTTCAAAGCAGGCGTAACTCTTTGTCCTCCCGAGGGTGATGCAGGTACGGGTATGGTTGCCACAAATTCTGTTGCCGTAAGAACGGGTAACGTTTCCGCAGGTACATCCATCTTCCTTATGGTTGTTCTTGAAAAGGCACTTTCAAAGCTTTACCCCGAAATCGATATGGTTACAACTCCCGCAGGTATGCCCGTTGCAATGGTGCACTGCAACAACTGTTCAGGCGAAATTGATGCATGGGCAGGTATGTTCACATCAATGTGCAAGGCGCTGGGTATGGATATAAGCATCTATAAGGTTCTTGACAAGATGTTTGAAAAAGCACTTGAAGGCGATAAGGATTGCGGCGGTCTTGTTGCATATAACTACCTTTCAGGCGAGGTTATTACGGGTCTTGACAGCGGTAAGCCTATGTTTTTCAGAGGACCCGACAGCAAGTTCACTCTTGAAAACTTTGCAAGAGTTCAGCTTTCATCAGCTGCGGCAACTCTCAGCATCGGTATGGAAATCCTTGAAGATGAAGATGTTAAGGTTGACAGAATTCTCGGTCACGGCGGCTATTTCAAGGCTCCCGTTGCAGGTCAGAAGATTATGGGTGCCGCACTCAACGCACCCGTATCAGTTATGAAAACCGCAGGCGAAGGCGGTCCCTGGGGCGTAGCTATCCTTGCAGAGTATATGGTAAGCAAGGCAGAGGGTGAAACTCTTGACCAATACCTTGAAAACAAGGTTTTTGCAGGTCAGGATTCAACAGAAATCGCTCCCGATGCGGATGATATCGCAGGCTTCAAGGCATTCCTTGAAAACTATAAAAAGGGTCTTGCGGCTGAAAAGGCAGCAGTTGAGGCGTTCTGATAATTGAACATAAGAGCAGTTCATTTACGGACCGCTCTTTTTTCTTGACAAGAATAAAAAGTAATGCTACGATAAAAAAGGAATGGGGTGAAGTGAATGGAAGAAATGAAAAAAGAGATTAATATTTACTCTTATTACGATTGTACGGGTATTGAAAATCACCTTAAAAAGATGGCGGAAAAAGGCTGGCTACTGAAAGAGATTACGGGCAACAAATGGAAATACCGCCGTATTGAGCCGAGGTCAATGAGCTTTTCAGTGTGTTATTATCCCAAAAGGGTTTTGTTTGACGATATGACCGATGAAAGGCTGAAATACATTGATGAGCATTCCGTGGCAGGGTGGAAGTTCGTTACCCACATAGGAAAAATGCACATTTTCTGCAACGAAAGCGAAAACCCCGTGCCTCTGAACACCGATGCCGCAGAAAGGGTCAGAGAAATTCACCGCTTTGCAAAGGGAAATATTATTTTTGAAAATCTTTTTATGTTTGCCGTCGCAGCAGCGTTGACAACATATTTCGCTTTCCGATTTTTTGAGAAGCCCATCGATACAATGTCCGATGCGGCATACATATTCTGGTCGGTTCCCTTTGCAATTCCTTTGTCGCTTTACAGCATTTTTAAATATCTTTTCTGGTATATAAAAGCAAAAAAAGCGGCGGAAGACAGAATTTTTACCGACACGAAGATGATTTTTAACTACGCAAATTTTTATATTCCTCTTTATTTTACTGCCGCAACCCTTAAAATTTACACCTTCCTTTCGCCGCCGCAGATGATATTCGGTGTGATTGCCCTTGCACTTGCGGTTGTTATATGGTTTGTATTCAAATCCTTGCGCCGGAGTATCACGGGAAAAGATATTGCCGATGAAAAGAAGAAGGCACAGACCGCCATAGCCGCAGTGGGATTCATTGCAGTTTTTGTCGCAGGCTCAATCGGAATATACTCCTTGTTCCCTGCACGGAGTGAAAAAATCACTTTGCCCGACGGTGAAACAACAGAAATTTATTTTGATAAAAACCTGCCCGTTGACCTTGAAGACCTGATTGAAACGGAAGGCACTGTTTCAAAATATAAATCCTTTGAATGGCTTGGTTTTGCAAGCGTTACGGAAACCGCCCAGTCTGTATGTGATGAAAACGGGGATGAATTTTATTTTGATTGCGATGTATACCGCATACACTTTATGCCCGTTTACGATGCCTGTGTCACCGAAGTGCAGGATTTACTTGCGGATATTTACGTTGAAGTTGACCCTGTACCCTGGGGTGCGGATAAGGTTTACCGCATAAAGTATGAGGACGGCTATGCCAATTATTTTGTTATCTGCAAGGATAATATTATTGTGAAAATCCGTATGACTTTACCGCCCGATGAAACGCAGATGTCAACCATAAGCGAAAAACTGTTTATTAAATAAAAAAACACTCCGAAGTTTTGTTGCTTCGGAGTGCATTTTTTATTACTTTTTCTTTGTTACGGTTTTGATTAATTTGAAAATATAATGTGCCGCCATACCCACTGCGATTGCAACCACAAGGTCGAACACAACCGTCAGCACAAAGGTGAGAACAAGAACAATAATGTCCGTTGCAGGAGAGGTTTTGCAGATTTTAACGAACTGTCTCCATTCGCACATATTATATGCAACCATAAACAGGATTGCAGCAATAACGGGCATGGGAATCCACGCTGCATAGGGCATAAGAAGAACGAGGATAAGCAGAAGCACAGCCGCGTGAACAATGCCTGCAACGGGTGTTCTGCCGCCGTTTTTAACGTTTGCGGCTGTTCTTGCAATAGCGCCCGTTGCGGGAATACCGCCGAAAAGACCTGAGCATATGTTGCCCACACCCTGAGCAATCAGTTCGGTGTTTGAGTTGTGTCTGTCGTTAATCATACCGTCTGAAACAACGCAGGAAAGCAGCGATTCAATGCCTGCAAGTATGGCGATTGTGAACGCATTCGGAATAAGAAGCTTAACTGATTCAAGGCTGAATTCAGGGAGTGAAAACCCGGGAAGTTCCCTTGAAATCGTGTAAAGGTCGCCTACGGTGTTAACATCCATATTCAGAGCTTTTACCATTATTACACCTGCAACAACCGCAATAAGCGAGCCGGGAATTTTTTTGCTGATTCCGGGCCATACAATAAGAATTGCCATTGCCGCAATGCCCACAACAAGTGCCTGCCAGTTGAATGTGCTTATTGATTTGCCGATGGCTTCAAGCTTTTCAATAGTTTCAACCGTAGGCAGTGAGGGGTCAAAGGTCAGACCGAGAAAGTCTTTTACCTGACCGATAACGATGGTAAGGGCAATGCCCGATGTGAAGCCCGTTGTTATGGTGTGAGGTATGTATTTTATGAGCGAACCGAACCTGCAAATACCCATTAAAATGAGTATTATACCTGCCATAATTGTTGCAATTATAAGACCGCCTGTGCCGTGTTGGGCAACAATGCCTGCAACTATGGTGGCGAATGCCGCGGTAGGTCCCGAAATGTTTACGTTACTGCCGCCGAGGAATGCAATTACAAAGCCTGCAACAATGGCGGTGTAAAGACCTTTTTCAGGGGATACACCCGAGGCTATCGCAAGAGCGATTGAAAGGGGCAGGGCAATGATTGCAACGATAAGACCTGCCACAAGGTCGTTGATAAGCTGTTTTTTGCTGTAACTTTTCAGTGATGTGAAAAGCTTTGGCTGAAAGATGTTCATATAATTTACCCCGTTTACATTTATTATTCCAGAACAGTATTATACACCTTTTTCAGTCTGTTACAAGGCAAAAACCGTATGTTTTTTATTTTCGGTAATGTGCACTGAAAAATAAAAACTTTGTAAAAAAATAATGTTTATTTTTATTGCAAGGCAAAGAGTTTTATGGTAAACTTTTATCAGAATCAAACCGAAAGGAAGATTGTTATGAAGTTAAGAGCACCCGCAGTACCTCTGATTACGGTAGACCCCTATTTTTCAGTCTGGTCATCGGATACAACCCTCAATGTGTCAAACACCGAGCACTGGACAGGCAAAAGCAATTCAATTATCGGTACCGTTATCGTTGACGGCAGTCGTTACCTTTTTCTCGGATATCACAGAGATTATCATAAAATAAATCAGGTTTCCCTTGATATTGACGCACTTTCAACTACTGCTGTTTTTGAAAATGAGCAGATACGTCTTAAAGCGGTTTTCACTTCTCCTGTGATTGCAGATGATTACCGTCTGCTTACAAGACCCGTAACCTATCTTGAAGTATCCTACGAAATTCTTGACGGCAAGGAGCATACCGTCAGCGTAAATATTGCCGCAAGCGAGGAGCTTTGCCTTGACGAAGGCGGACAGAATGATGTTGTTACCGAAGCTGTTGAATACGGCAGAGTCAAGGGTATGCGTATGGGCAATACGGAGCAGAAGCCCCTTAACCGAAGCGGCGACGACGTGCGTATCGACTGGGGATATTTCTACCTTATGACCGACAAGGCGGATGCGGAAATAAGTGCAAACAAAATCTGGGATGATGTTCACATCAATATTGCCTCTCAGCTTGCACCTTCCGAAAAGCTTATGTATTATTTTGCATATGATGATATTGAAAGCATTGAGTATTTCGGTAAGTATCTGCGTTCATACTGGAATAAAGACGGACAGACAATTCTTGAAGCCGTTGATGAGGCGGCAGGCGAATACGATGAGGTAACAGGCAGATGCAAGGCTTTTTCGGAAAAGCTTTATTCCGATGCCCTTGAAGCAGGCGGTGAAAAATATGCCGAGCTTCTCAGCCTTGCTTACCGTCAGGTTATTGCCGCACATAAGCTTGTGCTTGATGAAAACGGCGAGATTCTTTATATATCAAAGGAATGCTTTTCAAACGGCTGTGCCGCAACGGTTGATGTTTCTTATCCTTCAATCCCTATGTTCCTGCTCTATAATCCCGAGCTTGTCAAGGGTATGATGCGTCCCGTTATCCGCTACGCAAAGAGCGACGCCTGGGTGTTTGATTTTGCACCTCACGATGTAGGACAGTATCCTCTTGTCAACGGTCAGGTTTACGGACAGAATGCTCTTAAATATCAGATGCCCGTTGAAGAATGCGGCAATATGCTGATTATGGATGCCAATGTTGCCATTGCAACAGGCTCGGCGGATTTTGCGGCAGAGCACCTTGACCTGCTTGAAGGCTGGTGCACCTACCTTATAAAATACGGTGCAGACCCCGAAGACCAGCTTTGCACCGATGACTTTGCAGGCCATCTTGCCCACAACTGCAACCTTTCCCTTAAAGCTGTTATGGGCTTGCAGGGTATGGCGATTATCACCGATATGCTCGGCGATGCGGATAAATCGGCTTTCTACCGTAATGAAGCTGAAAAGATGGCGGCAAACTGGATGAATACCGCACTTAATCCCGACGGCACCTCAAACCTTGCCTTCGACAGACCCTATACCTACTCAATGAAATACAATATGGTATGGGATAAGGTATGGAAAACAGGTCTTTTTACTCAGGAATTTATGGATGCCGAAATTGCGGATAACAAAAAGCATTTCAATAAATACGGTATGCCTCTTGACAGCCGTGCGGATTACACAAAGTCTGACTGGCTTGTGTGGACTGCTTCAATGGCAAGTGAAAAGAAAGACTTTGAAGAATATATTGCTCCCTTGTGGAAGGCATATGACGAAAGCGTTTCAAGAGTGCCTATGACCGATTGGTATGATACAGTCAGCGGCAGATGGGTTTCATTCCGTCACCGTACCGTGCAGGGCGGATTGTTTATGCGTCTTCTGATGAAATAAAAATCATATAAAAGAAATAAAAAAGCGGATTGCAGAGAATTGATCTTTGCAATCCGTTTCAGTTTTTAATTTATTTTACGATGAACTGTGATTCTGCAATTTCATCCATTTCCTCAGCGGTTGTTGCGTTCTTTATCTTGGTTGCAACCTTGCTTCTTCTTTCGCGAAGCTCGTTGTACATAAGGTCACGCTTTTCAGCTGAAAGGGGATAGAAGAATTTGGGAATGATACCGAGAGCACTTGTAATGATAGGAATACCTGTGCCAAGAGCAAAAATCCACCACTTTGTTGTATCGGACTGTGTTCCGACTTTAAGACCCTGAATGTAGCCGACTTTCTTCATTACGATGCTGTTGACACTGCCCATAACAGCCTGTTGAAGCTTTGAAATTGTTGACTGTGCAACACCGATCATAGCCTCTGCACGGTAGCCGTTTTTCCATTCACAGTAGTCCATTGATTCGTTGCTGATTTCGGCAGGGATAACTCGTCTCAGGCCGTAAACGCACATTTCGAATATTTCTTCAATACCCATAAGCGGCAGAATAATCGGCTTCTTCATAAAGTTCTTGTTTATGGAGCCTATGCCGAATACGGTAAGCCAGAGCATATCCGTCCAGGCATCTTCGAGAATCCACAGAGCCTTTGTTGAAAATCTTTTTCTGAGAGGTTCAACAAAACCGTAGCTGATAAACTTGATGGGAAAAGCAGGAATGCCGACGATGGTTTTCCAGGTAATTGAACCGATAACATCGATATAGAAGTTTGTTCTGCTGGAACCGATGCTGAATCCCGAAAGGAATGATGAAAGCACCTGAATGAACATGGGCTTGTTTGTGATGATAGCTTTAAGACCCTGAATAACGCTGGGCTTTTTGATTGTCTGCGCAACTCTTTCTCTTGTGTTAAGGAAGAAGAAAAGGCAGAATGCAGCACCCAGTACGGCAAATGATACGCCGAAGCCTGCGAAAAGCTTGGGAAGCTTTATTTTGATTTTTTCATTAATTACAAGGTCGTAAATAATACCGAACACCTGCTTGGGAACGTCTTCAACAAAGTGGGACATCAGATTCGCCGTGGCGATAAGCCTTGAACGGTCCAATGGCTCAGGCGTTATGGTAGAGCCGAAGCCTGCACGGGCAACGGATGTGAAGGTTGTTGCGGTTTCGGTAATAATTGACATTGCGAAATAGAATATCCACTTGGGGAGATATTCACCGGGAGTATCAGGGAAAATAAAGGGAATAAGCCAATACCATAAACCAAGAAGCGTCAGCGGAAGCTGACCGAGAAGAAGATAGGGTCTGAATTTACCCCAACGGGTTCTGGTCTTTTCAACAATAACACCGATGAATGTATCGTTGAAGGTATCCCACACAGTTGCAACGATGTTCTGGATTGCAAGGTAACTGAAATCGATTTTAACAACATCGTATATGTATCTGTCCTTAAAATCGTTGATGTTAAGGCTTGCAGCAGTGTCTTCAAGAACATAGGCAACAGTTTCTTTTACGCCTACAAAGCGTCTGTTTTTCAGAAGTATAGAGTTGTCAGTTGCTTCAACGAGTTCTCTTTCCGTTGTTGACATAACTCCACCTGCCTTTCGTTTTTTGCCAAAATCTTATACTCGTTTTATTTTACAATATATACAGCCTTTCGTCAAGGCTTTATGTGCGGAAAAAACTCGGCAATAGTACTGAAAAATGCTGCCCGAAGACAGCATTTTAACTAAAAGCATTTTCCGTTTTTGCAGTCAACTGTTTCGCCTGTTCTGAAACAAAGCTCATTGGAGCACTGACCTTTTTCGAAGAAATCCGCAAGGTTCTTAACTGTTGTTTCGGCTATATTTTCAAGGGCTTCCTCTGTGAGAAAAGCCTGGTGAGAGGTAACGATTACATTGGGCATTGAAATAAGCCTTGCCAGGGTATCGTCTTCAAGAATATGGCCCGAATTATCTTCAAAGAAAAGGTCGGATTCTTCTTCGTACACATCAAGGCAGGCGGCGCCGACCTTACGGGATTTTATGCCTGCAAGCAGTGCTTCCGCATCGACGAGGGCACCTCTTGAAGTGTTGAGAATCACTATTCCTTTTTTGCATTTTTCAAGTGCGGTTTCATCGATTATGTGGTAGGTGTCTTCGGTGAGCGGGCAGTGCAGCGAAATAATATCACTTTTTGCGAAAAGTTCGTCAAGCTGTGTGTATTTTACGGTGTCGCCGTTGTCAAGCCCCTCAGCAGGGAATTTGTCATAGGCAAGCACCTTCATTCCGAAGCCTTTGCATATATCAATGAAAACTCTGCCTATTCTGCCCGTGCCGATAACACCTACGGTTTTGCCGTGAAGGTCAAAGCCTGTAAGCCCCGAAAGGCTGAAATTGAAATCACGGGAGCGTATATATGCCTTGTGAATACGGCGTATGGAGGTAAGAAGCAGTGCCATTGTGTGCTCTGCAACAGCATAGGGTGAGTAGGCAGGCACTCTGAGCACGTGAAGTCTGCCGTGGGCGTGCTTCATATCAACATTGTTGAAGCCTGCGCAGCGAAGCGCAAGCACATTTACACCCATATCATAAAGCTTATCAATAACTTCCGCATTTACGGTGTCATTAACAAATGCACAGACGCCGTCATAACCTTTTGCCAGCTTTACGGTGTCGGTGTTGAGCTTGGCTTCGAAAAACTTGAAGCTTATGCCTGAGTCACCTGAATATTTTTCAAATGCGGGGATATCATAGGGCTTTGTATCAAAAAATGCAATTTTCAATTCTTTGTCCTCCTGAAAATATATGACATAATAAGAATACCATAAAGGGGATGAGGTTTCAACAAAAAAGTGGGTTACTGTAAAATTATCGGCAATATGTGCAGGAAAAATTCAAAAATGCATTGTTTTTAGCAAATATAGGTGATATAATCATCAGGTTAAATTATGTTCCCGAAAGGAAAAACACCTATGCTTACAGACAGACAGTTTGAGCGCACATTCAGCAAGCTCAGAAGATTTGAAGATACCCTCAACGGAATGCTTTTCAGGAAAGAAGCTGTTATAGATAACGTTAAGTTTTACGAAACGGCTGAAAGACTTTACGAAATTCCCGCAGATTCTCTTTGCAGACCTATGCACAGCGGTGAAACCTGGGGCAGTGAAGAAGCATTCGGTTGGTTCAAGGCTGAATTTACCGTGCCCGAAGCCCTTGCAGGCAAAGAAATATTCATTATGCCTCACACACAGGGCTACGAAACTCTTCTCTGGGTCAACGGTAAGCCCTTCGGCACTTTTGCCACAAAAATTGTTTTCACGGGTCACGGCAATCATTACTGCGACCTGCTTGTGCAGAATCCCAAGGCAGGTGATAAGATTGACATTGCCCTTGAAGTATACACAGGTCACACCCATTACGGCACACAGCCTCTTGAAAGCAACAGGCTTATCAAGAGCTATACCTATAATTTTGGCGGTCTTGATATCTGCACAAAGGATGAATTCATTCAGGAATTCTATTTTGACCTGAGAGTTATCAACGACCTTTACGAAAGTCTGCCCGATTCATCATTCAGAAAAGGTGACCTTGCAAATGCACTTTATGAGGTTCACAAGCGTATTTACTATGCGGTTGAAGATGTGAGCGATGAAGAATTCAGAGCGGCAATGGCAAAGGCTCATCCCTTCCTCAAAGAGGTGCTTGCGGTTAAAAACGGACCCGACGCACCTGAAGCAGGTGTTATAGGTCATTCACATATGGATACCGCCTGGCTGTGGAAAACAACAGAAACAATAAAAAAATGTGCAAGAACATATTCAAATCAGCTTTCACTTATGGCAAGATACCCTGAATTCAAATTCGTTCAGAGTTCAGCCTGCCACGGCAATATGCTTCTCGAACATTATCCTTCTCTTTTTGAGGATATAAAGCAGAAGGTTGCCGAGGGCAGATATGAGCCCAACGGTGCGGTCTGGGTTGAATGTGACTGTAACATAACCTCAGGTGAGGCTATGGTAAGGCAGTTTCTCTGGGGTCAGAGATTTACAAGAAAGCACTTCGGTTTTACTTCAAACAGCTTCTGGCTGCCCGATACCTTCGGTTACAGCGGCGCAATTCCTCAGATTATGAAGGGCTGTGACGTTGATTATTTCCTTACAACCAAAATCGACTGGAATGATACCAACCACTTCCCTTATGATACATTTTATTGGCAGGGTATTGACGGCACAAAGGTGTTCACTCATTTCAACAAGACCCTTGGTCTGCTTACTCCCGAAACTCTGCATCAGACCGTTTCAGGCGATATCCGTGAAAATAAAACCATCAACGAAAGAAGCGTTACAAGAAAGCGTCTGACTGCCTTCGGTCACGGTGACGGCGGCGGCGGACCTCAGTTTGAAAGCATCGAAATGGGCAGAAGAATGCTTGATCTCAACGGTTGCCCCAAGGTGAAGTATTCAACCGTTACCGAGTATATGAAAGAAATGGAAGCGGAAACAAAAAATCCCAGTACGTATACAGGCGAGCTTTACCTTGAACTTCACAGAGGCACTCTTACCAATCAGCACAGAATAAAGCATAACAACAGAAAGTGCGAATTTGCTCTGCGTGACCTTGAATATCTCACTGTCAGCAATGCAGTAAAGGCAGGAGAGGTTTCAAGTGATGAGAAGACACATCCCCTTTACGAAAAACTTCTTGTGAATCAGTTCCACGATATTCTTCCCGGCACCTGCATTAACTCAGCCCACCGTCTTTCACTTGCGGAAACCGACAGCGTTCTTGAAACCGCAGGGGAGCTTATTGCGGAATATACAAAGGGTGACGGAGATTTTGTAACCGTTACCAACACTCTTTCTTATGACAGATGTGACCCGATTTTCCTTGAATGTGAAGAAGGCTTTGTTGCTGACATTCCCTGCAAGCAGCAGGCATATAAAAACCTTGACGGAAAAAATATTCTTATTATCAGCGGTGTGACAGTGCCTGCATTCTCAACTCTGAAAATCAATCTCATCAAGGGCTGTGCAGATGCACAGAGCGAAATTACCGTTACCGAAAACGGTGTTTCAACTCCCTTTGCGGATATCGTATTTGATGAAAAGGGTTATATTTCATCGCTGGTTGATAAAAAGTGCGGCAGACAGGTAAGAGGCGAGGGCTATGCACTCAACACCTTCCTTATGGCAGAAGATCTGCCCTGCGCATGGGATAACTGGGATATCGATGCGGATATAGAGTGTAAGTTTGAAGATACATCGGAGCTTGTCAGCCGTCAGGTTATATCTCACGGCAGTGCGGCGCTGATTATCAGAAGTGTCTATAAGATATCTGAAAAATCAACAATCACTCAGGATGCAATTTATTTTGCAGACAGTGCGGAAATCCGTTTTGATACTCTTATGGATTGGCAGGATAACCACCGTTTCCTCAAAAGCGCATTTGATACTTCAATTCAGAGTAACTTTGCACGCTTTGAAATTCAGTACGGTAATGTTATGCGCCCCACCACAAGAAACGATTCGGTTGAAAAGGCAAAGTTTGAGGTTGTAAACCACAAGTTCACCGACCTTTCGGAAACACGCTACGGTGTTGCGGTTCTCAACGACAGTAAGTACGGCATAAGCGTTGAAGGCGGTAAAATGAGACTTTCCCTTCACAAGGGCGGTACACGCCCCGACATTGAAGGCGATACAGGTCTTCACAGAACGGTTTATTCGATCCTTCCCCATAACGGCGGCTTCGGTGCGGAAACTGTTATCAGACCTGCATATGAGCTTAATATTCCCGTTGTTCAGAGCAAGGGAGAATTTGAAGCGGTTGCACTTGTTGTGCCCGAAGAAGCAAATATCATTGTTGAATCAATCAAGCCCTGCGAGGATAACGAAAAAGCCTTTATTGCAAGACTTTACGAAGCAGAGGGTACTTTCACCAACAGCTCACTCAGATTCTTTGCTGGTGCAAAGAAGATTGAAATTACCAATATGCTTGAAGAAGTTCAGCAGGAATTTGAGGGCGGAAAGCTTTCATTCAGACCTTTTGAAATCAAAACACTTAAAATCACATACTAAAAAGCAAGACCTTCGGTTTTTCCGAAGGTCTTTTGTCATATCATATTGGTTTCTGCAAGAGTCCCGTTTGAATAGCTGAAAGTTTTAACTTCAAATGCACCTGCTTCAATTTCAAACCGATTGCCACCGATGAACAAAGCCGTTGTCCCGGGTTTATCCGATGAATTGAAAAGTCTCAGCACGGTGCCGTTATCTTTTTTGCAAAGCCTTGAAAGAATGAAACAGGGGTTGTCTATGAGGATTTCAGTGTCCTTGATTTCACCTGAACCTGACGGAAAGAATGAAAGTGCAATGCAGGGTTTGTTGAAAATTTCCGCCTGCATATCAAGGCATTCGGTATCGGCGGTAAGTCTGTATTCAAATTCACGCAGACCGATATCGATTCTGTCGTGGTTTCGGTCACTGTCTGCAAGCGGTCTGTCACCTATGGGGTGTGCGGAATATACAGGTGTTCTCAGCAGTGAAATATTCAGCTTGCCTGCGTCAACGCTTCCGCCGTATGTACCTTTGTTAAGCACGGCAAGTCCGTATGAATTTTCAAAAACACCGCACCATTTCTGGTAAACCGCTTCCTTGCCGCCTGTACGGAGCTTTTCACTGCCGAATGCGGTCTGACCCCGGAATTCCGGGGCTTCTGTGGTTGTGTCAAAGGTGAGTTTATAAAATCTGCTGCTGTCGTTGGATTGCATTTTAATGTTCATATCAATGTGTTTTCCGTTTTTCGGAAGCGTGTAGGTAACAACGGCAAATGACCGTGAATATCCGAAAATCGCCTGAATTTTGAGCCGCACACTGCCGTTTTCGATAACTCGCACATTTGAGAGTGTTTCTTCGGGATAACCGTTGAATTTATTGGCGTCGTCATCACTGAGAAGCGTGAATTCGCCTGCATAATCATTGAAGCCCTCAACCGTCATTCCCCAGGGGTCTTCGTTATCTTTGTATGCGCAGATTTTTGCACTTCCTTTTTTCAGCATATCAATGCCGTCCACGTTGTATTTATCGATAAGACCCGTTTTTTTGCTGATGAGCACCTGCATTATGCCGTTGTCGAAAATAAAATGCTTATCATCCTGAGAGCAGGCTTCAATTTTTCGTTTAGGATAGTTTTCAACGTGAAGCTCGCAGTCAAAGCGGTTGATGCTCATAGGCTCAAGCTCTGCACGGAAGCATACGCGTTTGCGCCAGTCAAGGCTGAATGTGCAGGCTTCCTTTTCGTTTTGCGAGGGCAGATAATTGCCCTTACTGTCACGCACGGTTACCATCGTAACCTCGTTTTCGTTCCAGTTCTGGTCCTGAAGCTGGAATTCCACCTCAATTTCACGGGTTATTTTATAAGGATGAGGGTTGAAAACAAGAACGGGGATTTCACCCTCCTTTGCCTTGGATTGCCCCTGGCAAAGCCTGAAAAACGCCTTTGTTTTGTATTTATCCACAATTTCACTGCCGTAGTTGAAAAGGCGAAGGCAGTCATCCTCTGCTGCTTTGATGCTTGAACCGGGGAGAATGTCGTGAAATTCGCAGAAAAGCAAAGCCTTTTCGGCCTTTTCAAGCTCTGTTTTATCGTATTCAGTTCCGCTTACGGCAAGTATTCTTTCACATACATCAAGGTCATTTTCAAGCTTTCTGTGCGCTTGCTTTATCCTTGCCATTGAGGTGTAACATCCAACCATTGTGTAGTTAAGGGATTGGTCAAATTTTGCAAGCGAGGATTTGTCGATGCGGTCAAAATAATTCTCGCAGAATGAATGTCGCAAACCGTCTTCGGGGTGAGATTTCATATATTCGGCAATGGCAATGAGATCTTCCCTTGAAGGTCCGCCGCCGTGGTCGCCTATACCCCAGAACATCATATTTATGCCGTCACCGTATTCCCTTTCAAGAATACGCTGGATTTTACTGAGTATTTTGCCTTTGCCCGAATTGTAACCGCAGTTCATTTTGTGGGCAAGAATTCTGCTTCCGTCAAAGCCTTCCCAGATGAAATCGTGTTCGGCTTCAACCCATGACGGACGCATAAAAACATAGGATTCATAGCCGCATTTTTTCAGTATCTGAACAAGCCCTCGTGTGTGACCGAACGGGTCAAAATTGATTGCTGTAAGGGGTCTTACACCGAATTTTTCTTTGAAATAGCTTATTCCGGTTTCAATCTGTCTTATGAAGCTTTCGCCGCAGGGCATAACACAGTCGGGCTGCAAGTACCAGCCGCCCATAATATGCCATTTGCCTTCCTTCACAAGCTTCTGAATTCTTTCAAAAAGTTCTGGTTCGTTTTCTTCGACCCACTCATAAAGAACGGATTCGTTGTGGTTGAAAATAAAGCCGTCAAATTCTTCGCAGAAATCTGCCGCTACCCTGAATGTGGAAATAGCCTCGGCAATGCCCTCGGGCTTCTGCCACAGCCATACGGGGTCAAGGTGAGCGTTGCAAATCATATGTAATTCTTTCATTATATCACCGATTCATTTATTAATCTTTCTGATAAGCGCCACGTGCATAGAGAATCCATTTTGAACGGTCAAGAGGATTCACACCCCGACGGGGATTTATATGTTCTGATCCGTCACGGCATTCACGGTAACCGTAAAATGTCTGGTTGAGCACCGCCTTGCCCGACGAAAGAATTGCAAGACGTGATGGCAGATCCATTGAAGTTGCAACGGGTACGATTGCTTCAAGAACAACATTGTCCGAACGGATAACGGGAGAATCGTATTCACCGCCCGTTCTTACAATTTCCGAAAGCAGCTTGCCCGAAAGCTCCGCAGGTGCGGAAATGCGTATTTTAAGCAGGGGTTCCAGTATGGTTGAACCGATTTCGTTAAGACCGTTCATAAATGCCATAGGTGTGCACACAAAGAAATCCAGAGGATGTGTGTGGATTGTGTGATGCTCGCCGCCTATCAGTGTGCACTTGAAATCCGTTACCTCCCAGCCGTAAAGCCCCTGTTCAAGGCAGGAGTTGAAGGATGTGCGGATGTGTGACTGATATCTGTAAAAGCATTGGTTTGAGGGCAGTCTGCCGTGGTATGAAACGCCGTAGCCACGGGGCATAGGTTCAAATAAAAATTCAACAACCGCCCAGCAGGGTTTGGGCATTGTGTATCTTGCTCTTGCATATCCCTTGCCCGACGGTGTTTCTTTATAAATAACCGTAGGCGGTGAGAACTCTGCTGAAAGTCCGTAACGCTCTTTAATAAGGTTATCAAGCACTTCAAGCTGAATTTTACCCGTTGTGCTTATGGTGATTTCTTTCTGACCGTTTTCCCATTTTGCATCGATGTAGGGCTCTTCGTCTGAAAGCTCGCCCAGTGCCGCCGCAAGAGCAGGCAGTTTTAACGGGTCGCCGTCAGAGGGAGTAACCTTTACACGCAGAAACGGGTTAACAAGCTTTGCACTGTCGCTGACCGCAAGCGAGCCTACAAAAAATCCCGTTTTTGCAGAAGGCAGACCGCATACCGCGCCTATATCACCGCTTCTGACAATGCCCGAATCTGTATATTTTGCCCCCGAAAAGCTTTTGATCTGAGATATCTTTTCTTTCACCGTGGGCTTTTCTTCCGTTTCAACAGCATCGCTTTCGGCAATCTGTTTTACGGCAGGGGAGATAAGCTCAATTTCGTCGCGGTTTGAAATTTCACCGCCGAAAAGTCTTATGTGAGAAATCTTACCCAGTGACTTATCGTGCTCAATTTTAAAAATTATTCCGCATAAATCATCGGTTGCCCTGCGCTTTGCCGAGGGCATAAGCTCCGTCAGCATATCTGCAAGTTCTTTAACTCCGATTGAATTTTTCGCACTGCCGCACATAACAGGCGTTACCTTGCAGGATGCAATTTCTTCACGGATAAGCTCTTTTGCACGGCTGTAATCAAGTGATTTTTCTTCCAGGAACAAATCTGCCGCTTCATCGCAGATATCCGCAAGGGTTTCTGTGGCAGAAGCCGAAAAATCTTTTTCATCAGGAACTTTTACAAAAGGATTTTCAAGACCTTCGTTTTCAGGTACCGTAAGCGTAAAACACTGTCTTGAAGAAATCTGTTTCAGTTCGTTCAGTACGGATTTCACATCCGAGCCTGCACGGTCGATTTTGTTGATGAATACCGCATAGGGGAGCTTTGCGGTGTCGAGTGATCTGAGAATTGTTTCCGTGTGGGCACGTACACCTTCAACGGCGGAAATTATAACCACCGCATAGTCAAGCGCCGTAAGCGCACGCTCAACCTCGCCTGCAAAGTCAACGTGACCGGGAGTGTCGATTATATTAATTGTAATGCCTTTCCATACGGTGCTTGCCGTTGCGGTGCGCACGGAAATGCCTCTTTGCTTTTCAACCGCAAGGCTGTCCGTTGCGGCAGTGCCCGAGTCAACGCTTCCTGCACTGCGTATTGCACCCGTAAGGTAAAGCAACTGTTCTGTCAGCGTTGTTTTACCCGAGTCAACGTGGGCAAGTATACCTATGTTGTGGATTCTGTCAGGCATTGCAATTCTCCTTTCCGATGATAGTGCCATTATAAAACAAATTAAATATATTTTCAATAAAAAGTAATGACAAATCACCGAAAGTGATATATAATACTTTTATATCCGAGAAAAGGAGATTTAATATGAGCGATAAGATTATAAAAGTGGGCGTCGTAGGTCTCGGCAGAGGTACTGCCATTGCCCGTTGCCTTAAAGGCGTAAAGAATGCAAAGCTTGTTTCAGTGTGTGACCATAACCCTGCTATTCTCAAATCAGGCTATGAAGAGCTTTCCGAAGCAGTGAACGATAAAAACCTTATTCAGTTCAGCGACTATGACGAATTCCTCAAATCTGATATTGATGCGGTTATTGTTGCTACGGAAGCGGTTTACCATGTTCCCATTGTTATCAAAGCTTTTGAGGCAGGCAAGCACGTGCTTTGCGAAATTCCTTCGGTTAATTCCGTTGAGGAAGCCGTTGAGCTTAAAGAAGCAGTTGCGGCGCATCCCGAACTTACATATATGGCGGCTGAAAACTGCTGCTACTGGGCATTTATCCAGACCTGGAAGAAGATGCACGAAGACGGACTTCTGGGCGAAATCGCATACGCGGAGGCAGAGTATCTTCACGCTCTTAACCCTGATGAATTTTCACCCACATATTACCCCGAAGGTCATTGGAGAACCTATCAGCCTGCAATCCGTTATCTTACTCACGAGCTTGGCCCTCTGCTTTATGTTATGAATGACAAGGTAGTCAGTGTAACCTGTATGGAAGCAGATGTTCATTATGACCCCTATACCCCTGAACGCAAAGAAACGGGCGTGGCACTTTTCAAAACCGCAAAGGGTGCGGTAATCAGACTTCTCGTAAGCTTCGGTGCATACACAGCCTATGACCATAACTACCGTATCTGCGGCACCAGAGGCACTCTCGAAACAGACCGCAGAAAGGTTGTTGACGAGGCACATACCCTTGCAAGCCTTCACAGTGTTCCCGGTACCTTCGGCGCAAACTCGAAGATTGATATTCCCGTTACTTCCAGCTATGAGGGCGAGGATTCAAGCGGTCACGGCGGTGCAGACGGCAAGATGGTTAAGGACTTCATCAATTGCCTTGTTGAAGGCAGAAGACCTGAGCTTGATGTTGATTTTGCAATCAATATGTCACTTCCCGGTATCATCGCTCACGAATCCGCAGTGCAGGGCGGTATGCCTATGGAAATTCCTCTTGTATAAAAATAAGTTTTTAAAAGTCTGTACGGGCAACCGTGCAGACTTTTTTAATAAAACATTAATATTTAAGCCGCAACAAAACATCGTTTCTTTCGACACTTATATTATGAAGAGTTCAGAAAACTCTCGGGGGATAAAAAATATTTTTCAAATGATTTGAAAAGGGGACGAAAGAAATGACATTAGGCAGTAAAATCGAAAATCTGAAAATTATGAAATGGGCAGGCTTATCTGTGCCTGATTTTGAGGTTTTTTCGTTTGATGAGCTTGTGCCGTCAAAAGAAAGAATTCAGGCGGCACTGAAATCTTGTAAGGGAAAAACAACGGCAGAAAAAAGCAGTGTGTTGAAAAAAGCCGTAACAGAATCCGTTGAAAGAAATTGGAATATATCACTTGACGGCGAGCTGTTTTCCGTGCGCTCATCATCAAGCGTTGAGGATTCATCGGATAACAGTTTTGCAGGTCAGTTTGATACTTTTCTTAATGTTGAACGCAGGGATATCTGCGAAAAAATCGTTGAGTGTGTCTGCTCGCTTTATAATGAAAATGTGTTGATATATATGGAGCAGAAAGGTCTTGACCTGAGCCTTCTGCGAATGAATGTGATTGTTCAGAAAATGGTGAATTCCGAAGTTTCGGGAATTTTGTTTACCGCAAATCCGCAGGGGATTCTCAACGAAAGCGTAATTGTTGCAGGCAGGGGACTGGGTGAAAATGTTGTTTCCGACAGAATTGACACTACCTCATATTACTACTCTCTTACTGACAACATCTACTACTACGACGGCAAAGAAAATCTGCTGACGGATGAGCAGGTACATAAGCTTATCGGCATTTCCAAAACTATTTGTGACACTGTCTGTCCTTATGCTGATATTGAGTTTGCCGTGGAAGACGGTAAAATTTATATCTTGCAGGCACGTCCCATTACCACAATAGATGACAGCAAGCCTTTGCTTTTTGATAACAGCAATATTGTTGAAAGCTATCCGGGTCTTAGTCTGCCGCTGACAATTTCATTTGTTGATATGGTTTTTGCAGGGGTTTTCAAGGATGCGGGCCGCAGACTTCTCAAAAATAAAAGAGAGCTTGAAAAACGCTACGATATACTTGAAAATACCGTGGGAAACGCAAACGGAAGGCTTTATTATAATCTCAACAGCTGGTATTCCGCAATAAAATTCCTGCCGTTCAGTAAAAAAATCATTGCAATCTGGCAGGAGCTTGTAGGTGTTAAATATAAGGAATACGACGAAAAGAAAAACGAGATTAACCCTCTTTTAAAGGCATCCGTATATGTGAATACCCTGACGGAGCTCATTATGACTCCCCGCAATATGAAAAAGCTTAACGAAAGCTTTACCGAAATCAAAAATTATGTTTACCGCAGGTTTGAGGATGATATGTCGCCCTCTGAAATTCTTGAACTTTTTGATAAAATTCAGGACAGACTTCTTTCTTGCTGGGGCATAACTCTGCTCAATGATACTTATGCTTTTATATTTACGGGTCTGCTGAAAGCAAGGCTCAGAAAGAAATATAAAAATCACGAGGAGCTTGTAAATTCATACATTTCGGGAATTTCCAATATTGAAAGTATGAAGCCCGTCAAGGAAATGATAAGGCTTGCGGTTGATAAGGATAAAATCAGTGATGCTGAATACCGCAGGCGTGCAAAGGAGTATATTGATGTTTACGGTGACAGATGCCTTGAAGAATTAAAGCTTGAAACCGAAACATTCAGAACAGATTTCGGACTTTTTGACAGAAAAATCAATGAATTTGCCAAAGATACAGAAAAGCTTCTGCCACTGCTTGCGGAACAGAGCGAAAACAGTATTGACCTGAAAAATGACCCCATTACAAAATTCCTCAGCAGCCGATGTATGCTTGGTATCGGCAACAGAGAAATTCAGCGCCTTAACAGAAGCCGTATTTTTGGTATGGTAAGAGAAGCGGTGCTCCGTCTTGGCGGAATTTATGCCGACAAGGGTTACATCGCAGAAAAAAGAGATGTGTTTTATCTTACCCTTGACGAGGTGCGTGCCCTTGCAGATATGCCACGGGATATGAAAGAAACGGTTGAATCAAGAAAGCAGAAATATGAAATGTATTCAATGCTGCCTGCATATTCACGCATAGTTTTCAGCGGTGAATCTTTTGATAAAAACCACAGAAGCGTCAATATGACCCAGGTGAATTCGGGTAAAGAGGAAATGCTCGGGGTGCCTTGCTCAAACGGAATCGTTGAGGGTGAAGCCTGCGTGGTTACGGACGTTAAAAATGTAAGCAGTGTGAAGGATAAAATCCTCATCACCAAAATGACAGACCCCGGCTGGGTATTCCTGCTTGCGGAGGCAAAGGGCGTTGTCAGTGAAAAAGGTTCACTTCTTTCACATACCGCAATTATTTCAAGGGAGCTTGGTATTCCTGCGGTTGTGGGCATTGACGGGCTTATGGCAACGGTAAAAAACGGTGATATCGTTCGTCTTGACGGTGCAACAGGTACTGTAAAAATTATCAAAAGAGCGTCATAAAAAAAGAGGCAGACTCCGCGGAGTCTGCCTCGTAAATTTTATTGAATTACAGTTTCATTGCGATATCCCAGGCACCCCAGATAACGGTACGGAGATTGCCGACCTTAGCAGCATCGCCGATAACGTGAACGTGCTTTGCTTTGGGAGCAACGGGTGTGGGAACATAACCGACTGACATAACAACTGAATCCGCAGGGATTTCGAAGGTCTTGCCTTCCTTATCCTTAACGGTTACGCTGCCGTCATTGATTGCGCAAAGTGATGTTTCAAGATGAACGGGAACTTTGTTTGTCTTGAAGAAATCACGAAGGAAGCTTGTGTTTGCAAGTGCAACACCGGGTGTTGTAACAAGGTCATCCTGCATTTCAATGATTGTGGGTTTCTTGCCCTGAAGGTAAAGGTCATATGCGATTTCACAGCCTGTAAGACCGCCGCCGATAACTGTTACGTTTTCGCCTACTTCCTTGTTGCCGAGAAGGTAATCAACTGCTTCAACAGTCTTTTCTACACCGGGAACAGGGATTGTTCTTGCCTTTGAACCGGTAGCAACGATAACTTCGTCTGCACCGAGTGCGGCAATGTCCTTAACCTCTGTGTTCATATGAATTGTGATTGCGCTGTATTTCTTGACCTCGCGGTTATACCAGGCAATAAGGTCACGGTCCTTCTCTTTGAATGAGGGAGCAGCAGCTGCAATGAATACGCCGCCAAGCTTGTCGCTCTTTTCGTAAAGGTCAACCTTGTGGCCTCTCTTTGCGCAAACGATAGCTGCTTCCATACCGCCGATACCGCCGCCGATGATTGCAACATTCTTTGATTTCTTTGCGGGCTTGATGCTGTATTTCTTTGACTGCATTGTCTGGGGGTTAAGAGCACAGCGTGAAAGACCCATTGTATCCATAAGGTCCTGAGTGTTTGCGTGACCCTTTGATGATGAGAAGTTGAAGCAAGCGCTGTGACAGCAGATACAGGGCTTGATATCTTCAATTCTGTCTTCGATAAGCTTTGTAACCCATTCGGGGTCGGTAAGGAACTGACGTGCAACACCTACGCCGTCAATCTTGCCTTCTGCAACAGCCTTTGCACCTTCGTCGGGTTCCATACGGCCTGCACATACAACGGGAATATCAACAAATTTCTTGATGTGTGCAACATCTTCAAGGTTACAGTTCTGAGGCATATACATGGGGGGATGTGCCCAGTACCATGAGTCATATGTACCGTTATCGGCATTGAGCATATCGTAGCCCATATCCTGAAGGTACTTTGCAGCCTTTTCGGATTCTTCCATTGCACGGCCGACTTCTGTGTAATCTTCGCCGGGCATTGCGCCTTCGCAGAAGCCCTTCATCTTTGACTCAACAGAGTAACGGAGTGAAACGGGGTAATCGTCACCGCAGGAAGCCTTGATAGCCTTAACAACTTCTGCTGCAAAACGGTATCTGTTTTCAAAGCTTCCGCCGTATTCGTCGGTACGCTTGTTGAAAAATTCGATTGCGAACTGGTCAAGAAGGTAGCCTTCGTGAACAGCGTGAACTTCAACACCGTCAACGCCTGCATCGCGGCAGAGCTTTGCGGTTTTTGCAAAAGCTTCAATGATTTCGTGAATCTGCTCAACTGTCATTTCGGGGCAGATGATGTCGTGTGCCCAACGTGAGGGCTGGGGGCTGGGAGATGCAAGCTCGTGTGAAGTGTCAAGAATGGGCTTCACGAGAGCGCGTGTGAATTTATTTCTGTGAAGGGGAGCAACAAGCTCGGTAATAGCCCATGAACGGCCCATACCTGCTGTAAGCTGAACAAAAAGCTTTGCGCCCGTCTTATGGATTTCGTCCATAAATACTTTAAGCTCTTCGAACATCTTGGGGTTCTGCCAGAGCCACTTGCCCCAGAATGTATCACGCAGAGGTGCGATACCGGGGATGATAAGACCAACGTTGTTGTTGGCTCTTTCAAGGAAAAGCTTTGCTGCTTCCTTGTCAAAATGGCAACCGCCGAGTTCAAACCAACCGAAAAGCGATGTACCGCCCATGGGACACATAACGATTCTGTTCTTGATTTCAACGTTGCCTATTTTCCAGGGAGTAAACAATGCTTCATACTGCTGATTCACTGAAAACCACTTCCTTAATAAAATAATGTTAACAGATATATAATAGAGTATTTAACTGTCGATGTCAAGGAGTAAAAAGCAAAAATAGGACTGTTTTGCCGTGAAAACAAAACAGTCCTTTGTGATTATTGTCTTACTTCTTTACTTCCTGAACCGCGTCATAAACCCTTTCGGGATTATCCGTGATTATGCAGTCTGCACCGTTGAGGGCAAGTGTTTTTACTTCATCCTCATCGTTGATTGTCCAGTACTGAACGGCAATATCATTGCTGTGTGCATAGTTCAGCATTTCTCTTGTGCCGAGGTTGATAAGGTTATCGAAAGCGCTTGAACCGTAGGGTATCTGCAATGCCGTATACGAGGGGCTTACATCCTGCAAATTCCAGTTCATTCTGAAATAGAAATAGAACTGAACAGCTTCGATTGCATCTGCCGTTCTTGCAATTTCAGGGTATTCCGATTTCATATATGCCGAAACATCGGGAGCAAAGGTTGACCAGATAACTCTGTCCTGCAAATTGCGTTCAGTGATAACCGAATAAAGCTTGTCAACGGCTTTTCTGCCGTTTATACCGATGCTTTTAATTTCGATTATGTATCTGTATTCCTTATCGGCATTTGCTTCAACATAATCCATAACGCCGTCGCAGGTTGCAATGTGAAGATTATAGGGAATATCGTCACCGCGCAGACCTCGGTAAGGGTAATCACCGTTGCCCTTGAAGTTTTCACCCATATTGAGCTGCATTGCTTCTTCAAGGGTAAGGGATGAAACAAAAATATTCTTTCTGCCGAAAAGCTCGGTTGCGTTTGATGTGCCGTCATAGGTAAGGTCGTGGTGAAGCACAAGCTCGCCGTCTTTTGTGACCTGAACATCGAATTCAAGGGTGTCAACGCAATCCGAATTCTCAACGATATTTTCAAACGCCATAAGGGTATTCTGAGGCGCAAGCCCTGCACCTGAGCGGTGAGCCGCAATATCAGGGTCAAGATATTCGCTGATATAAGGATTTGTGCAGTCGGGGTATACAACAGGTGTTTCGGGGTCGCCTGCATCGCCCATAGTCAGCAGGATGGGGATGAGCATTGCGGCGGCAACGAAACTGTTGAATATGTTTTTGATTGTCAAAAATATTCCTGCCATATCAGTCACCCAGAAGTCCGTGATATCTGCCCATCCAGTAGGGGAGAAGGTAGATATAAGGCATCATTGCTCTCATTCCGTTTGCTCCTGCGGTTGCGGGGAGAGTTGAGGTTTTGTTAACAATTTTGCTGTTGATATCAACAAATCTTTCCGCACCCGAATCGCATACAAAGGGGTTGCCGTCGTAGTGAACAAGCACTCTTGCGGAATATTCAACGGGATATTTCAGCTGGGGAGGAATACCCATTGCTTCCTGCTCCGTATCCCATACGATATCCTTTCTGTAACTGTTGTATGCAGGCCATCTGATAAGGTCAAGATTCATTTCTGAAAGTGATTTTGCGGCATTTTCAATGTCGCAGTAATTCTCTGTCAGTGCACCGTAAACAATGTTGAAGAAGGGTGAGCGTTCAACTCTTTCGTATTCCCAATGGTGGGTAAGACCCATCTTGAAAATTTCCTTGTGAGCGTTGTTATCGGTGTAAACGATAAGGGAATAGATGTTGACAAAATCAAGCTGGTCGTCAATGTGTGCAACGTGACCGTCTTCGCACTTGTACTGCATGCAGTTCATTGCATAGTGGTGCTTCCTGATAAGCATATCGTATACTTCATCGTATTTCTTATCGCCCGTAACATGATATGTTGTTTTAAGGAATGAAAGAATTTCAAGGGAATTTGTGCCTTTTTCATAATACCATCTGTCGTCGTTGTTGAGAAGGTCGGGTTCCCAGTTTGCCCAGGTGGTGGGCACGCCGTCAACGTCGGTAAGATGGAAGTTGTTGTCGATAATATGGTCAGTGATTGTTTTTACAACCTGAGCAATCTTTTTCTTTTCTTTCTTGTCTGCAACAAGGTCATAGTAAATACCGTATGCAAAGTAGTGGCCCGTCATTTCGTCGCTTGATGTTTCGCCAAGCCATTCGCAGTCGGGATTTTCGGGGCAGATATGCCATTCTTCACGGTTGCCCGTGCCGAAATCGGGCTCGTGTGAATATCTTGTTGCTCTTGCGGTGAAGCCTGCCTTACCTGTAACTTCGGTAAGCTTAATCATAGCTTCAACGGCTCTCTTTGCATTTGCCTTTGCTTTTTCATCGCCCGTTACCTTGTAGCGGAAGCACTGTGCGGCGCAGTAAAGACCTGTGAAAAGACCGTCGTTATCTGAGTTGGGAAGTCTGCCCGAGGTAAGGTCACCGTATTTTGAAAGTTCTCTTGTTACCTGATAACCTTCGTTGCGTGTGAAATATTTTTCAGCAATGTCATCATAGTGATTTGCCTTTTCTTCAAGGGTCATATCCTTTGAAGTGATAAGGCTGATACCTTCGGGAGTTACGGCAGCCATTGTGCCGCTGTCTGAAACGGTAATCTGTGTTACCGTGGGATGCATAAGCCATGCACCGTAGGAATAATATGTAATTTTACCTTCAACGAGAGTGATGATACCTGTGTTTGTGGCAAAATACTTCTTGCCGTCTGCGGCAAAGAACATATCGTTGAATGAGCCGTCGGGAACGGAATAGAAATCGTTGCCGTTGAACCAGTAATTTCTGCCGTCATAGATGTTAAGACCTGCGCTTGTGCCTACCCAGAGATGGCCCATTGCGTCAATGGCGGTGCACTTTATATCCTTGCTGAGAACGCCTGACATATCGGGAGTCATTTCAGCCCAGTGGCGGCGCTTGCCTTTCATTGAAAGAAGACCTTCGGCTGTTGCACCGATATAAACGGTCTCGCCGTATTTTGATTTGTTGTCAAGTGCGGCAAGGCATACAGTGTCTTCGGGCACATCAACGATTCTTGTGAAACTGCCGTTTTCTTCAAGGTAAAGAGCCTTTTCGGTAACGAGCCACACTGAGCCGTCAAGAGCAACGGACATATCGATAACGGGTGCATCGAATTCAGCAACAATGTTGAGCTTGCCCTTTTTAATCTGAGCAAGAGCATTGCCGTTTGCAGCATAGAGCTTGCCGCCCTTTGAGAAAAGCTTTGATGCTTTTATATTCAGCTTTTTTGCTTTGCCGTCTGCAAATTCAACAATGCCTTCGGGCTGTGCAATATAAAGATTTTCGCCTTCAAAAGCAACGGATGTCACATTTTCAAGGTCAATTCCGTGTTCGGCGGTGATGAAAGTTTTGTCATACTGTCTGAATGAGCCGAAATTAAGAGTGGGTTTTCTCATATGTATCTCCTCAATATGTGATTGAATAGTCCTTTTCAAAAGTCAGACCTACGGTGCCGTTGTGTGTGCCGAAAAGATTAACCGTAACATTGAGAATAAGTGAGGTGCTGTACCAGGAGTGTGTTACTCTGCCGGTAGCCTTGTCAATGATAACTCTGACTTTGCAGTTACGGTAATTCGTTGTGAATTCTTCAATGAATGAAACTTTTTCCGACACTTCGTGGGCTTCAATAACATCACACACGGCGCCTACACCCTTGCCCGAAACAGGGTTCTTTTCGTTTTTGAGTCTGATGTAAATTTCGTATGTATCGCCCTTGTCGGTGCAGGTTGCCTCAGCTACCGTATCTGCCGTAAGCTTGCTTACATAGCTCTGATTGGGAACGATATATTCGTTTACTATTTCTTCTCTTGTTGAATAAACAATGGGGTCTGTGTCATCCTTCATAAAGGTATCCATAAGACCTTCCGCTGTTGACTGAATTGCCTTGGGAACAACAAGGTTTTCTTTATCGGTAATTCTTTTTTCGTAGTTTTTGACTACCTTTGATGCTTCGGGCTTTATTCTGTTTGCGGATTTGTTGAAAAGCTCAACAATTTCAGGGATCGTCTGAGGAAGACCCGATTCGGTTGTTGTTTCCGTTCCGGATTCCTCAGCGGTTACTTCCTGATCGGGAATGGGAATAAGTGAGGGCGAAGCCGTTTCTGTCACTTCTGCCTGAATATCCGTGCTTTCCGTGATTGCCGCTTCGGTGGTTGTTTCGTTTTCAATAACGGATTTTTCAGTGCCGCAGCCTGCGGTGAAAAGCATTGCGAGGATAAGTCCTGCCGCAACAAGTGCGGATAAAACTGATTTCTTCATAAGTCACATTCCTCTCGGATATTACTTCGCGGGCTTTTTGACCTTGTTGAGCATTGTGTTGATTTCAAGAATCTGTTCCTTTGTGAATTTGCCGCCCAGCATTGAGAAGATACGCTTTACGGTGAAGCCTTTTGCCATACCGTAAACATTCTTTATCATTCCCATATTCAGGCTGAAGCCTGCAACTTCAAGACCGCCGCCTTTCTTGCCGTCTTTTTCTTTGCCTGCGGTCATTGCGTTCTTGATTTTAAGCAGAATCTTTACCATTGTGATTTTGCCGCCGAAGGTGGACATAATATCACCGATTGTATCGTTGATTGAGAATCTGCCGTCGGGCATTGTGATATCAAACCAGTTGATAACCTCGCCCTCTTCTTTCATGATGTATGCTTCGTTGGGAGTATCAACCTTGCGAATTGTTGCAGTATCTTCGAGACCGTCAGCCTTTGCGGTAAGAGTTGTTTCGCCTTCGTTCTTGACTTCAAAGTAGAAGAAGGGATACTTACCCTTTGTCTGCTTGCCGACGCTTGTGCCGTTTGCGAAAAGTTCAACCTCATTGCAGTTTGAGTAAACGGTAACCTTTGTCACATCTTCAACACGGTCGATATAACGCTTTGAGCAGATATGCACCATGGGTTCGGGGTTAAGCCATGCCTTGTATGCGTAGAATGAATCCTTCTTGTATTTTCTGTCAAATGTAACAAGACCCTTGTGGTTCATACCGTTTTCGCCGCCCTCTGCTCTTGCATCTGCGGCAAAGTCAAACATATTCCATACGTGGGTTGCCCAGAGGTAGGGTCTTTCGGCAATCTGTTTGATGAGTTCTTCGTGGTAGTATGACTGATATTCCTCGGTGTAGTCACCCTGAATGGGAGTTGAGGTGTGCCAGTCAAGTGCTTCACAGCCGTATTCGCTGATACCGATGGGCTTTTTGGGATATTTCTTACGGAAATCGTCAAACCAGGGGCCGTTCATATCTGTTGTGCCGCCGTACCAGCCGAAATAGTGGTTGTATGAAAGCACGTCACTGATGTGAACATACTCAGAATCAATTGAGCACATTGTAACCGAAGCTACGGTTGTGAGCCTGGTCTTATCCATTTTATGACAAAGGTCGTTAAGCTTCTTGTGGTTTCTGATAAGGTCGGGGTCTGATGCGCCTGCAATGGTGATTTCGTTTGAAAGACCCCATACAACGATTGAAGGATGGTTGTAATTCTGAACGATAAGCTCTTTCATCTGAGTGATTGTGTTGTCATAGCCGCCGGGCATATGCTTTGAAATGTAGGGGATTTCAGCCCAGAGAACAAGACCTGCCTCGTCACAGAGGTCATAGAAACACTGTGAATGCTGATAGTGTGCAAGTCTGATTGTTGTTGCACCTACTTCAAGAATAAGGTCAAGGTCTTCCTTGTGGTGCTCGGGGAGAAGTGCGTTACCGATACCGGGTCTGTCCTGATGTCTTGATACACCTCTGAGGGGGTATTCTTCGCCGTTGAGAATGAAGCCCTTGTCGGGGTCAATTCTGAATGTACGGCAACCGAAACGGGTGCTGATTTCGTCAATTTCTTCACCGTTGCAGATGAGAGTTGCTTTTGCAGTGTAGAGATAGGGGTCTTTTCTGCCGTGCCAGAGGTGAACGTTTTCGATTGTCAGTTTTACTTCGTCATCCTCATCGCCGACGGTGCTTGCAATAACCTTGCCCTCTGCAAGAATTTCGTATTTTACCTTGCAGTCGTCATCGTCTTCAATAAATGTCTTGATTGTAACTTCTGCGTTGCTGCCCTTAATTTCGGGAGTAACCATAATTGAGGGTGAACCGTAATAGTCAAGGTCGAAATGGTTTTCGGGTACACCGATGAGTGTTACATCACGGTAAATACCGCCGTAGAATGTGAAGTCGGCATTCTGGGGATAAACCTTATCGTTGGGTGAATTGTCAACTGCAAGGGCAAGAATATTTTCAGCCTTGACATCTTCAAGCTCTGTGCGGAATGTTGAATATCCGCCGTGATGCTCACAGATTTCCTTGCCGTTCCAATAAACCTTGCAGGATGAATTTACGCCGTCAAACTGAGCATAAACCTTCTTGCCTTCGGGCATATCCTCTGCTTTGATTTCTTTTGCGAAATAGCAGGTGCCTCTGTAATAATCGTTACCGCCGTCCTGACCGTCGGAGCCGTTCCAGGTGTAGGGAAGATTGATTTCATTCCAGCCTGTGAGCAGGGATGAGGGAGCATTTTTTGCATCCTTTGAAAAAAGCCAGCCTGCATTGATGTTTTTTATGTTTCTCATAATAACCTCCGTAGTCTGAGTTAAAAAAATTCCATTATGATTATACTATAAAAAAACGGAATTTTCAACGAATATATTTAGTATAATAAGTATTCTGTTTATTGACTTTTGAGTTTATACATAGTAAAATTAAATTCGTATACGGAATTTTCGGAGGATAAAATGAAAAAGGAAGTCAGACAGAAATCGCATATATTCAGAAACACCGCATTTATGCTTAAATGCGCCTGGAAAAGTGCACCTCTTTCGCTGATTATGATTTACCTTGCATATATACTGGAAAATGTATATTACTCGGTTGTAATCAACGTAATGTTTTTGCAGACCGCACTTTCAATTATTGAGGGTAACGGTACTTTCAGAGAGTTTGCAATAAGAATGTGCATAATTGTTTTCGGCAAGGTGTTTGTTGACCTGTTCGCATATATCGATATGTATACGATCAGAACGAAATTCGAAATCAAGTGTGAAAGCTACATAAACAGCCTCATTTTCAAAAAAGCTCAGGAAGTTGAACTGGGATGCTATGAAAATCCCGATTTCTTTGATAATTACAACAGAGCAACCTGGGTTGTTGAAAAGGGTGGCTTCAAGCGTATTATTGAAGGCTCGGCATGGACTATCGGCTCGGTTGTGAGCATAATCTTCCTCATTGCCTACCTTATTTCCATTGACCCGTTCCTGCTGTTTTTCATCATATGCCCCGTTATTGTTATGGGCATAAGCACAAAGAGAAACAATGTTGAGCTTGAAAAAGAAAAGGCAATGACTCCCTTTGAAAGGCAGAAGGATTACACCAAAAGAACAATTCTGCTCAAAGATTTTGCAAAGGAAATCAAAACAACGGGTATTTTTGAGGTTGTCAAAAAACGCTTCAATTATGCCGTTGAAAAAAATATTCAGGTTATTAAAAAATACGGTTGGCGCATTGCCCTGCTTGAAACTCTTGCGGATTTCTTCGGCGAAATCATTCCCGTCTGCGGCGGTTTCGGCTACGGATGTTACAGACTTATCGTGCTCCGCAATCTTGAAATAGCGGATTTCTCCGTGCTTATTTCCGCAATTACCACCACACGAAACAAGCTCAATCAGCTTGCAAGATATTTTGCAATGCAGCAGAAGCACTGCCTCTGGGTGCAGAATCTCCGTGAATTCCTTGATTATGAGCCTAAGCTTACAGACAACGGAATTGAGCCCGGTGAATTTGAAAGCCTTGAATTCAGAAACGTTTCATTCTGTTATGACGGCAACCCAAAAAACACGCTGACCGATGTTTCATTCAAAATCAACAGAGGCGAAACCTTTGCGGTTGTAGGTCATAACGGTGCAGGTAAGACCACTCTTTCAAAGCTTATTATGCGTCTTTATGATGTAACAGAGGGTGAAATTCTTTATAACGGCATAAACATCAAAGAATACGACTTGCAGAAATACAGAGATAAATTTGCAAGCGTTTTCCAGGATTACAGAATTTTTGCAATGACTGTTGCGGAAAATGTGCTTATCCGTGAGGTTGATGATGAAAACATTCCGATTGCACAGAAAGCATTGAAACAAAGCGGTGTTTATAATAAAATCCAGACCCTGCCCGAAAAAGAAAACACCTTGCTCACAAGAGAATTTGATAATCAGGGTGCCCTTCTTTCAGGCGGAGAATCCCAGAAGGTAACCATTGCAAGAATGTTTGCAAAGGATTTTGATGTTGCCATTCTTGATGAGCCTTCGTCTGCCCTTGACCCCGTTGCGGAAAGCAAGATGTACGATGCTCTTATGGAGGGCACAAAGGGCAAGACGGTTTTCTACATATCACACCGTCTTTCAAGCGCAACACGCTCAGATAAAATTCTTGTTTTCTCGAAGGGCAGACTTGTTGAAGCAGGCAGCCACGATGAGCTTATGGCACTTGAAGGGGAGTATTGCGAAATGTTTACCCTTCAGGCATCAGGTTACAGAGAGGAGGCTGACGGCAATGAGTAAGGCACCGAAAAAGAATAAGGAAGAAAAAACAACTCACGGCACAATAAGCAACAACCTCTTTATGCTGCGCTTCGTTGCGAGAAACGCACCGGGTATGCTGTTTCTCTACATCTTCTTTGATTTGCTTACCAATGTACCCTGGATACTTTCAAGCGTTGTACTCCTCAAATACATAATCGATGTTGTAACCTCGGGCGTTGATTATTACAGAATTGCAGTTGCCTGCGGAATATTTGCGGCGCTGGTTATAGTGGGTACAATCGGCAGCACGGTTTTCTACGAAATATACAGACCCAAGCAGAAAGAAAGGCTTCACTTCAAGCTTTATTCGTCTATATACGAAAAAGCGGCAAAAATGGATTTTGAAGCCTATGATAACCCTGAATACTATAACGACCTTGTGCTTGCCATGACATCGATGAATGAAAGAGTAGACAGCGTTATTTCAGATGCTCAGGATATAATCCGCCTGCTCACTTCCATACTTTCAATTACTGCGGTTATTGCATCCATTGACCCCATATGCCTCGTGTTCATTTTTCTTTGCGTTGCCGTAATGATACCCATAGGCAGACTGATTGCAAAGGTGAATGTTGACCGCACCGAGGCAATGACTCCTCTTGACAGAAAGAATCTTTATTTCAGCCGTGTTTTCTATTTGCAGGATTATGCAAAGGAGCTCAGGCTCAATCCTGCGGGCAGAATGATTGAAGACCGATACAACAAAAACGTAAAGGACAGACTTTTCACAATTTCACCCTTTCTTCGTAAGCAGTGGCAGCTTTATTTCTGCCAGGAAGCTCTGCCTATGACACTGCTTGTGTATCTCGGAATTGCACTGCTTATGGGCTACAAAGCCATAGTTACAAAAGAGATTTCTCTGGGCGATTTTGCCGCAACCTTCAACGGTGCAAATGCTGTCAGCCGATGCGTTTTTGATCTGACAAGCTGGTTTTCCATAAACCTGAGAGAGAATTCTCTGTATGTTGAAAAATACAGAAAGTTTATGGCGGCGAAAGAAAAAATTATCGGCGGCGAGGATAAAACCGTCTTTGAAAAACCTGCAACCATAAAGCTTGAAAATGTATCGTTTACTTATCCCGGTAATGAAAAGCCTACCCTTAAAAATATAAATCTTGAAATCAAGCCTTATCAGAAGATAGCGCTTGTAGGCTATAACGGAGCAGGAAAAACAACACTTACAAACCTTCTGCTCAGACTTTACGATGTAACCGAAGGCAGAATAACCGTTGACGGCAAGGATATCCGTGAATGGCATATTCCCTCATATCACGCAAATTATGCGGCAGTGTTCCAGGATTTCTCCCTTTTCGGAGCAACCGTTGGCGAAAACGTAGCAATGAGCGGCACACACGATAAAATGCGTGTTCTCAACGCTCTCAGAGAAAGTAATTTCAGCAAGGAGCTTCATAACGGTACGGATACAATGCTGCTGCGTGAATTTGACGATACGGGTCTTTCGCTTTCTGGCGGCGAAGCACAGAAGGTTGCTGTTGCAAGAGCCTTTTATAAGCAGTGCCCCTTTGCGATTCTTGATGAGCCCAGCGCCAATCTTGACCCCGTTTCCGAATATGCACTCAACGAGGCAATGGCAAGAGCTGCGGCAGACAAAACCGTTATCTTTATTTCTCACAGACTTTCCACAACCGTTATGGCAGATGTGATTTATATGCTTGAAAACGGTGAAATTGTTGAAAGCGGTTCCCACGAGGAGCTTATGGCACTTAACGGAAAATATGCCTATATGTTTAATTTGCAGGCAGAGAAATACCGTGATACGGAAGAATAACAAAAACCCTCACAGACCAATGGCTGTGAGGGTAATTTTTTTGCGTTTACGCATAAATGCACTTCATAATTGTGGGCTTGCACTTGTTGGTGATATCGAGAATGCGGACGATAAGTTCAAAGCTTTCTTCTGCTGCGGAGTCGCCTGAAATAAGGGCATCGTCGTGAATTACAAGGTCACCGTCTTTGTCAACATAGAAGGTTGCCCACTTGTATTTCGCATTGAGTTCGTTGCAAAGAAAGATAACATCTGCAAGCTTTTCTTCGGGAACCTTTTCAAACACAAGATAGATTGATAAAAATTTATCGTTGCTGAAAAATATTTTTATAATTTTTCCGTCAAAAGGCAGGTCGATAACTCCGTCACCGTTTTCTGTTGTGCGGGATGCATAGTTGAGGGATTTTTCGTCAAGTAATTTTTTGAAGAGTTCAAAATTTGCCATATCCGATACCTCCGTGATTGTTTTCTTAAATTCTATCATCGGTGTTTCCTGTTGTCAACAACACGGGATTTTTTTGTTTATAATACATAAACGGTGCGGTGTCCGTATAAGCAATATCAACAAAGAACAGCAAAATATTGAAAGTGAGAATGTTTTGTGATATAATCGTAAAACTAAGATTTTAAAAGCAAAGGTCGATGACACACAGTGAATACTTATTTTAACGAAATTACTTCAAAGCCCGTCAATAAGGCAGACGGTGAAATTTTATACAAAATACCCGCAGGTGCTTTTTGCAGCAACGGAGACCTGGGTGTTGTTTTTGATAATGACGAAAACGGACTTCTTCTCCATATTTCAAAATGTGATTTCTGGAAATTCACGAAAGGTGCTCACAAAAGCGGCGGCATCAAAACCGTGGGAAATATCAGAATAGACAATATTGATTTATCCCAATACAACATAAAACAGTATTTTGACAAAGGTCTTCTTGAATGTACATTCGGAAATACGGAAATTGAATTTTTTATCGCGCCCGAAAATATTATTTGTTTTCAGATAAAATCACCCGAAACGGCAGAAAACCCTGTTGTTTCCGCAGAACTTCCCGATACCTGCGATTCAAAGAATTCCGAAGCCTCAGACAGGGGAGTGAAATGTTATATCCGTAAGTTTGAGGGCGGTGATGTTGTGCGTGATTCAGCGGTTGCCGTTTGTCTGCGTGAGATTGATTCCGTTACAGCCGACGGTTTTACAACAACACGTTACTGCATTTCTGTTGTTACAAATTTCGACGATGCAGATTATGCAAAGAAAGCTGTTGACACGGCACTTGCCTGCGATTATGACGGCGATAAAGAAAGAACCCGTGAAAAGTGGGAAAAATTCTTCTCGGCATCCAGAGTTACACTTGAAGATAAAGAAATTGAAAGCTGGTATAATTCAAGCCTTTATCATCTTGCGGGATGTATGGGCAACAAGGAATTCCCTCCCGGACTTTTCGGCAATTTTGTAACAGATGATTTCTTTCCCTGGGCAGGGGATTATCATATGAACTACAACTACGAAGCACCTTATTACTGCATATTTTCCGCCAATCATCCCGAGCTTTTTGAGGGATATATGACTCCCGTCAACGAAATGGCAGAGGATGCAAAACGGTTTGCAAAGTTTTTCGGTTGCGGAGGTTATGCGCTTCCCGTAAGCTTCGGCCCCAAGGCTATGGATGTTTATTCTCAGGAAGACTGTAAGGAGCACGGCATACTTTTCCTCGGTCAGAAAAGCCATGCCGCCTATGCATGTGTAATTCCTGCCATGCATTGGTTTTCAACCTACGATAAAGAATACGCCCTTGAAAACTACTATGATTTTGTGCTGAATACCGCCGCTTTCTGGGAGGATTATCTGGTCAAAGAAAAGGGCAGATATGTTATAAAGAACGATGCGGCACACGAAATTCCTTATTACCGCGGCGAAAAATTCAGATATATTACTCACAAGGGTCAGATTGAAGCGGTGAATGCCATAAACTCTCTCGGCCTTGTAAAACTTCTTTTTGCCACTGTTTACGATATGGCAAAGGAACTTGGTCTGAATTCTGAAAAATATGCTCTGTGGCAGGATATCAATGATAATTTAAGCGATTTTCCCACATTCATAAAGAAGGGCAAAAAATGCTTCCGTTATTCAAAAAGAGGTATCCGTTGGAGAGATGATAACACTGTGGGTCTTCAACATATTTATCCTGCATCGCAGATAGGATTTTCGTCGGGTGAAAAAATGCTGAAAATTGCAAGGAATACATATTTCATCAATGACAGACGCCTTGACGATAACGGCTCCAATTCATACCTTCCCGCAGGTGCGAGAATCGGTGTTGACCCTTCATTTGTGTATGAAGGCATTCGTATGAATATCAGGGAATTCGGGCTTCCCAACAGACTTTTCCGCCATCACGGCGGCGGAATTGAGCATCTGACAATGGTGCCTGTAACCGTTAATGAAATGCTTATGCAGAGCCACGAAGGGGTTATCAGACTCTTCCCTTGCTGGGATAAGAAGATGAACGCATCCTTTGAAAATCTTCGTGCAGACGGAGCATTCCTTGTTTCTGCCGAACTGAAAAATGAGCAGGTTGAATCGGTGAAAATCAAAAGCCTCAGAGGCAGAAAATGCAGTGTTGAATGCACGGGTATCGGCGATGTCATAAGAGAATCCGACGGCGGAAAGATTCCGTACAAAAGAGAAGGCAATACGGTTTCTTTCGAAACCAAAGCCGATGAAATATACATTCTCATATAACTGAAAATGAAAGAAGACCTTACAAACCGAAGTTTGTAAGGTCTTGTTGATTATAATTACCTGCAAAGTTTTTGTATAATCTGAAACGCTGAATTTCATCAAGCCGCAACGGCTTTCTTTGCTTCCGACGGCTGCTGCGCATTTCTGTAACGGATGATTCCGATAATAACGGAAACAAGTGATATGGATTCGCTTAAAATACCGCTGTATGAAGAAGCAAAAATATTGTAAATAAGAATCAGTGAAGATGAGATGAGTATTGTTTTGCGGAAGGTTTTTGTGTTGAATACACCCATACATATTGTGTTGACAACAAGTCCCAGTGTTATCAGCAATGAATGAATTCCTTCCCACGAAAAGATGCTTACCACTGCCAGGCACAAAGCCAGAAGAACGGGTGAAGTCAGTTTTGTGTTTCGGTTTCTGTCGCGGTAAAAGAATATGAAATTACGGATAATACACACAATGTTTAAAGCGAAGCCCGAAAAAGCGCCTATAAGCAGATACTGCACGCAGCTTAATGCTGTTGCAACAGTCTGGATAATCATTATTTTGCTTTTTTTGGTGCGCTGATAGGAATAAAAAAACAAGCCTACTGAAATAAAACCTAATATGTGACCTATTAATGTGACAAAATTCTGCATAAGTACCTCTGATTGCGTTTGTGTTTAAAATATTTTCTTTACCGACACACAATTATACTTATTTCAGCGTTAAAGTCAAGGAGTGAATTTGCAGATATTGCACAAAAAGGCTGATGAAATTTTGTTGAAAATGCCGAACCTGATACGGCGCAAAATAATTTTTTGTTGCCATTTTGAAATGGTATATGCTATACTTTGACATATAAATGTTGTGGAAGGAGAATTAACCGTGTATAAGACAAGTGAGGTAATAAAGAAGCTGGAAAAGCCTGTACTGACCCGTGAAAATATTCCGTATAATTCTGCGCTCATATTTAATGCGGCTGTTGAAAAATATAACGGAAAATATGTTATGCTTTTCAGAAATGACTACGGCGATTTTGAAAATCATAAATTAGAGGGGACGAACATCGGCTTTGCAACAAGCGATAACGGAATTGACTGGACTGTATCCGATAACCCGTGCTTTCCGCTGACCGACGAAGAAATCAAGAGAGTTTATGACCCTCGCATAACGGTAATTGACGGCGTTTGTTATGTCTGCTTTGCCGTTGATACAAAGCACGGACTTCGCGGAGGGATTGCCAGAACCGACGATTTTAAAAAATTCGATATTATTTCGCTTTCCGCACCGGATAACAGAAATATGGTGCTTTTCCCCGAAAAGATAAACGGTAATTTTGTCCGTCTCGAAAGACCTATGCGTTTACAGCAGGGGAGAGAAGGACAGATTTGATATATGGCTGTCGGAGTCGCCCGATCTTGTTTATTGGGGCAAATCAAGGCTTGTTATGGGTGTTGAGGATGTTCCGTTTGCAAACGATAAAATCGGACCTGCCGCTCAGCCGATCAAAACCGAAAAAGGCTGGCTTACAATTTTTCACGCAGTTGAGCTTGACACTTCAAGAGGCAAAAACGGTTGGGAAGACAGATGGCAGAAACAGTATTACGCAGGCGTAATGCTTCTCGATTTGAATGACCCGTCAAAGGTTATCGGCAAATACGATAAACCGCTCATTGTGTGCGACAGAGATTATGAGGTTGAAAACGGTTTCCGTAAAGATGTAATATTCCCCTGCGGAAATGTTCTTGAAGATAACGGCGAAGTTAAAATTTATTACGGCGCATCCGATACGGTTGAATGTATGGCAACGGCAGATGTAAATGATCTGATCAGACTTTGTCTGGAATAACAACAAAGTAAAGCACTCCTTACGGGGTGCTTTGTTAATTTGTAAGCAAATCGTTCTTACGTTTGCGTCAGATATTGAGTTGGGTGATGGCTGTTGTTTACAAAAGAAAAATCACAGACCATCTGACGATAATCTGTGATTATTGGTACGGGTACTTATAAGGGGCATAGCAAAACCCTTATATATCAAGGCTTGCAGCCAATAGCAATGTAAAAATTGATAATAAAACTTCAATAATATATTAATCTGCCTGTGGTTTTATAATAAAAATTTAATTGCTTTTATTCTGGATTTCTTTTTCTATATCAATTTCTTCAAAGAAATCCTCAGTTGTGTTGTATTTAAGTAAATGTGCATCAAACACACAATAGAATCGATTTCGCTCCTTTAATTTGAAGTCGTTAGAAACAAGACTATCAACAATATCAAATGTTCTATTAATAACATTTTCTTTCTGTTTTTTAGTGAGTTTTCCATTTATTTTGATTTTAATGTTTTCGTTAGAATTGTTGATAGGAATGTTTTCTATACCAATGGTGAAAGGTGCTTTCTCGGATTTCCCTACTTTTTCCCACAATTGTATCAAAAAATGTTTAAAAACATCATAGCTTCCAGATAACACAAAAGTTTTAATTAATTCATATGAAAACATTATTAACTCAAAATCTGCAAAATCTAAAGCGGATTGCATTAGACACCCTTTAAGGTTTCTAACAGATAGAGAAATTTGGTATATTGAAAGATCTTTTTCAATATCTTTCAATTCAATTTTTTCAGAATCATTAAAATATCCAGATATATAAATTCTATTATTCATTTGAACCTCCTCAATTATTATAGCAGTTATGAATTCCAAATAATTGCTGGGCATTTTCAATCATTTCCGGTGTAGGGTTTTCACAATACACCACAAGGTTATCCATTGCTCTAGTACAACAAACGTAAAAAAGCTTTTTGGTTCTTCTCAAAACATTTTGGTTACATTTGGGATGCGACGGATTTAATAAATATTCAAAATTGTAGTCATTCCAGTTCCCGTTGTCAAGAATTACTAAAACATTTTTATATTCTTCTCCTTTTATTTTGTGTTGAGTAGATAATGGAGAATATCCTTCTAAATACTCATATAGATTTACAAATTCCGAATAATTAATCTTAGAAACCCTATTATAAAGATATCGATTTTTAATTATAAAATCATTGATGTTGTCATCTTTAATACACAGTCCACTGTCATTTGCATATTCTATTACTTGTCCAATGGTTTGTGATTTCATTTCAATTAATTTCGTTACTTTTTCTTTAATTAACTTTTTATCAGCAACACTTCTGACCTTAAATGAAGTTTTTCTTAAGAAACCTTGATAATCACCTTTTTCATACATATCAACTACGGATTGAATTTTAAATAGATGCCTAATTAATTTATCTCGCTTTGATTTTACAGAGGTTATTTCATCAGCTTCCTTTTTATCAGAAATAAGATTGTCTTTATCAAAATACATTTTCTTAACTTCTTCAAAAGGCATGTTTTTAACCAAATCGTACAATTCCTTATTAGTATCGTCGCTAAGGAAAACATCTATTTGCCTTTTACCACGGTTTTCTCTTGCTCTTGCTCTTTCAGAAACCTTCCATTCAATTTCTTCTATCAATTCGTTGAAGGTTTTATTTAAATCCACGTCTCTGTCTTTGATATGTTTGTTAAAGTCACTTTTGAATTTTATGATGGGGTCTTTATCATATATATCCATCAACGAAGGAAATCCGGCAGAGTAGGCAATAAGGTTATGTGTTAATCTCAGCTCTTTAGTATCTTTGGAATTATCAAAATCCCAATCTTTAAAATAAGGCTTTGTTCGCAACTCGGCTATAGGAATATGATACAAAAAAATTGCTGTTCCTTGTTTGATTTTTCCATTTACCATATTGGGCGCTTTTATGTCTTTTGATGGTTCTTGTTTTAAGTCATCTATACGCAATTGATTAGCGATATCGATGATACTTTGTGGATTCCTTCTGTTTTGACTTTTTGGGATATCAAAAACTTTACCTTCATCAATATATTTCTGTAAATCTCCTATACCCCTATCATATATTGATTGCATGGAATCTCCAAAAAAACCATAAATACATTTGGGATAAGAACACAAATGATATGTATGCTCTAAAAAAATCTCAATTACTTCAGGAAATGTATCCTGATATTCATCCACAAAAATATAATCATATTTATCATTCAAAATTTCACATAATTTTGAATATTTTTTATACATGTGATTTGCAAGAACTATTATTTCATCATGTGATATCTTTCCTTTTGCTATAGAAAGATTTTCTGAATAGGAAATACCATCGATAAAATCATTAACATATGGTTTATCTACATGTATATTTTTGTAAGGGCTAACTTCGGAATTAATTCCTTCTAACAAAGTCTCTTTTAATTCTTTTTGATATGATGAAATATTATCCCACAAAAAATCATGAATTGTCGATATATGTAAGTTTTGATGTGATAATCTGTCTTGAATTTCATTTGCTGCAGCGTTGGTATATGTGATACAAGCAATTTTAGCATAAGCATTTCGAGCGTAAATCTCATTGATTACTGATACGAGAGAGTATGTTTTTCCGCTACCGGCACCACCACTTAATACAAAATTTTCTTTTTTTGCTATATGTTCAAATATTTTGGCTACCTCATCTTCTAATTTTTTTGTAACCATTCTAACCCCTCCTTAATGTAATGAGGAATATTCCAATTATAAAAGTCTTTTCCAGGTTGACTTTCACTATTCAATAGGATGTCCATGGCGAATGAGGGCTTTTTATTAACACAATTATTCGCCAAATAATAACTATCTTTTGATGAATCGAACACATACGATGGGTTTTTCAATCCTTGAAATTTATTTTTACAGTTAGCAATTTTCTCTTTTTCATTGTTTCCAGTTACATTTGTAAAAAATGTTCTGTTTAAATGAAAAAAAGCATCTTCAAAACTTCGAGCATTGTATTTTTCACCGTCAGGATTTGCTTCTTCTGTTTGGTATACTATTAACAGATTACCTTCAGAATTTTGTCTCCAAGAAAGAGTCCCACTTTTGTCACGATATCCCCTCAATGTTTTTTGACTTATGTTTAACTCCATCAATTTTTCTTTGACTTTATTCTGTTCTGCAGGTAAAATGCTTTTTAAATAATACTTCAAAGCAGGATTGCTTGTTTGTGTTCCTTCTACAACACGACAAGCTTCTAAATTTCCAGCCGAATTGCATTTTACAGTATCTATATCTGTAATTATTAAAGTTTTTATTCCTAAAAACTCTATGAATGCTGCGTAAATCTCAGAGTAATTTCCAACTTCAATAATTGAAATGTTCTGAGATGATAACGGGATTTCATTTTCGTTTTCTTGGTCAATTTTCTTTATCATTGCTGGCAAGAGAATCCTTTCGGTATCACCTTCAATTAAAATTATTTTATCCGCAAAAAATACTTCCGAACGATTTAAAGTTAAATATTGTTTTAAAAACTTAAAATGATTATTATCTTGTCCTTTTTCTTTTTGATATAGTGTTTCCAAATCTTTTAAGTTTTTTGAAATAACATTATGATTTTTATCATCTTTTATTAAATACTTAATATCGTCGAAGTTACATTCAGAAACAATATGCGATGAATGTGTTGTCATAAATGTTTGTAAATTTATCTCTTTATGTGTATCTTTGATTTTTATTCCTTCCTTCAGCAAATCTTTAATGTTTTTTATAAAGATATACTGCATTTGCGGGTGAGTATGAGCTTCAGGTTCTTCAATAAACAACAGATTAATATCTGCAGGGATTTCATCTTTTTTTGATTCTTTTCTAAAATCACAAAGTTGAATTTCTATGCTCATTATAATGTTGAATAAATTTAAGAAACCTAATCCATTGTAGTTTTCAGGCAAAAAACTTTTTTCATCATCGTAAACAACTGTTGTGTTGTTTTTAAGCAGATTACTAGTTTTTATTTGAGAGATTACTTTTAAAGCTGTATCATTTTTTCTCATACCACCAAAAAGGGAGATCTTATCAGTTAATGGCTTGAATATATCGGTATAAATTTTATTGAATTGTAAATCCGTGTTATCAACTTCGTTTTCTATCTTAGCAGAAGTAATATCGCCATTTTCAGAATCTTTTGTCTTTTCATAATAATTTCCAGCAAGTGTAGATAATTCTGAATTCTCACTGTTTGAAACATTCCTTCGTGCACTAACATAGTTAAAAGCGATGACTTTTGACAAATCAATGTCTTTATTAACTATAATTTTGTAAGTGCTATTTTCTATCGTATCGGTTTTATAATTATATAAAACACTTAAGCGTTTAAATTCAAAATATTTCTTATGATATTTTGACATAAATTTAGTAAACAAAGCTTTTTCGTCAGCAAGAGTTTTCTGTTTTTTATACATATCATAGTCAAGTTTTAATTCTTCAAGAGTATCTTTAAGCAAATAGTTAAATCGCAAAACAACAGTGTGATTATCAGGGTCTAAATCCAAAAACAAATTGCTAATGTTGGTCAAATCATCTATATCATCATATTCAATATAAATATCAACTTGTATTCCTTTTATTTCATCGTTTGTAAAAACAGCTTTTTCTTTTATAACATCATACAATTTGTTTTGAAATTTAATACTAAAATCATAATAATCAAAATTACCAGTTTCACTTATTTTTCCAATGCATTTGCTTAGAATGGACAACAAAGATGTCTTACCACAGTTGTTTTTTCCAACGATTAAAGACAATTCTTTTTCAAAATTAATACAGGTGTCATTAAGTAGTCTAAAATTGTTAATCTGCATTTTTGAAATATACATTATTTTTACTCCTTTATTTAATATGTCTGTGATAATTTTCAATTATAAAAAGCAATATACATATCTCAAATTTTCATTGATATATAGCTCAGACCATAATTCAAGCGAAAGGCGGTCTTTTTGGCTTTTGCAATATACACTTAATGTTAGTTTTACATAAAAGTATTATATATACATATATGACGAAAATCACAAAATGTTACGCAAAAAAATTCAAAAAAACAAAACTTTGTAGAATCAAACAAAATAACACCGAAATATTTATGCAATTTAACGGAATAATCGCAACTGTGTTTATGGTTGCGATTTTTTATACCCAAAATCAAGAAAAAGGAGGAATCCAATGTCAGATGCAAACGAAGTTGTAAAGCATATTCATTTGAAAGATATTCACCCGTTCCCAGACCACCCGTTTGAGGTGAAGGATGATGAGTATATGAGAGAAACACTTGAAAGCGTAAGAGAGTACGGAGTGTTATCCCCCGTAATAGTTCGGCCCCGTGAGGAAGGTGGATATGAAATGATAAGCGGTCACAGACGAATGCGAGCTTGTGAGCTTGCGGGCATAGACAGCATACCTGCAATAGTTAGAAATGTTGACAGAGATACTGCAACGATAATGATGGTTGACAGCAACTTACAAAGAGAATCTATCTCTCCAATGGAGAAAGCAAGGGCATACAAGATGAAACTTGAAGCCATAAAGCGACAAGGGGCGAGAACTGATTTAATAGAAAGTTCAACTTCTGTCCAAGTTGGACAGAAGTTAGCGGGAGCTAACAAAACATCACGGCAACTTTTAGCTGATGAATCTTCAGACAGTTCATCACAAATTAGGAGGTACATTCGCCTTAATGAATTGAATGAGCCGCTTCAAAATATGGTTGATGAGAAGAAAATGGGTATAACTCCCGCTTGTGAAATCTCATATCTCAAACCCGAAGAACAAGAGCTGCTTGTTACAACTATTGACAGCGAACAGGCTATGCCTTCATTATCGCAGGCACAAAGAATGAAAAAATTAAGTCAAGAAGGTAAACTCAATGAAGATACGATGCTCGAAATTATGATGGAACAGAAGAAACCCATAAACCGTAATGTCGTTCTTTCAGAGGACTTACTGAAAAGATACTTTCCCCGTTCATTCACGCAGGAAAGAATAGAAGGAATTGTAATCAAACTGCTTGACCGTTGGTTACAAATCCAAAAGCAAAAGCAACAGAACAGAGATTGAAGCCGAATTTGATTGATTTTAAGTTCGGCTTTTTTTGTACCCAACCCAAAAATAGGAGGAAACAATGATACAAGCACCATTTACATTTATGGAGGTGAGGTCACAAAAATCAGTATTAAACACCAAGGAAGAACAGATATTCAGTTACGCTGAAGCTGTGGTAAAAGGTCTTACTTTTGAAAACGAAAGACTGAATTTAAGGGTTTGCAATATGGTTCTGACCTCTGAACCTCAAAGCCTTATTTGGCTAAATAAAAAGCACTCAATGAATATGTATGAGGCAGACTATAACCTCGGGTTTCATTTGGAACGAAACACAAACAGCTTTTATGCAGCGATGTACTTAATGATTGCAAATCAAGAGTTGATAAATCGCTCTTGGTGGTGTTTCAGCAAATATGGAATTGATTTCAAAAGAATGAGGTTACGGGGTATATCCCCTCAACTCTATGCCGTGCTTATGGCAGCAAAAGAGATATATACCGGGCAAGAATACATTTCAGAAAGTGATTTAGCAAACCCCGAAATAATAGACGATACGGCTTTCAAGCTGATTATAAACGCCAAGCTGATTAAACGGTTTGGTGTTATTTTTTTACGATTCGGAAATGGAGGATAGTTGATATGTCGGAAGTGTTCAGAGTAGAAAAAACCGGAAATTATACGGTTATGTCTAATTATCATCTTCGTGATGAAAGATTAACACTCAAAGCTAAGGGATTGCTTTGCTATATATTAAGTCTTCCTGATGATTGGGATTACACAATGGATGGACTGCAGGCAAAACATCCCGATGGCATTACCGCTATTCGTTCCTGTATCAAAAATTTAGAAAAGGCAGGATATTTAAGACGCAGACAGACCATTGATTCCAACGGTAGGTTTTCAAAAAGTGAATACTTCGTTTATGAAAAGCCTATCTCCGAATCACCGTTGTTAGGTTTTCCGACAACGGTAAATCCGATAACGGATAATCCGTCAACGGAAAAACCGACATCGGAAAATCAAACGCAACTAAATACTTATATACAAAATACTAATCAACAAAATACTTACTCTACCAACTACCCACCTATCAAAAAGGAGTGGTGGATGGAGGACTATGATGAGTGTTTAGCTCATTTGTATGAAAGAATTGATTTGGAATACTTTCCAGAATCAATAAGAGATGTTGTTACCGATATTATCGGATATATGGCTGACGCCCTTTGTTCAAATCTTCCGACTCAAAGAATTAACGGTGAAGAAATTTCCCGTAATAGACTGATAACAAAGCTCTTAAAAGTCAGTGAAGAAACAATAGACACAGTAATTGATGATTTTGAAAATCTTAATAAAAAAATCAGAAATCATCGCAATTACATTATTTCAGCACTATATAACGCAACATCATCAGAGAATGTTGATTCACATAGTGAATTTAGCAGAACTTATAAAAAACAGGAGGTGAGAAAATGATTCACGGTATTATTTCAGTCGGCGGTCTTTACCTTCTGCTCGGTCTTGAAGTTGTAATAGGCGTAGCCGAAAGAGTTATCAGCCTTTTTTAAGCTGATGGAAAGGAGTAGCAAATGAAAAAGAACGGTAACAAGATTTATCGCTTGGTGATACCGCCTTAACGGTTTCACAGATAAGACAATGACAAAATCACACGGAGGTTATTCTTATGAAAAACTCAACCAATTCAAAGGCAAAAACAACGGACAGCTCAAAAGAGAAGAAACGCAGAATTATCGGACTTGTTGTTGCGGTACTCGTTCTTCTCGGCATTGTGTTTCTCGCATTCAAAGGCTGTTCCGATAATCCCACAAATCCCGCTGACAGAGGTCTTGTCTATGACAGCGAAGCCGTAAGCGGCGGTTGGGATGAAGCTGACATCGAGAAAATCAAAGAAGGTCTTAACGAAAAGGTGCAGGCAGGTATAATAAACATATCAATGAACACCGCTCCGAAGTTTGAAAACGGTTCAGCCGAAGGCAATCTTATGATAGTCAATGAAACAATCAACAATTATCCGCAGATAGTTATTATCACCCGAAACGATACGGGCGAAGTTGTTTATGAATCTGACGGAATCGCCGTAGGAAGCAAAATCGAAAAAGCAAAGCTCGATGTTGTACTTCCCGCAGGTACTTATGAATGCACCGCAATGTTCCACAATGTTGACCCCGAAACGGGTGCTTCACTCGGTTGTGCAGGTGCAGAAATCGAAATCACGGTTCTTAACTGATGAAC
>JAXJTD010000012.1:0-1767 GCA_036309745.1 Acutalibacteraceae bacterium | reverse complement strand
TTGCAATAATTGCTTCAGGCGGGCGCGTTCTTCGCTCGATTTAATTTTTGAGGATACGGATACCTTATCGTTGAAAGGGATAAGCACCAAATAACGTCCGGCGAAAGAGAGTTCGCAGGTGAGGCGTGGTCCCTTGGTCGAGATAGGTTCCTTTACGATTTGTACGATGACTTCCTGTCCCTGTTGGAGGGTATTGGCAATGGTTCCCTCCTTGTCGAGGTCGGGTAGCATGGAAGCCTTCGACATAGGATAAAGTTTCTTGCGGTCGCTGACGACTTGCTTCAGATACTTCTGATAAGAATTGAATTGAGGACCTAGGTCAAGATAATGAAGAAAAGCGTCTTTACCGAAACCGACATCCACGAAGCATGCGTTCAGGCCTGGCATCAATTTCTTGACCTTGCCTAAATACATGTTCCCCACGTTGAAGGAAGCCGTTTGGTTTTCCTTCTGAAATTCCACCAATGCCTTATCTTCCAATAGGGCGATGGATATTTCCTTGGGTTGTACGTCAATTACAAGTTCGCTTGTCACTTCTTTTTCTTAAATAGGGTTTTCTACTTAAACAAAGAACAAACCCGAAAGTCGATTGTTGCTTCGCCAGGTTTGTTCTTTATTTTTTGTTGTCTCAACAGACTACAAATGCTTATTTGCTTTTATGTCTGTTCTTACGCAATCTTTTTTTACGCTTGTGGGTAGACATTTTGTGTCTTTTTTTCTTCTTTCCGCTTGGCATAGCTTCAAAATTTTATAGGGTTAATACTAGAGTTATTTCTTTACTGAAATGTTGAATGTCTTAGCTGGCTTGAAAGCCGGGATATTGTGTTCCGGGATAATGATAGTCGTATTCTTAGAGATGTTACGAGCAGTCTTCTGTGCTCTCTTCTTTACGATAAAGCTACCAAATCCACGCAAATATACATTTTCCTCTTGTGTCAAGGATTCCTTAACGGTTTCCATGAATGCTTCGATTGTGTTCAGCACAGTTTGCTTGTCTGTGCCGGTCTTTTTCGAGATTTCGTTTACGATATCTGCCTTAGTCATTTTATCTAATATTTTTAGTTTTACTGATTGTCTTAAAATTTTGGACTGCAAATATATAGAAAATCCCTCGCTTGAAGAAATATATTCAAAATAAATTTCAGAAAAAGTCGGTTCATGTGGTTTTCTTGCTTTATTTTTGCAGAAATAACAGAGAATAATGAGCGATTTTGCAAACAAACTGATAGGTTGGTACGAAGAAAACAAGCGTGACTTGCCATGGAGAGACACGAAAGATCCGTATCGGATATGGATTTCGGAAGTCATTCTTCAGCAGACTCGGGTAGCCCAAGGGTATGCTTATTTCGTGCGTTTTATGGAACGTTTTCCGGATGTGTTTGCTTTGGCTGAGGCCGAAGAGGATGAGGTCATGAAGTATTGGCAGGGGTTGGGGTACTATTCCCGTGCCCGGAATCTTCATGCAGCCGCAAGGAGTATAGCCGATGCCGGAGCTTTCCCGACTACTTACGAAGGAGTCTTGTCTTTGAAAGGGGTGGGAGAGTATACGGCCGCAGCCATTTGTTCGTTTGCTTACGATATGCCTAAGGCTGTGGTGGACGGGAATGTCTATCGGATACTTTCCCGTTGGTTGGGAATGGATATCCCTATCGACTCCGCGCAGGGAAAGAAACAGTTCGCTCAGGCAGCCGAGGAATTGTTGGACAAGACCCGACCGGCTTTGTATAATCAGGCTATTATGGATTTTGGGGCTTTGCAGTGTACTCC
>JAXJTD010000011.1:0-6072 GCA_036309745.1 Acutalibacteraceae bacterium | reverse complement strand
TCAACAAAGTTACATAGCCGTTACGAAAAAAGTAACGGCTTTTTTAGTAAAGGAGGTAAACCGAATGATTACAACAGCAATCATTTATAACATCGGTACTTTATTTTATTTGCATTATATGTTATAATACACGCGTGTATACAGTTTTGCACATCAATGAAAGCTTAAAGGAGCGGTTTTTATGGCACATTTTATTTTTTCCGCATTCTGTGATGAAGCGGGAGAAGCTACAATCGGCGGTCAGATGGCTGCCTGCAAACTTAACGGAATTTCTCATATGGAGCTCAGAGGCTTCGGTAAGGAGCTTAATATCAATATCTTGTCCGTAGAGCAGGCAAAAGAGATGAAGGCTGAAATCGATAAAGAGGGTATGAAGGTTTCTTCTATCGGCTCAGGCTACGGCAAAATTAACATAAAGGATGATTTTGAGCCTCATTTTGAAGCTTTTAAAAATACGGTTGAGGTTGCTAAGATTCTCGAAGCAAAATATATCCGTATGTTCAGCTTTTTCTTTGACGAGGGTGACGATCACTCTCAGTACAGAGATGAGGTTATCCGCCGCGTAAAGGCAATGGTAGAATATGCTGATGAGCACGGACTTATCTGCTGCCACGAGAACGAAAAAGGCATTTACGGTGATACCGCAGAGCGCTGTCTTGATGTTCTTGAGGCTTGCGGCGGCAAGCTCAGAGCGGTTTTTGATCCTGCAAACTTTATCCAGTGCGGTGTTGATACTGTAAAGGCTTACGATATGCTTGAGGATTATATTGAGTATTTCCACGTCAAGGATGCGCTTTATGACAGTGCCGAGGTTGTTCCTGCGGGTCAGGGTGACGGCAGACTTGTTGAAATTCTTAAGAGATTTGATAAGCGCGAGCAGGTTGCAGTACTTTCTCTTGAACCGCATCTCAAGGTTTTTGACGGTCTTTCAAATCTCGAGACTGATGATGAGACTGCGAAAGCTATGAAGGTTCATACCTATGCAACTCACGCTGATTCCTTCAAGGCTGCTGCTGATGCAATGCACGCTGTTGCCGAGGAGGTACAGCCTATCCGCTTCGGTATCATCGGTATGGGTAATATGGGTACGGCACACGCCAGAAACTTCCTCAACGGTGATGTCAGAGAAATGCGTATTACAGCTGTGGCTGATATCGTTCCCGAAAAGCTTGAATGGTCCGAGAAAAACCTCCCGTGGGCAAAGAGATATAATTCCGCAACTGAGCTTATTGAAAGCGGCGAGGTTGATGCGGTAATTATCTGTGTTCCGCATTATTATCATCCTCCGCTTGTTATTGAGGCACTTAAGAACGGTCTTCATGCTGTATCCGAGAAGCCTGCAGGTGTTTATACAAAGCAGGTGCGTGAAATGAATGAATTCGCGGCAAAGCAGGATAAGACCTTTGCGATGATGTTTAATCAGAGAACTAACTGTGTTTACAGAAAAATAAAAGAAATTGTTGACAGCAAGGAATACGGTGAAATCCGCCGTGTAAACTGGATTATTACTGACTGGTACCGTACCCAGGCTTATTATAATTCAGGCGGATGGCGTGCAACGTGGGTCGGCGAAGGCGGCGGCGTTCTGCTTAATCAGTCACCGCATCAGCTTGATCTCTGGCAGTGGATCTGCGGTATGCCGTCAAAGATCCGTGCATTCTGCCACGAAGGCAAGTGGCACGATATCGAGGTTGAAGATGACGTTACAATCTACGCTGAGTATCCCAACGGCGCTACGGGCGTATTTATCACAACAACGGGTGACTATCCGGGCTCAAACAGATTTGAAATCACAATGGATAAAGCAAAGCTTGTTTGCGAAAACGGTAAAAAAATCACCCTGTATGAGCTTGAAGAGTCTCTCAGCGAAAATATTGTAAACTGTAAAAACGGTTTTACCGACATTGATGTGAAAGCAATTGATGTTGAAACCGACGGAATCAACGACCAGCATACAGGTGTTCTCAATGCCTTTGCAGATCATATTCTCTTCGGTTCTCCGCTTGTAGCGAACGGTGAAGAGGGTCTCCGCGGACTTATGATTTCAAATGCAGCTCACTATTCAAGCTGGACAGGTGAGACTGTTGAGCTTCCGATTGATGAAGAAAAGTATTATGAGCTTCTTATGAAGAAGGTTGCTTCATCTAAGGCAAAGGAAGACATTATTTCTGTTGTTAATGAGGATATGAGCAGTACGTTTTAACGGTACAGGGGTATGCTTATGAGAGTTTCTGTTGTAGGCTGCGGCGGAGTGTCAAAGAGTCATGGGGCTTTCAAGCATTTGATGTCGGAGATGAAATAGAATTCATTAAATGGAACACGCTTATTCCTTACGCAAAATCAAAAGTCAAAGAGTTTAAAAAATTGAATGATACCGATATTATGCTTTATCTTGAATGCGAACTACCGGATTTGATTCTTAATAAAGACGTTGTTGAGAATGCAACATGGACGCCTAATTTGTTTGTGAGAAATAACCATTTCGGTTCAACTGCCGGCCGCGGAATTCTTTGCACAACCCGCGGAGAAGTCATAATCGAAAATAACTGTTTTTATAAACTTTGGGGACCTGCGCTTCTTATTGAGGATGATTGCAATTTTTGGTTTGAGTCGGGCTACACAAATGAAATAGTTTTCAGAAACAATCATGTTGTTGGCTGTGATTACGGAGTTACGTTCGACGGAGCACCAATAATTCGTTATACGCCAAAAGTGATGGATGAAACATCAGAATCATTCGTACACGGTTCCTTGGTTCTTCAAAATAATATTTTTGAAAAATCTCAATTCAAAGAACATTCAATTCACCTTGAATACTTAAAAAAAGCAGACATTTCGGGCAATGTATTTGACGCACCTTATACAATTTCAACACACTGTGTCGGCAGCGTGCAAGATAAAAATAATATAATTAAAAACAACTGATTATAAATCAAAAACGGATGAAAGATTACATAAATTTATTTCTCCACTCCGGAAGAAAAAATCACGACGGCAGCTATTCAGGAGTGGAGTATTATAGCAAAACATTGTGACAAATTCCTATTTACGGAGGTAAAAAATGTATTTTAATTTAAATAATTTCAGCAAGAAAATAATAAACGAAAACGGATTGAACGATACCGTTGTTGAAACCGTAATCAACAACGATACTCTTGATTTGTATGTAACAGCAAAGAATGACAAGGTCAAATTCATCGAACTCGAATGGTGCTTTGACAGTGATGAGGATCTTTATGTGCTCGGTGATGTATGGGAGCGCAGCTACGGTGAGCTTGAATTTAAAAAGCTTTGTGATAATGACAGATATATGCCCTGGTATTTTATTGCAACCGATAAAACAAAGTGCTTCTGCTTCGGTGTTAAAACACAGCCCAACGCTTTTATCAGTTTCAGCTATACTTCAGACGGAATTAAAGCGTTAATCGATTGCAGAAACGGCGGATGCGGTGTTGAATTAAACGGCAGAAAGCTTCACATTGCAACGTTTGTATATAAAAAATATGATTCTGCCGATGTGTATGCTAATCTTCACGATTACTGTAAAACTCTTTGCGATAATCCCACTCTGCCGACGGAAAGAGTATACGGCGGCAACAACTGGTATTATGCTTACGGAAAAAGCAGTTACGGTGAAATTATTTCCGATACAAAACTTCAGGCAGAGCTTGCAAAAGAAATTGAAAACAAACCGTTTGAGGTTATTGATGATTGCTGGGAGATTAATTCATGCGAAGGCCCGTGGATACCCAACGAAAAGTTCGGCGACATGAAAAAACTTGCCGACGAAATAAGAGAAATCGGAGCAAGACCCGGTATATGGGTAAGGCTTCTCCACAACAGAGACACATCAATAACAGACGAAATGAGGATCCTGCGAAACGGTAAAAGAGAATATCTTGACCCAACTCACCCCGAAGTGAAAACATACATCAAGTCGGATATCGAAAGAATAAAAAGCTGGGGATATGAGCTTCTCAAACATGATTTCACAACGTTTGACCTTTTCGGAAGCTGGGGTAAGGATCTTAATGAAACAATAACAATAATTGATGATTGGCATTTTTACGACAGAACAAAAACCAATGCCGAAATCGTGCTTGATCTTTACAGACTTATAAAAGAGGCGGCAGGAGATATGTATATCATCGGATGTAACACGGTTTCTCATCTGTGCGCAGGTCTTGTTCAAATCAACAGAACAGGTGAAGATACAAGCGGCAGGGAATGGGCCAGAACAAAGAAAATGGGTGTTAACACCCTTGCATTCCGCCTTGCACAAAACGAAGCATTTTATATGTGCGATGCTGACTGCGTGGGCATTCTTGACGATAACATTCCTTGGGAAAAGAACAAGCAATGGCTTCATTTGCTTTCTTACAGCAACACACCGCTTTTTGTATCTTGCGCAGATAAATTGACTGACGAACAGAAAAAAGACCTTACCCAAGCCTATAGAGTTTATCAGGATATTCACACAATCAAACCAATTGACATATTCGAGAATCTCACTCCGTCAAAATGGGAAATCGACAATAAAATAATCGAGTACCATTGGTAATGCAAATTTTAATTTTAGAACTGTAATTGACTAAAAAATTCCCTTTGCGATATGATTATTCCAACATATCACAGGGGAATTTTCTATGAAAGCAGTTATTTACCCCCGCTATTTCCCCGGCAGCCGGCGTGAGGAATTTGTTGAACATAAATTTATACTTGTATTTTTAAGTTTTTATAGTATAATTAGTTCATAACAATAATGGAGGAAATCGTTATGTTCTTTATCTCTGTTCGACGCAGACGAAGATAGCTTGTATCTTGTTTAGGTACAGGCTCAATTTGCTATGTGCCTGACAGAGTGACAGAGAAAAGTTTACCTTTTATATTACTGTTAACGGCATATAGCTGTTAACAGTATTTTTTTGGAGGTAATTTCAAATGAACAAAGTTAAATTTTCATCATTAAATAAAGCGGTTTTTGAACAAATTGATTTGCCTGATAATGCAGTAATTGCGGATTTGGGCTGCCGTGACGCCGGCTCCCTTTTAGGGTTTCAACAGGCTTTTCCAAATAAAATCAAAACGGCCGTTGGCGTTGATATCAATGACAAAGGGTTTAAAAATATTAAATATAAAACAGCTTCTCGGAACAATAAACAGAGTAAAAAGGCGTATAAACCCCGACCTTAAAATTGACGGCATTCTTATAACTATGGTCGATAATCGTACAAGGTTCGGCAGAGGTTTAGAAAGCCTTATAAGACAACAGTACGGTAAATACCCAACTGTTTTTAACACTGTTATTCCCCGTTCAATAAGAGCTGTTGAAACAGCAGCAGAAGGCAAAAGCATTTATCTTCACGATAAAAACGGTAAAGTGGCTGAAGCCTATGCAAATTTTACGAAGGAGGTAATGAATGATGGCAAAACAAGACAGCGTGTCAAAAGTTCATCTGAGTTCATTCGATGATTTGTTTCAAACAGATGAAAGTCGTGAAGACTTAAAGAGAGAAAGGCTTATGGAAATCCCTATTTCTTTAATTCACGATTTCCCTGACCATCCGTACAAGGTTAAAGACGATGAAAATATGTTTGAACTTGTTGAAAGTATAAAGACAAGAGGGTTAATTCAACCCGTACTTGTAAGACCACTTGATGACGGGACATAGGTGATAGTTTGTGGCAGAAAAGCTATACTCCACATAGTAGAATGCATACAATGATAAAGAAAATTGCTTCGGATTAGCAAATTTCAATTTGTAGATGTTTTGACGATGGTTCTAAAATGAGACGTACTCCCAAAAAACAAAGGACTTCGAAAGAAGTCCTTTATTTTTTGTGTTTGTGTCCGCAAGGACACAACTCCGTTTTGCAACTTTAGTTACAAACTTCATTTGAGCGTCAGCTCAACTTCATTGTCCGCTTGCGGACACAAAACGATGTTACACCTGCGGTGTAAACGATGTAATGCTTCGCATTAACGAGGGTTCCCTCCGTGAAAACGATGTGGCTTCGCCAACGATAGTGCAGTTTGTGCAAATATATGATATAATTTATTACATAAAAAAG
>JAXJTD010000010.1:0-1771 GCA_036309745.1 Acutalibacteraceae bacterium | reverse complement strand
TTTTAGGACCCAGGTTGTCTAGGAAATCCTCATAGTACTCGCTTTTTTTGATAATCTCGTAGTCTTCCTGTATCAAATCAAACAAGTCATCTCTATAATCATCTACAATGCTTGAGAGAGCCATTCTCGGCCCGTTTATTTTATATGCAATAAGATCGAACTTGTAGTCTTCGTAAAATCCGCATTCGATGAATCTCTTGAATAATTCCTGACCTGCCGGCACGGTATCCAGGAATTTGGCATCTATCTCTTCTGTTATTGAATTGTCATGCTTTCTTCTGATATAGAGATGTTTTCTGATTATGTTTATTCTCTTGGCATTCAGGAACACATGGTAGAAAAACGGCATGTCTTCGAAATAGATTCCTTCTGGAAAGCTTGCATTTATTGATTTTAAAAAGCGGTTCCTGTAGATTTTCTGACAGGCGCTCACTGATGAATCGAAGAGAACGTCATGAGCTTCGCTTGGGGTAAAAACCCTGTTGTCAAAGTTTTCATCAAAGTTTTTCAAGTTGAACCAGTCGCTTTCATGAAATGTTTTCGAATAATCATCAAAGCTGATTATCTGAAACATGGTCATGTCGGTGTCGTTCTCTTTTGCGCTGTTGTAGCTTGTCTGGCACATCTTCTCATCCAGCCAGTCATCGGCATCGAGAAATGCTATGTATTCCCCTTCTGCAAGGCTCATTGCCCTGTTTCTGCTTGCTCCAAGCCCCATGTTTTCCTGAGTGAATATTCTGATTCTCTCATCGCTGTAGCTATTTAGAATTTCAAGAGTGGAGTCTGTGGAACCATCATCGATTACTATTATTTCTATATCCTCGAGGGTTTGAGTTATTGCACTGTCTATGGCGTCTTTGATGTATTCCTCTCCATTGTAAACGCATATGAGAATGGATATTTTCACTTTGCTTGTCATGTTGATCTTAAAGGTTTTTGTGAAATTGCAAAATATTGAGTCTAGTTAGTCACGGCCGTATTGAACTTTATCTGCCATTTAATTGTGGCATATTGGAGTTTCGGCCATTTATGATTTTTTAAAATACGGCCGTAATCGATTTAAAGTTTAAAAGGTGTATTAAAGTTTTTAATAAAATTACGGCCGTAAATATGATTATAAAGCATTTTTAACCGCTTCAGCCACTTCCATGGTTGATGCTTCTCCACCTAGGTCGGGAGTGAGTGTTTTGGCTTCTTCAAGGACTTTCACTACGGCGCTGCTTAGTTTTTGAGCGCTTTCATGCTCATGAAGGAAATCCAGCATCATAGCAGCTGAGAGAATCATTGCAAATGGATTAGCTATTCCCTGACCTGCAATATCCGGTGCTGAACCGTGCACAGGTTCAAACAGTCCGGTATCTTCGCCGATATTTCCTGATGGAATCATTCCAAGGCCGCCTACAAGGCCGGCACCCTCATCTGAAAGGATATCGCCGAAGAGATTGGTGGTGACAATGACCTCGAAGCTTTCCGGCCTTGTGATAAGGTACATTGCAGTTGCATCCACATAGAAATCCTCTACATCTATGTCTTCGTATCTTGATGCGACTTCATATAATGCCTCCTTGAACAGTCCGTCGGTTTTCTTGAGCACATTTGCCTTGTGAACTCCTGTGACCTTGGACCTGTTTGTATTTCTTGCATACTGGAATGCATAGTCGATGATGCGCTCGGATGCTGATTTTGTTATGATTCTTTTAGCTACTGCTCCTTCTTCTGTGTACTCTTCCTCTTTTGCAATATACATTCCTTCTGTGTTTTCCCTTACAAT
>JAXJTD010000009.1:0-1536 GCA_036309745.1 Acutalibacteraceae bacterium | reverse complement strand
TCCATGGCCATGGGTAGTAGATGCGCTTCATCCAGACGCTCCGCTTCGTAGGCACACTCCACAAAGCGTACCAACTGGGTAAAAGCTTTCCGGATATCTATGCCAATGCGATCATAGAACTGCAAGGTTCTGTGTACTTCGGCTAATACCTTTTCCGCGTATTCAAAGAAAGCCTTATCGTATTCCGGTGGCAGTAGGCGCAGCAGAATTTGTCCTTCATCCATATTCCCTACAGCCGCTCTGCGCCGGAAGTAAGATATAAGCATTTCTGCGTTTTCGCTTGTGAATAGGTTCGTTACTCTGTTTCGCTCCGCTTTTATGTCCAGTGCATCAAAGGGTTTCAGCCAGGGAAGGACATGGAAAATATTGCAGATCTCTTCACCGGCTTTTGCAAAATCATCTGCGTTGAGATACCCGGCCTTCAACTGCTCCTGCAGCTGCCAGTTTCTGTTTGTGAAAACACTGAGCCTGGCGGCGGTATCATCTTTGTAGTATTGATTTAGAAGATGTACGCAGTAATAACCGGCAGAATAAGTCTTACTGCCGATCCGCACGCGGCCATCCCGATAATCTGCGCTAAAGAACAGTTTTGCGTTCATATTCCCACCTCCTCGCATATCATTCTAAGAAATTAACTGTCCAATAAATATCCCTATTAAAATCATAATATTTTTTGAAAATTATTTTGTGGATTTTTTGAAAATATCGCTTTCGGGATTGTAAACATATTAAGAACAGCGCAAAAAATGCTTGTGCTGCAATGGCTTTTCATTGTTTCGCTTTTCGTTTTTGCCGTGTTTCTATATTCCATATAAAATTCGTCTTTTCGAGTATTCAAATAAGTGAGGGGGGCAACACCACAACAAATGAATACGCTGGGCAGCTGCCGTCGGGAAACCGGCGGCTATTTTTATGCCCAAAGGAAAGGAGGACGATATGGTGTTACACATCACACAGCCGCAGGAAGAAATTGTCCGTAATTTGGTTCGAAGACAGTGCGCCAATTACTGGCGAGGAAAGTGCCTGCTGCTGGAGGGATTAGAGGAACGCACCTGTGTACAGCTTTTGTGCAGCGGCGGCATATTCTGCCGCTACTTTCAAGAAGCGGTGCTTCCAGGAGAAAACGAACTGTACACGCAGATCTTAATGCAAAATCAAAAGGAGGAATGAAAATGAAAAAGCTGAATGACCAATTCATCATCGGTGTTGACCATGGCTATGGCAACATCAAAACCGCAAACCACTGTTTTAAGACCGGCATCCTGGGATATGATTCTGAACCCCTCTTCACCGGTGACATGCTGACCTATAACGGGCGGTATTACCTGATCGGTGAGGGGCACAAGGAATTTATCGCAGAGAAAGTCAAGGACGAGGACTACTATCTGCTTACCCTGGTGGCCATCGCAAAGGAACTGAAAGACGCAGAACTGACCGAAGCCAATATTGTCCTTGCAGCAGGCTTACCCCTCACCTGGACTTCCGGACAGAAGAAGGAGTTTGCCGCCTACCTGGGCAAGAACAAGGAAGTGGACT
>JAXJTD010000008.1:0-87616 GCA_036309745.1 Acutalibacteraceae bacterium | reverse complement strand
GATAATAACTATCTGCGGATAATTGTTGATTGTTTCGTTTACAATCATAAGATTGCCTTCGGCAGAGCCGTTTTCAAACGTCGGTGCGGTGTTCATTGATATGTTTATCATTCCTGCCTGCACCTTTTCGTTAAGACCTTCTTTGATTTTGTCGATGTCTGCTTCATCCCAACCGCCGCTTACGGCTTCGCTGTCATAGACAAGACCTCTGTCAGCGGGATTTGCGGGATTATCTGAACATCCTTTAAAGCCGAGAAAGACGAGAAGAAACAAGAGTAATGCCGCTAAAACTGCAATCGCAATGTGGGTCGCTGTTTTCTTTTTGCTTTCTTCGGACTTCTTCTTTGATTTACTGCTTGAGTAAATGTTTTTCATTTTGGTTTACCTCCTGTGTATTAAAAAATGCCTTGCGAAAACCGCAGGCACACTAAGGCGGAATCACCAAACGAAAGAGCTTGATTCCGTGTTTATTCATTTGTTACTCCTTTCCATCAGCTTAAAAGAGGCTGATAACTCTTTCGGCTACGCCCATTACCACTTCAATGCCAAGCATAAGGTAAAGACCGCCGACAGCAATAATACCGTGAATCATTTTCTCACCTCCTCATCAGGGTTGTGTTTTCTATATGCCATTTCCACATCAACGTTTTCCGAGGATGCGGCATTATAGAGAGCAGTTAGAATATAATTGCGATGATTTTTGATATCTTCTTTAAGATTTTTGAAATTGTAAATGACTGATTCAATCGTTTCTTCGCTTACTAACAACAGCTTTGAAAAAAGTCGGTTTCGAGATATTTCTTCGCCGTTAATTCGCTGGGTGGGAAGTTCTGAAATAAAAGCATCCGCCATATAACCGATTATTTCTTTTACGGTTTCTCTTAGAGAATCCTTGAAGTATTCAATATCGATTTTGTCATACAAATGAGCCAAGCACACATCATAATCCGTCATCCACCATTCCTTTTTGATTGATTGAGGATTGATTAAGTAAGTATTTTCTTCATAAGTTATTGATTTATTAGTATTTAATTGTGTTGGATTTTCCGTTTGCGGATTATCCGTTGACGGATTATCCGTTGTCGGGTTTTCCGACGACGGGTTTTCCGACAACGGTGGAATAATGTGTTTTTGAATTTTATCAGGATATTCAAATACGAAGTATTCGTTGTGAGAAAACTGACCCTTTGCATCGTATCTTTGTCTGCGATAAACATATCCTGCATTTTCCAGCTCTTTTATAGCACTTCTGATGGCATCTTTTCCTTCTTTGTTAATTGAAGCTAAACCCTTCAGAGTGTAATCCCAATCGTCTGGAAGGCTCAACATTTGTGATAACAAGCCTTTTGCTTTCAAGGAAATACTTTTATCTTTAAAGTGATAATTTGACATTACGGTGTAATTTCCGGTCTTTTCTATTCTGAATACTCCCATTTTCTATCCTCCTTATTCAGACTGTTCGCCGATGAATATGTTATCTTGCATCTCTGTTATTTCTTTTAACTGTTCGTTCTTTCAGCACTTTTTCAAGACCTTCTTTTGCCCAATCAGAGAGCTTGTCTTTTTCAAGAGTGCCGATAACATCCTGACGTTTGAACTGTGCGGATTCTCCGGTATAAAGATTTGTGCAGAAACAAGCAGTACCTCTTGAGTTTTCGGATGAACCGAAACCACCCGTACAGAGATATATCTGATTAACAGACATTCTGTATTCGGGTTTGAATACATCTGCGTTAATTACTACAACCTTATCTTTGATTGACTGGCTGTAATCAACAGGCTCGCAATCTTTGGCGGTAAGCGGTGTTTTATCAACGGAAATCTTTGCGTTTTCTTCCATAACTCTGTCGGCTTCTGCTGCAATTCTTTCTGCAAAAATCTTTGCAAGTTCGGCAAAATCATCACCGATGAGAACATCGTTATATCTTGTGAAAATGCCGTTGTTTTCACAGTTTGCAATAAGATAATTCATATTGTCGGGTGCGTTTGGTTTTTCGCCGAGTACAATCTCGGCTTTACCGATTTCAAATGTTTGGGTTATTTCATAACCTTCAACCATTCGTTTATCACTCAACATCTTCAACTCCTTTACTTTTCAAATACTTTTATGCCCATTCGCATAATCAGGTGGGCATTCATAATCAATCTGAATACATCATCATCAATTATTTCGGGGTTTCCTAAATCGTTTTGGAAAATGTATCTTTTCCCGGTGTAAATCTGCCTTGCTGCCATAAGCAAGTCATAGTTCTGAACTGATATTCCTTTAATATGGACTTTTGAAAAATCAATACCGTCACGGGTAAAACAATATGCAGTTCTTTCAATAAGGTCATCATTGACCGTCATCAGGTACATCGCAGCATAATAATGGCGAGTGTTTCTGCTATGATAAAACCCGAGAAGGTAATCAAGTTCACTCATATTTCTGCGGTGTTTTTCAGAATTCCATAATGATGCAGGGAAAGTGCGAATCATATATTTAATGCGGTTCTGTATTTTTTCGTTTTCAAAAAAATTGAGAGCCGCTTCAACATTCTCCTTGTATCTTGTGTAACTGTGTTTCTTTCGGGTGATAAAAACGCCCAAAAGTTCATTGTCTTCCTGAAAGTACCTGTTGTTAGTGTTAAGCATTACATCGAATTCCTCCTTTCATCTGTGTTTTGGGTATAAAAAAAGACGAACCTTAATTTGTATTAAAAGGTCGTCTGATTTATCTGTTCTGATTCTGTTGTTTATGTTTTTGCCATACATCGAGAAGTTTGAAAATAGTAGCTTCGATCTGCTCGTTTGTATATGACTTCGGAAAGTATTTATTTAATTTATCTGCATTGAGTACAACGTTGCGGGTTGGTGGTTTCTTTTGTTCCATCATTATATCAAGCATCCTATCATCGTTTAACTTACCGAGTTTACTTAAATCACGCATACGTTTCGCCTGCGAGAGCGAAGGTGTTGCTTGTTCGCTTTCTATTGTTTCAACAAGCAGTGCTTGTTCTTCGGGTTTTAAATACGATATTTCAACTGCCGGAGTAAGACCCATTTTTTCCTCATCAACTAATTTCTGAAGGGGCGGGGACAGTTCATTAAGGCGAATATATCGTTGAATTTGAGATGAACTATCTGGAGATTTGTCAGCCAAAATAGACCTTGAACGCTTGCTTTGATAATTGTGCCCAACTTGGGCACAATTATTTTCTGCATCTTTAAACGGTCTGCCAGCTTGTCTTTTTATAGCATCAAGCTTCATTTTATATGCCTTTGCTTTTTCACTGGGCAATATATTTTCACGTTGCAAGTTACTGTCAACCATCATTATGATTGCAGTATCACGATCAACATCTCTGATAATTGCAGGGATAGTATCAATACCTGCAAGCTCACAGGCTCGCATTCGTCTGTGTCCGCTTATCATTTCATAACCTCCTTCATCGGTTTTACGAACTATTACCGGCATAATTACGCCGTAATCTTTTACACTCTGAACAGTCTCTTTCATAGCATCATCGTCACGGACCTCAAATGGGTGGTCGGCAAACGGTTGAATATTTTTTATGTAAATATGTTTTACAACTTCACTGTTGTCAGACATATAAGTTCTCCTTTCTTTGGATATGAAAAATGCCGCAACCATTTAAAAAGGTTACGGCAGATTATTAAATATGATGTTTTAATTTTGTAGCGAAATTTTTATAATGTTGGCTGAGGATATAATCAATTACAGCTTCTTTTGGGATGATATAAGTACATCTTATATAAAATGTTTTAATATATTTACCTCTAATGATTTTTCTTGCAGAGTTAGGACAAATACCGCCAAGCATTTCACAAAATTGCGGTATTGTAACTAAGTCAGGATATTTGCGATATTTTTTTATCAAATCATTTTTTTCCATATAATTCTCCTTAAAAGTATTGTCAATGGCGGAGAATTAAGTTATAATATTTGACGTACTTAAATTCTGAATTAAGTACGTTTGATGTTGTTAAAATTGAATCGACCCCCGAAAGTCGCCAAAAGAGTAAATTTTTTATTCACGATTTTTTCGAGGGTTTCAGGGTTAAAGATGATTACACAATGAATTTCTGGTGATATATAAGGATTTTGAGGATTTTTTGTTCCTTTAAATTCCTTTTGATGGTTGTGGTTTCCGGATGAGTTACATCACTCAAAATCCGATACGTCAGCGTTTTTGGCAAATCCTTAAATCCGTTGATATTGCTCAAATCCTTTGATTTATATAATAAAATAGCTTGTAAGTTAAAATTTGAAAAATTTGTCGACCCCGGTCATCGGCACCCAATCGACCCCCGAGCGACTCCAAAAGTTACTTTTTTCGATAAATTTACTCAAATTTCGACATACGCCGATGTGATGGAATTGGCAGACGTGAAGCACTCAAAATGCTTTGGGAATACCCGTGTGGGTTCGAGTCCCACCATCGGCACCATACAGTATAAATCCGAACCTTATGCCAATCGGCGAAGGGTTCGGATTTGTTCTTTTCTGAACGATAGATGATTTGTTGGTCGAGTGATTGATTTAACAACTATTATGTGTTAAAATTTTTTTAGAATTTTATTACTAAAAAAAGGAACCAATGTTATGGCTGAAAAGAAATATATAATTGACGATGCCAGAATTATGGCAGAATGGGACTGGGAAAAGAATAATGAATTAGGATTTCATCCCAAAACATTAACTCTTGGCAGCGATAAAAAAGTATGGTGGAAATGCAGCAAAGGACACGAGTGGCAAGCGATAATAGGAAACAGAAATAAAGGGCATGGATGCCCATATTGTGCAGGTAGAAAAGTTTTAAAAGGTTATAATGATTTACAAACAGTTAATCCGACCATAGCCAGTGAGTGGAACTGTGAAAAAAACAACGGGCTAACGCCTGCGGAAGTAATGCCAAACAGTAATAAAATAGTATGGTGGAAATGCAAAAAAGGACATGAATGGCAAGCGACGATAAACAGCCGAAACAATGGAACTGGATGTCCATTTTGCTCAGGCAAAAGCATTATTAAAGGTTATAATGATTTGCAAACGATTAATCCAACTCTATCAAAAGAATGGCACTATGAAAAAAATAATGGATTAATGCCTTCAGATGTAATGCCTAAAAGTGGCAAAAAAGTCTGGTGGAAGTGCAAAAAAGGACATGAATGGCAAGCTGTAATTGCGAATCGAACTAATGGTAGAGGATGTCCTGTTTGCAATTCCGAACAAAACACTTCTTTCCCTGAATATGCGATTGTTTTTTATCTCGAAAAGTATGGCATAGAAGCAATACATTCGTACAAAGAAAAAGGGTTTGAATTAGATGTTTATATTCCTATCAAAAAAGTTGCTATTGAGTATGATGGCTATTATTGGCATAAAAATAAATCCGAAAAAGATCTAGAGAAAAATTTAGCGTGTCAAAAAGAAGAAATTAAATTATATCGGATTAGAGAAGGATTATCGTCATTAAATGACAGTTCTATAGATTATATCGTTCAAAAAAATGGGGAAGACTTGTCAAAAGTACTTAAAACTGTTTTATACGAGATAATTGGAGTTTTAGTAGATGTTGATATTGAAAGAGATACTATAGCTATAGAACATCTACGAGAACATATGGAAAAAGAAAACTCGTTTTCGTCCTCTAACCAAGTTCTAGTAAGCGAATGGAATCATGAAAAGAACGGCAAGCTAAAACCTGAATATTTTACAGCTAATAGCAAGAAGAAAGTATGGTGGAAATGTAGCAAAGGTCACGAATGGCAATCAACTATAGGAAGTAGAAACATTGGACGAGGATGTCCATATTGTGCAGGCAAAAAAGTATTAAAAGGATATAATGATTTGCAAACAATTAATCCGGCACTAGCTACAGAATGGCATTACGAAAAAAATAACGGTTTAACACCTATTGATGTGACTGCTAGTAGTGGACAAAAAGTATGGTGGCAATGTAATAAAGGACACGAATGGCAAGCGACGATAAATAGCAGAAATAGCGGTAGAGGATGCCCATATTGTTCAAACAAATATGTAATTAGCGGCCAAAATGACTTGCAAACGGTTAGTCCCGATTTAGCAAAGGAATGGAACTATGAAAAAAATGATAAATTAACACCTATGGATGTATTACCTAATAGCAATAAGAAAGTGTGGTGGAAATGCAGCTACGGTCATGAGTGGCAAGCTGTAATAAGCAATAGACATAAAGGAATCGGATGTCCATATTGTTCAGGTCAAAAAGTGTTAAAAGGATATAATGATTTGCAAACGATTAATCCGATACTAGCTAAAGAATGGCATTACGAAAAAAATAACGATTTAAGACCTACGGATGTAACAGCAAACAGCGGTCAAAGAGTGTGGTGGATATGTAATAAAGGTCACGAGTGGCAAGCTAAAATTCAGAACCGAACCAATGGTAGAGGATGCCCATATTGTTCGGGACTATATGTAGTTAGTAATAAAAGTGATTTACAAACAGTTAATCCGTTTTTAGCAAGTGAATGGAATTATGAAAAAAACAACGGATTAACACCTATGGACGTAGCATCTAATAGCCATAAAAAGGTCTGGTGGAAGTGTGTCAAAGGTCATGAATGGCAAGCAAGAATAGACAGCAGAAATAATGGCAATGGTTGTCCTATTTGTAGAAAAAACAAAGTCAAAAATTATAAATATTGATAAGGTGAAATATGCAGAAATCTTTAACACAATTAGAAGAAAAATATTTATTAGAAATTAAGGAATTCTATTTTCCGTACTTTTCTAACGAAGAAAGTTTGGATTTTTTTATCAACCGTATTTTTGAATTTGATTGGAATGATAGAAAACCCAGACAAATGCTTTTTCAAGTACAACGCTTTGTCACTTTAGCTAATGATATTGACAAAATCCGACCATCAAGAGATGGTTTGCGAATGTTATTCATAAGGTGTTGTATGGAATCTCTTGCAAAACTTTCTGGTAGAGATACAAAGGAGTTCTTCGATTGCTTTGGCTCTTGGTTTAGTGATAGTGGCAAGCAATATATACTTGATAACTTTTGTTTATCTTATATTGAATTTACAAGCAACCAAACAGAAAATGATGCTGTGGAAAAGCTGACAATTAATGACATATTATGTATAATCAGAGAAATGCGTAATATGGTTGTTCATGAAGGTAACTATTGGGAATTGCAGATGTTTGCTCATGATAATGATAGTTCATGGTTAACTCATATAGAAACAGATAAACAGCTGCTTTCAAAGGAAACGTTTGAAAACAGAAAAAAGCAATTAATAACATATCATTTTGAAACAAAATTACAATACGAGAAATTTGCTTTTTTCTTTGTTGAAGCTTGTATAAGGTTTATTGATAACTATATTAATGATTTATCAGATTGATAAATGCTTCAATGAAAATCGTCAAAATAAGACAAGCCGTAACATTTTTGTTACGGCTTGTCCGTTGTCAATGGCGGATGCTTTGTCGCTCTGGACTTTACATCCAAATGTATTATATAACTAAAAATTTATTTTTGCAATATGTTTACGTACTTAAATTTGAAGTTAAGTACGTAAATGAGGCTTTTTTAAAAATCGACCCCGAACCGACGGCATCAGAATTTTTTTGAAGCACTCGATTTTTGGCGGTGAACGGTGAGAGTTTCTGATATCAGCGTTAAAAACCGTTGATATATAAGGATTTTGCGAAATTTTGTTTCCGTTAAATTCCGTTATATGGCGGCAATTTCCGAATGCTTCAAATAACTCAAAATCCGTTGGTAGCGATACCGTGCGGGTTCGACCCCCGCCATCGGCACCAAAAATACCCGTTCTTCGGAACGGGATTTTTTTATCTTTTTTTTGAGGTGTTTAAAATGATTGAAATTGATTTCTGGATAAATACTTTTATCGAAAAGCTGAACGATACATTTTCACAGCGTGTGTGGTTTGCAGGGTTACAAGGCAGTTACGGCAGGGGAGAAGCAACGGAAAACAGTGATATAGATGTGGTCGTAATACTCGACGGATTAACTGTATCGGATATTCAGAAATATAACCGTATGCTGGATGAATTGCCTCACAGAGAATTGGTCTGCGGTTTTCTTTCGGGAAAGAATGAAATAATGAATTGGGAACCGTCCGATCTGTTTCAGTTTTACTATGATACTGTGCCTGTAAAAGGCAGTCTTGATGAATTGCTTTCCCTGATTGATGATGAAGCTGTGGACAGGGCAATCAGAATCGGTGCCTGCAATGTGTATCACGGTTGTGTGCACAATATGCTGTATGATAAAAGCGATGAAATTCTGAAAGGTTTGTATAAATCTGCCTCCTTTACGGTTCAGGCAATCTGCTTTAAACAGACCAAAAAATATATTCGTACCCAAATTGATTTGCTTGAATCGGTTTCAGCAGATGACCGCAGAATTGTTGATATTTTTATTAGCTTAAAAAATGGCGAAACGGTTCATTTTCAGGAAATGTCCGAAATATTATTTGATTGGTCCAAGAAACATATTGCAGGAACGAATACTTGATTATCCGAAAAAAGGGTTAAATCGGATATGATTGTATAATTTATTCAATAATTATGCAGAAAAACATTAAAAGTCTTGCAAAATATTAAAAAATAGTTTATAATGAGGAAACAATCAGATTCCGATGTGTAGATGTTCACCGTCGGATGTCACAGGAGGTAAATTATGAAGAAAAAGTTAGCAATCGTTCTTTCACTGGTTCTTGTTTTTGCAACACTCTTTATGACCGCTTGCGGCGGCAACACAGACCCTGCTAAGGATCCTGCTGATGCACAGCAGGTAATCAGCAAAATCAAGGTTGGTACAGGCGGCAACACAGGTACATACTACGCTTTCACAACTGCTGCATGTCAGCTTCTCGGAACCGATACATACAGCTTTGAAGTTCTTTCAACAGGCGGTTCACAGGCTAACATCGAAGGCATCGAAGACGGTGACTATCAGATGGGTATTGTTCAGAACGACGTTATGAACTATGCTTATGAAGGCTCAAACGGTTTCAGCAGTCAGATTACTTCATTCTCAGCAATCGGTTGTGTATACCCTGAGGTATGCCAGGTTATTGCTACAAAGGCATCAGGCATCAAGACAGTTGCAGACCTTAAAGGCAAGAATGTTGCAGTTGGCGACGTTGGCTCAGGTGTTTATTACAATGCAACTCAGATTCTTGCAGCCGCAGGTATTGATATTGATAAGGATATCAACAAGACTGCTGCTTCATTCGGCGATTCAGCTACTCAGCTTAAAGACGGCTCAATCGATGCTGCTTTCATCACTGCGGGTACACCCACAACTGCTATCACAGAGCTTGCAACATCAACAGAGGTTGTTGCTGTTGACCTTGGCGACGATGTAATTGCAAAGCTTATGAAGGATTATTCATTCTACGCTGAGTATGAAATGACATCAAAAGACTATGATTTCATTACTGAGCCTGTAAGCACAGTTGCTACTATGGCAACATTCGTTGTAACAAACGATATGAGTGAAGATCAGGCTTATCAGATTACAAAGGACCTTTGGGAAAAGCAGGCTGATATAGCAACAGCACACGCAAAGGGCAAAGAAATGAATACAGATATTGCAGCTTCCGCTATCGGTAATGTTCCTCTTCATCCCGGTGCAGAGAGATATTATAAAGAAGCAGGTATAATTGCATAATCCACGCTCGCTGAATTTAAAGAATGCCGCGATCTGAGATTGCGGCATTTTTTGTTAGTAAAATATTTAAGAAAGGGGAATAGTGCATTGAGTGAAGTAATTAAAAATGACGCTGAACTTGAAGTTGTTGATTCTCAGGCTATAATGCAGGAATTTGACAGGGAAAGCAATACAAGAGTTTTCACCGGCTGGAGAAAGAAAGTAATAACAGCTCTTATGGCAGCGTTCAGTCTTTATATGATTGCCATGGCTTTGGTTTTTCCCACCGCAACCAAATATACAAAGCTGACTACTTTTATGGCATTTATCGTATTTATAGGCTTTTTGATTTTCCCTGCATATAAAACCCAGACAAAGAAAATTAACCATGTTCCTTTCTATGATATAATTCTGGCGCTTGTCGGGTCGGGATGCTTCCTTTACTATACAATTTTCCAGGAAGATATTATAATGATGAGCAAGCGAATCGGAACCTTGCAGATGATTGTTGCGCTTGTTGCCATACTCTTGCTTGTTGAACTCGTGCGAAGAGCAGTCGGCTTGCCGATAATCTTTGTTGCCGGTGCGTTTGTGATATACGCGGCGGTAAAAGCATATATGGATAATCCCAATACGGCTTTCCGTAATCTTATGTACGGTTTGTTCTATGATGTTTCAAACGGTCTGTTTTCAACACCCGTATATGTTTGCACAACATTTATTGTTCTCTTTATAATTCTCGGTGCACTGCTTGAAAAAACGGGCATCGGCACATTCTTTGTTGACCTTGCAAACTCCGTTGCAGGCTCATCGGTAGGCGGACCTGCAAAGGTTGCTGTTATTTCAAGTGCTCTTGAAGGTATGTATTCAGGTTCATCTGTTGCCAACACAGTCGGCAGCGGCTCAATTACAATACCTATGATGAAAAAGACCGGTTATAAACCTGAGTTTGCGGCGGCGGTTGAAGCTGCGGCATCAACCGGCGGACAGATAATGCCTCCCATTATGGGTGCGGCGGCATTCCTTATGTCAGAAATGACGGAAGTTCCTTATTCAAAAATTGCGGTTGCGGCTATTCTGCCTGCATTCCTCTACTTTATGGGTATTTTCCTTATGATTCATTTTGAGGCTAAAAAGCTTGGTCTCAAAGGTCTTCCCAAGGATGCAATTCCTAACTTCTTCAAGCTTATTTTAAAGAACGGTTATCTTCTTCTTCCTATTGTAATACTTGTTGTTTGTATGAATTATTTCAGCGCAGGTGTATCGGCTTGCTTTGCAATTCTCGGTTCACTGGTGGTAAGCCTTGTGCCTCATGAAATAAGCAAGAAAACTGCGTGGAGATTTATTCTTCCCGTTATCCCCGTTGCGGTTACTCTGGCTATTTGGCTTCCCTTTGGTGCAAAGAATATGCAGATTGCAGTTTTTGCAGGCATGATAGTATGTGCTCTGCTTTCATTTGTTGCTAAGGGTCACGCACCCCTTGACCCTGACACTGTTATCGGTTCGCTTGAAAACGGCGCGAAAAATACAGTCGGTGTTGCAGCCGCTTGCGGAATGGCAGGTCTGATTTCAGGCGTTGTAACTATGACTGCACTGGGTCAGCTTCTTATCAACACTCTCGTTCCCATTGCAGAAAACAGTACATTCCTTGCTCTTGTTCTTACAATGCTTTGCTGTATTGTTCTCGGTATGGGTGTTCCCACAACGGCAAACTACGTTATTATGGCAACAATTACGGCGCCTATTCTTATTAAGATGGGTATTCCTGTTCTTGCGGCTCACATGTTTGTTTTCTATTTCGGTATTGTTGCGGATATCACACCTCCCGTTGCACTTGCGGCATATGCAGGCTCGGCTATTGCAAAGTCCAATCCGCTTAAAACCGGTGTTACCGCTACACGTCTTGCCATTACGGCATTTATTGTTCCCTATATCTTTGCTTACAGCCCTCAGATGCTTATTGGTGTAGATACGGGTGTACATACTCCTTGGTATGATATTGTTCTTCTTGTTATAACTGCTATCTGCGGTATATATATTATTTCCGCAGGAATGGAGGGCTATATGTTTAAGAAGATGCCCGTGTGGGAAAGAATTATGGCTCTTGCAGGCGGACTTCTTATGGTTATTCCCGGTTGGCAGACGGATATTGCAGGTGTTGCATTGATGGCGCTTGTTTTTGCTTTGCAGCTTATCGGCAGTAAAAAAGAAAAGAATAAAAGCGTGTCCAAAGCGGCATAAATGAAAAAACTCCGGGATTTTCCGGAGTTTTTTTCAATATGAAGTAATATTCGGGCTGAAAACCGTACTTATGTATGAGGGTCCTCTTAAAGAAAGGAGAATTTCTATGAATGATGCATCAATAATTGAGCTTTATTGGAACAGAAATGAAAACGCCATAGAAGAAACTCACAAAAAGTACGGCAGTCTGTGCAACCGGGTGTCAGTTAATATTGTCAACAGCATACCTGATGCGGAGGAATGTGTAAATGATTCCTACCTTACCGTGTGGAATTCCATTCCCGATGACAGACCCGAATGTTTTTCGGCTTACCTTTGCAGGATTGTGAGAAATCTTTCATTGAAACGTCTTGAATACAATACTGCCCTGAAACGAAAACCCGAACTTGTTGCATCTTTTGATGAGCTTGAAGGCTGTATTTCCGTGACGGATACCCCTGAGAATACCATTGATGCAAAGCTTCTCGGCAGGGCAATAAGTGATTTTTTGTATTTGCAGAACGAACAATACAGAAATATTTTTATAAGACGGTATTGGTATTTTGACTCCGTTAAAAATATTGCTGAGGATTTCAGAATGAAAGAAGAAAAGGTTTCGGTTTTACTGTTCCGTATGAGAAAGAAACTGAAAAAACATCTTGAAAAGGAGGGCTTCGGAGTATGAACATAATGATTGAAGCTATGAGCTTTATCGACGATGAACTTATTGAAAATGCTGCGAATTCAGAAGTTAATTATAAAAAGAATTATACCGGATACTTAGCCGCGGCAGCAGCTCTTGTAATTGTGTTTGCAGCGGCATTTGCAGGTGTGAAATTTGTATCATCAAGACGGATAGAACCGGCACCCAATCCCGCATCAACCAAGCTTTTCGGAGCAGCAGGGGATTCGGGTAATTCGGATAAATTCACGGGTGATTATATGTTTTTTACCGAAGGATATCATATATCAGATGAAGAAATAAGGAATTATGTTGAAACACATAAATACGATATGATTGGTGCCATTGCCGCCGAATACGGTGATTTTGAATCGGAGTACAAAATATTTATAAAAGGATACAGGCACATAAATCTTGGTTCGGTTAACACACTGAAAATGAATTTTGTTGATTTGCCCATAATGCGTGGTGATAAAATAATTGCTTATGCAACCCTTTACGAATATAAAGGTGAACTCCGAAACGACCTTTCGGTAAGGGGAGCAGGCATTGATGAGAAAGGGGAACTGTTTAATGAGAACCCCGATGATGAGTTTGTTTTCCTCTATTACGGAATGAGAGAAATCGCAGTTACTCCTTCAAACCGCATATACAGTATCGGCAGTGCAACTGAGGAAAGCCTGGGTCTGGATTACAGCATTGATTACTACGGCAATTATAAAACGGAATACAATACATTTTCACTTGACGATTTGAAAAATAAGAACAACTATATTACTGTCGTACCTTTGCCTGAGGAGAGGATTACGGGTTATACACCGGAAGAAACCGTAACGGAAGCCGAAACTGAAACGGAATTATTTGAATTACCGACTCTTGAAAATACATCAACTGCCGATATTACGTTTGATGAAATCATATCGAAGGAAATAATTTCGGTTGAATGGGGTAACAGCTATAATCTGCTTATGAATAAACCGCTGAAAAAGGCAACTGATGAACAAGCGGAGAAAATAATCGGAATTGTTTACGGAATGAAGCCTGTTAAGGCTGAAAAGGTTATATATCTGGCAGGCGGAGGATGGCTTGTGCGTCTTAATTATTCTGACGGAACATATGCGATAGTTTGTGCCAGAGGTCTAAATCAGGTCAGATTTGAAAATGCCGAAGGTTACAGTATAATCTATGATGATTTGTCAGATAAAGCAACCGAGCTTGAAAACTATCTCATAAGTCTTGTTGAATAAAAAAACTCCCGTGAAATTCAAGTTTCACGGGAGCATTTTTTTATTAAAGTCTTTCTGCAATCATTGCTTTTACGGTGTCGATTACCTTTTCAACCTCAACCTTAATGCTTACGCTCTTATCTCTTGTAACGATTTCGCATACGCCTTCTTTAAGGTTTCTGGGGCTTACGATAACTCTTACGGGCACACCCAGAAGGTCTGCATCGGAGAACATTGCACCGGGACGGATGTTTCTGTCATCGTAAATAACTTCCATTCTGTCATCCAGCATCTTCTGATAAAGGTCATCGGATACACCCTTGCATTCCTCGTCATCGGCTCTCAGGCAGCAGATCTGAACGTGCCAGGGAGCAATGCTCATGGGCCAGATGGGGCCGTATTCGTCGTGGTGAGCTTCGCATACAGAAGCTGCAAGTCTGCCTACGCCGATACCGTAACAGCCCATAATGGGATATTGCAGATTGCCTTCGCTGTCAAGATACTGCATACCCATTGACTTTGTGTATTTTGTGCCCAGCTGGAAGATGTTGCCGACCTCAATACCTCTTGAAATCGAGATAGCGTGCTTACCGCACTTGGGGCAGATGCCGCCTTCTTTGATTTTTGCAAGGTCTATATACTCAACATCACCGATATCACGGCTGATTTTAAGACCTGTGTAGTGATGGTCAAGCTGATTTGCACCGCATGAGAGGTTGTGAGTGTTTTCAAGTGATTTATCAAAAAGAACAGTGAACTTTTCTCTGTCCATACCGAAAGGTCCGATAAAGCCTGCGAAAAGACCGCAATCTTCGGTGATGATTGCAGGATGAACTGCTTCACCCAGGTAGTTTGTAAGCTTTGTTTCGTTGATATCAAGGTCGCCTCTGATGAAGATAACAACGTATTCGTCAGTCATATTCTTCTGATATACAACAGCTTTACAGCTTTCTTCAAGGGGAGTTTTCAGGAAGTTGCAGATATCTTCGATTGTATGGATGTCAGGTGTATATACGAGTTCAAGCTCTTTTGAGTCACCTTTAATCTTGTTTTCAATAATGCTTTCAGCAGCTTCCATATTTGCTCTGTAATCACATTCGGAGCATACAGCGATTGAATCTTCGCCGATGGGGGAGAGAAGCATATATTCGTGTGAAATGCTGCCACCCATCATACCGGAGTCTGATGCAACTGTGATAACTTCAGGGATACCTGCTCTTGCAAAAATTCGTTCATATGCCTTGTAGCATACATCGTAGTATCTTTCAAGGTCTTCCTGTGAAGTATGGAATGAATATGCATCTTTCATTGTGAATTCACGCACACGGATAAGACCGCCTCTGGGTCTTGCTTCGTCACGGAATTTGGTCTGCACCTGATAAATCATAAAGGGATATCTTGTGTAGCTGTTTGCATATTCTCTTACAAGCTGAACAGCGGCTTCTTCGTGGGTCATACCGAGAACCATGGGAGCATCGTTTCTGTCTTTAAATCGCATAAGCTCACTGCCGATGCTTTCATATCTGCCTGATTCTGCCCAGAGTGATGCAGGCATAACAACAGGAAACTGAACTTCCTGACCGTCAATTGCATCCATTTCCTCGCGGATGATGTTCTCAATTTTTCTTGTGATTCTTCTCAGGGGCATAAATGAAGAATAAATGCCGTTTGCAACACCCTTCATATAGCCGCCTCTGAGCATAAGCGCATGGCTGTCTATGACGCAATCCGAGGGTTTTTCTTTGAATCTTTCGCCTGCAAGTTTGTCGATTTTCATAATTTTACCTCCAAATAAAAATGCCCAAGCCCTAAGGCTTGGGACAAACAAAATAGTCTGCGGTACCACCCAAGTTCAGATTTCTCAAATCTGCTCTCTTGAATCCGATAACGGAGGATTAACCGTCGGCACTTACTGAATTCCGCACCGAGGCTCAAAGACGGGTTGGGCGGGCTGAATTAAGGGCTTTCACCAACCGCCCTCTCTCTGAAATAACAGAATCCGCTTACTGCTTCTTTTCATTGCCTTTTAAATATCGGCTAATATTTTACATCAAACCGTCTGAATTGTCAATCAGATTTTTAGTTTTATTGTTTTATCGTACAAAACTGAACAAATGACGGGCGATTTGTCAAAAATACTGTTACAAAATCTGTTGAAGTGTTCTGTAATGTATGGTAAACTGTAATAAAACACAGAAGAGGAGTTGAGTGCAGTGAGTGGAGGACTTAATGTTATTACCGGCGGCAAAGGCTATGTCGGTTTTGCTCTTGTTAAAGAGCTTGAAGCAAGAGGTGAAAAAATGCGTCTTCTTCTTCGTACTGACAGCCCTTATTTTGACGGCATTGAATGTGAAAAGTTTATGGGAGATGTTACCGACCCCGAGCAGCTTGTTCAGGCTTTTGAGGGCGCGGAAACGGTTTATCATATCGCAGGTATAGTTGATATCAGCGGCACAAAAGATAAGCAGGTATGGAATGTTAATTTTGAGGGTACAAAGAATGTTGTTGCTGCCTGTAAAAAATGCGGTGTAAAAAATCTTATATATTGTTCATCTGTTGATGCGATTCCGGCAGGCGAGGGGAAAGAAGTGCTTACCGAAATCAGTAAGTTTGACCCTGATTTGCTTGAAGGTGCATATGCAAAATCAAAGGCTTGCGCCACGCAGTATGTGCTTGACAGCGCAGATGACAGCCTTAAAGTATGCGTTGTTCATCCGAGTTGCTGTCTCGGACCTTACGATAATAACAACACATCCAGTATGGGCACGATGATCGATCTTTACCTCAAAGGTCTTTTCCCGGTCAGTCTGGATTTCGGCGGATATAATTTTGTTGATGTAAGAGATGTTGCAAAGGGTATGGTTGCTGCTGCCGAAAAGGGCAGGAACGGAGAATGCTACATACTCAGCGGTTATGCACATACGGTTGATGAGTTTATTAGGACTCTCGCTGAATTGTGTGATAAAAAGCCTCCCGAGCTGAAACTGCGTAAATCTCTTGTGAAACTGTTTTTGCCTGTTATCGGTAAGGCTTTTGATATGCTTAAACTTCCGCCCGTACTTAATGATTATTCCATCCGTAAGATTTGTGAGAACTGCAATTTTTCTTTTGAAAAGGCAAGAAAAGAGCTTGGCTATGAACCTTTGACTCTTAGAGAAAGTCTTGCAGACACTGTTGAATGGATGCAGGAACGTGAAATTGACGAGAAGAAGCGAGAGGCTCAGGAGGAAGCATATAAAGAACTTCGTGCCGAGCTTGAAAAGCTTGAAAAAGAGCAGGAAAAGCTTCAGGAAAAATATAATAAAAAGCTTGGCAAAATTGAGAAGAAAACTCAGAAAGAACTTGGAAAACTCAAAAAAGACGATGTCTGATAATTTTAAAGGCTTGTACGGAAATAACCGTACAAGCCTTTCTTCGTTTTTTATTCTTCTATTATGCCGTAATATCTTGCAAACCAATAGGGGAGAAGATAGGTGCTGGGGCTGCATGCGCTGAGTCCGTGACCTTCGTCAACACGGAAGGGATTGCTGTCATAATTATGTACAACTCTGGAATCAATGTCGAGAGCCTCTTTAAGCTGAGCGGGTTCGCCCCATTTCTCCTGCTCCGTATCGTAAACAAGACCTTTTCTTGCTGAATTGAAAAGAGGTCTGTTAAGGAAATCAAGGGGGAAGTCGCGGAGTGTTTTTGCAGCAATATCAAGGTCGCAGTTGTCATCCGAAAATGCACCGTAAACAAGGTTAAAGAGAACACAGTGTTCGGGTCTTTCGTATTCCCAGTGGTGTTTAAGACCCATAAGCAGATATTTTCTGATAGCGGGATCTTCTTCGATTCGGAGAATGGTCATTGTGCAGAGGAAACCAAGATTGTCGTCGATGTGGCAGGTGTGACCGTCATCTTTTTTGTGCTGTGCCGCGTTAAGAAGATAATGCTCATCAATAGCAAGACGAAGGAATTCTTTTCTGTATTTTTCGTCACCTGAAACATGATATGCAACATTAAGGAATGTAAGCATTTCAAGGGAATTGATGCATTTTTCCCATATCCACATATTGTTTCTGTTAAGCTGTTCGGGGTCCCATATAGCCCAGGTTGTAGGCAGCCCGTCAACATCGCAGAGTCTGTAATTGTTTTCGAGAATATGATCTGTTATATTGCAGATGATTTCTCTGATGTATTCTTTTTCTTCGTCATTTGCGCAGAAATCGTAGTAAAGTGAGAAGCCGAAGAAATGTCCTGTCATTTCATCGCTTGATGTTTCACCAAGCCATTCACATTCGCCGTTGGGTGCGGGATGCCATTCAGCGCCGTCACGTTTTACAACGGTACCGTAGCCTTCTTCACCTTCAAAACGGACTGCTCTTGCTGTGAAGCCCTTGACACCTGTTACCTTTGTAAGGTAGCCCATAGCCTTCATTGAACGCCTTGCGGCTTCAAGAATTTTTTCGTCTTTTGTAACCGCATATGCATATGCAAGAGCGCCGATATAGGTCTGAGTCCAGAGGCCGTCGTTATCGGTTATGCAGGGTAAACCTGTGTTAATATCACAGTCTTTGACGTGTCTGAGTCCGGTAACATAGCCCAGTGTTCTCACATACTTTTCTTCGGTGAATTTAAAACAATAATCTGCTTTTTCTTCAAGAGTCATTTCGGTTTCAGTGATTTTGCTTACACCGGAATCGGTTGCAGTCCAGATTGTGTTTCCGCAGGCAATGGCAGCATTGATTTTGCTTTCGCAAGCCCAACGTGTTGCAGGCAGATATTTTCGTGAACCGTTTTTAAGGATAATAAGACCTGCTTCGGATGAAAGGATAACTCTGCCGTCATCAGCAAAGAAGATGCTGAAAATTTCTTCTTCGGGAAGTGCGTTGAGTTCACTGTGACCGAACCAGTTGCTCTTGCAGTCGAATATGTAAACACCCTTGTCGGTGCCGAGCCAGAGGAAACCTGTGCCGTTATCAAATGCAAGGCAGTTTATTTTAAGCACGGGCATATTTGAATGCTCAGGGAATATGCTCATCCAATGCTTTCTTTTGCCGTTTACAATGCTGAGTGATCTGTCTTTGGCAGATGTGATTCTGGTATCTGAAATTGCAAGGCAATATGCATCAACACCGTTGTGGAAGAATCTTTCGAACTTTCCGCTTTCAAGTTTGTAGAGTGCTTCTGAGGTGAGAAGATATACATCGTTGGTGCCGCTCATTGCACGGATTTCGTCGTCAAAACTCTGAATTTCTTCAATTTTACCGTCGTTAACAGAGTAAACGGTTTTTTCTGTTGCGAAGTAAACCGTGCCATCTGCCGAAGTGTAAGCCGTTTTTACGGCACTGCAAGGGAATGAACCTAATGTGCCGTCTGCCTTTGTGTAGTTAAGACCGCTGTCGGTACCGATGTAAACTGCTCCGTTTTTATCGCAGGCAAGGCAATAAGCCTTGTCACTGAGCAGACCGTTGCCTGACTTGAAGTATTCACATGTACGCTGAGGGAATTTTTTGCTTTTGTAGCTTCCTTTTCTTTCCATTTTTGCTCCTCCTTAATAAACTGTAATGGCTGTCTGAATATATTTGTCAGAATTCTTTTCTCTGATAATGACCTTTCTGTTACCGGGCTCGCAGCTTTCTTCTGTTTTGAAGTTCCAGCTTGCGATGCCGGAATAATCCGCTTTTGTTACTTCAAGACCCGGATATGCGGCTTTTTTTGTTTCGGTTTCATAAAATTCAATGATATACGAAGCGCCGGGAGTGCCTGTTATAACGATTGACACGTTATTCCCTTTGATTACAGGAGATGATTTTGAAAGAATGTTGATGCCGTTTGAAATCTCTTCTACTTTATCAGACTGGTTTTTCCGTGAGGTAAATTCATTTGCAGTTGTTCTGCTTTCATTATTCTCGGGTTTTTCTGTTTTTTCAATTTTGTGATGGGTGGGCAGCGGCGGAGCAACATGGATATATTCCGAAATGGGTTCCATCGTAAATATGACATCGTTATATGTGTAACCGTTGCTCAGAGTTGTGCTTGTCTGTTCTGCGCTTGTAGTTTCAATATCGGGAATATCATTCTTATTGCAGGCAGTGAATGAAAGCGCGGCCGACAAAGCAAGAATCGTTGCGGCATATATTTTTAGTCTGCTCATTACGTTAACCTCGTTTTAATTGATATTTCTCCTGATGAGAGAGTTTCTTCAATTCCGTCACTGCGGAGTACAATCAGGTTGCAAAGGCTGTTTATACCTTTTACGGTTGCGGTGAATTCGGTCCCGTTTTTCAGGTATGTCACTTCATTTCCTATAACAAAAAGCTTCTCCTCATATTTTCTGATGATACAGTCATTGTCATTAAGTGATAAAAGTTGTTCCGATATCATCAGAGCCAGCTCTGTTTTGTTGCAATCAATATTTATACTGCCTGGGTTGGGTATATCACACGGAAATTCCTTTGTTGTAAGGTTTATACCTATACCTAATGCAATATATTTCTTTTCGTTATGCAGAAAGCATTCTGTAAGAATACCGCAGACTTTCAGTGTTCCGATATAAATGTCGTTAACCCATTTGATTTGTGGCTTTATTCCGTAACTTTCCAGGGCACTGCATACCGCTACCGCCGCGGCAGGCGTGATAAGATCACACTTATCGGGTGCCTCAAACACAAGTGTCATATACAGCCCCGTTTTATCGGGTGAATAAAAGCTTTTGCCGTGCCTTCCTCTGCCTGCGGTCTGCTTTTCGGCAACGATGAGCGAGGGCAGTGAAAGAGTTTGAATATTCTGTTTTGCGTAGGTGTTTGTGGAATCGACAGTGCTGAGATTTACAAGGGTTATGGGGTTCATTCTTCTCTGCTCCCGAATAGATTTGTTTTATTCTACCATACGAAAAAAATAATTTCAACAGTTTACTTAAATAAAGCAATTTAGTATTGACAGTAAAAAAAAAAAGGGTTAAAATTAATTTTATGAAGAAAGGCGGTGAGACCGTGAAAATACTTCAAAAGGGATTCAATTATTCCCAGGACGGTCCGGGTAACCGCCTTGTATATCATTTGCAGGGGTGTAATTTTGCCTGTAAATGGTGTTCCAATGCAGACAGTATACCGCCAGAAAACCCAAACGCAAAGGATTATACGGTTGATGAACTCTATGACGAGATAATGCGTAGCCGTATGATGTTTTTTGACGGAGGAGGCGTCACCTTCACAGGTGGCGAGGTGTGTATGCAGGCAGAAGAACTCGTTTCGCTGCTGAAAAAACTGAAAGAAAACGGAATTCATACTGCGGTTGAAACAAATGCGTCGTATCTTTCACTGCGTGATGTGGCGGAATACATAGATTACCTGATTACGGATTTCAAGCATTATGACGATGAACTTCATCAGAAATGGATTGGTTCGTCAAATAAATCCGTAAAAGAAAATGTTGAGTATTTCCTTGCAAGTGGCAGGCAGATTCACATAAGAATACCCGTTATTCACGGTGTCAACGATAATCCTGACGGCTTTGCGGAATATTTCAACCGTTTTGATACGGCAAATGCGGTTTTTGAATTTCTTGCCTATCACGAATACGGTAAGGATAAGTGGAAAGGCAATTATGAAATTGAAAACGGTTTTGTGCAGCCTGATAAGATAAAAGAGTTTACGGAAAAATTCAGTATCTGCGGAATGAAAACCGTTGTTACATAAGGAGAAAAGAAAATGAACAGAATTCTTGACAGCATAAAAATTACTGAAATGGCAAAAAAGCTTTTTGCAGAAAAGAGAGCAGGCAACAGACTTGACGGTTGGTTTATTGCAAAGGAAGCCGAACTCCGTCTTTCAAAGGATTTTGAGGGCGAAAACGAAGAAGTGAAAAAGGCTCTTATACTCAGAGAAATCGTGAAAACTATTCCCATATATCTGAGCGATTATCAGCTTTTTGCAGGTACTCAGGATGATGCATTTGCAAGAAGCTATGCATTGATTAACCCTGCATTCAAGGTTGAAGAATTCAGCGGTTACTGTGACCCTGCGGCTGTTTTCGGCGATATTGAACCGAGCGGAGAATTTACCGCAGAAAGAATAAATGCGGCAAGAGATGAATTTGCGAAAACCGAATATGCCGTAAAGCTGGGTGAGGTTTACGGTAAAAACGAATGCTACACCAAAGAGGTTATATTCTTCTTTGAGCAGGTTACGGGTCATCTTATTCCCGATATGCGTTATGCAATCAAAAACGGCGTTAAGGCTATGATTGAAAAGATTGAGGGTAAGGAGGGCAACGGATATAAGGCTTTCAGAATTGCTCTTGAAAGTGCAATTATTCTTGCAAACCGTTATGCCGACCTTGCGGCTGAGCAGGCAAAAACAGCTTCCGATGAAAGAAAAGCTCAGCTTGAAATAATGGAAAAGACCCTTCGCAAGGTGCCTGAAAGCGGTGCTGAAAATCTTTGCGAAGCAATTCAGGCATTCATTATTATGTGGCAGATTATGTGCCTTGAACAGACTCCCAATCCTTTCGCTTTTTCCGTTGGCAATGCAGACAGAATTTTTGAGCCTTACAGAAACGGACTTGATCGTGATACGGTTGCAGCCCTTTTCAAGCATTTTCTTGTATTTTTCAATGTTGCGGACAGAAGCTGGGCAATTTCGCAGAATATCATTATCAGCGGCCGTGATATTGACGGCAACGACCTTACAAACGATTCATCATATGCACTTATGGATGCATATTACGATATGAATCTTCCTCAGCCTATTCTCTCGGTCAAGCTTCATAAGAATACACCTCAGAAGCTTTATGAAGAAATGGGAAGATTCCTTTTCACTCCCGGTGCACTTACTCCTTCATTCTTCAATGACGACTCGCTTTTTGCGGTACTTTCGTCAAAGGGTGTTGCAGATTGTGACCTTGCAGATATTTCAATAGCAGGCTGTCAGGAGCCTCTTATTATGGGTAAGGATAACGGCAATACCACCAACAGCTGGCTTAATCTTCCCAAAATTCTTGAAATGACACTTACGGGCGGTGTTTCAACAATAACAGGCGAAAAGCTTGTTGATGTTGAGCCTTGCAGACTTGAAAATGTGCGTGAAGCCTTCTGGCAGAATGTTGAACGCTTCGTTGCTGCAATGGGTGAAGCCGCAAACGGTGCGTCTGTTGCACTTTCAACTCAGAGAGTACCTTTCCTTTCCTGCCTTATGGGCGGTCTTGAAAACGGCATAGATGCAAGAGATACAAAGGCGCAAGGTACCGAATATAACGGCAGCGGATGTCTTATTCACGGTGTATCCGTCATTGCCGATAGTTTTGCCGCTATTGATAAGCTTCTTGCGGAAAGACCTGAGGATGCTGATAAGCTTGTTGATGCACTCAAAGCAGATTTCAACGGATATGAGGATTTGAGAGAATTTCTTCTTTCAGCAGATAAATTCGGCAACAATATCGAAAGTGTTGACCGTGAAGCAGGCGAAATTGCTTCAAAGGTTGCAGATATCGTTTCGTCAACAAAGAATTATCTGGGCAATTCTTTCAGACCCGATTTCAGTTCACCTTCAACACATCTGCTTTACGGCTATTGGGTAGGTGCTACACCCGACGGCAGAAAATCAAGAGATATGCTGGGCTACGGTGTTGACCCCCTCTACGGCAGTGCAGAAAACGGTCTTGGTTTCCGTATGCTTTCAAATATGAAGATGCCCTTTGAAAAGATGAACGGAGGCTACGCTTCACATCTTGGTATTGACCCCAAATACTTCACATCTGATAATACCGAGGGCAAGGGCGTTGAATTCAGGGATAAAGTTATCAATCCCTTGTTCTTCAATCCTATGAAAGACGGTGTTTCGCCTTTCTATCTGTATGTCAATGTTACCACTGCCGAAATTCTCAGAAAGGTGCTTGCAGACCCCAAAAAGTATGCACCCAGCGGTGTTTACATCATGAGAATTCACGGTACATTTGTTAACTTCCTTGACCTTTCACCTGCAATTCAGCAGGATATCATTACAAGACTTGACCCCAAGTCAACTGTTCTTTGCTGAGGTGACCGGATGAAAATTATCGGACTTGATATCGGCACAACAAGCATATGCGGTGTTTGTGTCAATGCCGAAAACGGAGAAATACTGAAATCCGTCACAAAGGCAAACAGTTCTTTTATCGCAACAGACAAAAGTTTTGAAAAAATTCAGAATCCCGGGATTATAATGGAAACCGTTTATGCGGTTATTGATGAATTGGGTCTGAACGGTGTTTCTGCAATAGGCTTTTCGGGTCAGATGCACGGCATAGTCTATACCGATGCAGACGGAAAAGCCGTAAGCCCTCTTTACATCTGGCAGGATGAGCGTGCCGCCGAGGAATACAAAGACGGTAAATCCTACGCACAGACTCTGGGCTGTTTTGCAGGCTACGGTCTTGCAACGGATTTCTACAATGAAATAAACGGTCTTATCCCGGAAAACGCGGTAAGCCTCTGTACCATAGCCGATTATGCGGCAATGTGCCTTTGCGGGCTGAAAAAACCTGTTGTTCATATAACAAATGCGGCAAGTCTGGGATGCTTTGATATTGAGGAAAATTGTTTTACGATTGAAAATTCCCGTTTGCCCGAAGTTACCGAAGAATTCAAAGCGTTGGGAACATATAAAGATATTCCCGTTTGCGTCGCACTGGGCGATAATCAGGCAAGCTTTATAGGTTCGGTTTCCGACGCGGATGATGCACTTATAAATGTTGGTACGGGTTCGCAGATTTCCTGGCTAACCTCCGTACCCGTTGAAGGCGGTGCGGTTGAAAACAGACCCTTTGACGGTAAACGCTTTCTTGCGGCAGGTTGTGCACTTTGCGGCGGCAGAGCTTTTGCAATGCTTGAAGGCTTTTTCAGACAGATAGCAGGCAGCGAAAATGCTGTTTACAGCTACATTGATAAGATTCTTGAAGAGAAAACCGAAACAACCCTCAAAGCTGATTGCCGTTTCTGCGGAACAAGAAACAATCCCTCGCAGAGAGGCTCTTTTACCAATATTTCCGAGGAAAACTTTACACCTGGCGATTTTGCTTTGGCAGTGCTTAACGGAATGTCCGATGAGCTTTACCGAATGTATGAACAGGGCGGTAAAAAAGCAAAAGGTCTTGTGTGTTCGGGTAACGGAATGCGAAAGAACAAGGCTTTGCGCAGAATAACATCCGAAATGTTCGGCTGTGAAATAAAAATTCCTCTTTATGCAGAGGAAGCATCTTACGGTGCGGCGCTTGCGGCAGCTGTTGCGGCAGGTAAATTCAAAAATATTGATGAGGCGTGCAGCCTTATCGGATATGCGGAGAATTGATTATGTTTTATAATGAACCTATTTTCTTTGAAAAGAACAGAGTGTTCAGGGTCTATACAGGCGGAAAGCTTTTTTCTGATTTCTTCGGTGATGATTCAACAGACGGCTTTTATCCCGAGGAGTGGGTAGCTTCAAGTGTAAGGGCGCTTAACGAAGGCAGTACAGATGAATATGAGGGCGTTTCAAAAATCAGAGGTACCGATATTTATCTTAATGATGCAGTTGAAAAATATAAAGCTGAAATTTTAGGCGGCAGAGATGATCTGGGAATTCTCACAAAGATTCTCGACAGTGCAATAAGACTTCCTGTGCAGGCACATCCCGATAAAGCTTTTTCCGAAAAGTATTTTTCGTCAAAATACGGCAAAGAAGAAAGCTGGATTATTCTTGCAACACGGCCTGATGCAAAAATCTTTTTCGGTTTCAAAGACGGTGTAACTCCTGAAGCTTTTGAAAAAGCCATTGATGAGAGTGAAAACGGCGGAGACGCTATGGAAAATCTGCTTTGTTCAATTAATGTCAAAGCAGGGGATGTAATTTATATTCCTGCAAAAATGGTTCACGCCATAGGCAAAGGCTGTCTGCTTCTCGAAGTGCAGGAGCCTACGGATTTTACAATTCAGCCTGAACGCTGGTGCGGTGAATATAAACTGTCGGATAAAGAAATGTATCTGGGTCTCGCTCGTGAAAAAGCTCTTGAATGCTTTGATATGGGCAAAAAATATCCTGCTCCGCTCACACCCAAAACAATCAGCGAGGGTGACGGCATAAAGTATGAAGCAATAATTGATGATGCTATTACTTCAAGCTTTGCAGTAAGAAGCATCACTCTTGCAGGCGGAAGCTTTGAACTTGGCAGGGGAGCTGCGGTTTATGTTGTAACCGAGGGCAACGGTGCAATTAAAGGTGATAATTATAACACCGTTATAAAAAAAGGAGATTATTTCCTTATGCCTGAAAATGCGAAAAATAAATTTTCGGTAACGGGAAATCTTAAATTGGTTGAATGCTTTGCATAATGTTGACAATAATACAATAAAGGAGGTTATTTATGAACACAAATGCAATGTTTAAAATCGGCTACGGTCTTTATGTTCTTACGGCAAAAGAAAACGGCTTTGATAACGGTTGTGTAATCAATACCGTAACGCAGGTTACTTCAAACCCCAACAGAATAACCGTTGCCGTCAACAAGGCAAACAAAACCCACGATATGATTCTCGCAACAAACGAATTCAATGTGAGTATTCTTACCACGGGTGCAAAATTCGAACTTTTCAAAGCCTTCGGTTTCAGAAGCGGCAAGGATGTTGATAAGTTTGAAGATTTCAATGCTAAAAAGAGAAGTGAAAACGGTCTTTATTACATTACCGATTCAACAAATGCTTACATTTCCGCAAAGGTTGTTACTGCAACAGACCTGGGTACCCATACTCTTTTCCTTGCAGATGTTACCGATTGCGAAATTCTTTCGGAAGTGCCCAGCGTAACTTATGACTACTATCATAAGTATATCAAACCAAAGCCCGAAGTAAGAAAGACGGCAAAGGTTTATTACCGCTGCAAGATATGCGGTTATATTTATGAAGGCGATGAACTTCCCGCAGATTTTATCTGCCCTCTTTGCAAACATCCTGCTTCTGACTTTGAAAGAGTTGAGGCGGTTGAAGAAAATACAAATAAAGGAGAAATAACAATGAATCTTAAAGGCACAAAAACAGAACAGAATCTTATGACTGCTTTTGCAGGCGAATCACAGGCAAGAAACAAGTACACATACTTTGCATCAGTTGCAAAGAAGGAAGGCTTTGAGCAGATTTCAGCTATTTTCAATGAAACAGCAAACAACGAAAAAGAGCACGCAAAAATGTGGTTCAAGGCTCTCGGTGAGCTTGGCGATACCGCACAGAATCTTCTTCATGCCGCAGAAGGCGAAAACTATGAGTGGACTGATATGTATGCTACATTTGCAAAAGAAGCTGAGGAAGAAGGCTTTACAGAACTTGCAGAAAAATTCCGTATGGTAGCTGCTATCGAGAAGACACACGAAGAAAGATACCGTGCACTTCTCAGCAATGTTGAAATGCAGAAAGTATTCGAGAAGGCTGAAGAAACAATGTGGGAGTGCCGTAACTGCGGTCACCTTGTAATGGGCAAGAAGGCTCCCGAGGTTTGCCCCGTTTGTGCTCATCCTCAGGCTTACTTCGAAGTAAGAAAAGAAAACTATTAATCTTAATCTCCGTTATTTCCGGGAACTTTATGTTCCCGGAATTTTTTTGCAAAATTTTTGATGAACATTAAAAAATACTGTTGCTATTTTCCGCTTAAAAATATATAATTGGATTATAAATAAAATAGGAGAGTATGGACTTATGAAAAAGTTTATCAGAATTATTGCGCTTTGCCTTGCATTTGTTTTTATTTTCAGCGCTTGCGGTAATACAGAAAAGCCTGTTGCGGATGATGACGGAACGACTGTACAGTCAACGGCAAAGCCGAGTTTATCGGGCAACACAAAGGTAAGATTTACAATGGAAAACGGCGGAGAATTTGTTATTGAACTGCACCCCGAATATGCACCGCAGACTGTTGAAAATTTTATCAAGCTCGTTTCGGAAGGCTTCTATGACGGACTTACATTCCACAGAATAATTGACGGTTTTATGGCGCAGGGCGGTGACCCCAGCGGTGACGGCACAGGCGGAAGCCCTGATGAAATTTACGGCGAGTTTGCTTCAAACGGCTATATGGATAACAAGCTTTCACATACAAGAGGCGTTGTTTCAATGGCACGCAGAGGTGATCCTCAGAAATCATTTACAGGTTACGAATCATCTGAGTATACCAACTCAGCGTCATCTCAGTTCTTTATCTGTTATGACGATGCAACCTTCCTTGACGGCGACTATGCCGCATTCGGTGTTGTTACCGAGGGTATGGAGGTTGTTGATTCCTTCCTTGATGTTGCGAGAACATACGGCAGTGACGGTCAGCTTTCAAGACCTTTATCACCGATTGTTATTGAAAAGGCTGAGGTGATCTGATTGGCAAACAATATTGTTTTCAAGGGATACAAAGCAAGCGAAATCGAGTTTGTGAATAAGTGCGAAAACGGTGCAAAGCTTGAATTTGAAACTAAGTATTCTTATAACGTAAAATATTCGCAGAATAATACCTGCCTTGGAGAATTTACAGTTGAAGTCAATGATAAGGCAGATAAAGAGAGATTTAAAATCAAAGCGGTTATTCACGGCATTTTCACATATAATCCCGAAATCAAAAAAGAGCTGCTTCATGTTCAGACCTTCAAGGAGCTTTTTCCTTATGCAAGAACAATGATTTCATCCCTTACGGTCAATGCGGGAGTACCGCCTGTTATAATTCCAAATTTTGATATTGAATCACAGAGTATATATAAGTTCGGTAAGAACTGCTGAGAAAGGAAAGCGGAAAATATGGATATTATGGATCTCGCCTCAAAAGGCATAGTAGCAATCACAAAATCATTTGGTAAAAAAGTCTGCAAAAACGAAACAGCACCTGAAATTGAAAAGGTTGTTCCCACCGTTATCGGCGGAAGCGGATACAGAGCAGGTTTCGCAACAGACGAAATTATGCCTGACCTTGAAAGCGGTAAAACCTACTGGATTGCAGGTCACGGTTCAGGTCATAAAATGGAAGGTGTGCTTTCACCTGTATACATAAGCGCAGTGTGGATTGACTGCGGCAACGATGAAGGTATGCTCTGGCTCGGTGCGGATATTGTTGGCATGACAAGAGTTGAAGTCAATAAAATCCGTTCAATGATTATGGCATCGCCCAAAATAAAAGGCTGTAAGTGCATTAATTTCAGCTGCACTCACAGCCATTCGGGTATTGATACCCTCGGCTACTGGGGTAAGCCTAATCTTGTAAGCATTCCTTCGGACGGTAAAGATCCCGAGTATATGGATATGCTCATGAATAAAGCTGTCAAGGTTGCAGAAGAGGCTTTTGCTGCAAGAAAGAACGGCAAGCTTTATATCGGCGATATTAAAATTGAAGACGGTCTTCAAACCCGCAGAGGCTTCCTTGATAAGCACGAAATTCTCACAAGATTCCGCTTTGTGCCTGATGACGGCAGTGCTGAAACCTGGATTATGAATTTCGGTGCACATCCCAATTCACTGGGTGGCTCAAACCGTATGCTCAGCGGTGAATATCCCTATTTTATGCGTGAGCAGATTAAAGCCGAAAAGGGTGCAAATGTGCTCTTCGGTATCGGTGCCATCGGTGCTATGGATGCGGCTGAACTTGACGAAAAAGATAATGTAAACTGTATAAAGCTTCAAGCAAAAATGATTGCCGATGCAGCGTTGAAGATTGATAATGATAAAGAATTAAAGCCCGAAATGAAGATTATGCAGCAGCCCTTCTATCTTCCCGTAGGTAACTATGTTCTTACTTTGCTTGCAATGCGCCACGTTATGAGCTTCAAAGCATATCCCTGCAAGGAAAGTGATATCGGTATTGCAATGATGACTGAAATGACCTATATGTCAATCGGTGGCAAAAAAGTTCTCCTCCTTCCCGGTGAAAGCTTTGTTTCAACGGTTTACGGTGGCTACAAATCAGCCGAAACTTCACCTACCGGTAAGGGCGGCGAAATCAACCCCACACCTCTTGCTGAGATTGCAGGAGAGCCTGAAATGGTCGTTTTCGGTGTTTCCAACGATATGACAGGTTATGTTGTACCTCCCAATGATTTCATTCTTAATCCTACACAGCCCTACCTCAACGGCTATAAGGATAAGTTTGACCTTAATCATTATCATGAAACAAACTCAATGGGTATCGGTGCACAGAAATCTATTGCAGATGCCTTTGCCGATATGGTAAACAGATTCTGATATGCTTGCATTAATATATTCGGCGGTTATTCTTGTTGCCACAACTCTCGGTGCTTTTGTGGGCTTGGGCGGGGGAGTGATAATAAAACCGATTCTGGATTTTATAGGTGCAGAGCCCAGAATGCAGGTTGATTTTCTTTCGGCAATGGCAGTGTTCACTATGTCTGTTGTTTCAACATTGCGCTATATAAAGAATAAGGTTGAATTCAGAAAAGATATTATTCTGTTTATTTCCTTCGGCTCAATAGTGGGAGGCTGGCTGGGCAGCAAATCAATGGATTGGCTCAGCACCGTTATTCCACAGGAAAATGTAAGATGTGTTCAGGCTTTTATACTTGCGGCTTTGCTTCTTGCGGTTTGTTTTTATGTGAGTAAAGAACGAAAATCATTTCACGTAAAAAACAATGTTGCAATTCTGTTTGTGGGTCTTATGCTCGGTTTCTTTGCGTCATTCCTCGGAATAGGCGGCGGGCCGATCAACGTTGCGGTGCTCACTTTGTTTTTCTCTTTGAGCGTCAAAGAATCGGCAGTGTATTCCGTTGCAATAATTTTCTTTTCTCAGCTTTCAAAGCTTGCAACACTTTTTGTTTCAACGGGAATCGAACCTTATGCACATCAGTGGAAAACCCTGATATTTATTCTGCCTGCGGCAATACTGGGCGGAATCATCGGCTCAAAATTCAACCGCAGATTTGATGATAAGCTTATCCGTAAAATATTTTCGGCTGTTATGATATTGCTTGTTGTGCTGAATGTGTACAACGGAATCAGCTATCTTTAAAATTAATATCCCCTCAGAGTTTCGATTCTGAGGGGATAATTTTTTTATTCGTATTTTGCTCTTTCGCCGCCGATGTATCTTGGCCTTGTTTTTGCGGCGGAAAGTTTAGCTTCGCCTATTGTGTTATTTTCAAGCCTGAGAGGTACGGCAACCCTTTTTAGGTGCATACCGATAAGTGTTGTGCCGATGTCTATGCCTGCATCTGCTTTGATTTCTTCAACCGCAACAGGATTTTTCATAGTCTGCCATGCGGCTGTTGCAAATGATCCGCCCGCACGGGGATGGGGCACAACGCAGACCTGTTCAAGGCCGAGCATATCAGCTTTTCCTTTTTCAATTATTATTGCTCTGTTAAGATGCTCACAGCACTGTGCGGCAATATATATGCCTTTTTCGGAAAAAGCTGCATTAAGACCGTTGAAAATTTCCTGTGCAACTTCAAGCGTACCGCTTGTGCCGATTTTTTCACCGATAACTTCACTTGTTGAGCAACCGATAACAGCAATATCTCCGCTTCCGATACCCGATTTTTCAATAAGTTCTGATGCAGCAGAATATGCCTGATTGTAAATTTCATTCATTATGAATTATCCTTTCCCGAAGAAATCCGAAAGAGTTTTGCTTCTTTTGATTGCGGCATCAAGTGCGGTGCTTAAAGCGAATGCAGCAACAATACCTGCAATGCCCTGAATAATGTTGGGGACAACGCTTCCTGCGGCAGCCATTCCGTATTTAAGAATAACCGCTTCATATGCAAAATATCCGCCGACCATAATAATCTCAGCCGCCAGACTGCCGAGAATTTTTGCACCGATGTGTGTTTTTTTACTCAGTGACTTGAATATCAGGCAGGCGAAAACAGCCATAAGTGCCTTGACAACAAAGGTTGCAGGGGCGTACTGCGAATAACCTGCAAGCACATCTGCAAGTGCAGAGCCGAGACCTGCGGCAAGCGCACCGTAGCCGTAACCAAGATATATACCTGCAATAAGTACAAAACAGTCACCGAGATTTACATATCCGCCCGTAGCAGGTGACGGAATCTGAACAATAAAAGTTGCAACACATATCAGTGCTGTGAAAAGTGCTGCAACAACTGTTTTCGCAATTTTATGAAATTTCATTTTTTATTCCCTCTTTCATTCCTATTTAATAATAGTATAATTCAAACGGTTATTTATTTCAAGGTTTGTTTTGTTGTCATTTTTACTATAAATGTGCTTTCATTACCTTGAAAAAATGATAACAGTGTGATATAAATATCTTATCACCTGTCAAGGAGGTTATTATGAAAATCAAAGCATATCACAAGGACCTTGCAAGTCTTCACATAGAATGTGAAAAGCCCAGAGCATATTTCATTCCCTATCACAGTGAAGATGCCGCTTTTGAAGGCAACAGAGAAAAATCAGGTTATTACACAAGCCTTTGCGGTGAGTGGAATTTTAAGTTTTACAATTCATTTGAAGATATCGGCGAAGATTTTCTCAATGTGAATTTTTCTGATACAATTCCCGTGCCCAAGTGTTGGCAGACTCAGCTGGGAAAAGGCTACGATGTGCCTCTTTACAGCAACCTTTTCTATCCTTTCCCTCTTGACCCGCCTTTTGTGCCTGACGAAAATCCCGCAGGTCACTACAATAAAAGGGTTAACATTGAAAAGAAGGACGGCAAGCGATACCTTATAAATTTTGAAGGTGTTGCATCCTGCTTCTATCTTTATGTTAACGGAGAATTTGCCGCTTACAGTCAGGTAAGCCATTGCACAAGTGAAATTGATATTACGGATAAGCTTGTAAACGGAGAAAATACATTTGATGTTGTAGTTGTCAAATGGTGCGACGGCAGCTACCTTGAAGATCAGGATTTCTTCCGTCTTTCGGGTATTTTCAGAGAAGTTTACATTCTTGAAAGAAGCAGTAAAATAAAGGATGTTTACATTAAAACAAACCTTGCAGACGATCTTCTTTCGGGCAGAATCACAGCGGATATAATCGGTGAATACGATTTTGATTATAAACTCGTTTCACCCGACGGTGAAGTGGTAGCAAAGGGCAATGGCGATATGGATATTGCACTTGAAAAGCCTGCACTCTGGAGCAGCGAAAAGCCTTTGCTTTATACACTTATCATAGAGTGTGACGGCGAATACATTCCTTTCAAAGTGGGCTTTAAACGCATTGAATTCAGAGGCAATGTTGCATATGTCAACAATCAGCCCATAAAGCTTTACGGTGTAAACCGTCACGATTCAAACCCCGAAACAGGTTATTACTGCGATATGGAGCATATGCTTGCAGATATACATATCATTATGCAGGGTAACTGCAACTGTGTCCGTACATCACATTACCCCAATGACCCCAGATTCCTTGAACTCTGCGACGAATACGGTCTTATGGTTGTTGATGAAGCTGATATTGAAACTCACGGTATGGGATTTGAATACCGTGATACCTGGGATTGGATGAGATGGTCAAAACTTTCCATAGATGATGAATGGGAGCCTGCTTATGTTGACAGGGCAGAGCGTCTTTTTGAGCGTGATAAAAACCATGCCTGCGTTATTATGTGGTCTCTCGGTAACGAATCAGGCTGCGGTAAAAACCACAGAGCAATGGGCAAATACATAAAGAGCCGTGACCCCAAAGCAATTATTCACTATGAGAACGCACATCTTGAATTCAAGGCTGTGCCCGTAGGTGAAAATTACAGTGATATTTCGGATGTTGAGAGCAGAATGTATGCTCCTCTCGAATACACTGCCGAATACTGCGAAAACAAGAATTCAAAGAAGCCTTTCTATTTCTGCGAATTCTGCTGCTCAATGTCAACAGGCAACATCCATGCCCACTGTGATTGGTTCAGAAAATATCCCGCAATCTGGGGCGGCTGCTTCTGGGAGCTTACCGATCACGCAATAGGTGTCAATGACGGTAAGGGCTACCGTTACGGCGGTGATTTCGGCGATTATCCTCACAACAGTGTTTGCTGTATTGACGGTGTAGTGTTCCCTGACAGAACTCTCAGACCCGGTTTTGCAGATATGAAGAAGGGCTACGAGCCTTTTGAGGTAAAATATGACAACGGTAAAATTACCGTTCTTAACAGAAGATTCTTCGAAACACTTTCAGATATGTATATCGACTGGGCACTTGAAGTGAACGGCGAAAGTGTTCTCAGCGGCAGAATTGACGATACTGATATTGCACCTCAGGGTACAAAAGAGTATGCGCTTTTCGACAGTGTGCCTGTAAGCGGTTGTTGTTATCTTACACTTAAATTCCGTCTGAAAGCTGCAACGAAGTGGGCAGACGCAGGCTTTGAAACAGGCTTTGCACAGTTTGATTTATCCGCTGTATGCGAGCGTAATGCGGTTAATGCAGCTCTTCCCGCAGTTGATGAAGGTGACAGATTTGTAAAAATTGAAAGCAACGGTGTTTGCTATACATTCGATAAACCATACGGAAGAATTTCGTCAATCATCTGCGGCGGAAAAGAGATGCTTTCACAGCCCGTGCAGGTTGAAATCTGGAAGTCACACGGCTACAATCAGCTGGGTGATGCAGACGACAGAAGAAGTGCAGCAATGCAGGCTGCCGTTCAGAAAACATATTCCGCAACCGTTTCAAACGATGCTGATTGCGTGAAAATTACCTGTGCCGTTTCAATCGGCGGTCCTGCGGTTGTTCCCGTTATGAAGGGCGAAACCGTCTATAAATTCTACGGCGACGGCAGTGCCGTTATGGGCTTTAACGGTGAATTCAGACCTCTGCTTGCAGAGATGAATATGCGTCTGCCCAGATTCGGCTTCAGATTTGCGGTTAAGGGTAACTGCGAGAATATGGAATACTTCGGTAAGGGTCCCGTTGAAACCTATGCAGACCGCCATCTCGGTGCATATTACGGTAAGTTCAGCACAACCGTAACAGAGAATTTCGTTCCCTACATCAGACCTATTGAAAACGGTTCTCATTTCGGCACAAAATACGGTGTTGTAAGCAACAGCGAAGGCGACGGTATGATTTTTGCGCCCGTAAGCGAAAATACATTCTGCTTCAACGCAAGCCACTTTACTCCCCATATGCTTGAAGAAACAATGCATAACGATGAGCTTGTTCCTGCGGAAGAAACATTTGTATACACCGATTATCGCATTGACCCCAGAAGCGGTCACGGTATTTACGACGAGCTTGAACCCGAGCGCAAGTGGGGATTTGAGCCCTTTGAATTTGCGGTAGCATTCAGGCCCTTTGAAGGCGGAATCAATCCCTTCGATTTCATCGGTGAAAAAAGATAAATGCTGAATTTTGAAATTGATGGAAAATCATCCTGGGAAAAAATAAAAGAAAGCACCTTGCCCGTTGTGGTTTACGGAATGGGCAACGGTGCTGACAGGGTTATTGATGAATTCAACCGTCTCGGAATTGCCGTAAAAGGCGTTACTGCCAGTGACGATTTCGTCAGAGGTCAGAGTTTCAGAGGCTTTAAGGTGAAAAAGCTTTCCGAATTTGATGGGGATTTTATTATTGCCGTAGCCTTTGCAACCTGCATTCCCGAGGTAATGAACCGCATTTATTCCCTTTGTGAAAAATACAGAGTTATTGTGCCGTGTGTACCTGTTTTCGGTGACGAAATATTCAACCGTGATTTTATTGAACGCAACAAAGACGGAATAAATGCAGCATACGACCTTTTTGATGAACCGTCAAAAAAGATTTTTGCTGGCTGTGTCAACTTTATGTTCGGCGGCGAGCTTGAAGTGCTGAAAAAAATAACCACCGAAAAAGACGAAGTTTTCGGCGGTGTGTTCTCAATGAGCAAAAACGAGAATTTTCTTGACCTTGGTGCATACAGAGGGGATACTGTTGAGGAGTTTCTGCATTACTGCGGCGGTGAATACGGTGAAATAATTGCGCTCGAGCCTGACAGACGAACCTTCAGAAAGCTTTGTGCTTATCTTGAAAATGTACCCCGTTCAACGGCTGTGCAAAAGGCAATTTACAGCGAAAAAACCGTGCTTACTTTCAGCAATAAGGCGGGCAGACAGTCAACAATTTCCGACAGGGGAGAGCAGACAGAAGCAACAACTGTTGATGAAATCTGCAAGAATAAAGAAATAACCTATATCAAAATGGATGTTGAGGGTGCGGAGAAAGAGGCTCTTGACGGTGCCGTTGATACACTTAAAAGTCAAAAGCCGAAGCTTAATATTGCTCTGTATCACAGAAGTGCAGATATATTTGAACTGCCGCTTAAAATTGCGAAAGTCAACCCATATTATAAGTTCCATATCCGCAGACATCCTTATATTCCTTGCTGGGATATGAATTTATACTGCATCTGATATTGACAAAGTAAATAAACAATGCTATCCTATACATAGATACTCGATGTATCGAAAATCTATGTATAGGAGTTTTTTTATGAAAATCAGTAAAGAGCTTGCCAAGGGCAGTACGGGGCTTCTTGTGCTGAGTGTAATTTCAAAGCGTGATATGTACGGATATCAGATAATAAAGACTATTGAAAATGCAAGTGAGGAAGTGTTTACGCTTAATGAAGGCACACTTTATCCTATTCTTCATTCCCTTGAAGCAGAAGGCAGTCTTGAAGCTTATTGGAGTGAGTGTGAGGGCAGAAAGCGTAAATATTACAAGATAACCGAAAAGGGGCTTAAAGAACTTTCAGGAAGAGAACAGGAGTGGAATACATTCTCAACAGCCGTTAAAAAGGTTTTGGGGGGTGCGGAGCTTGCAAGAACATAAATTTGACGATATACTCAATTACCTTTGTTCAGGGATAATGTCAAAAACCGAGAGGCAGAGTGTCCGAGACGAGCTTTACGACCACCTTATGTGCAGATATGAAACCAATATTGCGGTAGGCATGGATGAAACCGAAGCTGAAAAGAATGCGGTTGATGCATTAGGCGATAAGTCTATGCTTAAATTTAAGCTTTCTCAGGTTCATTCCTATGCGCCGAAACCCACGATGAAAAAAGCAATGAATCTTCTGATACTGGGTTATATTCTTGTTTCATTCCACATTTCTTTCTTTGCGGAAATGAAAGAAATAACTACATTCATCGGCAATATTTGTCTGATTGTTGCTTTGTTCTGTTTAGGCAAGGCAAATAAGAAAATAAAGTGGTCTTTCACTGCGAAAGCTGTTTCATTTCTTGTTTCTGTTTTCTGTAAATCTGCCGAACCCATATACAATTTGCCCATTCCGGTTACGGCATCAACAGGCGTTGTGTCGATGGTTTTGTCGTTTCTTTGTCTTGTGTTTCTCATATTGGGGCTTAAAGAGCTTGCAAGGCCTTATCTTGACGGCTATCCCAAAAAGATACCGTTTGATTCGGGCGCGGCTGTGAATCTTTTATGGGGTGCGGTTAACACTTTTATTTTTACAGGTTTTGCCCTTGACGGAAAAACATCTGCCGAATTTGAGAGCATAACATTGCTTTGCTTCGGCATGGCGGTTATAATCTTTAACCTTCTTATTTTCGTAAGGTCGTCAAAACTTCTCTGGAACAGCGACCACGAATATAAAATCGAAGATTCATCGGCAAAGAAATGGATTGCCGCAGTTCTTGCACTTATAATTGGAGTTGTTCCCACCGTTGCCGTTGATTTCGCCCTCGCAGGTCAGAAGGCTGAAACCTCGGTTTATTCAGTTGATGACACTGATATACCGCAAGCTGAATATGAACGCATATGCTCAAATCTTCTTTCATACGGTATACCCGAAAAAATTGTTTACAGTCTGCCCGAAAGCGAAATTCTGAAATATTCGGACAGTATCAATAAAAACGATTATGATGAAGAAACTCTGAAATATCTGGGTGACCCTTGCTATTCTCACGAAGCTGAAATCTGTAACGACGTGAATGCGGTGTTTTCCGTCTGTGCCGTGGGTATGGCGGATTCCAGGGGGTACCCTTATGTGCGTATTATTTCGTGGGTTGAATATCTCAGCACGGGCAAAGGCTATGACGATGCTTTGTTTTGGGGATATCTGCAAAAAAATCTGATGCTCTATAATTCCTACGAAGCATACGAAGGGGATTTATTGTTGATTTTATCTGAGGAAAATGGTAAAATAATTAAAAATGAACCCCTTGATATTTACACAGATAAAAACGGTCTGACAGACAGAATGACGGGTGTGAGGTTTGAAAGCAAAGAGAAGATGACCCTTATCCACGCAGAAACTTTCGGCCTTTCAAGCAATAAGGGCGTCACATATGCAAACTATTATCTTCAGCTTGCCCACAGAGTTTCGCCGTTTACTTTGTTTTACCGTTCGCCTCTGACTGTTAAAGAAAATAATGTCCATCAGAACGGAATGGGGTATACATTGTGTAATGAAAATACCATGATAAGCTGGTGTTCACCCGAATCAGCGGAGGAATGAAAATGAGAAACGACGAAATGTATTTGCAGCTTTATATAATCCGACACGCGGAAAGTCAGGGCAATGTTGACCCTGACGGGGATTTTGACAAATCAAATCCCTTGCTTACGCCTCACGGTGAAGCCCAGGCAAAGGCTCTGGGCGAGCGATTCTCGGATCTTGAATGTTATACTCTCTATTCAAGCCCGCTTACGAGAGCGATTAAAACTGCAAAATGCATTTCAGGGGAAATGATAATTGATTCCGAGTTGCTTGAATGGGGTGTAAGACAGACCGAAAACGGATTTGAGGATTTTTCCGAAAGCTCCGAAGAAGCTCTTGAAAGAGCGAAAAAGGTTATTGAAAAGCTGAAATCAAGGCACAATAAGAAGGAAAATGTGATTATCGTAACTCACGGTATGTATACTCAGTTTCTTCTTAAAGCCGCACTTGAAATAAGCGACACAATGCGATTTTCAGTCTATAATGCATCGGTGTCAAAGGTGAATTTCAGCTATGATTATCCTCCGAAGCTTGCACTGCAAAACGATGTGTCCCATCTCAGAGATACAGACGGCGAAAAGCTTTTCTGGATGTAAAAAATATGCCCACAGGTCATTGACCCGTGGGCTTTTCTGTTTATTAAAGTTTGATCATCTGCATATCCTTGCAGATTTTATCAAGCGTCTTTTCATCCATGTTGTCATTGCCGTCAAGCTTGACGGTAAAATATGCCGAAACATTACCCGAAAGGGGATAGATAACATTAAGGTCAACAGTATCAATACCAGGTATATCTACATATGTGATAGCGTAGGTTACATCCTTGTATTCGTGCTTAACACCTTTTGTGGCATCGTTCATGTCAAAATCCATTGAAAGACCGCTGATAACGGTTGCCACATCGTCCTTATGGTATCTGATGTGAACCGTGATATCCGAATAGGTAAAACCGCTTCTGCCTTCAACAGGACCGTCAAGGGAATAAGCTACATTGTTATCGATAATATGAAATGTTATATCGTCAGTATTTTCATAATCAGCAAGCATTTCAGGCAGGTATCTCATATAATCGGGTATCTGTGAATTGGTTGCTTCTATGTAGTTTGTGAAAAACTCAACATTTTTTGCTGTACCGCAAGCGGTAAGCACAAGGGCACAAAGAATAATGCATAAAGCAGATTTCAGTATTTTCATATTAACACTCCTCAGGGCATATAGGGATTATCGTCAAATTCGTAGTCTTCGGGCATAATAAAAGGACGGAAGTAGTTGATTGTGTAATCAATTCCCCACTGACCTTTTTTGCCGTGCCAATAGCTTGAATGAGGCTCAATTGAAAGCATACCGTTGTAATCTTTGGTGTAAAGGATGTCCATTGCCGCACCCCAGTTTATGCAGTCAAGACCTGCGGGAGCATCGTCATAAACATCGTTATCAAAGTAAACACAGCCTTTGAGATGGAAATGATAAAATCTGTGACCCCAGTCACGCATTTCCGCAAGATAATTTCCGTTGTCGTAAATGCAGTGAGAAATATCATATTTTATGCCGAGTTCAGGCAGTGCGGAAAGCACAACTTCCCATACTTTCGGTTCAACCACAAAATTTTCCCAACGGCAGTTATAAACGGCAATTTTTACGCCTTTATCCTTTGCAAAATCAATCAGGTTGCGAAGATAACCGATTGCGATATTGCAGTTTTCGTAAAAGCTTTTGCCGTCAACATAGTTTACGCCGCAGTTATAAACGGGGCATCCGATTATTGAAGCGGCTTCAATAAGATTTTTGTCATTATGCAAAGCTTCGGGGATGATATCGCCGTTATCGTCAATGCGTGTCATACCCCATCTGCCCATTGAGCCAACGGCAACACCGTATTTTTCGCTGTATCCTTTGATTTCTTCTGCCTGAGCAAGAAATTCGGCAGAGTCGTATTTGTAGTTGACACAGAATTCAACTGCTTCAAGACCTTTTTCGTGAACATATCGGATGCAGCCTTCGCTCCATCCGTTTATGATACCGAGTTTCATTTAATCATTCCTTTCAATATACACAGTGTTTTTTTCTATAAGCTCAACGGGATGATATGAGAGCTTTGATTTTCTCAGACCTTCATCGCCGCAGTCTTCCTCACGGTTGACATATTTTATATCATCGCCTTCGGCATACATACGGAGAAACTGATTGGTCAGCATCTGATATGCGCCGGCATAAGAAATGTCAGCCTTTTCGATATGACTGAAAATCGTGTCGCCTACAATTTCACCGATGGAATATGCAATTATCTTTCCGCCGACTCTCAGCGCACCGCCCAGCATTGCGTATGAATCATATTTTTCAAGCACTTCCATACACATCTGAAGTTCAAGCATTGCGCTTTCGTCTTTGTCGGCACCGAAGGTAAAATTCTTTGTAAATTCAATAAGCTCGGGAATATTATCGGCTGAAATCGGCTCAAATGACCAGTCAGTGTAAAGCTTTTTGAATTTATTGATGTGATTTCTGGGAGTGCCGTATTTTCTGCCTGAAAGATTAAGCATGGCATCTTTTTCATAAAGATAGTCAAACCAATCTCTGTCAGCATCAGCAGTGATTTTACCGAAGTGTTTTTCAAGCACGGGTAATTCGGCTTTGTTGACAGTGCAGAAAACAAGGGGAATGCCAAGCTCATTGCAGTGTTCTTCAAGCTTATCAAGTGCGTTGCTTACATTCTTTCCTATGGGGAATGAAAAACACACTTCATCCTTGAAATTGCTGGAAAATATTATTGTTCCGTCAATAACCGCAAAGCAGTTTTCAAAGTAGTCGCGCCACATTGCGGTTGCACCTGCCGACCTGTCGCACTGCCTTGACGGATATGCCGAAAAATATGCTTTGAGTATGGGGATATCGGTCAGTTCAATTTTTTTGAAATTAATCATATTTCCTCTTTTTTATTTTTATTTTCTGAGTTATTATACCACCGTAAAACTGCAATGTAAATATAATAAATGTTAATTTTTATGTTGCATATATTATATCTTTCTGTTATATTATAAATAATCTTTTATATTATGAGGTGCCATATGATAAAGCCGTATAAGCTTAAATCACATCTGTGCAGGTTCTGCACCTTTTATAAGGCAGGGGATGAGAAAATTCCCGAAGCCCTTTTAAAAACAGAAAACGAAAAGCCCGACCTTGAAGGTTTTGCCTATCCGTTACCCTCAAAGAAAAGCGATTATACCTGTTTTGTCAAAAACGGTGAAATCGAATGGTTCGGTGCGTCAAACGGTCTGACACGCTACGATGCAAATGCAGAACGCGAAGAAGATATTGTTATGTATTTCAGTGCCCCCAGAGATTTGCTTGATAACAACATCAAGGCTATTATGCCTGACGGAGATAATGTATGGGTGCTTACCGATACGGGTGCTGCACACATTGAAATGAAACTTTTGAGTGCAGAAGAAAAAGCAGATATTCTTCTTGCTGAAACTCTGAAATATGTTGACCGAAGAGGTATGATAAGCCAGAAATATCTTTTTGAAGGCAGAAATCTTGATTCAATCAAGCCTTACGGTCATTCCGATAATGACGGTACATTCACAGGTAACTTTGCTTTCGGTGAATTATTCCGCTATGCCACATTCAAGCGTGAAAAAGGTGAAGACCATCCCGATACCGTCAAGGCAAGAGCGATAGCAACAAGAGCGGTTGAGGCATGCCTTCTTCTTCTTCATATCCATAGCAGAGGCGACGGTTTTGCCGCAAGAACATACCTTTGTGCCGATGAACCCGTTCCCGATGACGGACTTTTCCTCAGAATTACAGACGGCAAGGCAACCTGCCTCAAAACCACCGATTCTGAAAAGAGGGGAGTTACGGGTGCCGTAGTCGATGCATCTGCACCTGTTCCCGAAAGACTTGCAAGGCTTTACACCGAAAAGGGATATACAATAAACGATATTATTTATAAAGCTGATACCAGCAGTGACGAAATAACACATCATTTCATCACCCTTCTTACCGCTCACGAAATCCTCGGAGATGATGCAGAGCTTGATGAAATTATCGTTTCATCAACAAAGAAGCTGATGAAGCATATTATCGACCACGGCTATGAGCTTCACGATTTCACTGGCAAGCCTACCACATGGGCAAAGTGGAGCGTCAGTTATTTCAACACCGAATTCGGTTGGGTTGACGGTACTCTCAATTCTGCACAGCTTCTTATGTATCTGCTTGTAACAATGAAGGTTACGGGTGAAGAAGGTATATGGCGTGAGCACTATGACCGCCTTATCAACGAGCTTGGTTATGCCGACAGAGCTGAAAAGCATTTTGACCGACTTTATCAGGCAAGCCTTTCAATGGGCTTTGACTATTTCGAGGATATTATGTACGGTGACCATATGCTTGCAACCCTTGCATATTACGGAATTTGCACCCTTGAAAAGGATGGAAAACTTCTTGCAAAATACAGAAAGGGTTATAAGGCATGGAGAACTTCAATCGAGAGAGAGCATAACCCCGGCTATGACCTGCTTTATGCCGTTGCCTGCCCCGATGAAGATGTTGACCTTGACCGTCACGCAGAATGGTTTTACAGAACAAACGCAAGCCGTCTTGCAGCCGGCGTTTCGCTTGTAGGCAGACACGATATTCCCGTTAAAAAGCTTCGTGCTGGTGCGGAAGAAATTTCAACTCTTCTTCCTCCCGACGAAAGATTTATTTCAAAATATGACCGCAATCCGTATGATTACAAAAACGAGGATTCGGGTGGAATAATGTGTGTTGAAAGCTGTTATGTCTACACATTGGCATATTGGTTTGGCAGATACCACGGATTTTTTGAATAATGAGGTGCAGAGATGAATAACAAAATACATATTATCGGTAACGCACATCTTGACCCCATCTGGCTCTGGAGATGGCAGGAGGGATGCGGCGAAGTGCTTCAGACATTCAGAAGTGCCGTTGAAAGAATCAAAGAATACAAGGGAATGATTTTCACTTGTTCATCAGCTTCATACTATAAGTGGGTTGAAGAAATTGACCCCGAGCTTTTTGCGGAAATTAAAAAGCTTGTGAAAAAAGGTAAGTGGGTGCCCGTCAACGGCTGGTGGGTACAGCCCGATTGCAATATGCCTTCGGCAGAAAGCTTTGCCCGTCAGGCACTTTACAGCCAGCTTTATTACTATGAAAAATTCGGTGAAATCTGCAAGACGGGTTACAATGTTGATTCCTTCGGACACAACGCAATGCTTCCTCAGCTTCTTAATAACGGCGGTATGCGCTGCTATGTTATGATGCGTCCCGGTATGCACGAAAACCCTGATATTCCCGAAAATCTTTTCTGGTGGGACAGCCCCGACGGTTCAAGAGTTCTCACATACAGAATTCCTTACAGCTACGGCGTAAGCGGCAAAAATGATATTGACAGAGAGCTTCCTTTGCTCAGAGAGCGTGTCAAGGATACGGGTCACGGAATGATGTTTTTCTTCGGTGTGGGCAATCATGGCGGCGGACCCACCAAGGGTGATCTGGATTATATCCTTGAACTTAAAAAAGACGGTTATGAGGAGCTTGAATATTCAAGCCCTGATGAATATTTCTCCGAAATGTGTGCAGACAGACTTGATCTGCCCGTATGGAGCGATGAAATGCAGCACCACGCAAGCGGTTGCTATTCCGCAACATCAATGGTAAAACAGCTTAACAGAAAAGCTGAATACTGGCTTGCAAATGCAGAAAAATGGAACACAGTATCTGCAAAGATATCCGATCTTGCCAAGGCAACCGAAGATTTCGGCAAAGCCTGGCAGGAGGTATGCTTCAATCAGTTCCACGATATTCTTTGCGGCTGTTCAATTATGGAAGCCTATGAAGATGTCCGCGATTCAATGGGCTATGCAATGAAGATTGCCGCCAATGAAGAAAACAAGGCAATGCTCAAAATTGCACAGCAGGTTGATACCTGGCTTGACGGCGTAACCGATGCACAGACAAGTATTGCTCGTCATCACTGCCGTAATCTTAAATTCCCCAGACCTGTTATTGTTTTCAATCCCAATTCCTTTGAGGTTGAAACTCCCGTAAGAACCTATCATCCTTCAAGAAAGGTTGAGGATTCCGAGGGTAAGGAAGTGCTTTTCCAGAATGTGCGCTCATCACGTTCAAATGATTCGCACCTTGATACAGTATTCAATGCAAAGGTTCCTGCACTGGGCTACGCAACCTATTGGCTGTGGCACGAGGATTCGGAATTTACCGAAAGAAGCACTCTTGACGGCGGTCTTTCCGCAGATGGTCTTACAATCGAAAACAAGCATATCAAGGTTGTGTTTGACGGTGAAACAGGCGGCATAAAGAGCCTTGTTTCAAAAGCAGACGGCACTGAGTTTGTGGGCGGAGAATTCTGCGTTCCCACAGTTGTTGATAACTCACAGCCCGATACCTGGGCACATAATATCTTCAAGTTCGATAAGACAATCGGCACAATGAGCCTTAAATCAATCGAGCTTGTTGAATGCGGTGCACTCAGAGCTGTTATGAGGGTTAAGCATACTTACGGCGGCTCGTACCTGACTCAGGATTTTATTCTCGGTGCAGACAGTAAGCATATCAGGGTCAAGTGCAGAGTTCTCTGGCAGGAGCCTCTTACAATCCTTAAAATGCCTGTTACCGTTGAAGGCGAAAATTCCGTTTCAACCTATGAAATTCCTGCTGGCTTTATCAAGCGTCCCTGCAACGGTGAAGAAGAGCCTGCTCTTACCTGGGGTGACATCACCGCAGGCGGTGAAAACCGTAAGGGTGTTGCAATTATAAGCGATGCAAAATACAGCTATGATTGTCCCGGTAACACTCTCAGACTCACAATGCTGAGAAACTCAATTTTTGCCGACCATTATTCGGACCGTCCCGATGCGGATTTCAGCTACTGTGACGAAGGAATTCACCGTTTTGAATATGCAATCTATCCTCATACGGGAGAAGCGGAAGAAAGCGGAATTCAGCGTCTGGCTGCTGCATTCAATTCAAAGCTTGTTGCAGTGCCTGTCAGTTACCATAAGGGAACTATGCCTCTTAAAAAGAGCTTTATCAGCATAAATAAGCCCAATATCCGTCTTGAAGCATTCAAGTTCTGCGAAGACGGTTCGGGTGATGTGGTAATGCGTCTTTGCGAAACAGACGGTAAGCCCGTGAAGGCTGCGATTGTCTGCGATATTGCAGAGGCAGGTTTCTATGCGGATTTCAGAAAGTTTGAAGTAAAAACTTTCCGTATAAACAGCGAAGGCTATGTAACCGAAACAAATTACCTTGAAGGTATAGTTGAAGAATAATAATTCAGCCCGGATTCATAAGAGTTCGGGCTGCTTGAATAATAAGGCGGTGGGAGTATGGCATGGATCTGGCTTGATGATAAAATTTATCCTCAGATTCAGCGCAATCAGTATAATATTCTCTATGATTGTGAAAACAAAAATGCAGAAGACTTCAGATATGCTGTTGCGGATATATCCAAAACATTTCTTTTTGACAAAGCAGTAAAAACTTTAAAAATCCGTGTAAGTGCGGATAACACCTATATACTCCGCATAAACGGTAAATTTATAGGTGTCGGACCTGCATCGTCGGGCGGCGATTTTTTATGCGTCGGCAAAACACCCAAGCACTATGCCGATATTTATGAACTTGATTTTGCTGAAAGTACTGACAGATTGGAATTGGCGGCAAAGGTCAGCCTTCAACCTGAAATGCTTACAAATTATTCAAGAGGACACGGCGGATTTTATTTTTCGGGAACGGTGAGTTTCAAAGACGGAACGTCAGAAAACATAGAAACCGACTCAACCTGGCGTGCTGTGCCCGATATGGCATACAATGATTTCAGAAACTACAACTCGGAAAATAAAGAAGCACAGTCATTTGTCAATGCCTGCGAGATTGAAGATATCTGGTATCCGGAAGATTCTTACATCCCGCCAAGGTCATATAACGGAATATTTGAAACCGAATTAAAAGTCGCAGCAGGTAAAACGGAAAATCTTGACTTTGAGTTTGATAAGATTTACGGTGTTCATCCTGTGCTGAGTTCTGACGGAAAGTGCGAAATCACGCTGAAAACCCGTGAACTCAAAGGGCAGGAAGAAACCGAAGAAAAGGTTGTTTTCGGTAACAGGGACGAGGAGTATTTCTCTTTCCGTATGCACAGTGCAGGTGAGGGTAAGCTCATTATTGAAAACAAAGATTCATACGATATAACGGTTAAACTGTCGTTTGTTGCACCCTGGTACCCCATAGAAACAGAAGGCAGTTTTAAAACAAGCAATGAAAATCTGAATAAAATATATGAAGTCTGCAAGCACACACTGAAAATCTGCCGTCAGTCACTGCATCTTGACAGCACAAAGCATCAGGAACTTCTCGCCTGCACGGGAGATTACAACATAGAAAGTCTTATGACAATGTTTTGCTACGGCGATATGCGGCTTGCGGAATTTGACCTGATGCGTACGGCAGACTGGCTTGTTGCCAATAAGGGTGTTATGTTTCACACAACATACAGCCTTATATGGGTGCAGATGCTTCATGATGTTTATCTCGTAACCGGCAGAAAAGAGCTTCTGCTGTATTGCCGTGAGGCACTGGGAACTCTGCTTGCAAGGTTTGAAACCTACATCGGAGAAAACAATGTTATTGATAATCCGCCTGATTTTATGTTTGTTGACTGGACGGTTATTGACGGATTTTCAATGCATCATCCTCCGAAAGCACTGGGGCAGACGGTTCTTAATTGCTTCTACTATAATGCTCTTGTTTATGCAGAAAAAATATATTCGTATCTGGAAGAAACAGCTGTTGCCGAAGATCTGAAAAACAAAGCATCTGCTTTCAAAAAGAGATTCAATGAAGTGTTTTTTGATGAAGAAAGGAAGCTTTATTCTGACGGTCTCGGTACTCCTTACGGCGGAGAAAAACATTATCATCCTGCTAATGTAAACAAAAAATATTTTTCCAAATATCCCAATATCCTTGCTTCGCTTTACGGCCTTGCCGACGATGAGCTTGCTTCGGATATTCTTGAAAGAATTATATTTGATGATGCATTGCAGGATATTCAGCCTTATTTCATGCATTATATGTTGTGTGCTTTGCGCAAGCATAAGCTTTTTGATAAATACGGAATGAAAATTCTGATGCGATGGGCTGATGTTGTCAACGAATGCGATAAGGGACTTAAAGAAGGTTGGATTGCTCCGGAAGAAAGTTATTCGTTTGACCATTCCCATGCGTGGGGCGGCACTCCTGCTTATCATATGCCTTCGGCAATAACAGGAATGGAGATACTTGAACCGGGAATGAAAAAGCTGGGCTTCAAACCCGATCTTTATGGGCTTGATTATGCTGAGATAAATATTCCGACCCAATACGGAATGATAAATTTCAGATGCGAAAAAGGCAAAGATGCGGTAATAAACGCTCCTGATTGCATAAAAATATTTGTAGGTGATAATTTTGAGAATACTTGAAGGACTTAAACCTGAAAAGGTGTTTTACTATTTTGAAGAGATTTCGGCAATTCCACGCGGCTCGGGCAAAACCGACGAAGTCAGGGATTACTGTGCGGATTTTGCGAAGGCGAGAGGTCTTGAATATGTTACCGACAATGCAGGCAACATAATTATTTTCAAGCCTGCCTGCGGCAAAGAGGGCGAACCCGTTATTATTCAGGGTCATCTTGATATGGTATGGGAAAAGGATGAAACCTGCCGTATTGATTTTGAGAAAGACGGACTTGAACTTTTTGTTGAAAACGGCTATATAGGTGCAAAAGGCACAACCCTCGGTGCAGACGACGGCATTGCGGTTGCGATGTGCCTTGCACTTCTTGATTCTGATGATATTGTTCATCCGCCTCTTGAAATCGTATTCACAGCCGATGAAGAAGTTGGTATGACGGGTGCAACGGGTATTGACTGCTCTGTTCTCAAAGGCAAGCGTATGATTAACCTTGACTCCGAAGAAGACGGCGTTATGTGGGTAAGCTGTGCAGGCGGTGTCCGTGCCGATGTGTTGCTTGATGTTAATTATATCAGCAACGATCTTGACTGTTTTGAAATCAGTGTTTCGGGTCTTCACGGCGGTCATTCAGGTGCAGAAATTCATAAAGGCTATGCAAATGCAAATAAAGTTCTGGGCGGAGTGCTTTCTGTGCTTGCCGGGAAAGCCGATTTCGTTTTGTGCGATATAAACGGCGGTGCCATGGATAATGCCATAACCCGTGATTCAAAATGCATTATTGCATCAAACAGTGATATATGTGAAACTGTAAACTATATTTCGGGTGCGATTTCAGATGAATACAAAAAAGCAGATCCGAATATAAAAATTTCCGCCTCGCCTTGCGGAAAAGCGGAAAAATCAATGAGTTCGGTATCTTCAAAGAATGTTATTGCACTTCTCAACGACCTGCCCAGCGGTGTTATTGCAATGAGCAAGGATATTGAAGGCTTTGTTGAAACATCGCTCAATCTCGGTGTTCTTAAAACCGTCGGCGATGCCGTTTCATACAGCTTTGCGGTCAGAAGCGGTGTTGATGCAGAAAGAGATAAGCTCTGCAACAGACTTGAAAAAATTGCGGAGAAATACTGTGCAAAAATCGGTTTCAGAACTCCCTATCCTGCCTGGGAATTCAAGGATGGCTCTGAGTTTCAGGAAATAATGAAAAAGATTTATTTTGATATAAACGGCAAGGAGCTTGTAGTTACGGGCATTCACGCAGGCCTTGAATGCGGAATGTTCTGCGGCAAAATCAAAGGTCTTGACTGCGTGTCATTAGGTCCTGAAATGCACGGCATCCATACACCTCAGGAAAGGCTCAGCATTGAATCCTGCGAAAAACTGTGGCATTTTCTTCTTGCTGTTTTGAAAACAATCTGATGTCGCAGATTTTAATGAGTCTGCCGAAGCTGAGATAAAAATTGATTATCTCGCTGGCGTAAAGAATAAAAATATAACCCTTGACGGAATACCGGGGCAAAAGAAAATATACAAGACCTACGCAGAGTGCAGAGTCGATTATGTTGTATCGCATGGAGCTTATCTGTTGGTCAAGACCTTTGAGCATTCCGTCGGTTATCATATCGGTATACATTACGGGAACAAGCGGTGAAAGTATTCTTATATACATCACCGCTTCGTTTGATTTATAGACAAGTTTTGAGATAATCGGTGCAAAAAACACAAAAATCAAGGAACAAATAATTGAAAAAAGCAGTGAATTTTTAAGATGTTTTTCAACTGTTTTATTGATTTTTTCTTTTTCATTTTTCTCGTTCATTGTTGCAAGTTCGGGTACAAGCAGTGCTGAAAGTGACGACAGAACCGCACCCGGAAAAAGAAGCACTGGCAGAGCAAGACCGTGAATATTGCCGTATGCGGAAAGAGCTTCTTTACTTCCTTCGCCTGATTTCTCAAAGCCCTTGGGGATAAGCAGATGTTCGATTGTCAGCAGAATACTTCTGGCACAGGTGCCTGCCGCATCCGGCAGAGCAACTCTCAGCATTTTACCGATGTCAAGAATTGGCTTTGTGCTTTTTGACGGAATTGTGCGGCGTTTAAGAAGTGATGACAGTGTGAAAGAAAAGATTTCTGCGGCTGTCATACCTGCAACTACGGCAATGCAGGAATAAAGGCTTGATTTTTCTGTGGCGGTGCCGAGAATAAGTGCGGTCAGAATGATTTTGAAAATCTGTTCAATCATCTGTACGGCGGAATACTGCGGTATCTTTTCCGCGGCAGTGAAATATCCGCCCAGTGCAGACGACATTGCAACGAAAGGCAGGCTCAGAGAAAGAATCCGCAGAGGTAATGCCGTTTGTGAATCGGAAATCCAATGTATGCTTATAAAATCGGAAAGCGTAAACAGCAGAAATCCGATTAAGCAACCGCATATGCCTGCATAAGTTACACACATTGCGACGGATTTATTCATATCATTTTTTCGGAGTGTGTTGATTTCCACTGCAACTCTTGTTGTTGCAAGCCTTACTCCTGCACTTGAAAAAGTAACAGCAAGTGAATAAACCGTCATCACAAGCTGGAAAAGACCCATACCCGATGAACCGATTTTTGCCGTCAGATAGGCATTGAATCCCACACCTGCTGCTCTCATAACAAGATTTACGGCAGTCATAATCGCCGTGTGTTTCATCAACTTGTTTATCCTCATATATGTTCCTTTCAAGGTTGCAAAAATAATTTGATGTGATATAATTGAACAGGGTGATTTTATGAAGAATATTAAAAAAATAATCGCGTTTTTTCTTGCAGCGGCAATAATGTTTTGTGTTTGCCCTTTATCATTTGCACAGGAAGGTGTACCGGAAATGAAAGAATACGGCTTCGTTGACTGTAACGGTGCAAAAATTGAATACGGAATTTACGGCAATCTTAATGGTGAGCCTTTGCTCCTTCTTCCTCCCAACGGGGGAGACATGCACTGCTTTGATGGCAGCATTTTACCTGAAATGTCAAAGCATTTTAAAGTTATTGCCGTTTCTCCCAGAGGTACGGGTAATTCCGATTGGATTGAAGGCACAATGAATTTCGAAACAATGAGTGATGACCTTGCAATAATCCTTGATTACCTGAAAATCGGAAAGACAAATATTTTCGGATTCAGTGACGGCGGCAATCTGGGTGTTGTGTTTACTCTGAGAAATCAGGACAGAGTAAAATCACTTGTCATAATGGGTTCGAATATCAACACATTGGGTACAAATACTTTTGACCAGATTCAGATTACCTGGCAGTATTTTGTCCTCTGTGTGGAAGCGTGGATAAAAGGTGACAAAGATACAAAAATCCGCCGTGACATCAAAGGAATGATGGTTGGTCAGCCCAGTCTTACATTCAGGGATATTTCTGCAATAAAGGTTCCTGTGCTGAATATTTACGGTGAGCACGATATGATTCAGCGCTGGCACTCAAAGAAGATTACAAAGTCAATTGAGGGGGCGGAAGAATTAATGATTATCGGTGGCGGACACAGCACCTGCTTTGAATTTACAGACACAATCATTAACCCCGCATTGCTTGATTTTTACGGTGTTACCGCATAAAAATTATATTGACAACACCGTGTTTGTATGATAAAATATCAAAAACTTAATATAAAGGTTTTGACGGGGAGGGCGGCATAAGGTGCGTTCTCAGAGAGTCGGCGGCAGGTGAGAGCCGATGAACAGCGTATGTCAGTTGTAGCCCCCGAGCCGAAGGGAAGAAAGCTTTAAGCGAGTAGAACCCTTCCGTGATTGCTGCGTTAATGCATAGGGCTTGTCAGAGCCCAAAGAGCGGCGCGATTCTGCGCAATTTGAGTGGTACCGCGGGTATGATTTATTACTCGTCTCATTGATTTTATTATCTGTGAGGCGAGTTTTTTTCGTTTCACAAAAAGAAAGGATTGATTTCAGAATGGCAAAAGAGCTTGCCAAGCAGTACGATCCCAAAAATGTTGAGGACCGTATTTATGACTTCTGGCTGAAAGGAAAGTATTTCCACGCCAAAACAGAAAACGACAAAAAGCCTTATACTATCGTTATTCCTCCTCCCAACATCACGGGTCAGCTTCATATGGGTCATGCCCTTGATAACACTTTGCAGGATATCCTTATCCGTTGGAGAAGAATGCAGGGTTATGATGCACTCTGGCTTCCCGGTACAGACCATGCTTCAATTGCAACGGAAGCAAAGATTGTTGAAGCAATGGCAAAAGAAGGCCTTACAAAGGATGATCTCGGCAGAGAAGGTTTCCTTGTCCGTGCATGGGACTGGAAAGAAAAATACGGTGGACGTATTATTGAACAGCTTAAAAAAATGGGTTCTTCCTGCGACTGGGACAGAGAGCGTTTCACTCTTGACGAAGGATGCAGCAGAGCTGTTCGTGAAGTTTTCGTAAGACTTTATGAAAAAGACCTTATTTACAGAGGCAACAGAATGGTTAACTGGTGCCCCTACTGCGAAACATCAATCTCGGATGCAGAGGTTGAATATGAAGAGCAGGACGGTAACTTCTGGCATCTTCTTTACACCGTTAAGGAAACAGGCGAGAAGCTTGAACTTGCTACTACCAGACCCGAAACAATGCTGGGTGATACAGCCGTTGCAATCAACGCAGAGGACGAAAGATATGCACATCTTCACGGCTGTCACGTAATTCTTCCTCTTCTCAATAAAGAAATTCCCATTGTTTGCGATGAACATGCAGATATGACAAAGGGTACAGGTGTTGTTAAGATTACACCTGCTCATGACCCCAACGACTTTGAGGTAGGCAAACGTCATAATCTTCCCATGGTCAGAACATTTACTTATGACGGCTTTATGACAGGTGCGGCTGATAAGGCGATTTATGATGAGCTTGTTGCAAGCGGCAAGGCAACCGCAGATGAACCTGAGGTTCTTGATTGCGGTAAGTATGCCGGTATGTCAACAATGGATGCAAGAAAGGCTATCCTTGCTGACCTTGAAGCGGGCGGATATATCAAGGAAATCGAGCCCCGTGCTCATGAAGTAGGCACCTGCTACCGTTGTCACACTACTATTGAACCTATGGTTTCAAAGCAGTGGTTTGTACGCATGGAACCCCTTGCTAAGCCTGCTATTGAAGCTGTTGAAAAGGGCGAAACCGTTTTTGTTCCCGAAAGATTCACAAAGAACTATATGAACTGGATGAGAGGCACCCGTGACTGGTGTATCTCACGTCAGCTCTGGTGGGGTCACCGTATTCCTGCATGGTACTGTGCGGATTGCGGTGCAACAATGGTTTCAAAGACTGATGTTGATACTTGTCCCCATTGCTCAGGCAAGAATCTCAGCCAGGATGAAGATACTCTTGATACCTGGTTCTCATCAGCTCTCTGGCCTTTCTCAACTCTGGGTTGGCCCGATGAAACAAGCGACCTCAGACATTACTATCCCACAAGCACACTTGTTACAGGCTACGACATCATCGGTTTCTGGGTAAGCCGTATGATATTCTCAGCTCTTGAATATACAGGTCAGGTTCCTTTCGATACCGTTCTTATTCACGGACTTGTCAGAGATGCTCAGGGCAGAAAGATGTCAAAATCTCTCGGTAACGGTATTGATCCTCTTGAAATTATTGATCAGTACGGTGCAGATGCTCTCAGACTTACTCTCGCAACCGGTAACAGCCCCGGTAACGATATGAGATTCTCAGACGAAAAGGTAAGTGCAAGCCGTAACTTTGCAAATAAGCTGTGGAACGCATCAAGATTCATTCTTATGAATATCGGTGATGACGAAATTTCCTGCAAGCTTCCCGAGGAGCTTGCTCTCGAAGATAAGTGGATTGTAAGCCTTGTCAACAAACTTGCAAAGGATGTTACCGATAACCTTGAAAAGTTTGAACTCGGTATTGCTATTGCAAAGCTTTATGATTTTATCTGGGATGTATTCTGCGACTGGTACATTGAAATTGCAAAAATCCGTCTTCAGAAGGGCGGAGATGAAGCACAGACCGCAAAGCAGGTTCTCGTCTTCGTTATGGATAAAATCCTTAAACTTCTCCATCCTTTTATGCCTTTCATTACGGAAGAAATCTGGCAGACAATTCCTCACGACGGCGAATCAATTATGATTTCTGCTTGGCCTGAATTTGATGAAGCTCTTTCATTTGCCGCAGAAGAAGCTGAAATGGAACGCATTATGACTGCTGTTCGTGCAATCCGTAACCGCAGAGCAGAAATGAATGTACCTCCCTCAAAGAAGGCAAAGGTTTATATTGCAACAACCTATAAGGCAACCTTTGAGCAGGGCGGCGTGTTTATGCAGAGGCTTGCAAGTGCATCAGAGGTTGAGGTTGCAGACAGCTTTGAGCTTGACGGTGCTGTATGTATCGTTACTCAGGATGCAAAGATTTACATTCCTATGGGTGAACTTGTTGATTTTGAAGCTGAAAAGGCAAGACTCAACAAGGAACTTGAAGCAGTGCAGAAAGACCTTGATTTTGTAAACAACAAGCTTTCAAATGAAAACTTTGTTGCAAAGGCTCCCGCAAATGTTGTTGCGGCACAGCGAGAAGCTGCTGCGAAGTATGCAGAAAAGATTGCGATGCTTAAAGAAAGTATTGCAAAGTTAGGTTAAAATTACTCAGAGCCCGATGGTTTCATCGGGCTCAAAAAGCAGGTGTGACTATGAATTGCAACGAAGCCATAGAATATATTCATTCTCTTGAAAAATTCGGCATAAAGCCGGGTATGGAGCGTATCCGTGCACTTTGTGCAGAGCTTGGCAATCCTCAGGAAAAACTTAAAATAATTCACGTTGCAGGCACTAACGGTAAAGGCTCAACCTCAACAATTATTTCCAATATTCTCCGTCAGAGCGGCTATAACACGGGTCTGTTTATTTCACCCTATGTTACCGATTTCCGCGAAAGAATACAGTATAACGGTAATATGATTGAGAAAAACGAGCTTGCAGAGTGCGTTGAAAAAGTAAAAGAAGCCATAGATAAGCTTGCTCAGCAGGATATTCAGCCTACTGAGTTTGAAGCTATTACGGCTGCGGCTTTCTGTTATTTCAAAAAGAAGAATTGTGATTTTGTTGTGCTTGAAGTGGGTCTGGGCGGCAGACTTGATTCAACCAATGTTATTGTTGCACCTTATGTCAGCGTTATAACAAGCATCTCCCTTGACCATACTGCAATTCTCGGCGATACAATTGAAGAAATTGCTACGGAAAAATGCGGTATAATCAAATTCGGCGCTGAAACCGTTGCGTATCCGTTTCAGGATGAAGAGGCAATGTCGGTTATCCGTGAAACCTGCAAAAACAAACTGAATGAACTCCGTGTTCCCGACATAAGCAAACTCACTGTAAAAGAAGAACGGCTTGAAGGTACATATGCCGTGTATGACGGTATGGAATTTCTTCTTCCTCTTGCAGGAAAGCATATGATATATAATGCCTGTACAGCCATTGAAGCGGTACGCTCACTGTCAAGGCTTGCTGTTGAAATTTCCGATGATGCAATTATCAGGGGGATTGAAAAATCAATTATGCCTGCACGTACGGAACTGATAAAGAAAAAGCCTGTTGTTATTCTTGACGGAGGTCACAATGAAGGCTGTGCAAATGCTCTCAGTACTTTCATAAAGAAACATCTTACGGGTAAAAGAATTATTATGCTCAGCTCTATGATGGCGGATAAAGACTACAATTCCTATCTGAGTATAGTTGCACCTCTTGCACAGACTTTTATCGCCACCAGAGCGGATGTGCCCAGAGCACTCAGCAGTGACGAACTTTGTGAAAGTGCCAAGGCATACTGTGATAACTGCTATTCCGTTGCAGACCCCGTTAAAGCTGTATCTGCGGCAAAGAACATTATGCAGCCTGATGATGTGCTTATTGTGTGCGGTTCGTTTTACCTTGCAGGCGAAATCAGAGATTGCTTGCTTAATTTTTAAAGTTTATATTATTCAACAAATTTTTTGGAATGAATCCCTTATCCTATGTGGTAAGGGATTATTTTTTTGCAAAGGAGTGTAAAAATGGCAATAAAGATTTCATCAACTCCCGTCAGGATTACCGTTGAACTCAGCGGAGAAATAGATCATCATAATGCAGCTGCATTAAGGCTTGAAACAGATGAAGCAATTCAGAAGGTTCTTGCACCCAATGTACGCCTTGACTTCGGAGAAGTGACTTTTATGGACAGCTCGGGTATTGGTTTTGTGCTGGGCAGATACAGAATAGCTGAAAGCTACGGCGGTAATATTGAGGTAATCAATCTGTCGGGCAGAAATTATTCGATGATGAAGCTTGCAGGGTTGGACAGGCTTGTAACATTAAAAAGGAAGTGAATATATGAGAGTAATTAATGAAATGAAATTACAGATTGAAAGCAGATCTGTGAATGAAGCTTTTGCCAGGGCAACGGTTGCTGCGTTTGCGGCACAGCTTGACCCTGATATTGAAGAAATATCAGATGTCAAAACCGCTGTAAGTGAAGCGGTCACAAACTGTATTGTTCACGCATACGCGGAAAGTGTGGGCAGAATTTACATATGGGCGGCAATTTATGAAAACAGATGCTTTAAAGTGAAAATCAGAGATAAGGGATGCGGAATTGAAGATGTAAAGCAGGCAATGGAGCCGCTTTTTACAACTCTCGGCGGTGAAAGAGCGGGTCTTGGCTTTGCGGTTATGGAAAGCTTTTGTGACAAAATCAAGGTGATTTCAAAAGTGGGTAAGGGCACAACCGTTACATTGGAAAAGCATTTTAAAGGGCGTGACGCAGATAATGACCGCGGCTAACGAAAAGAGAAATAAGCTGGTTGAAAACAATCTGGGTCTTGTTCATTCCTGCGCAAACCGTTTCAGGGGTAGGGGAACCGAATATGATGATTTGTTTCAGGCAGGCTGTGTAGGTCTTATCAAAGCAGCGGATAATTTTGATGAATCCAGAGGCTTTTCTTTTTCAACCTATGCAGTGCCCGTTATTCTCGGAGAGATACGTCGCATTTTCCGTGACGGCGGTACAGTAAAAGTTGGAAGGGCGATAAAAGAAAAATCACGGGCAGCCTTGAAGAAAAAAGAAGAAATGTCGGCAGAACTTGGCAGGGAGCCTACGGTAGGTGAACTTGCAAAAATTCTTGATCTTGATACCGCCGAAACCGCAATGCTTCTTAATGCTTCACTGCCTGCTGTTTCATTGACAACGGGCGATGAAGGCGAAACTCAGCTTGAAATTCCGGTTAATTCTCCGGAAGAAGAAATATCAGATCTGCTTGCGCTTCGTCAGGTTCTTCTGAAACTTGATGAGCGTGACAGAAAAATGATAGAACTAAGGTATTTCAGAGGGCTTACCCAATCAAAAACCGCAGTTCAGCTCGGCATGACACAGGTGCAGGTTTCAAGGCGCGAAAAGGCAGTGCTTGAAGGTATGAGAAAAAAGTTAATTTAGCATTGACAAAACATTTTAATAAATGTAAACTTAATTGCGGCAGGGTACTGCCGCTTATTTTTGTTTTTGGAGTGATTTATGTGATTAAAGGTATTCCCAACGGAGTGTACCCCACAATGGTAACCCCTTTCACCAAAGATAACAAGGTTGATTATAACGGCGTTTTACAGATTATTGAATGGTATGCAAATAACGGTGTTGACGGCATATTTGCAATCTGCCAGTCCAGTGAAATTTTCTTTCTCTCATTTGAAGAAAGACTTGAACTTCTCAGATTTATCATGAAGAATAAGCCTGCGGATATGGCTGTTGTTGCATCGGGTCACACCGCGGATGAGCTTGACAGACAGATTTATGAAGCAAACGCATTTATAAACGAAGGCATTGATGCATATGTTTTTATTGCAAACCGTTTTGCTAAGCAGGATGAAGATGATTCAGTGTTTATCCGTAATTATGAAAAAATGGTTTCTTCTATTCCTGAAATCGGTCTCGGTGTTTATGAATGCCCTTATCCGTATAAGCGTCTTATGAAACCCGAAACTCTCAGACACTGTGCTCTTGACGGAAGGCTTATGTTCCTTAAAGATACCTGTTGCAGTATCAGTGAAATAGAAGCAAAGCTCAAAGCTGTTGAAGGTCTGGGACTTAAAATCTACAACGCAAACTCCGCAACTCTTCTTGAATCTCTCAGAGCAGGATGTGCAGGTTTTTCAGGCGTTATGGCAAACTTCCATCCCGAAATTTATTCCTGGCTTTGTAAGAATTATGAAACAGAGCCCGAAAAAGCAGAAAAAGTGCAGGCGTTCCTTGCTTTTGCTTCACTTGCAGAATGTCAGATGTATCCCGTAAATGCCAAGTATCATATGGGTCTTTGCGGTCTTGATGTTGGTTATGACTGCCGTGTGAAAGATGCATCATTATTTACAGAAGGCAATAAAAAAGAGATAAATCAGATGTATATGGTTGAGAAAATGTTCAAAGAAATGCTGGGAATCTGATTTTTGTTACAAATTTATACATATTGAACCTAAATTGTGGTTGATTTGTAAACTTTTATGTGTTAAAATTACTATGTAGCAATTTGACAAAATTAAACTTTTTGGAGGAATTCAAAATGGCACAGAAAAAGACCGTATTCCTGACCGGTGCTTCGGGCACAATGGGTTGGGAAGGCTTCAAGCAGCTTTACGCAAAGAAGGATAAGTTCAACATTGTTGTTCTTCTCCGTGACAGCGAAAAGAACAGAAAACAGTTTGCTCCCTATATGAACGATCCTTCCGTTAAGATTGTTTGGGGCGACCTCAAAAAGTATGAGAGCGTTCTTGAATGCGTAAACGGTGCGGATTATGTTCTTCATGTTGGCGGTATGGTTTCACCCTCAGCTGACTATTATCCCATCAACACAATCAAAACAAACGTTGGTGCAGCAAAGAATATCGTTGCTGCTGTTAAGGCTCAGCCCGATCCCGATGCAGTTAAGGTTGTTTATATCGGTACTGTTGCTGAAACAGGTGAAAGAGATGATCCTATCCATTGGGCTCGTACCGGTGACCCCATTAAAATCAGCGTTTATGACCATTATGCAACATCAAAGGTAATTGCAGAGTCAATTTTTGCTGAATCAGGTCTTAAACACTGGGTATCACTCCGTCAGTCAGGTATCCTTTACCCTGAAATCGTTAAGAATATGGAACCCATTATGTACCACGTTGTTATCAACGGTGTTCTTGAATGGGCAACAGTTGAAGACTCAGGCCGCCTTCTTGTAAACGTTTGCGGTGACGATATTCCCGAAGAATTCTGGAGAAGATTCTATAACATCGGTTCAGGTGCTCAGTACAGAATCACAAACTTTGAATTCGAAGAACTCCTTCTCGGTAAATACGGTCTCGGACTCGGCGATCCCAGAAAGCTCTTTGATCCCGATTGGTTCATTACAAGAAACTTCCACGGTCAGTGGTATCTTGACTCAGATGTACTTGAAAAGTACTGCCACTTCCGTGCTAATATGCCCATCACAGAATACTTCAAGAGCGTTATGAACAGAGTTGAATGGTTCTATAAGCTTGCAAAGCTTGCAAAGCCCTTCGCATTTGCTGTTAAGCCCTTCATGAAGAAGATTGCTCAGACTCCCGTTTACGGTACACTCTGGTGGAGAGCAAACAACGTTGAAGAAAGAATCAACGCTTATGTCGGCTCAAAGGCAAAGTGGGATGCAATCGGAAACGATTGGAGCAAGGTTAAGGTTTACCGTCCCAACGATGATCCTTCAAAGGCTCTTGTTCTTGATCACGGTTATGATGAAACCAAGGATTTTGATTCACTTACTCTTGAAGACCTCAAAAAGGCAGCTGCATTCAGAGGCGGCGAATGTCTTGCAACAGAAATTGTTGATATGTATACTCCCATTCTCTGGAAGTGTGCACACGGTCATGAGTTTATGATGTCACCCAACCTTGTTCTCCGCGGCGGTCACTGGTGCCCCGAAGAGCTTCCCTCAACACTTGAAAAGTGTGAGCAGAAGAAGTTCCGTTGGGCATATGATGACGAAGCAAAGGTTAACCCCTTCTTTGCACAGGTTTGGTATCCTCTTCATGACAAGGATGAAAACAACGTATACACCGAAGCAATCTATAAAGATTTCAAGGAATACAAGAACTGATTTTAATACTTACAGAGGCGCCTTTCATTGCGAAAGGTGCCTTTTTACTTTATTTTATAAAATAATTATTGTAACCGCAGAAGTAATGTGATAGAATAAAACCGTAAAATAAAAATGAGGAACTGTTTGTTTTTATGAAGATATTCAAATCTGTTTTTTGTATACTTGTCTGTATTTGTGTATTTATTCTTCCTTCCTGCAAAGGGGTAGGCGGTTCATCTGAACTTAAAATCGGTGTTGAAGGAATTGCAGGAGAATTCAATCCTTTTTATGCTGAAACTGATGCGGACAGAGAAATAGTTATGCAGATGTTCAGGAGCATCCACCGTTATGACGGAAACAATAAGCCGGTGAATTACAGTGGCGGTATTTCTTACGAATATGCAGGTGATTCTCAGGTTGAGTATACTGTGTCCATAAATAAAGACCTGAAATTTTCTGACGGAACAAATATTACCATTGATGATGTTATATTTTTCTACCATTTTATAGCAGATGCATCATATGACGGATACTATAAAAACTGGTATCTCAATGATATTGAAGGCCTTAAAGAATATTATTTTGATGATAACAATTATGAATCTTCAATAAGAGAGATTGAAGAAAAAATTGAAAAAAACTATACCCTGACAACAATCGAAACATCCGATTATGTGAAATACCTTTCTGAAACTATGCTTGAAGGCAAGTTTGACGGTGATATTAAAAGCATTTCTCCGTCAGGAATAAGCTGGGAGGAATATATTCTTAAACTCGGCTACGGTGAGGCACTTGAAGACCTTGGCGGCAATCCTTCACAGGATAAAATAACAAAGCTTGTTGCAACCGCAGAGGCGGAAAGCAATCCTCTTGCCTATAATCCGGAAAATTGGTACAGAGAAAGGCTTTATGCTCAGTATATCGAGGATAATTACAAAAACGGTACAGATGTAGAAAGCATTTCGGGAATCAGGAAGGTTGATGATTATACCTGCACGGTGCTTTTTAATTCGCGTAATATAAATGCTCTTTCTCAGCTTAATGCATTGCTCGTTTCAAAAACAGCTTTTTCTGCTGAATATGTAAAGGGAGAAGCTGACAAAGTAAAACAGCTTGGCAGCTTTAATGTTGCTTCGGGACCTTATGTGCTTACAGATTACGATATCGGCGTGGCGAAGCTTTCTTACAACACCTATTACGGTGAAGCCTGCGATTTTTCATCGCTTGAATTTACCGATATATTAGATGAAAAAGATCCTGTAAAGCTCATCACATCAGGAAAAATTGATGTAATTGAAACTTATGCATCAGCGGCAGATATTGATAAGATTTCAGACAAGGATTTGCGTTATTTTATCGAGGACTGCAACTACTATGTTTCGTTGTTTCTTAATACACGAACCCTTGATTTGTCAGCAAGAAAAGCCCTGATTGGTATTTGTGATGTCAATGGGGCAATAGAGGCTCAGACAGGTTCATATTATACCCGTCCGCTCAGACCAATGAGTGTCAGATTTGACGAATATCCGTCGCATATAACCGATCCTTATCACAGCGAAAGCGCCTTCACCGTATATAATATGGGCACATCCGAAAAGATTAAGGAAGCTGATTTATATTATTGCGGCAGTGAAGATGACCTTGCGTATGCTGCCGTTACAGAGTATAAAAATATACTTGCAGAAAAAGGTATAGTACTGAATATAACCGTTACGGATGAAAATACATTGAATGCAGCTATTCTGTCAGGAAAGGCGGATATGTGGGTTGAGAAGGTGTCTGACGGAGCATCCTGCGACAAGTTAGAGTATTACAACAGTGTGGGTCAGAATAATAAGACAGGCATAAACAGAGCTGAAATTGATAACATTACGGCTTCAATCCGTTCAGCTATCGGTTATTCCGACAAGGCAGGTATGACAGCTCAGCTTATGGAACTTGTTATGGAAGAGGCTGTTGAATGCCCTCTGTATCAGCAGCAAAAAATGACGGTTTATAATACTGAAACCATAGATCCTGTTTCGTTAGATAATATAGCGGATATGGATGGTTTCACCTATGTTATTCCCTTGCTTAAAAAGATGTAAGGAGTTTTGAAAATGGAAAGTATTTTTTCAGCAGCACTGCTTGCGGCAGGCGCTGCTGCGGCAGCAAAGCTTATTAAAAATAAAGATATTGATGACCTTAACCCTCAGACAATTGCAAAAAAAGCCGTGAATTCCGTAAAACTTACCTATGATGCCTCTGTTCCTTACGATAACGGTGCGGCGCTTACTCCGCCTATGGGATGGTCAAGCTGGAACCTGTTCAGAAACAGAATAAATGAAAACCTGATTTATGAAACCGCGAAGGCTATGAAAGAAAGCGGTCTTGCAGACTGCGGATATCAATATATAAATATTGATGATTGCTGGCAGTCATCAATGAGAGATGAAAACGGCAGACTTCAGGGTGATTTCGGTTCGTTCCCAAGCGGTATAAAATCACTTGTCGAAAAGGTTAACGGTCTTGGACTTAAACTGGGAATTTACAGCTCAAACGGAACTTTGACCTGCGAGGATTTGCCTGCAAGCCTTGGTTACGAGGCAACAGATGCGGATACCTTTGCAGAGTGGGGGATTGAATATTTCAAATATGATTTCTGCCACAATGTGCCTATACCAACTCAGGCACCCAAAATTGAAAAAATCATAGTAGCAGAGATTGGTACTGCAAACGGCAAAGAATACGGTCCGGATGAAGCCGTGCTTACGGGAGATGCTAAGCTTATTGATGATGAAAAGCTTGTCAGCGGTAAATACATAAGCGGTTTGTCATCAAATATGGGTTGTTGCGAGTTTCCTTGTGTATGTGCTGATACGGATGGTGAATATATTCTTACTCTTTGCATACGGAAAAAGAGCAACAATAATAAATATGCTGAAATCCTTGTTAACGGAACAGACTTGTATAAGACGTTTCTTCCTGCAACAAAGTCTTTCACGGCAGAGGGCAGGCATCAGATTAAAATACGGCTTAACGAAGGTGTCAACAGTATCAGAATATATAATCCCGTAGCTTCAAGGCAGGACAGTGCAGCTATTCAGTATGCCAATATGGGCCGAGAGCTGAAAAGAGCAACAAGAGAGTATGCCGAAAAGAACGGCTGTGAAGAAAAGCCCATCATATTTTCTGTTTGTGAATGGGGTCGAAATCTTCCTTGGAATTGGGGTGCACATGCAGGTAATCTGTGGCGTACAACTCCCGATATCATGCCGAAATGGGCTTCGATTCTGGGTATATACGAATTCAATGTGCTTCTTTACAAGCATTCGGGTGCAGGAAGCTGGAATGACCCGGATATGCTTGAAGTGGGTAACGGAAATCTTACATTTGAAGAAAACAAATCACACTTCACTCTTTGGTGCATGATGGCGGCTCCTCTTATTCTCGGAAATGATATACGCAAATTCATTCTTGATGACGGTACGGTTGATACCGAAAACCCTGCGTATAAAATTCTGACTAATAAGGATGTTATAGCGGTTGATCAGGACCCTCTGGGTATACAGTGCCGCAGATTCAGAACAAACGGTGCGGAGGATGTGCTTGTAAAGCCTCTTGTTAACGGTGAATTTGCTGTGTGTCTTTTTAATAAAGCAAGCAGCGAAACCGAAATTAATTTTGATGTTAATGAAATTATCGGTAAAAATTTTGTTGATACACCTATATCACAAGAATATTTATTAACTGATTTGTGGAACAAAGAAGAATTTTTGGCTTGCGGAAGTTTTTCTGCTGCGGTACCGGGTCACGGTATCAGATTATTTAAGGTAACGGTGAAATAATATGTGTTTTAAGAATTTGTTTAAAAAGAGTAAAAACGGAGCAGGGGATTATTCGATTCCTATGGTCAGACTTGATGTAATGCCTGAGGGCACTCCCGATGAGCTTAAATATCTTTATGAGCTTTCGGTTGTTGATAATGAACTTGATTATCTGGGACATCCTGATGCTGTTCTGCTCAAAGACGGCAGTATACTGGATGTTTATCCGTCGGGACACGGTAAAGGCGCAATAAGAAGCAGTATAAGCCTTGACGGCGGCGTTACTTACAGTTCAAAGATTGAAAATATGCCGAAGTCCTGGGAAACTTCAAGAGAAACTCCTACGGTATACCGTCTTGAATTTGCAGACGGTACTCCCGATAAAATCCTTCTCATTTCAGGAAATCCCAACTGGCATGACGGAAAGGGCACAATCGGCGGATTCAATTTTTCGCTTTCCGATGACGAAGGAAAAACATGGAGCGAATTTGAACTTTGTTTCGCGAAAAAAGACGGATTTAAAATAATTCCCATTGTGTCTATGGCTTCTCTTACCAGACTCAAAGAAAACGGTGTGTTTGTTGATAAGTGGATGGCATTCTTCCATAATCCTGATTTCATCAACTTCAAAACAATCCTTTCATTTGTTGACGGTAAGCCCGTGTGGAGCAAGCCTGAGCCTTATTTTTCACAGCACAGAGCCATTGAAAAGAAGGCGAATATGTGCGAGGTAGAGGTTGTCCGTTCCGATTGCGGAAAGGGCGATGAGCTTTGCCTTATTGCAAGAAGTAACAATAAAGACTACAACAGTCTTCTTTCGTTTTCACAGGACGAAGGCAAAACCTGGTCAGCCCCCGTTTTTGCACCTTCTGCACTGAACGGTGAAAGACACAAGGCAGATTACACCTCTGACGGAAGACTTTTCATTACCTTCCGTTCAATCGAAAGATGTGAGGAAAAAATCAAGAAGAATTCCATTGAGAATATGAAAAACTGGTACAGCGAAGGCTGGGTTGCCTGGGTTGGCACATATGATGATCTGAAAAACGGCACTGAGGGTCAGTACAGAATCAAGCTTGCCCATACATACCTTGATAAGCAGACAGAGCCTTCTATCTGTGCAAATGCAGATACCGGTTATTGCGGCAATGTTGTGCTTGATGACGGCACAATAGTTACATCAACCTACGGTCAGTTCGGCGAAAAGAAAGCTGATGGCAAATATAAGACATATGTTGCATCAAAACGCCTCAAACTTTCCGATGTTGAAAAACTCATCAGATAATTTATGAAGGGAGAAATCGGATATGGGACTTATTAAAGCAGGATTAGGAGCACTGGGCGGAGTAATGGCAGACCAGTGGAAAGAGTTTTTCTACTGCGATTCACTTGAAAACGACGTGCTTATGGTGAAAGGCTCAAAGAGAGTCGGCGGCAGAAGCTCCAACACAAAAGGCAGTGACAATGTTATCTCCAACGGCTCGGGTATTGCCGTTGCAGACGGTCAGTGCATGATTATCGTTGAGCAGGGCAAGATTGTTGAAGTCTGCGCAGAGCCCGGTGAATTCACTTACGATTCATCAACAGAGCCTTCAATCTTCTCGGGTAAGCTGGGCGATACAATCAAGGAAACATTCAGAACAATCGGTAAGAGATTTACATACGGCGGAGATACAGGCAAAGATCAGAGAGTTTATTATTTCAACACAAAAGAAATTCTCGATAACAAGTTCGGTACACCCAATCCCTTTATGTTTGAGGTTGCCAACAAAAGACTTGGTCTGTTCCGTTCCGTTCAGGTAAGATGCAACGGTATTTATTCTTACAGAATCACAGATCCTCTTCTTTTCTACACAAAGATTGCAGGCAACGTAGGCGATGAATACAGAAGAGAAGAAATTGACAATCAGCTCAAAACAGAGTTCATTTCAGCTCTTCAGCCTGCATTCGCAATGCTCACAGAGCTTGAACTCCGCCCCGCACAGATTCCTGCACACACAACAGAGCTTAAGGATGCTCTCAACAAGGCACTTGCCGTTGAATGGACACAGCGCAGAGGTATTTCGGTTGAATCCATCGCACTTAATCCCATTACCCTCACGGAAGAGGATATGAAGAAAATCAATCAGATGGAAGATGCCGCAACAATGGGCTCAAATCCGTTTATGATGGCAGGCAGAATGGCAGATGCAAGAGCAAATGCAATGGAAGCTGCGGCGGCAAACGAAAACGGAGCAATGATGGGCTTTATGGGTATGAACATGGCGGCAAACGCAGGCGGAAACTTTGATCCGATGGCACTGTATAATGCAGGTGTTCAGCAGCAACAGCAGATGGCACAGCAGCAGGCTGCGGCAGCTCCTGCACAGTCAGCACCCGCAGCACCTGCAACGGGATGGAAATGTGCTTGCGGTGCAACGGTAAGCGGTAACTTCTGCACAGAATGCGGAGCAAAGAAGCCTGCCGAAGAAGGCTGGACTTGTTCATGCGGTGCAGTGAACAAAGGCAAATTCTGCCCCAACTGCGGAGCAAAGAAACCCGAAGGCGCACCTCTTTATCAGTGCGACAAATGCGGATGGAAACCCGAAGACCCCCACAATCCGCCCAAGTTCTGCCCCGAATGCGGTGACAGATTTGATGAGAATGATATTAAATAATAAAATAGAAACTCCCTCGATACTGTAATGTATCGGGGGAGTTGTTTGTGTATCATACTATAACTTTTTCGGGTTTACCGCCGTTTTCCATAGATTTATCTGCAAGGAATACCACAAGGTGACCGAGAAGAGAATCACTTATATCCGTGCAGGATACCGATGGTGTTTCTCCTCTTGCGTATGCAACAAAATCACGCACAAGGTCAAGGTCACCGCCGCCGTGGCTGTCGTTATCGATTTTTACATCATAAACCGTGTCTTTGTGTTCGCAACCTGGTCTGGGGTCAATTTCAGAAACGGTGAATACACCTTTTTCGAAATCGCCTTCAATCACACCCTTTGTACCTGTTATGTGTATGGTGCGTGTGCCGTAGCTTGTGCCGCCAATCATATTGTGAGTTCCTGTGGCACCGCTTTCAAAAAGCACACTTACGGTCTGGTGGTCAACCACATTGTTGTCGCTCTTATACGCACAAACACCGTAGGGGCTTGTTTTAAGAAGTTCGATTTTATCTTCTATTGTGGGATTCTCAATATGTTCAAGTGCATCCCATACATAGAAAGACCATCTGTCAGGGTGGTCAATATAAAGTCTTTTTGCGGAGTAAAGACATTCTTCGGAAAGAGGGCAGTCAACAAGGCATCTTGTACCCGAATTCTCGGGTGCATTTTCTTTTGTGAACTGCATATTGCAGCCGAAACTTGATACTACGGAAGGCTTTGTTTCGCTCATAAGCCACATCATTATATCAAGGTCGTGGCAACATTTTGCAAGCAGCATGGAGCTGTGACATCTGTCTGAATTATTCCATTTGCCTCTTACGTGGCTTGTGGACATATGATGGTAGCTGACATATTCGTTTGTTGAAATGCCGATTATTCTGCCGATTTTACCTGACATAATAATTTCTTTGATTTTTCTGTAAAAAGGTGCGTATCTGAGTACAAAACACACCATAATCTTTCTGCCGTATTTCTCGGCAGCTGCAACAAGCTCTCTTGCCTCAGCTTCGTTTACAGAAAAGGGCTTTTCAAGAAGGACGTCATATCCAGCTTTAAGAAGAGGAATTGTGGTAGAAACGTGTATATGGTCCATTGTGCCGTTGATGACTGCATCTGCAAACTTCGGCACAGAGGCAATTTCATCGGATGTTCTGAAACATCTTTCCGCAGGAATGTTGAACTGCTTTGCAATGGCCTTGCGTCTGATTTCATCAGGATCCGCTATTCCCACAATCTCCATTTTATCTTTTTCAATATTGGCAAGCTGTGCATAGGTGAGGCTTCTGTGACCTCCGCCTACAATAATAGTTTTTAAGGGTCTTGTTTCCATAGTGCTTTAAACGCTTTCTTCTATTGTGATTTTGATTTCGTTGGTTTGATTTGTCATTTTTTCGTTCATTTCGCGTCTTCTTACCATAAGCTCGTTATACATACGGTTTCTCACATCACCCGAAAGAGGGTAGAGGAATTTTGGGATAACGGCAAGTATGCCTGTAAGCTGAGGGATACCTGTGCAGAGTGCGAAAAGCCACCATTTTGTTTTGTCGCTCTGAGTTCCGATTGCGATGCCCTGTTCGTATCCGATAGCACTGAGAATAAGGCTTTTTAAGGAATTCATTATAATGTTCTGTATCTTGGAAATAAGATTTCTTGCAACACCGATTGTAGCTTCAACGCGGTAACCGTTTTTCCATTCGCAATAGTCCATAGCTTCATTGTAAAGCTCTGCTTTGACAACTTTTCTGATACCGAATGCCCATTTGTCAAACCAAGCCTGAATACCGAAAAGGATGCACATAAGCAGTCGCTTTTTGTAATTCTTTTTTACAGAACCTATTACAAAGAGAAGTATAATCCAGAATCTTGTATAAAGGTCTTCAAATACCCATATGGCCTTGGTTGAAAATCTTTCTCTTATCGGCTTTACAAAAGCGTAGCTGATTGAACCGTTCAGACCCGAAGGAATATTCAACAGGGTTTGAAGTGATGCCGAGCCGAGAACATCAATGAAGTAGTTTGTGCTGCTTGAACCTACACTGAATCCTCCGAGAAAATCTGAAAGAGTAATCAGCAGAACAGGGTAGTTATTCACAACGGCTTTAAGACCTTGTAAAACGCTGGGGGCTTCGATAGACTGCATAACTCTTTCTCTTGAAACAAGGAAGAAATAAAGGGTAAATGCAGACGAGATAATGCTTGTGCCCAGACCCATTGCGAGAAATACATTCTGCAACTTCCATTTAAGGAAGCCGTTATTGATAAGGTCAATCAGAACACCCATTATGTAGTTGGGCATATCCTCGCCCATATACCCCGTCAGAAGTTCGGCAAGGGTTATCAGCCTTGCACGGTCATTGGGGTGCGGCGTAACGGTTGTCATATAGCCTGCTTTTGCAATGCTTGTGAAAGTGCCTGCTGTTTCATTTACAACATTGAACGCAAAATAATAAATAAGCTTTGGCAGGTGTGTACCCGAAGTTCCGGGGAAAAAGAAGGGGATAAACCAATAAAGTGCTCCCAATAATGTCATCGGGATCTGAAAGGATACCAGGTATGGTCTGAATTTACCCCATCTTGTTCTTGTTTTGTCAACAACAGCGGCAATGATAGGGTCGTTTATTATATCCCATGCTCCCGTAAAAAGGCTCACAAGAGCATTTGTTTTGAAGTCGATTTTTACAACGTCCCAGATAAATCTGTCGGTGTACTGTCCGATATTGAATGCGTTTGAAAAGTCATTCAAAAGATAAGCAATGGTTTCTTTGGCACCTACATATTTTCTGTCATAAACTTTAAACTCGGAATGAGTTCGGTTAGGTTGTTCACTCATATTGACGCCTCCGAAGTTATTGAAAGAAAGGCGTTGCGGCAAAATTCCGCAACGCCCGCTTGAACGACGATGGATTAAAGACCTTTAACAGCCTCTTTGAGTGCTGCCATTTCATCCTTGCTGAGAGTAACGCCTTTGCCCATCTTTTCATGGTCAGGCGCCCATTCACGGATGTCATACTTAGGATCTCTTCCGTTCCAGCTGATAAGATTGAGTTCCTTGGTCCATCCCTTGGGATTTTCTGAAAGAACTGCTACGGATTCAACGATTTCATAAGTAAACTCGGGCATGGTGTTGCTCCTTTCATTATTTTATACGAGTTCATTATAATATAAAGTTTTTTAATTGTAAATATATTTATATAAAAAATTTTCCGTGATTTATAGTTATTTTGAAGAAATAAGGGTGAAATCCGCCTTGAAGTCATAAGTTGGACATGTGATGAATATATTGTGGTGATAAATATAACGGGAGGAATAATATGAACCTTAACTGTGAAACACAAAAAGCAGGCTTCTGCGAAACTGTTTTTGAATCAACTGCGGAGCAATCTCTCGATGCGGATATTTCTCTGCCCGATTACTGCCCGGAAATTCAGCGTATACTCAAATGTACCGTATCACCGAATATAACCTCGGTGCAGAATAATTCCGGCAGGGTTACAGCCGATGTCAATGCAACGGTAAGAGTGATTTATGCCGATGAAAACGGAAAGATTGCGGCATATGAGCAAAATTATCCTTTACAGAAGTTTATTGAATCAAACAAAATCAATTCCGATTCGGCTGTAAGTGTAACAATCAATACCGACTATGTTAATTGCAGAGCAGTTAATTCAAGAAGAGTTGATATCAGAGGTATTCTTACTTTCCTGTTCAGGGCAATCAATAAAAGAGAGGAACACATTCTTTGCGGTGTAAGCGGCGGCGGAATGCAGGTTTCTTCATCTGAATACAGCTTTGCATCGGTGACCGGTGTATGTGAAAGAGCCTTTTCTATGAGTGAGGTTGTTGAGCTTGATGACAGCCGTGAGCCTGTTTCAAGGATAATCAATGTTTCTTCAAATGTTTCCGCAAGCGATGTGAAAGTAATAAATAACAAAGCGCTGATAAAAGGGGACTGCAATGTAAAATTATATTATATAACCGAAAGCGGTTCTGTTGAAAGTGTTGAGCACTCTATGCCCGTCAGTCAGATTGTTGAGCTTGAAGGCCTGAATGAAAAAAGCATAAGCAGTCTTTCTCTCAATGTCTGCTCATGTGAAGCGGCGGCAAAATCAAACACATCGGGAGATATGCGTCTTATCGATTTAAATATGCGTATAACCGCTTTTATGGTTGCTTTTGATGAAATTCCACTGTCACTTATCGACGACGCTTATTCAACGGAATATGAGGTAAAAAACACGGTCAAGAACACGGAGGTTTTTGAATATAACGATAACATTGCCGGTGTATTCACCAACAAGGTTATTTTTGAAAGCATAGGTGTCAGCGTTGACTGTGTGCTTTCCGTGTGGTGTTCCGATATAAAATATAATTTCAGCTGCAAGGACGGTCAGTTTGTTGCAAGCGGAACCTACAATGCGAATATATTATACAAAGATTCCGATAACGAGCCCGGTGTTGTTCAGAAACTCGTGGATTTTGAATATGTATCAAAGCTTCCCGTAAAAGCAGAAAAGATTCTCAGCTACGGCTGTGTATCTGTTCTCGGATGCTCTTGCGCTGCAACTGGTGACAGCCGGCTTGAACTGAAAACCGAGATGTCGGTAAACGCAACCGTTCTTACAAGCAGTATGAAGAAATACATAGGTTCAACGGAACTTTCAGGTGAGCGTGCAAAAAATAAAAAGCCTTGTGCTCTTACAATTTATTTTTGTGACGGCAACGAAACACTCTGGAATATAGCCAAAAAATATGCCACCACGGTTGATGCGGTTATGTCTGAAAACGGAATTGACGGCGAATGTGTTGAAAGCGGCAGAATGCTTCTTATTCCCGGCGTATAAAAAATGACCTTTCTCAGGTATAAATATCTTCATTACTCAAAAGATAATGAAGAAGAATGCCGGGAAAGGAAAGAAATATGAAGATTTTTTATGTTACCGATGACAGCTATTCAAAAGAAATCGAGGAGTACGACGGAACGGTGCTTATTGATTTTTTTGCCGATTGGTGTGCACCGTGCAAAATGCTTTCACCCATAATCGAAGACGTTGCTGAGAATGTATCTGACAGAGTCAAGGTTTGCAAGGTAAATGTAGAATCAGAAACGGAGCTTGCAAAGAAATTCGGAATAATGACCATTCCCACACTGGTTGTTATGGAAAACGGCTGTGTAAAAAACAGAAGTGTAGGGGTAACGGGAAAACGAGCAATTATGGATATGCTTGAACAAAAACACTAAAAAGTGTATTATTTTAGACAAAGAACTAATTTTGTATATCTGTCGAGTGTTGACTTGAAGTGGTTTTTTGATGTATAATTATATTGCAGTTAACACTGTAAAAATTAAACAGGAGGACAAATACAATGGAATTTATAACTGAGATCCTTGCAATGGTTGAAAAGATTCTTGCTTTTGTCAACGAAGGAGAAGCAGCAGGTATTGTTGAAATCGTTAAGAATTCACTTGCAGCTATTTTCGCAGGTATTCCCATGCCTTTCTGATTTTAAAACAAAAAAAGCCGACTCTTGGTTGCCCGAGAGTCGGCTTTTTGTTATTCAGAATTCTTTTTTTATTGCTTCAATTACATTATCAACATCAGATTTGACAACAAGTAGAGATATTTCAATTTCGGAAGTGGTTATCATTCTTACATCCGCATTAACGCTTGCTGCCGCTTTGAATATTCTTGCTGATACACCGGGAGTGCCGCGCATTTCTTCGCCGCTGACTGTGATTTTGCAGTTACCGCTGCTGACGCTTATTTTGGTTTTGGGTGACCTTGTGCGAAGCTCAGATGCGATAGACAGCACGGGAACAAAATCCTTATCGTTAACGGTGAACGAGAAACCCGAACCTGAACCGCTTGAAGGGAACTGAGAAATCATATCCACGTCAATTCCTGCATCTGCAATCATTTTAAAAACCTCAGCCATATGTTCAATATCGGCAGGTGCATCGCACAGCGAAAAAAGTGTTACATCTTCGGTTACAAAAATATTATCAACAAGCTTCATTTTTATTCCTCCGTCGATTAAAGCATATCCGACATTTTATAAAGTCCGGCAGGTTTGCCGCAGATGAATTTTGCAGCACTGACTGCGCCTGTTGCAAAAAGCTCTTTGCTTCTTGCGGAGTGGGAGATTGTAATTATCTCGTCAAGACCTGCAAAAATAACCTGATGCTCACCGGTTATTGTTCCGCCTCTTACTGCATGAATGCCGATTTCTTTTTTAGTTCTCTTTTCGCGCTTTGAATGACGGTCGTATTCGTATACAACGCCGTCATCAAGCTCTTCTTTGATTGAATCGGCAATCATAAGTGCGGTACCGCTGGGAGCATCGATTTTCTGGTTGTGATGCATTTCCACAATTTCAATATCAAAGGAATCACCGAGAACATTTGCTGCTTTTTTTGCAAGTTCGCAGACAAGATTTACACCCAGTGACATATTGGCACTGAAAAATACGGGGATTTTTTTTGAAGCATCCCTGATGAGATTAATCTGAGAATCACTGAGACCCGTGGTTGAAATAACGGCAGGAATTGAATTCTTAACCGCATATTCAAGCAGACCCGACAGTGCAGCGGGATTTGAAAAATCAATGATTACATCAATTTTTTCCGTAATATCGTTTGTTACATTGGCAGGTGCTGAAAAAACGGGGTAACCTGCGGAAGCTTCGGTAAATATATCAATTCCGCCGATGATTTCGCAGTCTGTGCTTTCTGCAACACATCTTGTAACCGCTTTGCCCATTTTTCCGTTACAGCCGCTTAATAAAATTCCTGTCATTTCGGATTACCTCTTGATTACTTCACAAGTCCGTGTCTTGCAAGTGTGTTTCGGAGTGTTTCTCTTGCAACATCAGCCATTCTGTAAAGGGGGAGTCTGCAATCGCCCACATCCATACCCATCATATTCATTGCTTCTTTAACGGGAATGGGGTTAACATCAATGAAAAGGTCGTGGCAAAGATCAATATATTCAAGCTGAAGCTTGCGGCTTTCTTCGTACTTACCTTCAAGGTAGAGTGCGGGAATATTGTGTGCAACTTCGGGAGCAATGTTTGAAAGCACTGAAATTGAACCCTTGCCGCCAAGTGACATAAGTGCCGTAACCTGGTCATCGTTACCTGAGTAAACAGAGAAATCCTCACCGCAGAGAGCGATTGTTCTTGCAACGGATGAAATATCTCCGTTAGCCTCCTTTGTGCCCACGATTCTGTTATGCTTTGAAAGTTCAGCGTATGTTTCGGGAAGAATGTTCACGCCTGTTCTTGAAGGAACATTATAAAGGATAATGGGAACGCTTACTCTGTCTGCAATGTAGTTGAAATGCTCAATAAGACCTCTCTGTGAGGTTTTGTTGTAGTAGGGAGTAACTGAAAGGAGAGCGTCAACACCTGCTTTTTCTGCTTCATTTGAAAGCTTGACAGCATAATTTGTGTCATTGCTTCCCGTACCTGCGATAACGGGAATTCTCTTATTTACAACGTCAACGGTGAACTTGATTGCATTTGAATGCTCTTCGTGGTCAAGTGTTGAACCTTCACCTGTTGTTCCGCAAATAATGATTGCGTCAGTTTTGTTGGCAATCTGGAATTCGAGAAGCTCGGCAAGCTTATCGTAATTGATTTTGTTATCTTTTGTAAAAGGTGTAACGATAGCAACGCCTGCGCCCGTAAATACAGTCTGCTTCATTGTCTGACTCCTTTCATCAGTTGAATTTGGGTGTGATGTAGCCCTGAGCGCAAAGCTGTTCAGCCATAAGAACAGCACCGCCTGCGGCGCCTCTCAGTGTGTTGTGTGAAAGGCAAACGAATTTGTAGTCATACTGTGTATCTTCTCTGAGACGGCCGATTGAAACAGCCATACCGTTTTCAAGGTTTCTCTGAAGCTTTGTCTGGGGAAGGTTATCCTCTTCAAAGTAGTTGAGGAACTGCTTGGGAGCACTGGGAAGCTCAGCTTCCTGGGGATAGCCCTTGAACTCTTTCCAGATTTCCTTCATTTCGTCCATTGAGGGTTTATTTTCAAATCTTACGAACACTGCTGCCATATGACCGTCTGATGCGGGAACACGAAGGCACTGTGCAGTGAAGTTGGGTGACTTTGCGGGAACAATTTCGTCACCAACGATTTCACCCCAGATTTTAAGGGGCTCTTTTTCTGATTTCTCTTCTTCGCCGCCGATGTAGGGGATTACGTTATCAACCATCTCGGGCCATGTGTCAAAGGTTTTACCTGCACCTGAAATTGCCTGGTATGTGCAAACAAGAACATCCTTTACGCCGAACTTGTTGAGGGGGTAAAGTGCGGGAACATAGCTTTGAAGTGAGCAGTTTGATTTAACTGAAATGAATCCTCTTTCAGTACCGAGACGCTTTTTCTGTGACTCAATAATCTTAGCGTGGTCTGTGTTGAGCTCAGGAACGATCATGGGAACGTCGGGAGTCATTCTGTGAGCACTGTTGTTTGAAACAACGGGGCATTCTGCCTTTGCGTAAGCTTCTTCAAGTGCTTTGATTTCGTCTTTTTTCATATCAACTGCACAGAAAATGAAATCAACCGATGCTGCGATTTTTTCGATATCTGCGGTTGCGTCCATAACAACGATATCAGCCATCTTTTCGGGGATATCAGTTGCCATACACCATTTGCTGCCTACGGCATCCTTATATTTCTTTCCTGCTGAACGGGGGCTTGCTGCGAGAACGGTAACATCAAACCAGGGGTGATTGTCAAGAAGAGTAGCAAATCTCTGACCTACCATACCTGTTGCGCCGACAATGCCGACTTTGTAATTCTTCATAAGTTTTAACCTCTTTTCGGATAATCTGTTCAAATTTTTGTGGAATATGCGCCTTGACAAAAACTTCTCACAATAATATTATAGATAATAACACATACGGCAATATAAATCAAATGATTATTTATACAAATATATTGGAATTTTTGAGAGAATTTTGAGGTTTTTAATGAAAAGAAGCGATTTTTATTATGATTTGCCCAAAGAACTGATTGCGCAGACACCCGTTGAACCCCGTGACAGTTCAAGAATGCTTGCGGTCAACAGAAAGACGGGCGAGTTTTCCCACAGAGTATTCAGCGATATAACCGAGTATTTCAGACCGGGTGACTGCCTTATTCTCAACAATACCAGAGTTCTGCCTGCAAGAATGTACGGTGAAAGAATTGATACAGGTTCCGTTGTTGAATTTCTTCTGCTCAATCAGAGAAGTGCCGATACCTGGGAGGTAATTACAGGTCCCGGAAAAAAGGCAAGGGTAGGTCATAAATTTACCTTTGCAGGCGGTATTCTGACAGCAGAAATCATTGAGGTTCTTGCAGACGGCAACCGCATTGCAAAGTTCGGGTTTGAAGGCAACTTTTTTGAAGTTATTGATAAGGTTGGCGAAATGCCATTGCCTCACTACATAACCGAAAGACTCGAAGATAAAGAACGCTATCAGACCGTTTATGCCAAGGAGCAGGGCAGTGCCGCCGCACCTACGGCAGGTCTGCACTTTACGCCTGAACTTATGGAGAAAATCAGGTCAATGGGTGTTGAAATCGGTTTTGTTACTCTTCATGTGGGTCTTGGCACTTTCAGACCCGTAAAGGCTGATAATATTGAAGAACATCATATGCATTCCGAGCACTACCATCTTCCTGCCGAAACAGCTGAACTCATAAACAGAACAAAAGCGGGCGGCGGCAGAGTTTTTGCAGTGGGAACAACCTGTTGCAGAACTCTGGAATCCGTTGCAACTTTCAGAGGCGAAATCTGTGAGGATGACGGCTGGACAAATATATTCATTTATCCCGGATATGAGTTCAAATGCATCGACTGTCTTATTACCAACTTCCACCTTCCCGAAAGCACGCTGATTATGCTTGTCAGTGCTTTCTGCGGCTATGAAAACACAATGAACGCATATAAAATTGCCGTTGAGGAAAAATACAGATTTTTCAGTTTCGGTGATGCCTGCGTATTTTACGGAGAATAAACTATGTACAAACTTATCAAAAAAGAAGGAAATGCAAGACGCGGAGAATTTGTCACCGTTCACGGTACGGTGCAGACACCTGCCTTTATGAATGTTGCAACCTGCGGTGCAATCAAGGGTGCACTTTCTTCAACCGATCTGAAAGAAATCGGTTGTCAGGTTATGCTTTCAAACACCTATCATCTTCATGTGCGTCCCGGTGACGGTCTTGTTCGCGATATGGGTGGACTTCATAAGTTTACCGGGTGGGACGGACCCATACTTACAGACAGCGGCGGATTTCAGGTTTTTTCACTTGCATCCCTTCGTAAAATCAATGAAGAAGGCGTTAATTTTCAGTCCCATGTTGACGGAAAGCATATTTTTATGGGTCCCGAAGAAAGCATGCAGATTCAGTCAAATCTCGGTTCTACAATAGCTATGGCTTTTGACGAATGTGTTGAAAACCCTGCAAAATACGAATATGCAAAGCAGTCTTGTGAAAGAACCGTAAGATGGCTTGAACGCTGTAAGGCGGAGATGAAAAGACTTAATTCTCTTCCTGATACAATCAATAAAAATCAGCTCCTTTTTGGTATTAATCAGGGCAGTACATATGACGACCTCCGTGTTGAAAATATGAAGCAGATTGCTCAGCTTGACCTTGACGGCTATGCAATAGGCGGCCTTGCGGTAGGCGAACCCAAAGAGGATATGTACCGCATTATTTCTGCGGTTGAACCCCACATGCCTGCTGATAAAATCCGTTATCTTATGGGCGTGGGAACTCCCGGCAACATCATTGAAGCTGTTTACAGAGGCGTTGATTTGTTTGACTGTGTTATGCCAAGCAGAAATGCAAGGCACGGTCATCTTTTCACAAAGAAGGGTATCATTAACCTCAATAACAAAAAGTATGAGCGAGACTCACAGCCAATTGACTCCGAATGCAACTGTCCCGTTTGTTCAAAGTTTTCAAGGGCATATATCCGTCATCTTTTCAAAGCGAAGGAAATGCTTGCAATGCGTCTTTGCGTAATGCATAATCTTCACTTCTATAATATGCTGATGAAGGATATCCGTGACGCTCTTGATAACGGCACATTTGAACAGTTCCGTAACGAAAATGTGGATTTGCTTGATACACGCATCTGATTTATAAAAAATAATTTTTGATTTAACTATTGCATATTTGATTTGATTACTGTATAATGTTTGCATTATACTTTGGAGGTTATTCTAATGAATCTTATTTACTTACTTGCTCCTATGGGCGGTGCAGCAGGCGGCACATCAACCGCAGCAGGCGGCAATCAGTGGACTTTCATCATAATGATCGGTGTTATGGTTCTTATGATGTTCTTTATGAACCGTTCACAGAAGAAAAAGCAGAAGGAAGAGCAGGCTAAGCGTGACAACGTTCAGATTGGTGATGAAATCACAACAATCGGCGGAATTATGGGCAGAGTTATCACCGTTAAGGAAGATTCTCTTATCATCGAAACAGGCGCAGACAGAAACAAGATGAAAATTGCCAAGTGGGCTATCTCAACAAACAACACTGCTGACGAAAAAGCTGCTGCTGAAAGAGAAGCTGCAAAGGCTGCTGCTGAAGCTGAAAAGCAGAAGAGAATGGAAGAAGCTGCTGAAAACAGCAAGGCAAAGAGAAAGAAGACCAAGAAAAAGGATGACACCTTTGATTCTTAATTGAATAAATAATTAACTCCTTTCATATTATTGGATTAGCCGTAATATGAGAGGAGTTTTTTTATGTCAGGTAAAAATAAAAGCACAAGAAGAAACGAGGAAAGCGGTAATAACTATGTCAGAATACTTATAGGGTCGGCAGTTTCAGCGGTAATATTTTTTGTGCTTCTTGCGTTGTTTGCATCATTTTCTCTTAAAAACGGTACAAACGGTTCTGTTTATGTTCCGGCAGGTATTGTTTTTGCTTTGCTGTCAGGGCTTGCAGGCGGTTTTGCAACTGTCAGACCTATAAAGCAAAAAGGTTTGCCATACGGTGTTCTTTCAGGTTTTATAGCGTCACTTTTCTGCTCAGCTGTACTTTTTATTGTTAACGGCAGTAAGGCAGGCAGCGGTCTTTTTGTTCTTGCAGGGCTGATGATTCTCGGCGGTGCGGCAGGCGGTATCGGTGCGGTTAATCTGAAACTGAAAAAGAAATACTGATATGAAAAGAATTACTTTGTTGATTTTGCTGTTTGTTTTTCTTACATCCTGCTCGGCACAGGAGAAGGTTAATATCAATCTTCTGACCGAAAGATTGTGTAAATATGATGAATCTTTTGTTATAAACGATTCTCTTTCGTTTTCACAAAACAACTCAGAAACCGTGTTTTTTTCATACGACGGAGATAACGGTTTTGTTATGGAAACCCGTAAAGACGGGCAGGGGAATACAGAAAAAATCAACCTTGCCTGCACCTGCACAGACAAGATTGATTTATTTACTCAATGTGTGAAAAGTGTAATATCGGTTTATGCACCGGATGAAGATTGCGGTAAAATAATAAATGAACTGCTTGCTGAAAAACAGTTGGATATAGGAATGCTTTATTACGAAACAAAGTGGTATTCTTATTCTGTAAGGTTATCGGCTGACTGTCTGTATTTTTCTGTTGAAAACAGGAAACTTTCGCCGCCAAGTGAGGCGGCACTCAGCCTTAAACAGAATGATATAATTGAGTATTAGAAATCACGGTCAATAACCATCTGCTTATAATCCAGAAATTCAAACCCCAGGCTTTTATACAGTTTTATTGCTCCTGCATTATCTTCGCCTACTTCAAGGCGTATTCTTCTGATTTTTCCTTTTAATCCGTTTTGCAGATATTCAAAAAACTTTCTGCCGATTCCTTCGCTTCTGCAGAATTCTTCAACATAAAGTTCTTCAATCCAGGCGGCAAGGCCTCCTACCTCAGTTTCAAATTTGAGAGAAACAATGGCATATCCTACGGGCATACCGTTTCTTTCAAACATAATTCCCTTTACAAGTTCTGGTGTTTCAAGTGATGCATCAAAGCAGCTGAGCATAACATCATCGGGAGGGGTGTGGAGTGTTGCAGGTGGAGCGTAGAATTTTTTTACCATTCTGAAAAAATCCTGTCTGTCAGTTTCTATGAATGGTCTGAAAACAGTTTTCATATATATGTAATCCTTTCTTTTACTGAAATTATTCGGTAAAATGAGCATAATTAAAAATATTTTGCAATAATTTTCAGTTAATACGAAAAAATTTTTGTATTAGCCTTGACTATTTTATTGTTTTTGGTATTATAGAATTGAAAATATTTGAACGGGTTGATTGAATGGATGCTGTTGATATCAGGATAATCGAGTGCCTCAAAGCCAATTCGAGAGAAAATGCTTCGGTTATCGGCAATAAAGTTAATATGTCCGTTTCTGCCGTTATTGAGCGAATCAAAAAGCTTGAATCGAGCGGTATTATCAAGCAGTATACAGCTGTGCTCAATAAAGAAATGCTGGGTATGGATTTAACCGCATTTATCTTTGTGAATCTCGAACACCCTAAGTTTTGCGGAATTTTTTCGGAGTTTATAAGCAAGCATCCTCAGATTTTTGAATGCCACAGTATAACGGGTGAGCATACATACATTCTCAAGGTTTGTGTTGAAAATGCAAAAGGGCTGGAAAAGCTTCTTACCGAAGTCAGCTCCGTAAGCGGTGTTGTTTCAACCGAAACACAGATTGTGCTTTCAACTGAAAAAGAAGTATATTCACCTGAAATCAGCGATGAAATTTAATTTTTGCCTCCCTTTTAGGGAGGCTTTTTTTATTCTTCAATTTTTATGTTGTTTGTATAAATGTATTCAATGAGGTAATCTTTGGTTGCTTCAATATCAAGAGATTCAACCCATTGACCGTTAATGGTTTTCGGTGTCATATGCTCATCAATGGGAACTCTGTTTTGTTCGATATCAAAGGCAATAATACTTGCACCTGCCTTATATGCAAAGGCGGTTATTTCAAGAGGTGACATATCGGTCTGAATGAGAGGGAATACCTGACGCATTGTATCAATAAGCTTTGAAATTCCCGCATGTTTTGCTTGATTAATAAGTGCGGTGATGACTTTTCTTTGACGGTATGTTCTCATATAATCGCTGTCAAGCTTTCTTATTCTGCAATAAACAAGAGCTTCATCACCGTTAAGGCGGACGCTGTCGCCGTAGTCAACATTCTGACGTGTGGTGCGGTTGATGAAATTTGCTTCTTTTTTTGTAACTTCAACCTCAACTCCGCCCAGACTGTCAATAATCCCGGTAAACATATCGAAATCAACCATAACAAAATGGTCGATATCAACGCCGAAATTGTACTCAATTGTATCACATACAAGCTGAGGTCCGCCGTATGAACATGCGGCATTAAGCTTTGCTTTCTTTCCCTTTGAAGGAATTTCAACCCAACTGTCACGCAGAAATGATGTGAGTTTTATTTTTGCGTGTGCAAAATCAACAGAAACAAGTATCATCGAGTCGGAGCGTGAGGATGATTCTGCATTTCCGTCAACACCAAGAAGCAGAATATTTGTTACAAGAGGGCTGCTTTTCAGTTGAGAGGAAGAAATATATTCGTTTTTGTCAAGGTCTTTGCGTGTGTATCCAGAAACGGCGGCAAAAAAGAAAATGAATACAGAACTCAGAATGAGAATTGCGGCAACGGTTTTTGCAATGAATCTCAGAAAACGGTGTTTCTTCTTTTTCTTTTTCTGAGGAGGTTCATTATCCTCGGGGGAGGGAGAAAGAAATTCATCTTCGGGTATTTCAACAATAAAATCCTGAGAATTCTTTCGCTTTCTTGAAATGTATATATCGTCCATTGGTTTATCCTTTCGGTGTTTTTATATAATTTTATATCAAAACTGATGTGTATACAATATCTGAAATGTAAATTATTTTAAATAAATTATCAATTTGTTTGACATTTTGCAAAAGGTGATTTACAATAATACGGAGCACGTGTGCTGAGACGGTTGGGCAGTCGCGGGCAGCTTTGCTGCGTGAGGAAAGTCCGAGCTTCACAGAGCGGGATAACGGCTAACGGCCGCCGAGGGTGACCTTAGGGAAAGTGCAACAGAGATATACCGCCTGCTTTTGCAGGTAAGGGTGGAAAGGCGAGGTAAGAGCTCACCGGCGTGCGGGGAACCGCACGGCCCTGCAAACCCTATCCGAAGCAACACCGATTGGGGGAGGAGCTATGCTCCGGCGTTTGCTCGACGATACTCCGACGGGTGGCTTAAACCTTGCGGCAACGTAAGGTGTAGACAGATGATTGCCTTGAATGACAGAACTCGGCTTACAGACCGTCTCGGCACTGCTTAATTTTATTTCTTATGGTTGTTATGGATGAATTGATAACAATTACAGGTACTGTTGAATATATAACATACCGAAATACAGAAAACGGCTACACTGTGCTTGATTTTTCAAGTGACGGTGAACTTTTTACTGCTACGGGTAATGTGGGCGAGCTATATAACGGTGAAAAAGTTTCTTTCACGGGCAGATGGATGGTTCATCCCACTTTCGGAAAGCAGTTTAAATTTGAAATGTGCCGCCGTGAAATGCCACAGACTGCCGCAGATATGCTTTCGTATCTGTCGTCTGGTATTGTTAAAGGGGTAAAAGAAAAAACTGCGCAGAAAATAGTTGAGCGTTTTGGAGAAGATACATTTTATATTATAGAAAATCATCCTGAAAGGCTTGCTGAAATCAAAGGTATTTCCAAAGAAAGAGCCCGTGAAATATCGTCGGAATTTCGTCGACGTGCCGCAGAACGCGAGGCACTTATATCCCTTGAAAAGTATGGGATCACAACGGCGGAGTGTCTTAAAGTGTTCAAGGTTTTCGGTTCAAGGTCGGTTGAAACCGTAGAGCGTAATCCTTATCTGCTTTGCAGTGAGGGAGTAGGCATAACATTTGAAAAAGCTTGCAGCATTGCAAGCCGTTTACCGGTGCCTCCTGCGGATGAATGCAGGATTGATGCGGGTATTCTTTATGTTGTAAAGCACAATCTTTACAACGGTCACACCTGCTTGCCGAGGGAAAAGCTTATCCCTCCCTGTTGTGATCTGCTTGATGCAAATGCGGATACTGTTGATATACGGATTGATTATCTGATTGAAACCCGTCAGCTTGTGTCGGATAATCTCAGCTCAAAAGATTTTATTTTTCTTCCCGATATATATAATGCTGAAAAGAATGCGGCAAATTCCATTCTTTTTATGAAAAGATTTGCACCCAAATGCCTCGATAATATTGATGAACAGATTGATAAATCTGAGCTGATAAGCGGTGTTTGCTATAATGAACGTCAGCGTCTTGCAATCAGACTTGCGGTTGAAAAGGGTATTCTTGTTCTTACGGGCGGTCCCGGTACGGGCAAAACAACCACCCTCAGAGGAATTCTGAAAGTGTTTGAAAATCAGGGTCTTGAAGTTGCACTTGCCGCACCTACCGGCAGAGCCGCAAAGCGGATGAGCGAGCTTACAGGCAGAGAAGCAAAAACAATTCACCGTCTTCTTGAAGTGGAATGGGATAACAGTGACAGACCTGTTTTCCAACGTAACAAAAGGAACCCCCTCAGCGTGGGTGCTGTTATTATTGATGAGCTTTCAATGGTGGATATCGTTCTGTTTTCAAGCCTTCTTGATGCTTTGCCCATCGGTTGCAGACTTGTTATGGTTGGGGATTCAGATCAGCTTCCTCCTGTGGGTGCAGGCAATGTTCTGCACGATATAATCAATTCAAAAGCTCTGCCCGTTGTTGAACTCAAAGATGTTTTCCGTCAGGCGATGGAAAGTCTGATAGTTACAAATGCCCATAAAATTGTAAACGGCGAATTGCCCGAAATATCACGCACCGATAAGGATTTTTTCTTTCTTGAAAGAACATCTCCTTTTGTTACTGCGAAAACCGTTGCGGAGCTTTGCGCAGAAAGGCTTCCGAAAGCTTACGGCTATTCTCCTACCGATGACATACAAGTGCTTTGTCCGTCGAGAAAAGGGGATGCAGGCACCGTTCATATCAATAAAATTCTTCAGGCAGCGCTTAATCCTCCTGCAAAGCACAAGCACGAGCATTCCTTCGGTCAGTGCACTCTCAGAGAAGGCGATAAGCTTATGCAGGTAAAAAATAATTATAATATTCCTTGGACAAGTGGCGAAAAAGACGGTCTGGGTGTTTTTAACGGCGATATAGGAATGCTTGAAAAAATTGACGAAGGAGCACATCTGCTTTATGTCAGATATGATGACAGATTGGCTGAATATCCTTTTGAAAGCCGTACCGAACTTGAACATGCGTATGCAGTAACTGTGCATAAAAGTCAGGGTAATGAATTTGATGCTGTTGTTATGCCTGTTGCGGGGGTTGTTGAGCAGCTTGCATACAGAAACTTACTTTATACTGCCGTTACAAGGGCAAAAAAGATGATGGTTCTTGTGGGCACAAGGAGTACAGTTGAAAAAATGGTCGCAAACAACAGCAAGGCAAAGCGTTATTCGGCACTCAAAAACTTCATTATGTTGGGTGACGGCTGATGATAAAGATTTTTGATGCATTTCTGACTGCGTTTTTCCCTCGCCGTTGTGCTTACTGCGGCAAGGTTATAAAACCTGAAAAGCTGTGTTGCGATGATTGTGCGGATAATCTGCCACGGATTGAAGGCGATATATGCCGTAAATGCGGCAGAGAAAAGAAAGATTGTTCCTGCAAAAAAGCTGAAAAATACTATGATGCTATTGCCGCACCGTTTTATTTTACAGGTAATGTGAGAAAGGGCATTCATGCATACAAGTTCAGACATTGGCGCAACAGTGCCGAAGTTTTCGGTTATGAAATGTCTAAAACGGTTATTGACAGATTTGCTGATATTGATTTCGATTATGTTACCGCAGTTCCTCTTACCGATAAAAGCAGACGCGAAAGAGGCTATAACCAGTGTGAGCTTCTTGCTGAGGAGCTGAGTAAATATCTGGTCATTGAACACAGAAAAGGCATTCTCTCAAAGATTTACGAAACCCGTAAGCAGCACACTGTTTCGTCTGTTTTCAGAAAAGGGAACCTGAGCGGTGTGTTTGAAGTCAATAATCCTGCTGAGGTTGAAAATAAAACAATTCTTCTTGTTGACGATATTTCAACAACAGGTGAAACATTCAATGAGTGTTCAAAAATGCTGTGGCTTTACGGTGCGAAATCTGTGTATTGTATTTCAACTGCATTGACCCCGAAAAAAAGAAAATAACTATTACATTATATAGAAAGGTGGTGTAATCCGATGCTCGGTGCCAACATAGGTATTGATCTTGGCACAACTTCCATAGTTGCTTTTGTTGAAGGCAAGGGGGTTGTTATGTCAGAACCAAGTGCTGCGGCATATGAAAAAGAAAGCGGTAAGCTTCTGGCGGTAGGTAAGCGTGCCTGGGATATGATAGGTAAAAATCCCGATTCAATCAGAGTTGTCAAGCCTATGGAGCATGGCGTTGTTTCGGATTTTACCGCAACAAAGCATATTCTGAAATATATACTTTCAAAGATATGTAAAAATATGATTTTCAAGCCTAATGTTGTTATTTGTGTTCCGTCGATGGCAACGAGTCTTGAAAAAAGAACGATTCTTGATCTGGTTACATCCGCAGGTGCCGCAAAAGCCTGCCTTATTGAAGAACCCCTTGCGGCTGCACTGGGTGCAGGAATAAAAAGCACAAGACCCGTTGGTGCAATGGTTGTGGATATCGGAGGCGGAACGACTGATATTGCAGTTATCACTATGGGCTGTATTTCGGTTTCTCGCTCTATCAAAGTTGCAGGTAATACATTTGATGAAGCCATTGCAAGGCAGATTAGGCGTGAGCGAGATGTTATTATCGGTGATAAGACCGCAGAAATGTTGAAAAAACAAATCGGTTATTCATTTTTGCGTGATGTTGAACTTGGCATGACCGTTAAAGGAAAACACTTTATAACCAACCTGCCTGTCAGTATTGAAGTGAGTTCAACGGAAGTTTACCTTGCAATGCGTCCTCATCTTGAAGCAATAGCTGAGGCTGTGCGCTCTGTTCTTGAGCTTACTCCGCCCGAGCTTTCGGCAGATATATGCGAATCAGGTATTTATCTTACCGGCGGTGGTGCACTTCTTAAAGGTATCGACAAAATGATTGAGAAGAAAACAGGCATCAAAACCTTTGTTGCGAAGGACGCACTGAATTGTGTTGCTCTCGGTACGGGCGAGGCGCTTTCTCATATTGATATTCTCAGCCAGAACGGATATGTTTTCAAAGCCCGTGATGAAATTGGCGGACTTGAACCTGAATTAAGTGAATAAGTTAACCGGAACCGTCCCATAATGTCATCAAAGACATAAAGGACGGTTTTATTTATGAAAAAAATCAGGATGATTGAAATTTCCGTTGCGTTGGGTCTTGTACTCACATTGCTGTTTTCTGTTGTAAGTTTCGGGATGACCTGCAACAGCATAAGAAGCGAGGTTGTAAGACTTCATATTCTTGCAAATTCCGATTCGGATATTGACCAGAATATAAAGCTTATCGTCAGGGATAAACTTCTTCAAAGCGGCAATGAATTATTTTCAGGGAATATGGCGGTTGAAACCGCGTACGGTATTCTTTCAGATAACAAAGACGCTGTTGAAGCATACATTAATAATATACTGATCGAAGAAGGCTTCAACTATACTTCTGATGTTAATCTTGTAAAAGAATACTATCCTACCAGATCTTATGAAAACTTTACACTTCCCGCAGGGGAGTATCTGTCTCTTAAAATTATCCTTGGCAACGGTGAAGGACATAATTGGTGGTGCGTTATGTTTCCGCCCCTTTGTCTGCCTGCGGCATCTCAGAATACTGATATAAATGCTGTTTTCAATGATGAATGTGTTGAAATTATCAAATATTCCGATAAATATGAAATACGATTTAAAATTGTAGAGATTTTCGAGAGAATCCGTAGCTGGAAATAATGAAATCTGCATGTAATAGTGATTATTGCACAAAAAACCAGTGTGAAGTTTATTGGTATTATACAAAATGGTAAAGTTGAAAAAAATTCGAAATTTTTTTAAAAAAAGTGTTGACATTGGATATTTGTTGTGATATAGTATTCAAGCACTCGCGAGTGACGCGAATGCACCGCACCTTGAAAATTAAACAACGATTGATTAAAATAACCCTTGAAGATTAATTTGAGTATGTACTTCAAGTACAGCAGTAATTCTCGAATAAACGAGAAAAAGAGATGTCAGATGACATCATGAGCGATTAGAGCTCTAAGAATGATTTGAACACCTTGTGGTGTTTAGATATAATTTTTAGAGAGTTTGATCCTGGCTCAGGATGAACGCTGGCGGCGTGCCTAACACATGCAAGTCGAACGGAACTTTTATGGATTGAGACTTCGGTCGATTGAAGTTTAAGTTTAGTGGCGGACGGGTGAGTAACGCGTGAGTAACCTGCCTTTCACAGGGGGATAACGTTTGGAAACGAACGCTAATACCGCATAACATAGCGAGACCGCATGATCTTGCTATCAAAGATTTTATCGGTGAAAGATGGACTCGCGTCCGATTAGGTAGTTGGTGAGGTAACGGCCCACCAAGCCGACGATCGGTAGCCGGACTGAGAGGTTGAACGGCCACATTGGGACTGAGACACGGCCCAGACTCCTACGGGAGGCAGCAGTGGGGAATATTGCACAATGGGCGCAAGCCTGATGCAGCAACGCCGCGTGAGGGAAGACGGTTTTCGGATTGTAAACCTCTGTCTTTGGTGACGAAGAAGTGACGGTAGCCAAGGAGGAAGCCACGGCTAACTACGTGCCAGCAGCCGCGGTAATACGTAGGTGGCAAGCGTTATCCGGAATTACTGGGTGTAAAGGGAGCGCAGGCGGGACAGCAAGTCAGCGGTGAAATTTATGGGCTCAACCCGTAAACTGCCGTTGAAACTGTTGTTCTTGAGTGGAGTAGAGGCAGGCGGAATTCCGAGTGTAGCGGTGAAATGCGTAGATATTCGGAGGAACACCAGTGGCGAAGGCGGCCTGCTGGGCTCTAACTGACGCTGAGGCTCGAAAGTGTGGGGAGCAAACAGGATTAGATACCCTGGTAGTCCACACTGTAAACGATGATTGCTAGGTGTGGGGGGTCTGACCCCCTCCGTGCCGGAGTTAACGCAATAAGCAATCCACCTGGGGAGTACGGCCGCAAGGTTGAAACTCAAAGGAATTGACGGGGGCCCGCACAAGCAGTGGATTATGTGGTTTAATTCGAAGCAACGCGAAGAACCTTACCAGG
>JAXJTD010000007.1:0-2505 GCA_036309745.1 Acutalibacteraceae bacterium | reverse complement strand
TCTTATTACAAGCATAGCTATATTAGTTGTCTGCGTATGTGAGGCGGTTTCATTTTGGAATACAAAACGCGTATTCTCTTACATTGCAATCGGAGGGGGATTTTTATTGGCAACGGTTTTAGCATTGTTGTATTTATTATAAGCGGATAGAGATACTGTTTGCGGAGAGTGATTATTATGAAATCTAATAAAGAAAAACTAAAAAACAGAATATTTATAAGCTTATGTATCTCTTTGCTTGCCATTGTTCTTTGTACCTTTGTATATACAGGAAGACAATATGGAAGTCAGGCAATGAATGCTATGTATCTTTCCGCAGAATTTCAGGGTGAGTATAAAGTAGCTGATGGTAACTTTCAGCCTTATGTCAAAGGTGAGCATATTCCTGCCAATAAAGGCGATGTAACATTGAAAGGGCATTTTCAGTTATTTGTTCCTACCACGGGAGAGGTTGTAGGAATTGCAGATGAAGGCGTCGTTCTTGCGTTTTATTTTAACCATATTGGCGGTGAAATTTCGGAAGACGGAAAAACTTTCCGCCCCTTTGATGCCGAGAGTGTTCTTATCGGCGAGGATCTGTGCGGTAAAATGTATATCGGATATGAATGCAAAGGTGATGAAGAAATTACAATCAGGCTGAAGAACCCTCATAAATTCGGAAACCCGGGAGCCATTGACGATTTTCTTAACAACTTAAGCACCTATGGCGGAACAGATTTTGAGAGAGATACATTAAACAGAGGCAGTGCGGATAGAATTTTGGGTATTGCATTTATTTTGTTTGCATTTATGATTTTGGGTACGGCGATATTCTCTATGCTCATTCATATCAAAGGAAGTAAAAATCTGTGGCTTGCGGGATTTGGAATTTTCTCTGCCGGAATATACTTCTTATTTAAGGCACACGGCGTTATGTTCTTTAGCGAAATAATTAAATTCAATACCCGTATGGTTATAGGCTCTATGATGCTTTATATGCTCTGTGTAACTGCTTTTATTGCAGGTATGTTTGAGGACAAGTTTAGAAAATTAAGCAATAGTCTTACCATTCTTGCTTTATTCTCAAATCTGGTAATTTTACTTTCACCGTCAGTTTCCGATGTAAAGTTCTATGATACATTACCTGTATGGGTGTCTGTGCAGAGTGTGATTTGCATTGTGATGAGCGTTCTTCTTGCCATTCGTATTGCAAAGGACGATAAAAAAGAAAAAATGCTTTCAGCTTTTGCGATGCTTCCGATGATTTCGTTTATAATCGACGTGGCAGGAATAACTTTTGGATTATCCACAAGAGGAATTGTTTCAGAGATTGTATTTATTCTTGTGTTTATTGTATCCGTAATTGTGCTTTTAAAGGTTGTTCCGCAAAACTTGAATGCGGCAATAAGAGCAAGAGAACTTGAAGCAGAAAAGTTGATTTTGAAGGCAGAACTCACGGAAAGCCGCATTGCCACTATGATAAGTCAGATTCAGCCGCATTTCATCTATAACACACTTGGGACGATTGAGCAGCTTTGTATCAACGAACCAAAAGAAGCTTCAAAGCTTGTGCGTAATTTCAGCTTGTATTTAAGAGGAAATTTCAGCGAGCTTGACAATGCCAAACCTATAAGATTTTCGCAGGAAATGAATCATGTTAAGCATTATACCGATATTGAGCAGGTTCGTTTCCCTGATATGACAATACAATATGACCTTCGCTCAGTAGAATTTCTTCTTCCTGCACTTTCTGTGCAGCCCCTTGTAGAAAATGCCATAAAGCACGGTCTTATGGGACTTGAAGAAGGCGGCATAGTTACAATATCTGCTTATGAAACAGATGATTCATATATGGTAGAGGTAACAGATGACGGTGTTGGTTTTGATATGAGCGTAGGATATGATGAAACCAAGCATGTCGGCATAAAAAATATAAGAGGTCGAATTGAAGCAATGTGCAGCGGAACGCTGACCATAGAAAGCGAAATCAGTAAAGGCACAAAGGCAACTATAAGAATACCAAAGGAGGCTGGGGATTATGATAGCGATAACAGTTGATGATGAAAGACCAATGCTTAAAGCTCTTACAGATATTGTTAAAGCTTCACCTGATATAAAAGAGGTCTATGATTTTTCAGTTTGCTCCGCTGCTCTTGAGTGGATTTCGGAGAATAGTGCAGATGTAGCTTTTCTTGATATAAATATGCGTGGTATGGGCGGTCTTGCCCTAGCTGAAAAGATTACTGAAATTCAGCCGGAATGTAAAATTGTTTTCTGTACAGGTTACGAGGAGTATGCATTAAATGCCATACAACTAAGGTGTAGCGGATACCTTATGAAACCAATAACGCAGGAGGCTGTTCAGAAAGAAATTGACCATATAAAGAGCAAAAATCCGAATGTTTCATTGCTTGATGTTAAATGTTTTGGAAATTTTGAAGTTTTAAAAAACGGAGAGGCACTTACCTTTAAGCGGACAAAAGCAAAAGAACTTTTTGCTGTGCTTGTTGACAGAAACGGTGCAGG
>JAXJTD010000006.1:0-1503 GCA_036309745.1 Acutalibacteraceae bacterium | reverse complement strand
CTGTAGCATTCACCGCTTGCTTCTTCTTTGTCAACAAACCAGTTGCGTACCATTGAAGCACTACCTTCGGGAAGTGAATATTCTGCAGGGTATTCCGCAACACCTGTGAAGGTATAGGTTTCCTTTATATCATCTGCAGTAACAACAACGGTGTTTTCGCCCTCTTTGATTTCAAATCCGTCAAAAACAAACACCTTGTCAGCCGTTACGGTTTTCTGTTTGCCGTTCACCTTCATAACAACCTTGTTGCAGTTTGAATAAACACGGAAGGACTGTTCACCGATTGTACGCAGATTATATCTGCTGCCAACAAGGTGAAGGAACTTTTCTTCTGACCAATAGGCTTTATAAAGATAGAATGCATCTTTCCTGTTCTTTCTGTCAAAGGTAACAAGGCCTTTATTGTTTCTGCCCTTTACTCCGCCCTCATTTCTTGAAGCGGAACCGAAATCAAACATATTCCACACATATGAACCCCACATCCAGTCAGTTCCGGCAATGGTTTTTATATAATGCTCGTGGAAAAGTGCCTGATAACCCTCACTGTAATCACCCTGAACGGGATTGTTGCTGAAATAGCCGAGAACAGCTTCAGCACCGTATTCTGAAAGGCAAAGCTTCACCGCAGGATTTTCTTCTCTGAACTTTGAGAGCCATTCATCAAGACCTGTGCAGGTTTTCATATACCAACCGAAATAGTGATTGTATCCCTGAATGTCCGTTATTGAATTAAGCTCGCTTGAAGAAGCACACATTGAAAACTGAGCTGAAGTTGTACATCTTGAACCGTCAAGCATTTTTGCATAATCGTTAAGCTCTTTTATTGCATCGATAACAGCCTTGTTTTCACTTGCAATTGAGATTTCATTCTGCACACCCCAGCAAAAAATTGAGGGGTGGTTCATATTCTGCTTAATAAGCTCTTCGAGCTGATTCAGGGCATTTTCCTGTGCCTTTTTTGAAAAACGGGAAATAACGGGAATTTCTGCCCACACAAGAAAGCCCATTTCGTCACAAAGGTCATAAAACTCCTCTGCCTGCTGATAGTGGGCAAGGCGCAAAGAGTTTGCACCCATCTCCTTTATGATTGCAAGGTCCTCAAGATGGTTTTCATAAGTGAGAGCGTTGCCCACGGTTTCTCTGTCCTGATGACGGGAAACACCTCTGAGCTTTATGTATTCACCGTTAAGGAAACAGCCTTTGTCACTGTCAAACTTTATATCTCTGAAACCAAAACGAACCTTTGCTTCATCAATAAGGCAACCGTTATCAAAAAGGCTTGCTTTCAGGGTGTAAAGATACGGATTTTTCATACCGTTCCACAAAATCGGAGAATCTACTTTAAGCTTACCTCGGTCTGCCGCAGAAGCAACAACATTTCCGTCTTTGTCAAGCACCTCATAAAGCACACTGATACCTGTGCGGTAACCTGAAATGATTGCTTTAACTTTAACTGTTCCGTCTGTGTCGGCAGTTACATAAACGCCCTTGCTGCCGTAATCT
>JAXJTD010000005.1:0-3256 GCA_036309745.1 Acutalibacteraceae bacterium | reverse complement strand
GTGCTTTGTGCGAGACTGCAAAAAATGAGAACACGGATTCAATCATTCAACTTTTGTATGACATTGAACACATAACTTACAGGGAGGAAGGCGAAAATGACTGACATTCTCAAAATCGTCTTTGGTGAAGATGTCGTAATTTATGAAGATTAAAAAGTGTTTTTGACTACTTCCCGAAACTAATGTATTATGAAAGAACATTAGTTGAAGGAAGTACCTGTCAATGAACGCATTTGAAAGAATCAAAGCCTACATTAAAAAAACATGGAGTTCAGCCCCATCTTTGGCGAGTTCTGAACTTCTGAAACTCTATCACACAAACCCCAGACTTGACGGGGCTAGAATCATTGCCACAAAGTGTGCATCTACAGAACTGTATCTGTACAACAGACCCGATTACAGAATCAACAAAGACAAAGCCGAAGTGATTGAGACTCACGAACTCTACGACTTGCTTGATGACCCGTGCCCGAGTTTTCGGGAACTTACGGGATGGCACATTAAATACTTTGTCTATGCTTGCTATGTGCTTGTCGGGGAAGCGTACCTGCTTAAAATTAGGAAGCCGAACGGCAAGATTATCTCACTTTCACCGATTGCACCGAGTTGGGTAGTTAAGACACCGACAGCGGAAAGCAATTACTATGAGATTTACCCTTACGGAACTTGTGGCGGAAACTCAATCGTTGTACCGAGCGAGGATGTAATTTGTTTCAAAGACATCGACCTTAACGACCCGTTCGGAAGGGGCAAGGGAACTGCGGAAACAATCGGAGACGAAATCCAGTCTGACGAATATGCTTCAAAATATGCTAAAAACCTTTTCTTCAACGATGCCACACCTTCCGCTATCATTTACGCTCCAAACGGCAACAAGGAAACTGCCGACCAGATTAAACAAACTTGGATGCAGAAGATGGCTGGATTCCGTCACGCTAAAGAGCCTATGGTTCTGACGGGTGAGGGTGCGAAGTTTGAGAAAGTCTCACAGACTCCGACCGAACTTGACTTTGTTGAAAGCCGAAGGTTCTTGCGTGACTCAGCGTTGCAACAGTTCCACATCCCGCCAGAGATTACGGGTATTCTTGAATCGAGCAACCGCTCAACAATCGACTCAGCGTTTTACCTCTTGAATAAGAATGTACTTGCGGATTATCTGCGGATGTTCGAGCGTGTAATGAACACTCAGTTGCTTTGGGAAGATTTCGACCGAGACAGGAAACTTATTTTCCATCATGAGAATGTAATTGAAGAGGACATCGAGCAGAAACTTAGGATTGCAACCGAAGGTCTCAGAAGCGGTGCTGTCACTGTCAATGACTGGCGTAGGGCTATGGGATTGGAGATTGACGAGAAGGGCGGGGATGTATACTTGCGTTCTCTGGGTATGCTTGAAGTTCCTTACAATGAGGACAGGACTGAAGTCACTCTCCCAGACATTGAGGAAGAAGAAAGCGTTACGATTACAAATGACACACCGACAGAGACACCCGCTGAGAATCCTGCTGAAAACCAGACAGAGCCAGAGAAGGAACTGAGCATTGAAGAGTTTGAGAAACTTTGCAAGGACTACGGCAAGAAATACAAAGTTTTGAAATCAGATGGAGACAAAGCCCGAAGGGGTGCAATCTGGAAGTTGTTTGATGCACGGGCGAGAAGCGTTGAAGAGCCTTTTATCAAGGCAATGAACAAAGCCTTTGACAAGCAGAATGAACTTGTGAACGCAACGATTAAGAAAGCCGTTGAGGATAACAAGGATGTAGGAACAGCGGTTGAGCGTTTGTTTGACAATAGCATGGATGAATCATTGAAGCACACTTTGGCGGGTGCGTTTATCCGTGGACTTGAGACGGGTGCTGTTCATGCCGAGGAACTTCTTGGCGATGCGGGAAAGAGTTATGTCGGAGAAGTGAAGATTTCAGATGAAGTCAGAAGGCTTTTCAATCTATGGGTTGACAACTACGGCTTGGAACTCTGCAAGGACATCAACGACACCACTAAGAAGAAACTCCGCAAGGTTCTATCGGAAAGCATGATTGAGGGAGACACACTTGCAGAGCAAGTCAAGAAACTTATCGAAGCGTCTGACGGGATGTTTGCAGAAGATAAGAAATGGCGTGCGATGCTGATTGCAAGGACTGAAAGTTGTACCACAGTCAATGCGGGTGCTAACGAACTTTACAAGGCTGAAGGCGTGCAGATGAAAGAATGGATTGCGACACTTGATGACCGAACTAGGGATGCTCACCTTGCCATGGATGGTGTGGTTATCCCGATTAACGACAAGTTTGAAGTTCCCGCAACAAGTCAGAGCGAGGGTGCTTGGATGGATTATGCGGGAGACCCGACAGCCCCAGTCGGACAGGTTGCAAATTGCAGATGCACCATAGCAGGTTTTACTTCGTTGGAGTAGTTTTATGGATATGAACAAAAGACACGCAAATGAAATATGTATAATCTGTGGAAAAGGGTTTTATAAAAGACCTTCAAAACCTTATTGTAATTGTTGTTCTCTAGAATGTCGTGAACAGTATTTTTTCAATCAAGGTCAATTCCGTTTAATTCCATATTGCAAAAGCAAGGGTATTTCTGTTGAAGATTTTTTGAAGCAGATTGATAAAATGCACAATGTTGAAATGAAAACATTAAAACAGATTTCCGAAGAATTGGGGATTGTTAGAATTTCAATAATGCGTGTTTGTAAAAAATATGGAATTAAAACCCGTACTATTTCAGAAGATAATCACAGACGCTATGCAGGTATGACGAAAGAGCAGATAAAGGCACAAACTAAAAAGGCTAATGAAGGTATAAGAGAGTTATTCAAAAACCCAAAATGGAAAGAGGAACAGATTAAAAAAGTTATGGAAGCACAAAACTATGTTCGTTCTGCCCCCGAATTGCTTTTTGAAAAACTAATAAACGAAAATGGTTATTTCCCGATTGCTCAATATTCAGAGGGAATGGCAGGATTTATGATTGATTTTGCTTTTCCAGAAATAAAACTTGCAATAGAAATTGACGGGGAATATTGGCATAATTTGGAAAAGACCAAAATAAAAGATAGGAGAAGAAATTATTTTTTAGGTGTAAAAAAAGGTTGGGAAGTTATACACATTCCTGCAAAAGATTTTACACAACATTCGGAGCATTATGTTTGGGAAGTTATACAGGCTATCGAAACATTAAAAGTAGCATAATTAAGGGAGAATAAAAACATGAACGCTAAACTTTCAAGAAAGGTTCGCAAGGCGGT
>JAXJTD010000004.1:0-46829 GCA_036309745.1 Acutalibacteraceae bacterium | reverse complement strand
CTTACTCACCACTTGCCGAACGGCAAGCGGTGGTCGTGCGCTCTGCGAGGCGGATGCGGCTTCTGCGGAAGCCTACGGACAATGAAGAAACTATTTTTATTCGCTGTCATTGTCCGCACAGACGGTTAATTTTACACACCTACCGTCTGTCTGCGAAAATCTGCCACCGGCAGTTTTATCGCAGCTATGAGTATCGTTTTATACGACACTCATTTTCTTTTTGCGAAAAGAAACAAAAACAGAGAGGATGATGATATTTATTGGCAATATACCACCTTGAAGCAAAGGTAATCAGCAGAGGTACGGGACGAAGTGCGGTTGCTGCTTCGGCATATATGAGCTGTTCTCAGATACTCAATGACTATGATGGCATAAATCACGATTACACACGAAAACAAGGTTTAGTGTGGCAGCAGGTGTTTCTTCCCGACTACGCACCGAGAGAATGGCTTGACAGAGCCGTTCTTTGGAACGCAGTAGAAGAAAACGAAAAAACTAAAGACAGCCGGCTTGCCCGTGAATTTGTTGTTGCACTTCCCGTTGAGCTTGATAAAAACGGTTGGCAAAAGATACTGACTGAATTTATCCGTCAGAATTTTGTTGCAGACGGAATGTGTGCCGATGTTGTAATTCACAACACAGACGGACACAATCCTCACGCACATATTATGCTGACCGTCAGACCGCTTAACGAAAACGGAATGTGGCAACACAAAACCGAGAAAGAATATCTTTGCATACGAAACGGAGAAGAAAAAGGATTTACTTCATCCGAATATGCCAAAGCCGTTACGGACGGTTGGGAGAAACAGTATCCGTATATGGTAAACGGCAAAAAGAAATACCTTCCGCCGTCACAAGCGGAAGGTTACGAAAGAGCATCAAAATATCCCAAAAGCACAAAATACGGCAGACAGAATCCCATCTCCGAGCGATGGAACAGCGATGAGCAGCTTATATTATGGCGTAAAGTGTGGGCAGATGAAGTAAACAAATATCTTGAACCCGAAAACCATATTGATTCCCGCAGTCATTCCGAAAGAGGTCTTGATGAACAGCCTACCGTTCACGAAGGTGTAATTGCGAGAAGACTTGAAGAAAAGGGCATAATTTCCGAAAGGTGCGAACTTAACAGACAGATAAAAGATGACAACCGATTATTGAGAACTCTTAAATACGAGTTTGCAAAATTAAAGAAAGCTGTTGCAAACACACTTCCCGCTGTGGCAGAAGCATTGGAAAGCATACGAATGAATCTCATTGTTTTACGCTACAAGGTTCTTTCGGGATTTGTTGAGCATAATGAGATAATACGAACATTAAGAAACATAACCCCTGAACTTGAAAGCTACAAGGATATTGTTGACGAAATTAAGAAAAAGACATCTGAGCGAAAAGCCTTGATTAAAGAAAAGCAATCAATTCCCGTGATTATGATTTTGAAGCACCGTGAATTTGCAAAGAGAATATCCGAACTTACCGAAAAGCTTGAAGAACTGCAAACCGAAAAGAAAATTATATTAAATAACCTTTATTGCACCGAAACTTACACTATTGAGAATGTAAAGTCTTATGTTGCTGCTTTAGAAAAGAAGCTTGATCTTATTTCAAAGCAAGAGCAAAAATATTCTGAAGAAATTGAAAAGGCTGTTGCAGAGTACAAAGAAATGAAAGAAAGTGCAACTGACTTTGACCCTGCCGAGCTTCGTGAGGAACAGCTTAAACTTCGCTACGATAAAGAAGTACAGAGCAGTCAGATAATTCGCAGTAACGGAAAGGAGCTTGTCACTTCAAGATTTAATTACAGCATTCGTGATGTCAATTACTTCCTCGGTGAACAGAACGATTCCCGTTCAGTATCACAAAGACTCGCACAAGCCAAATCAACTCCAAGACGAAAGAAAAATATCAAACACGGCAGAGATGAAAGATAATCCCAGTAACAATTTCTATTAACGAAAAAATTTACACTAACGGTCACAATCATCACTCAAGAAGATTGTGACCGTTTTTTGCATTTTAGCTTATTTTTTATATTAAAACCTAACGATTATGCATCCTAAAACCGCAATGTTGCTTAATAGGTAGAAAAAGCAATATTGTTGTGGTATAATTAATTAATTTGATAATATCCGTTTTAAATATGAATTTTTTGTAAATTCTCGAAAATCCAGCGTAACATTTGCCGTTTTTCGTCATATGTATATATGGGGATTTTTCGGCATTTGCGTTTCACAAAATTTTTTGTTGAATTTTGTACTGAAAAGTCAGTTCTCATGCGTTATATATATTGGGAGAGTGTACTCGAAAATAACATTCTCTTATATGCTTGGAAAGGGAGTATCATAACATTGGATATAAACGAAAGAGAAAGGGATATGCAGTTAGTGGACAAGCTGTGGCGAGAATACGAGCCGTACATTCGCAAACTGTGTAATTACAAACTGAACAGACACAAAGAATATATTGATGATTGTGTTCAGGATGTATTTGCAGCTTTGGTTGAAGCAATACATAAAGGAACGAAAATAGAATATCCGAAAACTTGGTCGACTACGGTTGCGAATAATATGATTAAGGATATTTATGAAAAAGCCAGTCACAATGATAAAATATTACCGTTTGACGAAAAACACATTGATGTTCGATTACAGGATTCAATAGATTATGAAGAACTATCCGAGCAGGACATTGACAAATATTTGTCACAAATAATTGATTATCTGACGGAATATGAAAGAAAGTTGTTTGTAGATTTCTATTTGAATAACAGAAAACAAAGTGAACTGGCAAAAGAACGAGGAATTAGTGAAAATCTGATTCAACAACAAGTATTTAGATTAAAACGAAAAATAATCAAGTTCATAAAACATATTTTTAATTAACAAAACATACAAAACATTCAAAAAAACTTTGTTGAATGTGACAGTGTAATTTTTCACTAATTTAAAGACTATATAATTGAGGGATGAAAATGATAAACAGTTCAGATATACTGCGTTTTATAAAAGACAAGTCTATTGACTTGCCCAAAGAAGAACTTGAACGCATAATTGAAGAAGAATTAAATAAGCCCGAAAACGAAATGGATGCAGATTTAATTGAGTATTGCCTTGATGCTCTTAATGAACTTGAAAGCAATGACACAGTTGAAATCAAAGCAGAAAGGACAAGTGATTTAAAAGATAATAGAATTACCAAACCTTTCAAAAAAGTTTTTGCTATTGCAGCCGCAGTAGCAATACTTGCAGTCGGTTCTCTTTCTGTTTTTGCAGCAGTTTCTGATGTAAGCATTCTTGATGGATTAGTCGAACTCTATAACAAATATATTGTTGTCAGGTTCGATAAGAGTGATGATAATGCAGATGATTATGAATTGCTTGGTACAGAACTTGCAGAAGAATTAAAAGAGAACGGTATTTATCCTATTCTTTTGCCGGAAGCTTTGTTAAGCGATGAATCACAAATAACTGAAATTGAATATCAGCACGGAGATGTTCATACTTCTGCAAACATTAGTTTTGTCTATGGTAAGGAAAAAGGCTTTGTTTCAATTGATAAATATGATCCAATTGTTGAGAGTGGAGAATCAGAGTATCCCAATGCCAAATATGAAACAACAATTGATGTCAACGGAATTCGAGTTCATATTTTTGAACAAAACAGAAAAGGAACAATAACATTCAAAGACGGGCAAACAGAATATACAATTATTTCGTCTATGAATGTTGAACAGGCAATTGAATTTGCTAAAACAATCAAATAGGAGATGATTAATTTGAAAAAATTTATTTGTGTCATTTGTTCATTTATATTAATATTCTCTTTGTTTAATCTTTCTGTGTTTGCTACAGAAGCAAAGAACGAGGATTATTATGAGGTTATTTTATCGAATGAAACAATAATTGAAGAATCAGAAGGTATCTATAACACAAATGCCAACGCAAGAGCGACAGGCTTAATAAATCAGAAAACACTCAGGCTTTCAAAAACAAGTTCGCAATTAATCATAACTGCATCAACAAAAGGTTCTGATGAAGTTGATAAATGCGGCTTCACTTATATAAAATTACAGAGACTTGTTAATGGTAGTTGGACTGATTATTCAACATATTGTTATTCGGGTTTATACTCTGATTCAACAACATATTCATTTTCAAAAACTATCACACCACCTTCGGGTTATTCATATCGTGTAATCGCTGAACATTATGCAGCAAAAAAGACACTTCTTATTTTCACATCGGAAGAAACGAGTTATAACGAAACATCGTCTTTAAGCTTTTAATTTCAAAACTGAATAATTTTCAAAAGCAGCTGATTGTTCAGCTGCTTTTGTTGTTTTATGGATAAATTGCACAAAAACATCAACAAACTTTTGTAAATGATTTTTTGTAATTTTTTATCATTTTAAAGGACTATATAGGTGTAGGGGGAATAAAAAGTTTAAGGTTCCAAGAATAATTTGAACCTTATTTTACTTTATACCCGACTCAATATTTTCTTTATACTTTTAGTGCACATAGAGTTAAAAGAAATTTTTATGAAAGTGGTGAGTCCAATGGTTTAGTAAAATTAGTTTATATCAAAATTTAAAAGGAGACCTTATTATGAAGTATAGTAAAAAATTAATAGCGCTCGTTTTGTCAATTGTAACAGTTATGTCAATATTTGCCATTCAGGCAAGTGCTATCAAATCTGTAAATCTTTATTCCACACAGGATGCCAGTTACTCGGGAAGCGAAAGTGGTCTTCAGGCATATATAAAAGATGATACTTTCAACAATCTCGGTTCATCTCAGAGAATGAGAGCGCAGTTTGAATACAAAGCAAATATTTTTAATTGGGTAAGCGACGAGAGACTTTTTATTTCTGCTGGTAAATGTGTGTCTGAATCGGTAGCTGATGACTATACATACAAACCTCTTTTCAAGTCATCTCGATTTAACGATTCTACTACTTTCAGATTGGCATTAAGTCCAGAGTCTCAAACTATAAAAGGCGTAAGTGGTTCTGGTGTAATGTACATCGGCTAAAAGAAAGGAGTGGCATATGAATCTTGATTCTATGTCACTCCTTTGTCTTATTATGGATATGAAGGAAGGTAAAAAAATGAATACACTTCAAATAATATTTCTTCAATTTGTTAGAAATAAACATATTTTTATTCCAACTATAGTTGCATATTTCTTTTTAAACTTGTATTTAATCCTGTCTTTGCAATATGCATCTTTTAGTGATATAAACTATCTTTCTATTACATTAATGTTAACAGAAATTTTTTTACCATTCTTTTTGTTTATTTCTTACGAGTTCTTTTATAAATATCAGCAGAGAGGCATCAATGAAATAGTTTTTTCTTCTTTAAAAGGATATTTTAGCATATCAAAAAACCAGTTTTTAGTTATGCTTACAATTGCCGTTATTTTTTATTTCACTGCTTTATTTTATAATATAGCCGTGTATTATCAACAAACAATAAACCATTTAGAATACTTGGTTCATATTTTTTTATCTATAAGTTTAAATCTGTTAGGAGTATCGTTAGCAGGAATATGCATAGGCTTTGTGATTTCATTTAAATTCAAAAGATTGCAAGCTTATTTAGTCTTAACTATATTTACTGTGCTTTCAAGTCAGTTTTTCGGCAAGATTGCTCATTCAACAAATTTATATAATATATTTGAGTTGTTTAATTTTCAACATTATTTGGATTTTACTCCTAATCATAGTTTTGGATTTTCTTTGCTAGATTACCGATGGGCAAGAGTTTCTTTTTGGGTTTTTTTGTCATTGTTCTTTGTCGCTAGATATATATTTAAAAACAAAATTATAAAAAGAGTTTTTTCACTATTAATGGCTTTTATATGTATTATATCTTTTATCACAATGGTTACACCCACTTCTAAAGTAGATATGAATGAACATTATCAATTAAAAGAAATAGAATATTACGAAAGGTTTAACCAAAAAAACAAGGAAGCAAATTTTGAAGTTCTAAAATATGAGTTGGATTTAGAAATCAATCGAAATTTGAAAGCAAAAGCTACAATGGAATTAAGTGATAATACATTAACGAAATATATTTTTACATTATATCACGGTTACGAAATAAAATATATTACAGATCAGAACGGCAATCAGTTGGACTATGACAGATACGGAGACTATATTACTATTCATAAAAATGAAACTCCTATCGAAAAAATAATGATGGAATACCAAGGATCATGCTCTACCTTTTATTCAAATTATCAAGGAATATATCTATCGGGAGCTTTTCCTTATTATCCCAAAGCAGGTTTTCATGTGCTTTATAATATAGAGTATCAGAATTATAATTATATTTTATCAAACAATTTATCAGATTATCACATAAAAGTAGATGGACTAAAAAAAACATATTCTAATCTTTTTGAATCCTCTATAAACACATTTGAAGGGAAAAGTAATGGGGTTTCATTGGTTAATGGTTTCTATGATGTTATTGATATAAACGGAGTAAGAGTAATATATCCGTATCTAGCGACGGAATTTCTCGATATAGATTTAATAGCTTCTGAGACACTTCAATTAATAAACAATCCAAAATTTAAATCCTCATCAATAAAAACAATAATTTGTATTCCGAATATGAATAATTACGATTATTCTCCTATTTATTCTGATCATATAGAAATGTTTGGGATTTATGGAATAAACCATAAATACAATATGTTTATTATGAATAAAAACAAACGTATTTTTTATCAAATTTCATTACTATACTATACAGAAGAACCTGAGCTTTTCACAACACTTTTAGTTGACGATGAAAGTGTAGAAGGCGAAAGCAAAATGATAGCAAAATTAACATTGGAGATGGTGGAAAAATTTGGGGAGACTGAGGCTCTAAATCGAATCCGTAAATTTATTTTTGAAAACGAAGACACACGAACCCCTCTAGAATTTTTTGAAGAACAATTAAGCGGAGGATAAACAGATGCTTGAAATAAAGAATTTAACTAAAACATTTAATAAAAATATTGCGATTGATAATTTTAGTTTTACTTTCAACAACAATGTTTATGCGTTATTGGGTCCAAACGGAGCAGGGAAAACCAGTCTTTTACGTTCTATTGTTGGTTTATATCCCAGTAAAGAAAATAGTATTATTTATAACGATTTTTCTTCATCAAAAAGCAAAAAAACTTTTTCAAAAATTGGTTATCTTCCGCAGGATTTTGCGCTTTTCAAAGAACTAAAAGTTAAAGAAGTAATGCAATTGCTTTCTAACTTAAAAGGATTAGACCGAACCTCATCAGAAAAAGAAATAAGTAATGTGTTGGAATTGGTCGACATGAGTGATAGGCTAAACAGCCGGATAAGAACTCTTTCAGGAGGAATGGTACGAAGAATTGGGATTGCTCAGGCTTTACTTGGAAACCCTGACATAATATTGTTTGATGAACCAACAGTTGGGTTAGACCCTGAAGAAAGGTTAAGATTTAAAAATATTATTTCTTCTATCAAAAAAGATAAGACAATAATTATTTCAACCCACATAGTTGATGATGCAGATTCACTTTGTGAAAATATACTGATTATGGATAAAGGCAAGCTCAAAAAAAGTGGTACTGTTGAAGAAATAAAGTCAGTAGCAAGGGAAAAAGCTTTTATTTTAAATGAATCTGCTGTTGATTCTATACGAGGGAGTTATATTTTACAAAAAAAATTTGCATATGATGAAAAAGTGATGATGAAAATTTTGTCATCCAACTCTCAAAATCTTGAAAAAGCAAGCATTGATTTGGAGGATGGATACATATGTGTTTTAAAAAACATTTAGAAATTCGCTTGTTTAGAACATTCTATCTAATTAAAAGCATACACTTAATGTCTATCGTACCAATAGTTGTTTTGAATTTTATTATACCCTTTATTTGCTTTATAACATTTAAAAAATATGGTTTTAGCACAATATTTCAAGAAGAAGTAAGGGAAATCTTTTTACTTACTGTTCCGCTTTTTTGTTTTTGGTGGTCAGCATTTGTTTTGAGAGAATACTTAGAAGGAATTGGAAATGAACTTTTGTTTAGTACATATAAATGTAATTTATATAAAGAAATTTTTGTGCTTTTTATCGTATACATTCTCAACTTTACCCTTGTTTTCTCTCCGTATTGTTTTAAATTCAAAACTTTTTGGATACTTTATGTTTGGATATTTATTGCATGCAACTTTATTTTTAATGCGATGTATTTAATGTCAATTTTAAGCAAGTCAATTACATTTTCATTAACAGTATGTTTCGTTTACTGTTTAATTAATTATTCCCCTTCTACAGTATCTTCGATACCATTTATTTATGGCTCGGCTAAAGGGTATGATTTGGCGGTTGAGTTTAAGTATGTTTACTTCCCAATGTTGTTATTGGGAATACTGTTTTGGGCTTTAGGATGTTTTATAAGCAAAAAGAGGTTAACAAATTAATGAAAAAAATATTCTGTGAGGCTAAAAAATTTTTATATAACGAAAACAATAAACCCTTTGTGGTGTTGTTGTTCTGTTCAATAATTATTCATTGGTTCTTACCATTAAATTGGGCAGATGATGCAATATTTTTCCGGAAATCCGTTAACTTAGACTTTTGTGAGTTCTTGAAAGGAAGCGCAAGACCTATTATTGATTCGTTCACATATTTTTTTGCTCTATTTCCATTTTTGTGGAGAATCATAAACCCTATCATATTAACATCATTTTCATTGATTGTTTCAAAACTTGTTTCTTGTGTACATGAGAAAGAAAAAAATATTTTTATCTGTTGTTCTATTTTGTATCCGTCAATGGTTGTTGTTGATGCCGGTTTTATTGCAACCACATTAAACTATCTATGGGCAGTAACTTTTGGTTTGTTTACGCTTATACCCGTAAAAAAATATATGATCGGGAATAAGGTCGCTCCTTATGAGTTCCTTTTAACTTTACCTTTTCTTCTGTATGCAACCAATATGCAGCAAATGGCAGTTGTGCTGACGGTTATTTTTCTCGGGATAAACGTTTACCTTGTGCTTTCAAAGAGGTTCAATGTTTTTATCTTAATCCAGTTTGCTGTGGCATTGGGTGGCTTGGCTTGGTCTTTCTGCCTTAATATGTTTGGAGAAAACAACCGTATGCTCAGAGAAGCAGGAAGGTATTTCCCTACTTTTACAGAACTTAATGTCATCGAAAAGCTTGAACTCGGCTTTTCTTCAACCTTTTTCAGCCTGACGATGAATCCGCATTTCGCTATGCTTGCGTTCTTTTCTTTCACGGTTTTTATTTCGGTAATTCTCATAAAAAAGAAACGTTCACCGATTATTTGCGCAACAAGTTTTTTGCCGCCTCTTTTTGTTGCTATAATGGCTGTACTGAGATTTGTTCCCGAATCGTCTTTTTATGAGTTTATAACGGGCGGAATGCGATATTACCGCATGGAAAAGGCTGCTTATTCTTTTGAACCTGTTCCCGATATAGTGTTTTTGATTGTTATAGCAATTGTTCTGTTATCGTTGTATCAGGCGTTTGATAATAAAAAGACGTTTTTCATTTCTTTTATTGTTCTATGTTTCGGTCTTGGTAGCAGACTTATGATGGGACTTTCGCCAACAGTTTGGGCATCTGGGTATAGAACGTTTTTTATTATGTTTTTAGCATTAATTATTGTTTTAATAAAAATTATTGATGAAAACTTTATTGTTACAAAGAAGGAGGGTAATTTTGAAAGAATTCAGCGTATCGAATAAGCTAAAAAATTTTGAAAATAAATGTTTAATTTTGTTTTTTGTTGCCGTTGTTATTATTGCTTTTTTCTTTCCTCCGTCAGCAGATGATTTGGGGTGGGCTACAAGCCAAGGGTTAAATTTATTGGAAAATAAGTTTGAAGACTATAACGGTAGATATTTAGGAAATATTTTTGCAATTATTTTCGCAAGAAATCCAGTACTTTTACCTTTTATTAAAAGCATCACCTTAACTTCATTGCTGAAGTTAATTCAAGTGTTTAGTTCTAACAAAAGTAAAGAGTTTTTACTTTTATCATCATTGTTTTTAATAATCCCTACTCCGCTTTTTATCCAGTCGTTTGTTTGGACCGCTGGTTTCTCAAATTATTGTTTTTCTATTTTAATAATAATGTTAGGTCTGTACATAGTTTTGAACAATAACAAACTGTCTAAATTTGGATTTTTTCTTAAATATATATTTATTGTAATGCTAAGTATATCAGGGCAGTTGTTTATGGAAACTTTTTCTATTTTTTTGATTGTTTTATCTGTCTTTTTAAATGTTATTTCAATTATTAAAAACAAAAAAATTGATATATTCTATTTGACATATATGATCTCGTGCTTTATTGGAAGTATTATTATGTTTTCTAACAGTGTATATTTGAAAATCTATAATGGAGAAAATACATATCAATCCTTAAGCGTAAACCATAAATCTCTATTATCAACTCTTTGGAAATGTGTAGAAAACCTTTTAAGTACTGTATCATTGAATTTTATATTTGCATGTTTTCCCACAATTGTTTTTATCTTAATTTATTCTGTTTTATTATACAAACTAAAAGGAATAGAAAGGAAGGAAAATAAGTACATATTTAAATATTTCACTTTATTAACTGTAGTTTCTATATTAATACTTTTGTTAGCGGCATTAGTAACTAAAAAAGCTAATATGTTGAAAATGTTAGCAGGTTTAATTTTACTATATATTATATTATTTTGCTCAATTGTGGTTAGAGAATTCAAAAATAAAAACGCAAAAAATAAAACTTTAATTTATCTTGTAATAATTATCCTTCAATGCTTACCTTTGGTTGTTGTTTCTCCAATTGGACCTCGTTGCTTTAGCGGAACATACATTGTTTCTATTCTGATTGCAAAAGAATTTTGGGATGAGTATAGTTTATTTAAAAATAACACACAAAATTTTTCTCAGTTAAAAATCGCCAAAATCCTCCTTGCTTTTTTATTGGCTATAAATTTATTCTGTTATTCACAAGTTTATATGGCAAACAACAGAAAAATAGAGTATATTCGCTCGGAGATAAAAAACGGCAACTATACTATTGAACTTAACCATACATCGTTTAGGTTTATGGTCTATGCCCTTGATGTAGAATATAAAAACTCAAAATTCTTACAAAGGTTCTGTGAATATTATCAATTGCCAACTAACATTGAAATAATATATAAATAATTTATTTTCTCATCAAAAGCTATTTGTGTTAAAATCGATACAAATAGCTTTTTTAAATAATATATTGTTAAAGATGTTATATTTATAAGTTGTATCCACTTGAGAAGTAACATAAAATATATTTTTATCAGAAAATATCCTTGACAAATCACATCTCAAAAGGCGATGCTCGAAAAATACGCAAAAGAAAACGGTTTCAAAAATCTTCAGCACTTCACCGATGACGGTTATTCCGGAACAAATTTCAACAGACCTGCTTGGCAGGAATTAATCTCTCTTGTTGATGAAGGCAAAGTCGGTACGGTTATCGTAAAAGATATGTCACGTATCGGCAGAAACTATCTTGAAGTCGGAATGTATACAGAGGTTAAATTCCCAAACAATGATATCCGTTTCATCGCAATCAACAATGGTGTTGACAGCGATAATCAACAAGACAACGATTTTACCCCGTTCCTGAACATAATCAATGAGTTTTATGTTAAGGATACAAGCAAGAAAATCCGTGCTGTTATGAAAAACAAGGGTGAATCGGGAGAATATCTTACATCAAATCCACCGTACGGATATCTGAAAGATCCGGATAATCCGAAAAAACATTGGATTGTTGATGAAGAAGCAGCTCAAGTGGTTAAAAGAATTTTCAATCTATGTATGGAAGGTTACGGTCCTTCACAAATCGCCAATATTTTGAAATCAGATAAGATTGAAACTCCAACCGTGCATTGGCAAAAAATCGGCAGAAATGCTCCCGCCAAACCGCCAAGTAATCCATACGGATGGCATTCACGTACGATTTCGGGAATTCTTGATAAATACGAATATGCTGGTCATATGGTGAATTTCAGAACTCGCAAACAATCTTACAAAAGTAAAAAACAGATTGATAACCCACCTGAAATGTGGAAGATTTTCAAGAATACTCACGAAGCAATTATTGACGAAGAAACCTTTAAAAGAGTACAAGAACTCCGACAGAACAAACGCAGACCGACAAGAACAGGTAAAACAAATATGTTTTCGGGAATTGCCCGTTGTGCCGAGTGCGGTGAAAAATTGTACTACTGCACAATGAACAATTACGAAACACGGCAAGATCATTTCGTATGTTCCACATCGAGGAAGAAAGGCACAGATGTATGTGAATCTCATTTTATACGTGCGGTTGTTCTTGAAGAAGGAACACTCCAAAACATCCAACTTGTCTGTTTGTGTGTTTCCGCTTTTGAAGATGAATTCAGAGAAACACTCGGAGCTTTGAAATCAAGTGAAACAAAGAAGGAGCTTGATGCCAAAAACAAGTTACTTCAAAAATCGAGAAACCGTTATTCTGAACTTGACCGATTGTTCAAGCGTATTTACGAAGACTACGTAAACGACAATCTTTCTGAAACCCGTTTCCAAATGCTTTCGGAAGATTACGAAACCGAGCAAGCCGAATTAAAAGAAAAAATCGAGATGTTAAACAAAGAAATTCAGGAATTTCAAGAAAAGACGGATAACGTTGAAAAGTTTATCCGCACAGCAAAGAAATATGTCGGCATCGAAAAACTGACACCTGCCATTCTCAACGATATGGTAAAAGCGGTTTATGTGCATAAAACCGATAAATCATCGGGAAAGAGAGTGCAGACAGTTACTATCAGTTACAATTATGCAGGCATATTACCAAACTCATTATTGAACAAGTTTTACAGCAGATGCATACAAAAAGAAACGGCATAACCGAAGTTATACCGTTTCAAAAACGCTTATGCTGTTTTATTGGAAGGCACCCGAGGCTGTCCTTTTTTTATCTCATTTTAACCAGATCCATTGATTCTTTGCCGCTGAGATGCTCGATATCCATAACGATTATTGATACCGCCTTGAATCTTACATCAATCTTTGCATCAACATCTGTCTGTGATGCAAGAGGGGCGTATTTTTTTGTAATGATGTCCATTACCTGCCATTTTTCTTTGTCGTCTTCAATTATTCTTGCTTTGCCGAAGGCGACAACACTTCTGAAATCACCCGAAAATTTTTCGGGCTGAGGCTCATCAACTGTTACAACGCAGAAAGAAACTTTGGGGTCTGACCTGATTGCATCAATCTTATGCCCGCTTTTTGCGGAATGGAAATAAATCTTTCCGTCTTCGTAAAAATAGCTCATAGGCACTGTGTAGGGATAGCCGTCATCACCTGAAACCGCAAGAATACCCGAGCTTGATTCACTGAGTATTTTTTCGCATTCTTCCTTTGAAAGTGCCTGCTTGAAGCGTCTCATGTCTCTGAACATAACATCACCTTATCTGAATGAAAATTCATAAACCTTTGCCCAGTTCTGAACCCTGCGGGCATTCCATTTTTTGGGCATCATGGTGCATGTTGCACCTACTTTACCTATACGCACGCCGCAGGCAATAAGCTTTTTGAGCAATTCGGTGTCGCTGCAAACCTGTTTTGCCTTGCCTATCATTTCTTTTGGGTCAAATTTTACGCTTGAAAGTCCCGTAAAATCAGCACCGATTGTCATCATGTCCTCAGTGAGAATTTCGTTTTCAAAAACGTAATCAACCTCATCCGGGGTAAGGCTCAGAAGCAGAAGCTTAATGCAGGCAAGGGGGGCCAGACCGGCACCGAGTTCCTTATAGTAACCAACCTGATAGTTCCAGAGGCTGTCTGCACTGAATGAATTTGTTTTATCGCGTATAACGGTATCTGCAAGAATTTTTGCCGCTTTGAGGCTGTTTGCAATTCCCGAGCCGATAACGGGCACCGTCATGAATGCGCTGTCACCGATTGCGGCATATCCGTCGGCAACCATAACCGAAAGAGGTTGACGCACAGGGATTTCAACAAACTGACCGCCTCTTTTTTTCTTTGTGCCGAGACGGGGATTTTCTTTGCGGAGAAAATCGGCAAACTTCTCAACGTCTTCAATATCAAAATCTTCAAATCTTCCCATAAGAAGGTCGGTGTGGTCCTCTTCTGAGGCAACCCAGTTAATGCCCAGCTGGCCGCCTTTGAAAAGCATTACCTTGAATTTCGCTTCAACTTCTACCTCCTCGGCAACATTGAAAAATGCACGGTAAATTGTGATTTTCTCATTGCGCGCAACATCCTTTTCAATGCCAAAGCTCTCGGGCAGATTGCGTCTTACAGGAGAATTCATACCGCAGGCATCGATGATAAGGTCACCGTAAACATCGCCCTTTTCAGTCTTTATGCCTACAACTCTGTTGCCCAGCACAATGGGTCCTTCGATTTCACAATTATACACGATATTTACGCCGTATTTAAGAGCGTTGTTAATGAGGTGCTCATAAATATCCCTGCGTTCCATTTTGATTTCAAGCTGGTCTTCGGGTACATGCTGATGAAGTGCTTTTTCACTTGTGGGGCCGAAGAAAGTCATATCCTGCTTGTATTCATATTTATCATCATCGGGCATATCAATTTCGGCATATCTCAGTGCGTCGGGTGCGAAAATATCCGTCCAGTCATAGCCCAGAGTGCCTTCTTTTTTCTTTTCGTAAACGGTTACATCGTATCCTGCCTTTGCAAGGAGTGCGGCAGCGGCAATACCGCCGTGACCGAGACCTGCAACAACAATATTTTTACCCATAATGTCCTCCGGATATAATTTATAGTTGTAACAAGTATACCATAGGGGGAGTATAATATCAATAAAAAAAGCCGCACTGTTACAGATGTAACGGCACGGCGGGGTTATTATTTATGATAAAGCTTTTTGGTCTGATATCTGGGCTCACAGGTGAGATTCATACCGATTTTTCTGTATACATCCGAATCAACCTGAGAGAGAATAACCGTTGAATGAGCCTCGCAGTCTTTAAGCTTTTCAATGGCATCAAGTGCCTGCTTTGCAAGGGGATTATTGTTGGCACTCATTGAAAGGGCAATAAGTGTTTCGTCAGAGTGAAGACGGGGATTATGACCTTTAAGAATGCCTGTTTTAAGCTCCTGAATAGGTTCAATGATTGAGGGAGCAATCATAAGCAAATCCTCAGGGAGACCTGCTATTGCCTTTGCGGCGTTAAGCAGCGCGGCACTGGATGCACCGAGAAGATTTGAGGTCTTACCCGTAACGATTCTGCCATCGGGAAGCTCAATTGCAACTGCGGGCTGGCCCTCGGTTTCTTCGCTCTTTTCAAGTGCGGCTTTGATAACCTTTCGGTCCTCAATCACAACGCCTGCCTGATTCATAAGGCTTACGATTTTGTCAACGGCTTCCTGTTTGCCTCTGCCCATACGCAAATCGCACATTGCCGCAAAATAACGGCGAACAATTTCCTGCTTTGAAGCCTCAATAACCGCCTTATCATCGCATATGGCATAGCCCGCCATATTTACACCCATATCCGTAGGTGATTTATAAGGGCTGACGCCTTCAATTTTTTCAAAAATAGCATTGAGTACGGGGAAAACTTCAACATCTCTGTTGTAATTGACCGTTGTTTCACCATAGGCTTCAAGGTGATAGGGGTCAATCATATTCACATCGTTAAGGTCTGCGGTTGCAGCCTCATATGCAAGGTTAACGGGGTGCTTTAAGGGGAGATTCCAGATGGGGAAGGTCTCAAATTTTGCATAACCTGCTTTTACGCCACGCTGGTTTTCGTGATAAAGCTGTGAAAGGCAGGTGCTCATTTTGCCGCTTCCGGGGCCGGGCGCGGTAATGACTACAAGAGGTCTTGAAGTTTCGATATATTCGTTTTTGCCGAAGCCTGCCTCGCTTACGATATGAGATACATTATAGGGGTAACCTTCGATTGTGTAATGAGTGAAAACTTTGATTCCGAGCTGTTCAAGCTTTGCTTTGAATGCAATGCAGGCGGGCTGACCCTTGAACTGTGAGAGCACAACACTGCCTACATAAAGGCCTGAGCCTCTGTAAGCATCAATAAGGCGGAGAACATCCGCATCATATGTTATGCCAAGGTCGCGGCGGATTTTGTTGTTCTCAATATCTGCGGAGCCGATAACAATAACAACTTCAACCTTATCCGCAAGGCTTTTAAGCATCTGCAACTTACTGTCGGGAGCAAAACCGGGCAGAACTCTTGAAGCGTGAAAATCATCAAAAAGCTTGCCGCCGAATTCAAGATAAAGCTTGCCGCCGAATTCGTTAATGCGCTTGCGTATTTCCTCCGACTGACGGCTGATATACAGAGCATTGTCAAATCCTTTTACTTTCAACTCAATTACACCCTTTCACCCTACACGGGCAGTTTAAACAAATAACTATAATATTATATAACACAGTTTGCACCAAATCAAGTAGAAAAGTCAAATAATTCTTGCAAAAAACTTTCATTTTTACGATAAAATGCAGGATTATGAAAGATTTATTGTTAAATGTTGCAAATTTCAGCTTTTCAGATTACAATATTCCACATTTTTCACAAAATTATGAAAGTTGCATATTTTTTGTTGCATTTTTTTCTTTGTTGGTATAAAATATACCACATAATTTATTATCAGCGAATTAAAGCGTTAAACAAACGGATTTTTCCGTATTCTATACGGGCTGCCGACCAATCCCCGACAGCTTGATAAGGAGTGTCAATTATGGATTACATTAAGCGCACAATTGAAGCAGTTGCAAAGAAGCATGCAAACGAGCCCGAATTCGTTCAGACCGTTACAGAGGTTTATGAATCAATCAAGCCCGTTATCGATCAGCATCCCGAATATGAGAAGTATTCACTGCTTGAAAGAATGGCAGAGCCCGAAAGACAGATTTCATTCCGTGTTACCTGGGTTGACGACAGCGGCAAGGTTCAGGTAAATACAGGTTACAGAGTTCAGTTCAACGGAGCAATCGGTCCCTACAAGGGCGGTCTGCGTTTCCATCCTTCGGTATACATCGGCATTATGAAGTTCCTTGCTTTTGAGCAGACTTTCAAAAACAGCCTTACAGGTCTTCCCATCGGCGGTGCAAAGGGCGGTTCGGACTTTGACCCCAGAGGTAAGAGTGATGCAGAAATCCTTCGCTTTTGCCAGGCATTTATGACAGAGCTTTACAGACACATCGGTCCTGACATTGACGTACCTGCCGGTGATATCGGTGTAGGCGGCAGAGAAATCGGTTACCTCTACGGTCAGTACAGACGCATCAGAGGTGCATTTGAAAACGGTGTTCTCACAGGTAAGGGCCTTTCATACGGTGGTTCGCTCATCAGACCCGAAGCAACCGGTTACGGTGCTACATACTACGCAGTTGAAATGCTCAAGCACTTCGGCGAAGAAATCAAGGGTAAGACATTTGCAATCTCAGGCTTCGGCAATGTTGCATGGGGTGCAGTTCAGAAGATCACAGAGCTTGGCGGTAAGGTTGTTACCATTTCAGGTCCTGACGGATATGTATATGATGCAGACGGTATCAGCACACCCGAAAAGATTGACTTTATGCTCGAAATGAGAGCGTCAGGCCGTGACAAGGTTCAGGATTATGCAGATAAGTTCGGTGCAGAATTCTTTGCAGGTCAGAAGCCCTGGGGTGTTAAGGTTGACGTTGCAATGCCCTGCGCAACTCAGAATGAAATCGGTATGGCAGAGGCTGAAAAGCTTGTTGCAAACGGTGTTCCCTACTACATTGAGGTTGCAAATATGCCCACAACCAACGAGGCTCTTGCATACCTTAAAGCAAACTGCAAGGCAGTTGCTCCCTCAAAGGCAGTTAACGCAGGCGGCGTTGCAGTTTCAGCTCTTGAAATGAGCCAGAACTCAATGAGATACAGCTGGACTGCGGAAGAAGTTGATGCAAAGCTCAAGCAGATTATGAAGGATATCCACGATAATTCAGCAGCAGCATCAGAGAAATACGGTCTGGGCTATGACCTTGTAGCAGGCGCAAACATCGCAGGCTTCATCAAGGTTGCAGATGCAATGATGGCTCAGGGTCTTATCTAAACAAATAAATTTGCGGCACACTCCGAAAAGGAAGTGTGCCGCTTTTTTATAACATGCTTTTAAGTTTGTTCATTGTTTCCGCAGAAAGTTCGGGAATGTGTGCAAAGGGGAATTTCAGCCCCATATTGTCATATTTCACCTGACAGATTTTGCGGAAGGGGAGAAGCTCGGTTTTGTCAACACAACTGTGTTCAGAAGCTATCCTTTTCAATTCAAGAATATTTTCCTCGTTATCGTTGAGTGTGGGTATAATAACCTGCCTCAGGGTAACGGGGATTTCTTTCTTGTTAAGATAGTCAAGAAATTCAAGAACAGGTTTCATTTCACAGCCTGCGTGCTCCTTATAAAGCTCATCGGTTGTGTATTTTATATCGAGCAACACCCTGTCGGTTACTTTCAGAAGCTCTTTTACACTTTCGTTAAGAATACTTCCTGATGTGTCAAGGCAGGTGTTGATGCCTGCCTTGTGGCACAGTTCAAAAATTTCTTTCACAAAATCCGCCTGGAGAAGGGGTTCTCCGCCTGAAACAGTAATGCCGCCTTCATTGCCGAAATATTCCTTGTATCTCGCTGCACGGTTTGCAACATCCTCAGCGGTGTATTCCTTGCCTTCGTTCATTTTCCATGTGTCAGGATTATGGCAGCAGCCGCAACGCAGGTTACAGCCCTGAGTAAAGGCTACAAAGCGTATTCCCGGGCCGTCTGTTGCACCGAGGCTCTGGAATGAGTGGATATAACCCGTCATATTGCTTCGTGGAAGGTTCGGCTGATAACTTCTCTCTGCTGTTCGCGTGAAAGCTTGTTGAAGTTAACAGCATATCCTGAAACTCTGATTGTCAGGTTGGGATATTCCTCAGGGTTTTCGTATGCCTTCATAAGTGTTTCACGGTTAAGAACGTTGACATTGATATGATGAGCCTTCTTTGCGAAGTAGCCGTCAAGAATTGAAACAAGGTTGTTTATTCTTTCATCTTTATCTCTGCCAAGTGCTTCGGGAGTAATTGAGAAAGTGTTTGAAACGCCGTCACGGCAGTCATCATAGCTGATTTTTGCAACGGAGTTAAGGGATGCAAGGGCACCGTTTTCTTCTCTGTTGTGCATGGGATTTGCACCGGGAGCAAAGGGAGCACTTGCCTTTCTGCCGTCGGGAGTTGCACCTGTATTCTTGCCGTACATAACATTTGATGTGATAGTCAGCACGGAAAGGGTATGGATTGCCTTTCTGTAAGTGGGAGTCTTGCGAAGCTCTGTGATAACTTTATGAGCCATATCCTTTGCAATGAGGTCAACTCTGTCATCGTCGTTACCGTATTTGGGGAAATCGCCTTCGGTTCTGAATTCGGTAATGAAACCGTTGCTGTTTTTAACGGGGATTACATTTGCATATTTGATTGCGCTCAGTGAGTCTGCAACAACCGAAAGACCTGCAATGCCGAATGCCATAAAACGTTCAACATCCGTATCGTGAAGAGCCATCTGAGTTTTTTCATAGGCATACTTATCGTGCATATAGTGGATGATGTTCATTGTGTTGACATAAAGGTTGCTCAGCCATGCAATGTAAACATCAAAACGCTTCATAACCTCGTCAAAGTCAAGCTTGTCACCTTCCATAACGGGCATCTGAGGGCCGATATGAATGCCGCTTGTGGTATCATAACCGCCGTTGATTGCAATAAGCAGAAGCTTTGCAAGGTTGCAGCGTGCACCGAAGAACTGCATCTGCTTGCCTACTTTCATTGCGGATACACAGCAGGCAATGGCGTAATCATCGCCGTAAACGGGGCGCATGATATCGTCGTTTTCATACTGAATTGAGTCTGTATCTGCCGAAACCTTTGCACAGAACTTCTTGAAGTTTTCGGGCAGTGATGTTGACCAGAGAACAGTCAGGTTAGGTTCTGGAGATGAACCGAGAGTATAAAGTGTATTAAGGATTCTGAAACTGTTTTTGGTAACAAGGGTTCTGCCGTCTTCACCCATACCGCCTACGGCTTCGGTAATCCACATGGGGTCACCGCCGAAAAGCTCGTTGTATTCGGGTGTGCGCAGATGGCGTGCAATACGAAGTTTCATAACAAAATCGTCAATAAGCTCCTGTGCACCTTCTTCTGTGAGGATGCCGTTTGCAATATCACGCTCAATGTAAATATCAAAGAATGTGCTTACTCTGCCAAGTGACATTGCGGCACCGTTCTGCTCTTTGATAGCACCCAGATAAGCGAAATAAGTCCACTGAATTGCTTCCTTGGCATTTGAAGCGGGGCCGCTTATATCAAAGCCGTACATAGCAGCCATTTCTTTAAGATAGCCCAGGAAAGCAATCTGCTGGAAAAGTTCTTCATCAAGGCGGATCTGTTCTGTATTGAAAGCCTGATTTGCAAGCTCCTTTTTATCCTTTTTCTTTTCTTCAATGAGCTTGTCAACACCGTAGAGGGCAACTCTGCGGTAATCGCCGATGATTCTGCCTCTGCCGTATGCATCGGGCAGACCTGTGATTACGTGGCATTTACGTGCCTGACGCATTTCATCTGTGTATGCACGGAAAACGCCGTCATTATGGGTTGTACGGAAGCGGAATTCTTCTTCAACCTTCTTGCTAAGCTTATAGCCGTAGGCTTCGCAGGCCTGACGCACCATACGCATACCGCCAAAGGGGTTAACGCCTCTTTTGAGAGGTCTGTTGGTCTGCATACCGAAAATAAGCTCGTTTTCTTTATCAATATATCCGGGTGAATAGCTTGTAAGCGAAGATACGGTAGCTGTATCAATATCAAGCACGCCTCCAAACTGACGTTCAAGTGCAAAAAGAGCTTCAAGCTTTTTCATAAGACCCTTTGTGCGCTCAGTTGCACCTGCAAGAAATTCATCTGTTCCGTCGTATGCTTTATAGTTCTGCTGAATGAAATCGCGGACATTGATTTCATCCTGCCATACGCCTGATTTAAAGCCTGTCCAATTCTTGTGTTCCATATGTGACTTACCTCCTTATAAGGAATAAAAAACAAAAAAGGGCTTATTCAGTTTATCAAAACTGAATAGCCCAGACGGTCGGCATATTATACTTTAAAAATCTTAAAGTATAAGTTTACATTCCCTTGCGGTGCTCCGCTGTTCCGTCAGTCATGTAAACTTTGTAACTTCATTATACAGAAAGGCAGGGGATATGTCAATTAAAAAATTCACCAAATATTGTGCCATTTATGAAAAATATATAGTGAATGTTGTGTCTGAAACAAAAAGAGGGATGCCTGTGCATCCCTCTTGATTTTATCATACCCACTTCTCGATTGCTTTGGCAACAAGATAAACTGTTTTGTCAACGACTGCATAGTCTTCTTCCGAAAGGTTGAGAAGAGGCTCTCTTACTCCGCCAAGGCGAAGACTTGCAAGCTCAATGAGAGCAGCTTTTGCAACTGCATACATATTGCCGTTTGCCGAGCACATAGTGTAAATAACTTCATCAATATCGTTCTGAAGTTTGCCTGCGTTTTCGAAATCGCCTGCTTCAAGAAGTTTGTTGAGCTTTACAAAAAGTTCGGGCATAACGCCGTAGGTGCCGCCGATACCGCCGTCTGCACCGATAAGTCTGCCGCCCACAAACTGCTCATCGGGACCGTTGAAAACAACAATTTCCTTTTTGTTGATTGCAGCCTGTCTTTTGAACATCTGAATATCCTGAATGGGCATTGATGAATTTTTAACGCCGATAACTCTGGGATTCTTCAGCATTTCATCAAAAAGGCTGAGAGTGAGAGAAACACCTGCAAGCTGGGGAATGTTATAAATAACAAAATCCGTGTTGGGTGCAGCGTCGGAAATATCGTTCCAGTATTTTGCGATTGCTCTTTCGGGAAGCTTGAAATAGATGGGAGGAATTGCGGCGATAGCGTCAACTCCCAGAGATTCTGCGTGGCGTGCAAGCTCACGGCTGTCATCGGTGTTGTTACAGGCAACATGAGCGATGATTGCGATTCTGCCCTTTGCAACTTCCATAACAGCTTCAAGAGTCTGCTTTCTTTCTTCAACGCTCAGGTAAATGCATTCGCCTGATGAACCGCCTACATAAAGACCGTCAACACCTTTTTTGATAAGGTATTCAACATATTTTTTTGTTGCTTCGGTTGAAACACTGCCTGTACTGTCATAGCAAGCATAAAAAGCGGGGAATATACCCTTATATTTTTCAAGACTCATAGTTATATCTCCTTAATAATTACTGCATTTTTTCCTGTTTTACTTTATGGTCAACAATGTGACGCTTTGCAAGCTCTGCGGTTACTTCTTCAAGGCTGATGCCCATTTCAATCATAAGCACGGTAACATGGTAAAGAAGGTCTGCGATTTCGTAAACGGTTTCCGCTTTGTCGCCGCCCTTTGCACCGATAATAACCTCTGTGCACTCTTCACCGACCTTTTTAAGGATTTTATCGATTCCCTTTTCAAAAAGGTATGTAGTGTACGAACCTTCCTTCTTGTTGACCTTTCTGCCTACAAGCATTTCATAAAGACCTTCGTAGCTGAATTCTTCGGTTTCAGGTGCAACAACATCCTCAAAGAAGCAGGTTTCGCTTCCTGTATGGCAAGCGGGACCGTTTTTGATAACATCAATAAGAAGTGTATCCTTATCGCAGTCTGTACGGATTGAAACAACCTGCTGGGTGTTGCCTGAGGTTTCGCCCTTTCTCCAAAGGCACTTGCGGCTTCTGCTCCAGAAACAGGTTTTGCCTTCGTTGATTGTGATTTCAAGGCTTTCCGCATTCATATATGCAAGCATAAGCACCTTTTTGCTGTAATGGTCCTGCACGATTGCAGGGATAAGTCCGTCACTGTTATATTTAAGTTCAATCATTTTTATATCCTCATCTCTATGTTGTTTTCGTTAAGGTAACGCTTCAGATCCATGATATTGACTTCCTTGAAGTGGAAAATGGAAGCCGCAAGGCCTGCATCTGCAACACCTGCGCGGAAAAGTTCAAGAAAATCTTCCTTTTTGCCTGCACCGCCGCTGGCGATAACGGGAATTGAAACAAGGTCGCTGATTTTCTGAAGCATTTCAAGGTCAAAGCCCTGCTTTACGCCGTCAGTATCGATGCTGTTAACAACAAGCTCACCTGCGCCGTTATTTTCACCCATCTTTGCCCATTCAAGAGCATCGATGCCCGTATCGATTCTGCCGCCTTTGCTGAAAATATGAAATTTACCGTCAACGCGTTTTATATCCATTGAAAGCACAACGCACTGGTCGCCGTATTTCTTCGCCGCCTTTTCGATGATTGACGGGTCTTTGATTGCGCCCGAGTTAACGGATACTTTATCTGCACCGCATTTGAGCACACGGTCAAAATCTTCAAGAGTATTGATGCCGCCGCCTACGGTAAGGGGAATGAATATTTCACTTGCCACCTGAGTGAGAGCATCGGTGAAAAGTCCTCTGCCTTCAACGGAAGCTGTTATATCGTAGAAAACAAGCTCATCCGCACCGCTGTCGTTATAAAAATGAGCAAGCTCAACGGGGGATGCAACATCCTGAATTCCTTCAAAATTAACACCTTTTACAACTCTGCCGTTTCTTACGTCAAGGCAGGGGATAATTCTTTTTGTAATCATAATGCACCTCCTGCCGCAAGGGCATCTTTAAGAGAGAGCTTGCCTTCGTAAACCGCCTTGCCTACGATTGCTCCGTAAATTCCCATTTTGTTCAGAGTTTCAAGCTCGTGGGCAAAGGTTATGCCGCCTGAGGCAACGATGTCAAGACCTTTGATTTCTGAAAGTTCTTTGTATATTTCAAGGTTAGTGCCCGAAAGCATGCCGTCCTTTGAAATGTCGGTATAAATAACGGTTGAAACGCCTGTATCACGGAGCTTTTTGCAGAATTCAACAGAATTCACATTTGTTGTTTCCTGCCATCCGCTGACAGCGACAAAACCGTTTTTGGCATCAACGCCAACAGCAACCGCATTGCCGAATTCTTTTACAGCTTCTTCAACGAAGGGGTAGTTGCGTATGGCAGCCGTGCCGAGAATAACACGCTTTACGCCAAGATTCAGGTAATCCTCAATCCTCTGCATATTGCGTATTCCGCCGCCCACTTCAATGAAAAGTCCTTCGATTCTGGCGGCTTCCTTAATGGCATCAAAGTTAACGGGAGTGCCGTCCTTTGCACCGTCAAGGTCAACCATATGTAAATTAGTTGCTCCGTCCTTCATGAATTCCAGAGCCATTTCTGCAGGCGAATCGGCATAAATCTTTACCTGATTGTAGTCGCCCTTTGTCAGACGAACAACCTTACCGCCCAGTATATCCGTTGCGGGAAAAATCTGCATAATTTGTACTCCTTATAACTCTGAAAATGCTTTGAGAAGTGCAAGACCCTTTGCGCCGCTTTTTTCGGGATGGAACTGCATTCCGTATACACTGCCGCTTCTGACTATTGCAGGCACGGCAACGCCGTATTCCGCAAAGGCGAGAGTGTTTTCAACACAGTTTCTTGCATAGAATGAGTGAACAAAATACATATAGTCGCCGGGCTCAATGTATTTGAAAATGGGGTCAGCCTTTGCAAGGTTCAGCTTATTCCAGCCCATATGGGGAATTTTGAGACCCTTGGGAACCTGACCTTCAAGAGGTCCTACAAAGCCCTTGATAAGACCGAGACCTGCGTGAGCACCGTATTCAAAGCTCTTTTCAAAAAGAAGCTGCATTCCCAGGCATATGCCCAATATGGGCTTGCCCTGTGCCGCCTGATCACGGAGAAGCTCAACCATTCCGCAGTCACGGAGCTTCTTTGCCGCATCGCCGAATGCACCTACGCCGGGAAGAATTATTTTATCTGCGGCGGTGATTTCATCTTTGTCACCTGTTATTTTGCACTCGATACCGAGGCTTTTCAGGGATGACGAAAGCGAAAAAAGATTGCCGCAGCCGTAGTCGATTATAGCTATCATTACAGAATTCCTTTCGTTGAGGGGATTTCGCCGCCAAGGGTTTTATCTTCAAAAACAGCCTTGCAAAGTGCTCTGCCGAATGCCTTGAAAATGCCTTCAATAATGTGGTGGCTGTTTTTGCCTTCAAGCTGTTTTATGTGGAGAGTGATATCGCTGTTTCTTACAAATGAAATGAAAAATTCTTCCACAAGTTCAGTATCCATTCCTCCAACCGCAGGTGTGGGAATCTGAACATCATAGTTGAGATAAGCTCTGCCGCTGATGTCGATACTGGCGAGGATAAGGGTTTCATCCATAGGCAGAAGAATACTACCGTAGCGTGAAATACCGCGCTTTTCACCGACTGCTTCTGCAAATGCCTGGCCGAGAACAATGCCTACGTCCTCAACGGTGTGGTGATAATCAACGTGAGTGTCGCCAACGCATTTAACGGTTAAATCCATTCTGCCGTGGCGGGCAAAAAGTTCGAGCATATGATCAAGAAAACCGCAGCCTGTGTCAATTTCGTTTTTACCTGTACCGTCAAGGCTGAGAGTCATTTCAATATCTGTTTCGTTTGTTTTTCTTTTGATGTGGGCTTCTCTCATTTTATTATCTCCTTTATTGCATCAACCAGTGTCTGCATTTCTTCGTCGGTTCCCACGGTTATGCGAAGGTAATTATCAATTTTTGCCTTGTTGAAGTATCTGATGAGGATACCTCTTTTGCGAAGCTCCGATGCAAGGTCGGAAGCAGCAATTTTATCGCTTGATGCAAAAATGAAGTTTGCCTTTGACTCAGTGTAGATAAAGCCCATTTCACGGAGCTGTGCCATAGTCTTTTCTCTTGTGGCAACTATTTTTGCAATCTTATCGTCATAATATTCGTTATCTGCTATTGCTGCCGCCGCCGCTTTGATTGAAAGGGTGTTTATGTTGTAGGGGTTGAATGAATATTTAAGTTTATTGAGGTCGTCGATGATTTCTTTTGAGCCTATGCCGAAGCCTACACGCAGACCTGCAAGTGAATGACTTTTTGAGAAAGTGCGTGTAACAAGCAGGTTGCCGTATTTATTAACAAGCTCCATACAGCTGTCGCCGCAGAATGCCATATATGCCTCGTCCATAATAACGATGTTATCGGGGTTTGAAGCAACGATTTTTTCAACTTCCTCAAAGCTCAGTGCAAGACCCGTGGGGGCATTGGGGTTTGCAATAACAATGTTTTTGCCCTTGCCGATATAATCGTTGACATCGATTGAAAAATCATCTTTAAGAGGAATCTGTTCAAGTTCAACACCGAAGATATCCGCATAAACAGGGTAAAAGCCGTATGAAATTTCGGGGCAGCAAAGCTTACCGCCTCTGCCGCAGAATCCCATAATCGCAAATGCAAGCACATCATCCGAACCGTTGCCGCAGAATACCATATCCGCAGTAACACCGAATTCCTTTGCAATGGCATTGCGAAGCTCTTTAAGCTCGGGATCGGAGTAGAGATTGAGTTTATCAATAACTTCTTCGCTGAGCACTTCTTTTACCTTGGGCGAAGGGGGAAAGGGGGATTCATTTGTGTTAAGCTTTATAACCTTCACGTTAACCTGCTCACCCGGTGTGTAGGGAACAAGTGTATCGTAATTCTTTGAAAGGAATCTGCTCATGGGGTCACCTTATTTCTCAAATCTGATTGCCGCACTCTTGCCGTGTGCGTGAAGTCCTTCGCGGTTTGCAAAAAGAACGATGTTGTCCTTAACCTGACCGAGAGCTTCTCTTGTGTAGTATATATACTGTGATTTCTTTACAAAATCGTCAACCGAAAGGGGAGAACTGAATCTTGCAGTACCCGAAGTGGGGAGAGTATGATTTGTGCCTGCAAGGTAATCACCCAGTGCCTCGGGAGTGTTCTTGCCAAGAAAAATCGAGCCTGCATTCTTGATTTTATCAAGCAGTGCAAAGGGGTCGTCAACGCATACTTCAAGGTGCTCGGGTGCGATTTCGTTGGCAATTTCAATGCCCTGTTCAAGATTTTTCGCAATGATGATTTTGCCGTTTGTGTCAATTGATGCTCTTGCGATTTCCTGACGGGGCAGGAGAGGAATCTGTCTTTCAAGTTCTTCGCTTACTGCATATGCAAGCTCCTCGCTGTCTGTTACAAGCACCGCACTGGCAAGCTTATCGTGCTCAGCCTGAGAAAGAAGGTCAGCTGCAACGTAAACGGGGTTGCAGGTGCCGTCTGCAAGAACAAGAATTTCGCTGGGGCCTGCAATCATATCAATATCAACAAGACCGTAAAGCATTCTCTTTGCGGTGGCAACAAACACGTTACCGGGGCCTACAACCTTATCTGCCTTGGGTACGCTTTCGGTACCGTATGCAAGGGCGGCAACAGCCTGCGCACCGCCGGTTTTAATGATGGTGTCAACTCCCGCAACCTTTGCGGCACAGAGAATAGCAGAAGGAATGTTGCCCTGCTTATCGGGAGGCGTAACCATAATTATTTCTTTAACACCTGCGATTTTTGCAGGGATGGCATTCATAAGCACGGTTGAAGGGTAGCTTGCTGTGCCGCCCGGCACATAAATACCCACCTTTTCAATGGGAGTGATTTTCTGACCCGATACGGTGCCGTCTTCACTTTTGATTTCAAAGCCGCTTCTGAGCTGTTTTTCGTGGAATGCCCATATGTTTTTCTTTGCCATTTCAAGGGTTTCAATCAGTGCCTTGTCTTCATTTTCATATGCGGCATCGATTTCGTCCTGAGTAACACGGAGATTTTCGGGGCAAACACCGTCAAATTTTGCGCTGTATTCTCTGAGTGCGGCATCACCGTTTTCCCTGACATTCTTTATAATGTCAGCAACAATTGCCTCAACTCCGCTTTCAAGCTTTATATCACGGGTAAGAATATCGCCTTTTTCAGCGGATTCTATGTTGATTATTTTAATCATTTTGCAAGTTCCTCCTGAAGCTTCTGCATAAGGCGGTCAATGTCTGCACCCTTGAATTTATATGATGATTTGTTTGCGATAAGTCTTGCGCTGATGGGCATAATCTGTTCATAAACTCTCAGGTTATTTTCTTTGAGTGTTTTGCCCGATTCAACAATATCAACAATAACATCCGTAAGACCAAGCAGGGGAGCAATTTCGATTGAGCCGTTAAGCTTTATGATTTCAATTTCACGGTTAAGAGAAATATAATAATTTTTTGCAATGTTAACAAATTTTGTGGCAACTCTGAGAGGTCTGTCAAAATCCTCAACATAATCGTTGGGTGCGGCAACGCACATATTGCATTTGCCCAGACCAAGGTCAAGAAGCTCGTAAATATCAAAGTCGCCTTCTTCAAGGATATCCTTGCCTACAACGCCGATATCCGCCGCACCGTGAGCAATATAAACAGCAACGTCGGAGGGCTTTACAAGAAGATAGCGCACACCGTTTTCTTCGTTTTCAAAAACAAGCTTGCGGTTGTCGCTGTAAATTTCACTGCAATCGTAGCCGATTGAAGCGAAAAGCTCATAAACCTTATCGCCCAATCTGCCCTTGGGCAAAGCTATATTCAGCATGATGTTACCTCCTTGAGTGCACCGTTTTCATATGCGTAAACCGTTTTAGCCCTGTAACCTTCGGGTACGGTATGCTCAGCACGCACTGAAAAGCCCTTGTCAACAAAGCTTTCAACCAGTGCAAGCAGATTTTCACTGCTGTCTGCGGAATCGAAAATAATAAGAATATCACTGTCAAATTCACGCTTTTTATTGTAGTAAAGGTTAAGGTTATCAAGATAAACCGCAAAACCGATTGCCTGGGTATTTTCGCGAAGCTTACCTGCCAGTTTATCGTATCTGCCGCCGGAAAGTACAGCGGAGGGAGCTTTCTCAACATAGCCCTGGAAAATTATGCCGTTATAGTATTCGGTGTTGTTGAGTACGGAAAGGTCGATGCAGAGTCTGTCTGCAAGAGGGCTCTTTCTCATTGAAGCGGCAATGAACGCAAGCTCATTGCAGGCTTTTTTCATTTCGTCATTGCAGGCAAGGTCGGTAAGCCGAGGAAGAACCTCATCGAATCTGCCGTTGATACCTGCAAGCTTTGCGAGAAGCTCTGTTTTTTCTGATGAAACTCCGTTTCTTTCACAGATTGAGCGAAGGTCGTGAATGTTTTTGCCGTTTACACAGCGTATGATTTCTTTTCTTGCATTTTCACCTATACCAAGCTCCGAAAGAAGTGAGGGGATGAATGACATATGAGAAACGGAAAGTACAAAATCCTTGTCAATTGTTTTAAGGCTTTTTGCCGCAAGACTCAGAACCTCTGCAACAAGATAATCGTCAACCTTGCCGAGAACTTCAACACCTGTCTGCTTGATTTCCTTGTAATCCATTGTGCTGTCACTCATTCTGAAAACGCTTTCGTTATAGTAAAGCTTTGTGAGTGCAGAGGAGAGCTTTGCATTTTTGACAATGGAAAGAGTGATGTCGGGTTTCAGCGCCATAAGTCTGCCGTCTGAATTATTGAAGGCGAGTATGCCTTTGCCCGAGAGGAAATCTCTGTTGTCACTGTAAAAGCTGTATTCCTCAAATTTTGCCATTCTGTATTCTTTGTAGCCCCACTGCTTATAAAGCATTGAAAGCTCATAGTTAAGGCTGTCTTCTTTTGACATTGTAGCAAGAAATTCTTCCATAATATTCTCCTGATAATATGAGTATGGCAGAAAGTATACCACACTTTATTGTATTAGTCAATTAGCGATTTACCACGCTAAATCGAATTGTTTGCAATTTTATTTATGTAAATTATACAATCAATCCTTGTTTACCGCTTTTTGCAGGCACTCAAAGCTTTCGTGGCTTATAACATGCTCGATTCTGCATGCATCGATTGCCGCCTGGTCTGCGCTTACACCAATACCCATAAGCCATTTTGTTATGGTTTCGTGTCTGTCAAAAACATTTCTGGCAATTTCAATTCCGCTTTCGGTAAGTGCTATAAGTCCGTCACCGTCGGTGGTGATGTAGCCGTGCTCCCTGAGATTACGCATTGCGACGCATACACTGGGCTTGGAATAACCCAGCTCTGTTGCAATATCAACGGAGCGCACAGCACCTTTTTTCTGGCTGAGCATAAGTATTGTTTCAAGGTAGTTTTCAGCTGATTCACCGATAATCATTTTTGTCACCTCTTGAACAAGTTGATTCTAACCGACTAATTATACTACAACAGTATATATATTTCAATATATTAAAAACATCATATATAACAAAAAACTCCCGTAACTTCCGGGAGTTTTTGGATTAAAGATATTTATTTAAAAATTCCGTTATTTTACCCCAATAAATTTCAGGGAAAAGGTAGCCTGCCGCGCAATGGGTTGCACCCTCAACAACCAGTCTTTCCTTTTCACAGCCTGCCGCCGCATAGAGAGGATAATTCATAGAAAAGGGCACAACCGTATCCTTATCGCCGTGGACAAAAAGGGTAGGAGTCTTTGATTTCTTGACCTGATTGAGGGGAGAAGCTTCTCTGATATCGAAGCCGAGCTTTACCTTGAATGCAGGATTGATAAGGTTGAGAATAACCTTTGCAGGGATTTTTGTTGCGGCACCGATCTGCACGGTATACAGATCCCAGAGACTGGTAAAGCCACAGTCCTCAATGCAGCATTTCACGTTTTCAGGCAGGCTTTCACCCGTGGCATTCATTACTGTTGCCGCACCCATTGAAGCACCGTGAAGAATGATTTTTGCATTGGGGTTTTTCTTTGTTATAAAGCTTATCCAGTCAATTATATCAAGTCTGTCCATCCATCCCATAGTGCAGTGGGTGTGCTCGCTTTTGCCGTGACCTCTCAGGTATGGAAGAAGCACATTGAAGCCCATTTCATAAAAATGCTTTGTGTAAACGCTGTTCTGCGAGGGATCACCCGTGAAACCGTGGCAGGATATCGCATAAACGTCACTGCCTTCGTTTTCATAGAATATGGCGTGAAGACACTCTGAATATTTGTTGAAAGTGAATACATCCTTGTATATGTGTTTGCGGTAAAACTCAATTCCTGCCTTTGCTTCGTCAGATTCATAGAAGCAAGCACTTTCTTCACTTGGCATAAGGCCGCCCTGTGCAATCAGATTTTTGATTGCTTCTTTGCTCAGGGTCTTTTTGATGAACAAATTACCGCTCAGATGGCAGAGTGCGCCGGTAGCGGCAAGTGCAGTAACAATTCTTTCCAGCGGAGTTTTTTTCTTCTTTGCCATATTATCCTCCTTGTAAAAACGGAGCTGTATAAAACAGCTCCGGAAAAATTAATCTTTGTTCTGATGTCTCTTGATTTTTGAAGTGGTGGTTTTTGCGAACTCAGTTCTTCTGATTTTGTATTTAAGAATGCTCTTGAAGGGAGGAAGCTTCTTGTTGACATCGTCAATAACTTCCTTGAAGATTTCGTCAAGTTCTTCGTCTGTGAATTCATCCTCACTCTTGCCGTAACGCTCGCTGAGTTCCTCGAAGTTAGGATAAATTCTTGCACCTACGATAACTTCGCCCTTTTTGTTTTCGTCGGCAACAACAAGGCTTTCGCCGACTCTTGTATCAGTGCCAAGGTGGTATTCAAGCTCTTCGGGGTAAATGTTTTTGCCGTTGCTTGTAACGATAACATTCTTGCATCTGCCTGAAATGTAGAAATGGCCCTTATCGTCCATATAACCAAGGTCGCCGGTATGGAACCAACCGTGTTCGTCAATAACCTTTGCGGTTTCTTCGGGGTTCTCGTAGTAGCCAAGCATAACCATATCGCCTCTGACACAGATTTCACCTACGCCGTTTTCATCGGGGTTGAGAATCTTTGCCTCACTGCCGGGGATAACCTCACCTACGGATTCTGCAAGATGAAGTCTGTCGTGGTTGAGAATTGCAAGGGGAGCACATTCCGTGAGACCGTAACCGAAGATAATCTGAATTCCGAATGCATCGAAATCCTTGAGAATCTGGGGATTGATGGGTGCGGCACCGCAGATGATAAGTCGCATATTGCCGCCGAATGTATCGATGATTTCTTTGAAGAATACTTTTTTGAGGTCAATGCCGATTTTGGCGGCTGCCTTTACAAGCACACTGCCAACCTTGAACATCGTAAGACCGTGGGGTCTTTCCGAAATCTTCTTCATAAGGCGTCTGTGTACGGTTTCAAGAAGCAGGGGAACTGCAACAAATATGGAAGGATTAAACTCCTTCATGTTTTTGAGAACATATCTGAAACCGTCGCAGAAGGTAACCTTTGCACCGCAGTAGGATGCAAAGAAAAGAATGATTGTGCTTTCGTATGTGTGATGAAGGGGAAGCATTGAAATGCCGCAGTCATCGGGAGTAATCTTGATAATACCCATTGCTGCCATAACTTCATAGCAGAAGTTTTTGTGGCAGAGCATAACACCCTTTGACATACCGGTTGTGCCTGATGTAAAAAGAAGTGAGCACATCTTATCGGGGTCGATTTCTGCATCAAGGTAACGCGTGTCACCCTTGGCAAGAAGCTCCTTGCCTTTTTCAACAAGGTCGGTGATGTTTGTTACACCTTCTTCTTTGTCTGCATGGATAATGACAATCTGAAGGCCTGATTTGATTTCATCGTTTCTTTCCGAAAGCTTCTTTGCAATCTTTTTGTCGCAGAAAAGCAGCTTTACATCGGAAACATTGAGAATCATATTGATATCGTCAAAAAGCAGCTCTTTGTCGATAGGAACGATAACACCAACACCTGTAACTGTTGCCATATATGAAAGGCACCATTCATAGCTGTTGTCACCTGCTACGGCAATTTTTTTACCTGCAAGACCCATATCCGTAAGTGCTGTGCCGAGAGCCTTGATTTCTTCACCGTACTGCTTGTAGGTGATGTCATACTGCTGACCGTTTTTCTTCTTTACGGTGAAAGCAGGTCTGTCAGCATAGAGCTCAACGCTCTGGTTGATAAGATCTCTCAGGTCGGTGATCTTTCTTACTTCGTAGAATTTTTTGTCATTCTTCACTCTGTTGTTACTGATTTTCACGTTACTGTCCCCCTGAATGCAACATATTTATATAAATAAGAATAATTTACAACAAAACATTCTGTATTTTAGCATATGCAACATTAAAAATCAAGGAATAAATTATTAAGAATTCTCTAAATCTTGTGGGAGAATTAGTGCATTGTTAATATATTTTGGGGAACTCGGGCGATTTTTATCTGAATATTTCCGGCTTGCAGCGGGCAAAGCGTCGGTCTTGAAATACAAACTGAAAAAGCACCCCGAAGGGTGCTTTTTTTACAACATTTTTCTGAGATTTTCAAAGCCGATTTCAATGCCCTTGATGCAGTCTTCAAGACCTTCAAATTCAATGCTGACATATCCGTCATAGCCTGAATTTTTAACGATCGAAAGGCACTGCATAACGGGGATGTCGCCGTGACCGATAATTGAACCTCTCAGGTAATTACCGCCTCTTGATTTGAAAAAGCCGCTGCCGGGGTCATAGCCGTTGCCGTTTTTGATGTGGAAATCCTTTGCGTGAACGTGCTTTATGTACGGAGCAAGTCTTCCTGCGGCAAGTGCACTGTTTTCATCTGCACAGGCAAAGTTGCCTATATCAAGCAGAACACCGAAGTTTGCGTTGCCTACGCCGTTTATAATTTTTTCCACTCTTTCACTGTCCTGACAGAAAAAGCCGTGGTTTTCGATCATTGTTGTAATGCCTTTTGCCTGAGCGTATTCCGTAACTCTCCTGCATCCGTCAACAAGAACGGGGAGCACCTGTTCAAAGCCTGAAAATGCTTTGATTTCATCGGGTACGCTCCATGCGGCATCGTGACGCAGATTTTTTGCGCCGAGAATTTCCGCAATATCAACCTTTTTGCAGATTCGTTCAACCTCTGCGTTAACCCCCGTATCTTTAAGCAGATTTGCTGAAATTGTGTATGCGGTAACGGGAAGTGAAAGCTTTTCGCTTTCTTCTCTTATCATTTCGGCGTACTGTGCTTCAGAAACATCTTCGGGAGGGTCAAGGTCGATAAATTCAATGCCGTCAAAACCCATATTCTTGGCGATTTTCATTATTGAAAGCTGGGTTTCTTTTCCTGCTGAAATAAGCTGCTGAAAGCTGTAACTGCTGACTCCGATTTTCATTTCAACACCGCCTGATTAACCGAGTTTTTTAAGAAATTCAACTGCTGCACCGATATCCTTTGCAGGGTCGTCACCAACTTCTCTTTCGATGGTCAGGAAGCCCTTGTAGCCGATATCTTCAAGAGCGTTGAGATATTCGGGCCAGCGTACGCTGCCTTCGCCCAGAGGCACTTCAAGGAATGAATCCTCTGTGATAATAACATCCTTTTTAAGACCGTAAACGATTTCGGGGTCCTTGTAGAAAATCTGCTTGCCGTCTTTTGCGTGGGTGTGAACGATATATTTCTGTAAGTTGTAAACGCCCTGAACAGGGTCGTCGCCCGTAACCATAACAAGGTTTGCAGGGTCAAGGTTAACGCCTACGCCTGTTGAACCCAGAGAATCAAGGAATTCTTTGAGAACTGCTGAGGTTTCGGGACCTGTTTCGATTGCAAAATGTGCGCCGATGCTGTCAGCATAGCGTGAAAGCTCAAAGCAGGCTTCCTGCATAACCTTGTATCTGTCAACACTGCTGTCAGAGGGAACAACACCGATGTGAGTTGTAACAACATCAGTGCCAAGTTCTTTTGCCAGGTCAATGATTCTCTTTGATTTTTCAATCTTTTCGGGGTTTCTGTCTGCAAAGCAGAAGCCGCCTCCGCCAAGGTCGCCGCAGAGTGCGGAAATAACAAGACCGTTGTCGGCAACAAGGTTTCTGAAATCAGCTCTTTTCTGAGCGTTCATATTTTCGGGAGCCATTTCGCCTCTTGTTGAATAAACCTGAATACCATGTGCACCCACTGCCGCAGCCTTCTTTACTGCTGTGGGGATATCTGTTCTGAAACTGTCGATGATAACACCGATAGGAAATCTGCCCATAATAATTCTCCTCATAGATAAAGTTTGATTTAATGATAGCAAAGCTTTATCGGAATATCAAGTTTTTTTTATAATTAACTTTACATTTTTTTTATTTGTGATATATTATTTAATAGGCAATTTTGACTTTCATTATTATTGGAGGTAAGCGTATGTCAAAAATAAAGGTTGCGGTTATCGGCTGCGGAACCATTGCGAATTCATCCCACATTCCTGCATATATTAAGAATGATGAGGTTGAAATCAAGTATTTCTGCGATATCATTCCCGAAAGAGCAAAGGCTGCCGTTGAAAAGTACGGCTGCGGTACGGCGGTTGAGGATTATCACGATTTTCTGAACGACCCCGAGCTTGATGCTGTTTCGGTTTGCACTCACAACGATTTTCACTCAATCATTTCGATTGACTTTATGAAAGCAGGCAAGCACGTTCTTTGTGAGAAACCTGCCGCAAGAATTCTTTCCGAGGCTCTTGAAATGCAGAAGGTTGCTCACGAAACGGGCAAGGTGCTTAATATCGGAGTTTGTAACCGCTTCAATACATACGTCATGAAAATTAAGGAGCTTATTGACAGCGGTGAGCTCGGTGAGGTATATCACGTTTATGCTTCTTTCCGTAAGTTCCGTTCAATTCCGGGTATAGGCGGTGATTTCACCACCAAGGCAAAGTCCGGCGGCGGCGCACTCATCGACTGGGGTGTTCACTACCTTGACCTTATAATGTACTGCTGCGGTGATCCTCAGCCTCTTACAGCATCAGGTGAGGCATTCTGTAAGCTTGGTAAGGATATTCCCAACTACGTATATAAGAGCATGTGGGCAAGTGATACGGCAGATATGAACGGTACATATGATGTTGACGATTCCGTTACGGGTATCGTGCGCACAAGCGGACCGGTTATTACCTTTAACGGTGCCTGGGCACAGAATATCGGTGAAAACGAAACATATATCGACTTTATGGGCGATAAAGCAGGTATACGCCTGAGCTACTGTTCAAACTTCCGTATGTGGAGTGTGAAAAACGGTATGCTTACCGAAACAAAGGTTGAAGCCCGTGAAACAAATATGTACGAAAATGAAATCAACGATTTCATCAGATGCATAAAGACAGGCGACAGAAATCAGCAGTATATCGACTGTGCGGTAAAAACTTCAAAAATTATGCAGGCAATATATGATTCATCCGAGAATCATTGCGAAATAAAAATTTCCTAAGAAAGGATATAAATATTATGGATATCAGAATTTTAAAAAATGACGCTGAAATCGGCGTAGAGGCAGGCAAACTTTTCTGCGATTTTGTTAAGGAGAACCCCTCCTGCGTGCTGGGTCTTGCAACAGGTGCAACTCCCGTTCCCACCTACAATTACATTGCAGCTGAGTATGAGGCAGGCAACGTAAGCTTCAAGGATGTCAAAACATTCAACCTTGACGAATACTGCGACCTTCCCAAAACACACAAGAACAGCTACTATACTTTTATGAATGAGAACCTTTTCTCAAAGCTCGATATAAACCTTGATAACGTTGGCTTCCTTGACGGCAATGCACCTGACCCCGAGGCTGAAAGCGCACGCTATGCGGCAGATATTGCTTCAAAGGGCGGCATTGATATTCAGCTTCTCGGTATCGGCAGAAACGGACACATCGCATTCAATGAGCCTTCCGATGAATTCACAGGTGAAAGCCACAAAATCAAGCTTACAGACAGCACAATCGAAGCAAACTCAATTTATTTTGACGATATTCCCATGCCCCGTTATGCTATGACAATGGGCATCGGCTCAATTATGAAGTCAAAGAAAATCGTACTTATTGCAACAGGCGCTTCAAAGGCGGAGGCAGTAAAGGCTATGATTAACGGCCCCGTAACTCCTCAGTGCCCTGCATCCATTCTTCAGCAGCACGAGGATGCGGTTATCTTCCTTGATGAGGCGGCTGCAAGCCTTCTTTAATAAACACCGAGAGGTATAAAACAATGGATAAGAAAACTTTCTATATAACAACGCCGATATATTATCCCTCAGATAAGCTTCATATCGGCCACACCTATTCAACCGTAGCGGCTGATGCAATTGCACGCTACAAGCGCTTTCAGGGCTATGACACCTTCTTTCTGACAGGTACCGATGAGCACGGTCAGAAAATTGAGGACAAGGCAAAGGAAGCAGGCGTTACTCCCAAGGAGTATGTTGACAATATCGTTGCAGGTATCAAGGATTTGTGGAAGCTGATGAACATTTCAAACGATAAGTTCATCCGTACCACTGATGATTACCATGAAAAAGCAGTTCAGAAAATATTCACCAAAATGTATGAAAAGGGTGATATTTATAAGGGCTATTATGAAGGTCTTTACTGCAAGCCCTGCGAATCGTTCTGGACCGAAACTCAGGCTGTTGACGGCAAGTGCCCCGATTGCGGCAGACCCGTTACCAAAGAGCGTGAGGAAGCATATTTCTTCAAGCTTTCAGCATACGGCGACAAGCTTCTCAAATATTATGAAGATCATCCCGGTTTCATTGAGCCTCAGAGCAGACAGAATGAAATGGTGAATAACTTCATCAAGCCCGGTTTGCAGGATTTATGCGTATCCCGTTCATCCTTCAAGTGGGGTATTCCCGTGCCTGTAAATGAGGACCACGTTATCTATGTATGGCTTGATGCTCTTACCAACTATATCACCGCTCTGGGCTTCGGTTCAGAGGATGATACAATGTATAAAAAGTTCTGGCCTGCGGATGTTCACCTTATCGGTAAGGATATCATCCGTTTCCACACGATTTACTGGCCCGCATTCCTTATGTCACTTGATGAGCCTATGCCTGAAAAGGTTTACGGTCACGGCTGGGTACTTCTTGAAGGCGGTAAAATGAGCAAGTCAAAGGGCAATGTTGTTGACCCCGTTATTCTTGCGGAAAGATACGGCGTTGATGCACTGAGATATTATCTCCTCAGAGAAATTGCATTCGGTTCAGACGGCATTTTCTCCAACGAAAATCTTATTAACAGAATCAATTCAGACCTTGCAAACGACCTTGGTAACCTTGTTTCGAGAACCGTTGCCATGGTGCAGAAATACTTCGGCGGAACAATTCCCGAAGCCCGTGAAGCAGGGGAGTTTGATGCAGACCTGAAATCACTTGCAGAGTCAACAAAGGCTGATGCAGAGGCAGATCTTGATAAGCTTAATTTCTCTGTTGCTCTCACAAATATCTGGAAGTTTGTTTCGAGAACAAATAAGTATATTGACGAAACCGCACCCTGGGCACTTGCAAAGGATGAGGCAAAGCAGGCTAGGCTTGCAGAGGTTATGTATAACCTTTGCGAAAGCATCAGAATTATTTCAATCCTTATTGCTCCTTTTATGCCCGAAACATCTTCAAAAATCAGAGCACAGCTTGGTATTGCTGAGGGCTTTGAGTGGGAAGAGAGCGGCGTTTTCGGCAAGGAAGCAACCTATACGGTTGTTAAGGGAGATATTATATTCCCCAGAATCGACCTTGAAAAGGAGCTTGCAGAGCTTGAAGCCGCAAAAGCTGCGGCAGAGCCTGTTAATCCTCTCAAAGAAGAAATTCAGGGCATTGCCAAAATCGGCATTGAGGATTTTGCAAAGGTTGACCTGAGAGTTGCAAAAATCACTGCATGCGAGCCTGTGAAAAAAGCAAAGAAACGTCTCAAACGTACTCTTGATGACGGTACGGGCGACCCCAGAACCGTTGCATCGGGTATTGCGCTTTACTACAAGCCCGAGGAGCTTATCGGCAAGAGCATTATTCTTGTTTCAAACCTTAAGCCCGTAACGCTCTGCGGCGTTGAAAGCCACGGAATGATCGTTGCCGCCGACGCTGGCGAGGACGTAAAGGTTATCTTTGTTGACGGTGTTCCTGCAGGAAGTAAGGTAAGATAAACTATGAACAATATCTTTGACAGTCATGCACATTACGACAGCGAGGCTTTCGATGCTGACCGAAAAGAGCTTTTAAGCGCCCTGCCCGAGCAGGGCGTTTGCGGCATTATAAATTGCGGCAGTGATATGGCGTCATCCTTGAAAAGCCTTGAACTTGCGGATGAATTTGATTATATTTATGCCGCCTGCGGAGTGCATCCTCACGAAGCAGAGGGCTGTAAGCAGGGTTATATTTCCGTGCTTGAAAAGCTTTGCAAAGAGAAAAAATGCGTTGCCGTCGGCGAAATCGGTCTTGATTATCACTATGATTTTTCACCCCGTGATATTCAGCAGAAGGTGTTTGAAGAACAGCTTATCCTTGCGAAAGAACTGGACTTGCCCGTGATTATTCACGACAGAGAGGCGCACGAGGATACTCTTAACCTGCTGAAAAAGTACAAGTCCAAGGGTGTTGTGCATTGCTTTTCGGGTTCGGTTGAAATGGCAAAAGAAATCGTGAAGCTGGGTATGTATATCGGTCTGGGCGGTGCGGTAACTTTCAAAAATGCACGCAAGCCCCGTGAGGTTGCGGAATATGTGCCTGCTGACAGACTTCTCATTGAAACGGATTGCCCCTATATGACGCCCGTGCCTTTCAGAGGCAAACGCTGTGATTCTTCCTTTATTCCCTATACGGCAGAGGTTATTGCCGAAGTCAGGGGAGTAACTCCGCAGGAAATTCTTGACCTGACGAAAGCAAATGCAAATAAACTTTTCGGATTGGAGCTTTAAAAATGTTTTTGCACGAAAAAACTTATGATATCGATGAACTTGTAAGGCATAATCTTCATATTCACACCCGGTTTTCAGGCTGTGCAAAGCCAGAAATGAAGGCGAGGGATATTGTGCTTACAGCTGAAAAAGCAGGGCTTGAAATGATTGCTATGACCGATCATAACTACATAGACAGGCGTAATGCGGTAGCACAGCAGAGATATGATATTCTCCGCGAAATTGCAGATATGGAAACAAAGGTAAAGGTTTATGTGGGTGCGGAGCTTTCATCTTACGGTATCGGTAAATTTGCGGATGATATCGCCTGCGACAACTCGCTGGATTACAGGCTTTATACAACCAATCACTATCATCAGGGATATTGGGAGCATCCTGAAAATAAAACTCCCAGAGGCTATGCGGAGCATATGCTTGCCATTGTTGACGGCGTAATTGAAAGCGGCAGAGCGGATTGCTTTGCACATCCTTTTATGTCGGGATATATTCACGCTTTTGATGATTTCAGGGATGTTACCAGAGCTTATACCGACAATGAACTGGGCGATATAATGTTGAAGGCGGACAGCCGAGGAATTGCATGGGAAATAAACCTTCCTGCTGTCAGAAAAGACCCTGATTTTCACCGCAGATATTTCAATATCGGCAGGGAAGCGGGGATAACCTTCAATATGGGCACCGATGCTCATCTGCTTTGCAATGTTGACCCGAAACAGTTTGCAGAGGAACTCAAAAAAATACTCTATTAAATAAAGAAACAGGCTTGCATAGGAATTAACCTATACAAGCCTGTATTTTTTATGAAGTTTTATCCGTCAGCGGATTAATACTTGAAGTTTTTGTAGAAGACGTGAGTTGAACCTGTTGCATTGCCGCCGCCTGCTGCATCGATAACAACGCTGATATCGAATTCAACAGAGAGGCTGATAAGATGGCCTGTTGCTGCATCGATTTCTGCCTTTACGACTGCGTTTTTGTAGCTTTCTTCAATAACTGCACCCTTAACAACCTGACCAACTGCAGCGTAGATTACGGGAGCAGTCTTGTGGTCAAAGTAGCTCTTGTCAAGATCGCCAACGCACATACCGCACTTGTCGATGGGAGCCTTTGTCCATGATTCTGACTTTGAAGCCTTGCTGGTGCCGGGCTTAACGTTGAGTACGATTGTGTACTTGCCGTTGTTCTCTGTGCACTTTGCGCCTGTAAGGTCAGCCTCTGTGAGTGTGCTCTTTCTGAGGTAGTGGTGAGGAACATCGGATTCCCACTGACCCTTTGTAACGTCCATTGTGTACTTGTTCTCAGCACCGATGCCCATGAAGCTGTAAATAAGGTCACCGAATGTTTTGAGAAGGAAGCCTGCGTTAAGAGTTTCATTGTCTGTGTAACGCTCTTTGTTGAAACCAACTTTTGCTGCATATGCATCGTTGATTGTCTTGTTGTAAAGAGCAAGGATTTCAGCTGATGTTTCGGGAGCCTTGATAGCTGCTTCTGTTGATTCTTCTGCTGTGCTTTCTTCTGCTGATGAAGGATCTTCGGCAGAGGGTTCCTCAGCTGAAACATCGTCTGATGCTGCTTCTGTTGATTCTTCAACGGGAGCTTCATCTGTTACTTCTTCTGCTGCTGTTGTGGTTGTGGTGGTTTCGTCTTCTGTGTTTCCGCCGCAAGCTGCAAAGCCGAGGAGCATTGCAAGTGCAAGCAGAATTGCAAGAATTTTTTTCATTGGAATATCTCCTTTACATTATAATAATACCATAATCGGTATTGTTTCCGTGATTATACAGATTCAGCGAATCTCATAAATGCGGCAAAGCCTTCTTCCGTGCGCTTGAATACACCTGCGTGTTCAAGTACGGTTGCAAATACCTTGCCAACCTCCGCTTCAAGAATGCTCATCACATTTTCTGCGGTAACTTCACCGTAAGCGGGCAGGAATTCCTCAACCCAATCCGCATGGCTTGCGGTAAGTGCATCTGCACGCAGATCCTTTTTGTTTACCATCGCATCTGCAAGGGCTTCAAGCTCGGTTTTGAGTCTGGGCGGCAATACTGCGAGACCCATAACTTCAATAAGACCGATGTTTTCTTTCTTGATATGGTGAAGCTCTGCGTGGGGATGATAAACACCCATGGGATGTTCTTCTGTTGTAATGTTGTTGCGAAGAACGAGGTCAAGCTCGTATTTACTGCCTCTGCGTCTTGCAATGGGAGTGATTGTATTGTGGGGTGCATCGGTATGTGCGAATATAAATGCATCCTCATCTGTGTATTCACGCCACTTTGCAAGAATTTTATCTGCAAGATCAACAAGCTTTCCGGGGCTTTCGGAGAGAAGCCTGATTGTTGACATAGGCCATTTTACAATGCCTGCTTCAACATCCTCAAAGCCTTTGAATGAAAGCTTTTTCTCAATGGGCGCACGCTCCATCGCAAATTCGTATCTGCCGCCCTGAAAATGCTCGTGGCTGAGAATGGAACCGCCTACGATGGGCAGGTCTGCATTTGAACCTACGAAATAGTGGGGGAACAGTGTGACGAATTCAAGGAGCTTTGCAAAAGCACTGCGGTCAATCTTCATGGGTGTGTGCTTGCCGTTGAAAACGATGCAGTGTTCGTTGTAGTAAACATAGGGTGAATACTGCATGAACCAGCCCGAATTATCGATTGTGATGGGGATAATTCTGTGATTCTGCCTTGCAGGAAAATCAACTCTGCCTGCATATCCTTCGCATTCTCTGCAAAGCTGGCATTTGGGGTAACCTGACTGGGGTGCGTTCTTTGCTGCGGCAATAGCCTTGGGATCCTTTTCAGGTTTTGAAAGGTTAACAGTGATATCGATTGTGCCGTATTCGCCGCTGTACTGCCATTTGAGGTCCTTTGCGATTCTGTCACGGCGGATATAATTGGTATCACAACTGAAATTATAGTAATAATCCGTTGCCTTTTCGGGGCTTTCCTCATAGAGTGAACGGAATTTACCGATAACCTGAGAAGGACGGGGAGTGAGCGCACCCATAAGTGCGGTGTCAAACAAATCTCTGTATGTAACCGAATCTTCGATTATGCCCTTTTCAGCTGCATAGTCGCAAAGAGCGTCAAGGATTTCGTTTATTTCACCTTCCGCTTCGGGGCAGGTGTCGTCATAAGCATCCTTTTTAAGAAGATAAAGCACGCTGTTTGTGCAATAGGTTCTGTCGCATTCTTCAATAAGCCCCTTTTTTACGGCATATGAAATAAGGGCTTTGATATAAGTATCTGCCATAATATACCTCTTTTAACATACTAAGGTAGATACATTATACACTTAACTTACCGTATGTGCAAGCATTATGTTTAATTTTTATTCATAAACTATATGATTTTTTATTTTAATATGCTAAAATAATAAAAAGGAGATGGTTTTATGGGTGTTCCCGATATAATTATATGCGTTCTTTTTGTAATGCTTGTTTCAAGCTACGGCTGGGGTATGCGAGGCACTGTTATCGGCGGTGAAAAAGGTGCGATGCTGCCGGGTGCTTTCATCGGTCTGGTACTTGCACGTTTTGCGGGTGGCGGAATATATGAGAATTTCTGGGTTGTTGCGGCAGCCGGTCTTATGGGTATGACCTTCGGCGGAAGCGAAACCTATGGCGAAACAATTGGGTTTGTGCTTCACCGTGATGCAGGCAGGAATTACCGCCCTGTCAAGGGATATTCGGGTCTTTTTCTCAAAGGTGCACTGTGGTTTTCAATTTGCGGAGGTTTTATCGCATTTGCAATTTCATCAATGGCAGGTGATAAATATTCAGTTGCGGATATCATAATCTTCTGTCTGCTTATTCCCGTGTTTCAGCTTGCGGGTTATTACATTTTCAATACACCGTATAATAAGGAAAAAGGAATTTATCCCCGATGCTATTATTCACGCACACGCCGAGAGGAGTGGGGCGGCAATCTTGTGACTCTGCTTGCACTTATGGCAATGGGTATTATCAGGAACGATTCTCTTATGCTTTCAATGATTTGGGGCGGTTTCCTGGGCGGAGGATTAGGCTGGCTTGTCGGAATGAAATTTTATGAAGCTACCGTCTTTCCGATGAGCAACGGTAAATTCATCTTTGACCGTTTTTTCAGAAACGGCATCTATGACGGCTGGAAGACCATGGAATTTACCCTGGGTGCAATCGGCGGTGCAGGTATTGCAATCGGTTTTTGCAGAAAAATCTCTGCCGTTGAGGAAATCAATGCGGCTATTGCATCTTCGGGTATCAGAACTTTGCCTCACTCCGTTGAAGCGGTTATGCCCTTTGCGGTGGGTCTGCTTGCGGCAGGAATAATTGCAGTCAATGCATACGGATTTTACTGCGACAGAAAAGAAAAGGAATACAACACACTTCTCTGTGACAGAATTGAACGCACCTTATATAATGTAATACCTATGGCTTTGGTGCTTATGGGGTCTGCATATGCCGCAAGGCTTATGACGGTGTTTATGCTGATTCTTGTTCTCGGTGTCAAATGTGTGTTTGAAAGATTTTCTCAGTCACGGTTTATGCCTTTTTACGGTGTTATTGCACTTTTGGTATGCGGCGGAGTTTTTGCAGGGGATATCATTCTCGGAGGCTACGGACCCTTTGCGCTTATTTTTACGGGTACGGTGCCTTATCTTCTTGCAGAGCTTTTTCACGCTGTGTCCAAAAAGAGAAGAGCAGGCAGAAATGTCAAAGACGGGCTTTGCAAAACGGCTTTTGCAACGGTTTATCCCTGCTTTTTGATAATGTTTGTACTGATATACGGTGTTTCGGTTAAAATTTTTGGATTTTGATATTTACTTTTTGTGTTTCGTATGCTAAAATGTTAAAGTATAAAAGTGCTTTGAAAGGACGTATACAAAATGGCTAACAAAATCAAAGACGATAATGTTGATTTTCTCTTTTCGGCAATTCTCAATCTTCAAACCCTTGAAGAATGTTACGATTTTTTTGAGGACCTTTGCACCGTACCTGAGCTTAAAGCTCTTTCACAGCGTATTGTTGTTGCAAAAATGCTCAGAGATAAAAAGGTTTACAGTGATATAGTTGCCGCAACAGGTGCAAGCACTGCAACAATCAGCCGTGTTAACCGTTCATTGCAGTATGGCTGCAACGGATATGAGGAAATCTTCAAGAGGATGGAGAAATAATGTCCTACGATAATTTTTCCCGTTTTTATGACCGTCTGACAGATAATGTTGAGTATGAGAAGCGTGCAGATTATTTTTGCAGGCTTCTTTCACTGTGCGGTGTTGAAGATGGCATACTTCTTGACCTGGGATGCGGCACGGGCAGTATGTCTGTTAAAATGGCAGAAAAGGGTTTTGAGGTAATAGGAGTCGACAGCAGTGTGGGTATGCTTAATGCAGCTCAGCAGAAGATGTTTGAGAGCGGCACCCGTCTGCTTCTTCTTAATCAGCCTATGCAGGATATCGACCTTTACGGTACCGTTGACTGTGCAATCTGTGTGCTCGACGGTCTGAACCACCTTGGCAGTGCAGAAGATGTAAAACGTACCTTTGAAAAGGTATCTCTTTTTATGAACAAAGGCGGAGCTTTTGCATTTGATGTGAATACAATCCATAAGCATAAGAATGTGCTTGCGGATAATGCTTTTGTTTATGAGTTTGATGATTTGTTCTGCGTGTGGCAGAATAATTATAACAGCGATAATAACAGTGTTGAAATCAGCCTCGATTTTTTTGAGGAAGAGGACGGCGTTTATTATCGCAGCGGAGAAGGCTTTACCGAGCAGGCTTATGAGCTTGCGGACATTTCGGCCTGGCTTTCTCAGGCAGGCTTTGAGGTTGTGGGTATCTTTGATGATCTCACAACTGACAGTGTAAGTCCCGAGAGTGAAAGGGCAGTATTTTTAGCAAAGAAGAAGTGATAATATGAGTGAACTTGTAAGAATGATTTCAACCGACGGTACTCTCACCGTTATTGCGGCGGATACCACGGATATAGTTAACAGAATGGAGCAGATTCATCAGACATCTGCCGTAACCTCTGCCGCCCTTGGCAGACTCCTGACGGCTGCTTCAATGATGGGTGCCGTTCTTAAAGGAAAGGATAACAGTATTACCCTGCGTCTTAACGGCGGCGGACCGGCAGGCTCCGTTATTGCCGTATCTGACAGCGAAGGTAATGTAAGAGGTTATGTTTCAAACCCTGTGGTGGAAATTCCTCTTAACATCAAAGGTAAGCTTGATGTTGCAGGTGCAGTGGGTAAAGAAGGTACACTTACCGTTATGAAAGACCTTGGTATGAACGAGCCTTATATCGGTCAGATTCCCATTGTGTCAGGCGAGATCGCCGAGGATATAACCAGCTATTTTGCCACAAGTGAGCAGCTTCCCAGCGTTTGTGCACTGGGTGTGCTTGTTAATCCCGATTTATCAATTCAGGCGGCAGGCGGCTTTATTATCCAGCTTCTGCCCACCGCAATGGATGATACTATTGATAAGGTTGAAGAATGTATAAAGGATATTCCTGCGGTAACACAGATGCTTACAAGCGGAATGACACCCGAGGATATATGCCGCAGTGTGCTCAAAGGCTTCGATCTGGAAGTTCTTGATACTTCAAGTCCCGAGTACAGATGTAACTGTTCAAGAGAAAGAGTTGCAAAGGCACTTGTCAGCACAGGCAGAGAAATCTTGCTTGAAATGGCACAGGAAAAGGTGACGGAAGTGTCCTGCCATTTCTGTGATAAGAAATATGAATTCACCTCCGAAGAAGTGCTGAAACTTGTTGAAAATTAATTCTCCAAAAGAACTAAAAACTTTTTTAAAAATTTTTAAAAAAATTTGAAAAAAAGGGTTGACAAATCAAAAAAAGTAGTGTATTATAGGCTACGTTGCTTGACGACAATGACGTCAACGACGCCAACGTGGGAGCATAGCTCAGCTGGGAGAGCATCTGCCTTACAAGCAGAGGGTCACAGGTTCGAGCCCTGTTGTTCCCACCATTTGGCCCGGTAGTTCAGCTGGTTAGAACGCTAGCCTGTCACGCTAGAGGTCGACGGTTCGAGCCCGTTCCGGGTCGCCATT
>JAXJTD010000003.1:0-62263 GCA_036309745.1 Acutalibacteraceae bacterium | reverse complement strand
CAATCTCCCTCGCACAAGCCCTTATGTTATTGAGGCATCCTGTCCATTCTAAGGCGTTTTCTGCCTTTAGCTGTTCCGTTATGCCCTGTGCCTGTTTCATACCCTCTATGAGCCTTTCAAAGCGTTCCTGTGCCTGTCTGTCAATGTCGGCAAGGTAAGCGTTAAGTCTGCCGCTTGTAAGAAGATTGGTGTATGTAACTTTACAGTGATGCTTCAGATAATCCAAATTCCGCTGTCCCCAGATGCCTATCGGCTGTTCTTCTTCGGCGGGTACAGTCAAACAAGGTATTAAGTAATCGCCTTGCCTTTCGTATTTGCCGCCCATTTCCTCAAAAATTGTCTTTGCCATTGTCTGTTACCTCCACATTCTTTTTTATTTTGAATGTCCGCAAAATCCGTCCTACATCATTTGATCGTCGGCTTTCAGTTTTTCGGTAATTCCTTCACGTTCTGCCTGTTGCTTCATAAGACGGTCAAACAGTTCCTGTGCCTGTTCTTCAACATCGGCAAGGTGACTTTGCAGTTTGCCGCTTGTCAGCAGATTGGTGTAGAACACCTTTTTATGCTCACGGATATACCGCAAATGCCGCTGTCCCCATACACCGATATGCCTTTCTTCTTTTTCGGCGGGTAATTCCAAACAAGGAATGTAATAATCGCCCTGCAACTCATACCAAAGACCGTTTTGTTCGTTATAAATGTACTTTTCCATTATGTAATCCTCCATAATAATATATTCGCACATACATCACAGTTTCCCGATTGTCACACCTTGTTATATCGTGTTATCAGTTTTGCTTGCCCTTGCTTTTGCCCTTATAATCTCTCGGAGCAAGGGTAAAATCGTGTGAAATCGTATAAAGGGATAAGGTGAGCAGATTGCGAAAAACCCTTTATTTTCAAGGCTTTTAGAGGAATTCATTAACGCCCTACAATAAGCGATAATGATTTAAGAAAAGTTAGTTTTCAAATTCCAATTTGTCGGACTCCTTCGATTTTATCGAGTGAGTTTTCTCCGTTTTTTCTCTTATTTTCTCGCTTTTTGATTTTTGAATAAATCTGAATATCAGACTATAACAAACATTATTTAAATTGAAATTTATTTTAGTATAAACCGCAAATTCTGACAAACAATAACAGGGCAAATATTGAAAACAAGGAGAAAGATATAAAATGAAAGCCACAGGTATTGTCAGAAGAATTGATGACCTCGGAAGAGTCGTTATCCCCAAGGAAATCCGCCGCACCATGCGTATCCGCGAAGGCGACCCGTTAATGATGACATTGGGACAGTCCGATATTTTCTGCGTAAATATGCTTGATTTGTCAAAACGGATGGGAATTATTTAGTACATATCACTAAATTGATTCTTTCAACCGTATCAACCCGAAAAGGGTAAAAATCAGAGTTTCTGTTTGTTTTGTGTTATCATTAAATTTGAAGGACGTGTCAAAATGAAGAATTTTATCAGAAGTTGTTGGTTTAATATGGATACTGCGTGCGTTGAAGTCACTCTGACAGACGGATCTGTTGTGGGAATCGACTGTATTGCAGTTGAGGATGAATATGCCGATAATATGTATGAACGCTCAGAACTTGATTATCTTGTTTATAACGATCCGTTGAAATATGTGAAGCTGTTGCTCAGCGGAAAGCTGAAAGAACATCTCCGTGAGAATACAGATTACACTCCGCTGGCAGATTTGAGATAAAATTGCCGTTATCGGCAAAAACAGTTCGAAATTCCGTACTGAACCATTAAAATAGTTCGGTTTTTCGAACTGTAATATTGACAACCTTTCTCGCCTATAATATAATGAGTGTAAAGAAATGATTATTTACACTATATTGAGAGGTGAGATTATGGCAACGGACTACCGCAAACTTTGCATTGAACTGTTCGGAACAGACAATGTGGCAGAGCTTCGCAGAATTGCAGGCAAGCAGAAAACAGGTCGCAAAAAGTCATTGGCCGAAAAAGATATTCAAAAAATAATTGATATGCAGCAACAGGGAATAACTACTCAGAAGATTGCAGAGCACTTCGGTGTCAGCCGTCAGACAATCTCAAAATATCTTAATGCATTCCCCAAGGGCAACTACACGATGCGTATGAATTATATGTTCCGTCAGAAAGTCTGCACGGAAATCTACGTTGATTTCCTCAACGAGAAAATTTCAATTATCAACCGCACAAACGATATTCTCCGCCGTGCATTCGGTGTTATAGAAAATCCGACGTGGGAAGACTTTCAGTATTTTCTGCGTGAAAGATGCTTCCCTGAAGAGCGTGGCAACAAAAAAGATATCCTCAATTATCTCGGCATTGACCACTTTGACCCGCTTCAGATTGTTGAGGCTACCAAGGGCAGAATGGCAGAGGATAACCAATATATCAACTTTGTTTATGAAAGCAGGTGTTGATTTATGAACAACAAAGTAATCAATACTAAACCCATGAAGATGATTACGGATTCATCTTCAAAAGGCAATCAGCCTAAATGGCTTACAGATGGCTTATGGTATAAAGCAGACCATATGGGATATGAAGGTCTGAGCGAAATTGTTATTTCAAAACTTCTTGCAAAAACGAATATCCAAAACTATGTGATGTATCTTCCGACTTTTATCGAATACGAAGGCAAAAAACTTGTTGGTTGTTATTCTGAAAATTTCAAGAAGGATAACGAAACAATTTACACACTCGAAAAACTTTTCAGAGCATATACAGGTCAGTCTCTGGCAAAGGTTCTTCTTGACTATCCCGAAGTGAAAGACAAAATAAAGTTCACCGTTGATTTCATCGAAGAACACACCAATCTTGAAAACGTTGGTGCTTATCTGACAGCAATGCTCGAGCTCGATGCGTTCTTCCTCAATGAGGACAGACACACAAACAATATTGCGTTTATCAGAAACGATGACACGGAAGAATTCAGTTTTTGTCCATATTTTGATTTCGGACTTTCACTTTTATCCGATACAAACGATTATCCGATTGATGCGGATATTTATGATTGTATTTCAAAAGTAAAAGCAAAACCGTTTGATACGGATTTCGATTTGCAGATGGATTCTGCAGAAGAGCTCTACGGCATTCAGCTTACAATCGGTTTTACGGAAAATGATATTATCAATGCTGTTGACGAATGCAAAGAATATTATGATGAAGCAATCCGCAACCGTGCAAAAAACATTCTTCTTGCAAGAAGAAATAAATTTAAATATCTGATAAAATAACCCGTTCATACAAAAAGAGCAACTTAATTGTTGCTCTTTTTACATTTACAGGGTAATAATTAGCTGACTAAACTGAATAATTATGTGAGAAATCGCTGAAAGGCGGTTTCTTTTTTTATTGAAAATTGAAAGGAGAAAAAATTTTTATGAAAGAAAAAATCAGAGAATATTATCACATTGAAAACACATTGGTATTTGAAAGTACGGTAAAAAAGATTGTACACCGCTTCGCAAAGCTCGGAGGTCTGATGCTGAACGGTTGGGCGGGAGTTCACAGGCTTTGGATTAATGCTGACGGAACGGAATATGAGTTTTCAGGGGATACAGTAACAGAGGATTATCACAGAATTATCCGGGCAATCGGTAGTGCAAGCCGTCTTGAAATCGTTGCGAAATTTATGTTTAAGGATTTTATTGACACAGAGATTTATTTGTTTTCGTCGGATATTGCGGATCATCTTGACAGACTGGTACGCAAGAACGGCATCAACAGTCTTGATGGAATATTTTATTCTATGTGCCAACTCACCGACGATAATCTTACTGTAGGAGAATTGATTGCGTACGGCAAAAGCAACGGTCAGATTTATACCGGGGATGTTGACGAAGATATACTTGATTCTTTGCCCGAGGGTAACTGGACTTCTTCTCAGGTTGCGGTAGTGCGTAAGCCTGAGCCCGATGAACTGCTGTTTAAGCTCAATTTGATTTCTATTGAAATGGCATTGCTTTACGGTTACAATATTGATACTATTCTCCAGAGCGGAATGTGGTATTACTCTGTAGATCTGAGCATTAAAAACGAATCAGAACTGGCAGATTTGGTTTCGGAGTACAACCATACCAGAGACAAGGCTAAAAATGAACATTTAGTAATAATCAGTCTTGTTGAAGAAACAGAAAAGGGTTGCCGTATAGCTCATGTAGGGATTTGTGATGACGGCAGTTATAAGATTCTGTATCAGTCGATAAAGTAACCGCAAAATCGGGGTAACAGGTCAAACTATACGCACCCCTCGGTTACGGCACTCACAGCCCCTTATATATCAACACTTTCAGAAGCTACTTTTCATACGTTTTTACATAAAATGTATGAAAGAAGCAAGATGAAACAATATCGGTTACATACGGTAAATCAAAAATAAAAAAGTGGAAAAAGTAACCGTAAAATCGAGGCAACAGGTCATACTATACACACCCCTCGGTTACCGCGCTCACAAGCCCATATACATCAACGCTTTCAGAAGCTACTTTTTCCACTTTTAAAAAGATAAATTTATACAATAGAAACACAAAACCGAGGGTACAGGTCAAACTATACGTACCCTTAAGTTGCAGGGTCTCAGAACCGTTGATATACAAGGGTTTCAGAGTCCCTATTTTTCTAATTTTCGAGGTGTTAATGCAATATTGAAATATTACATGATTCATGTTACAATACACATTGTGAAATCCGTTTACAAGGAGAAACATTATGGCAGATACAATCTACAAAGAAACCCGAAAAAAGCATAACCTGACAAGAGACGATGTTTGCGACAAGGCATCGCTTATGGATAATCCTATTCAGCCCGAGCGTCTTGAAAGAATTGAAAACGGTAAATTTCCGATAACTCCCGATGAAGTAATGTTACTTGCCGAAATCTACGGCGAGCCGACTCTCTGCAACCATTACTGCTCAAAGGAATGTCCCATCGGCGAAAAATACGTGCCCGAAGTCAAGGTCAAAGACCTCGCACAGATTGTTCTCGAAATGCTCTCATCTCTCAATTCAATGAAAAAGAGTCAGGAAAGGCTTATTGAAATCACAGCCGACGGTATGATTGATGACGATGAAATCAAGGATTTTGTGTTCATACAGAAAGAACTTGAACGAATTTCAATTACCGTTGAAACTCTGCAGTTATGGGTTGAGCAGATGCTTGCAGACAAGAAAATCAACATAGAAAAATACAATCAGATCAAAGGTGAATAAAAAATTACGGTGTCCGGAATTAAACCGGGCACCGTTTTTGCATTTATTGTGAAAAATCAGGGTGTGTTTTCCGCACAAAGTGTTATTCAGTTTTGCAATTCGGTGAGCTATCATATAGTCAAGGAAAACACAAAGGAGTGTTGCATATGAGTCCAAGACAGAAAATATTGGCTATCAGGCTGACAGATAAACTTGCAAAAAATCCCGATTATGCACGAACTATCGGGGTAGAGATAACAAACACCAAAAAGGAGGCGGAAAACAATGAGAACCGCAATTAAGATGAGAAATCAGGCTCTTACCGTAAGAAACGATAACGTTATTGATGTTGAATTTCAGAATGCAGATGCACCCGTAACTCTCAAAACCGAAAGCTTTTCGATTAAAATGATGTTTGCATTTCTGAAAAGAAAAGCTGAAAAGATACTTAAAAACAACGAATCAGTCCGCAACCTTGCAACAAAAACACTGACTTTCACCAAGAAATTAGGAAATGTTTCATTTCTGAAAAAGTGGTTTGTTGATGTTCCGTCAGTTTGCGATATGCTGATTGACACAATTAACGGAGTTTACAAAAACATCCCGTATTCTTCGCTTGTGATGGTTACCGTTGCTCTCATTTATATTCTGAGTCCCGTGGATTTTATTGTTGACACTTTCCCTGTTTTAGGCGTTGCCGATGACGCGATGGTTTTCAAAATCGTTCTCGATACGATAAAGAATGATCTTGCATCATATAAAACATGGAAAGAAACCCAGAATGCGGCATAACACATATAATAACATAAGGAGTGATTTATATTGATTGAAATATTGTTCTCAATTCTCGCAATCTGGCTTTTCTTCAAAGCCATCGGATTGGCATTCAGGATAACATGGGGTGCAGCAAAAATTGTTGCAACGATACTGCTTGCAATCGCAGTCCCCGCATTTATCCTGCTCGCAATCTTCGTAGGCGGATTCGTTCTGCTCTTACCCGTTTCATTAATCGCCGGTGCGGTGGGATTACTTAAGGCGTGTGGTTAAACCTTTTATGAATCTTGATTTGAAGTATTATTCGTGTTAAAATCAAATAAAGGAGTGAAAAACATGAAAAAATCAGGTATAGTACCTGTTATTACAGGTTTGATTACGGGCTTGGTTACAGCTCTGATTGTATCAGTAGCGGGATTTTTTATTTCAAGCACCGCAATCAATATCCATAATCCCGGTTTTTGGGTTATTGTTATTCTTGCTCTGTTTGCGGCAATCCTTGCAGGAAGAATTGCAAAAGGATGCAAAGATTTCGGTTGGGTAACCGTTTCAAAAAAGACAGGTTCAAAGGGACGCACAAAGAAATACAGCGAATTCAGATTTTCAATAGTGCCTTACATTCTGCCCATCGCCTTGACTGTTATTATTATCGGAGCAGGCATTATCGGCAGCACTATGTTCAACGCAACCTCTTATGCAAAAATTCTGAAAGTTGATGACTCGGATTTTACCGCCGATTTATCGGAATCCGTTGAAACCGATTCCATAGCTCTTATGGATACGGCATCTGCACGAATGCTCGGTGACCGTGAAATAGGTGCACTTTCCGATGTTGTCAGCCAGTTTGATGTTTCAAACGATTACATACAAATTGACTACAACGGAAAACCCGTAAAGGTTTCTGCTCTTGAATATGCAGGCTTTTTCAAATGGATGAACAACAAAGAAGGAGTTAAAGGCTATGTTACCGTTGATCCTGTTTCAATGTCAGCTTCGTTTGAAAAATCTGAAGGCATGAAATATATTCCTTCTGCCTATTTCCTTGAAGATGCAAAAAGACACATCTGGCTGAAATATCCGACATTAATGACAGAGAACCTTCATTTTGAAATTGACGAAAGCGGAAAGCCTTATTATGTTGCATCAATCGTAAATAAAACAATTTCTCTCTTCGGCGGAAAAACCATCAGCGGTTGTATCGTGCTTGACCCAGTATCGGGCGAAACAGTCAGATACGATGTTGCAGATATCCCGAGATGGATTGATGTTGTGTTCTACGGCGACCTTATATGCGAACAGTATAACTGGTACGGAATGTATCAGAACGGATATATGAACAGCCTGTTTGCCAAAAAAGGCTGCAAGCAGGTTACAACTTACAGTTCCGAAGATGATTCATCTGACGAGAAACCTATTTCCGATTACGGTTATGTTGCCAAAGACGGTGATATCTGGATATACACAGGCGTAACCTCTGTTAACGGCGACAGCTCAAACATAGGCTTCCTTCTTGCAAATGAAAGAACGGGTGAAAGCCGCTACTATGCGATTGCAGGTGCCGATGAAAAATCTGCAATGGCAGCCGCAGAGGGCGAAGTTCAGGAAAAAGGCTATCAGGCTTCGTTCCCCTCTTTGATTAACGTTGAGGGTAATCCCACATATATTATGGTGCTTAAGGATTCAGGCGGACTTGTGAAGCTTTACGCCGCAGTCAATGTTGAGCAGTACAACATCGTTACAACTGCCGCAACGCAGGCGGAATGTATCGCAAAATACAAAGCTATGCTTGGCATAAGCGAAGTTCAGACTCCGACCGATGAAATGAAGAATGTTACCGTTACAATCGCTTCCGTAAAATATATTGATATTGACGGAAACACCTATATTTATCTGATTGACACAGAAAATAACATTTTCAAAGCAAAAGCATCTGAACATGAAAATATGCTACTACTTGAAGCAGGCGATACCGTTGAACTTTCCTGCTCAGGTTCGAAAATATTATCGTGCAAGCAGATTGCCGGTTAAACAATCAAGCCGTCCGATTTCTCGGGCGGCTATTATATTCATTGACGGTTAATCGCTTGATTTTCAATCTGCTTTTTGATAAGATGTATCTTGTAAACAAACTATGCGGAGAGATATTATGATAAAATCAGTTGTTGCATTCATTACCGCCATCGTTACTTTTTTCAGCGGTTGTTTTTCGAATATTATCGACACTATATTTTTCCCCGAATCACCGCAGACCGAATCCGTTGAATTTGCCAAAAACTTAGGCAACGGCTGGAATCTCGGAAACACACTTGAAGCCTGCGAAATGGGTTCAGCCGAAAAAATGGGTCTTGAAAGCGAAATCTACTGGGGCAACCCATATACAACCAAAGAAATGATAGAAGCCGTAAAAAATGCGGGCTTCGGCACGGTCAGAATTCCGATAACCTGGGCACAACACCTTGATGAGAATTATGTTATCGATGAAGAGTGGCTTGCCCGTGTAAAGCAGATTGTTGACTGGGTTCTCGAATGCGAAATGTACGCCATAATAAATATCCATCACGATGACACATTCTGGCTTATCACCGATAAAGCACACGAAGAAAACGCAACAGCGGTTATCACCGCCATCTGGTCGCAGGTGAGCGAGTATTTCAAAGACTACGACGAACGCCTCATCTTCGAAACGATGAACGAACCGAGAGTGGTAGGATGCGATACCGAATGGAGCGGTATTCCCGAGCATTATGAGGTTGTCAATAATCTCAACTTTGCGGCACTCAAAGCCATACGCCAAAGCGGAGGCAAAAACGAAAGCCGTTTTGTTTCAATCACAACCTATGCGGCACGCTGTGAAACCGAACCTGTTTCCGCACTCAGACTGCCCGATGACCCCCATGTTCTTGTTTCAATTCATTGCTACTACGGAACGGCGCACAGAAGCGAATTCCTTGACTGCGAAAACAGACTCACATTGCGTGAAAAATATGAAATGTATAAAATCCTCAGGGATATTTACAGGATTATAATTAAAAAAGGCTATGGTGTTGTGCTTGGCGAATTCGGTTGGACAGACAGAGTCAACCTCGAAAATCTTGCCGAAAGAGCAGAATATTTTATCAGCACTGCAAACAAATTCGGTATTCCCTGCATTGTGTGGGATAACGGTCTGGATTTCAGACTTTTTGACAGAACAACACACGTCCTCGAATTCCCTGATTACATAAAACCGTAATTTCAACAGAACAACAAAGACTGCATGGAATAATCCGTGCAGTCTTTTTCTTACCGGATATATTCAATCTCTTCCGCTATTTCAAAAAACTTGCCGAAATCCCATTCATAATCCGAATCGCTGATGTGAACGGATTCGTTTTCTTTCTTGAAATGCACGTCATACCGCTTGCTGTAATCTGCAAAACCTTTTGTCTGAAGTTTTACGTCTCTGATGTCAAATGCAACGTATGACGTTTTTGAATCACGGTCAAAATAAACGATGTCGGATGTTTCGTGCCAATCGGGGTCTCCCCACTCCGCATCTTTATCGTAATAAACATCAAACTTATATATATCATTGCAGATTCTTTCACCGATAATGTAACGGCTTGTCGGTCTGGCATATATAACAGTATCTGTTACAATATCAATCCATCTTTGCATACCGTCCGAACAGCATTCCAGCAAACTTCCATCCTCCGAAATACTGCATCCGCAATAGCCTGACAGTCTGCCCGACCACAGATTATAATATCTGTTTCCCGTTTCGTTCATCAGAAAAGCGACCTTTTGTTTCTGATGAATTGTTATGGTGTCATATTCACAATCGGCAACCATTTCGCAATTGATTTTATTGCTTTTTGAGCTGACAGTCCACCTGAAAGCATACAGTCCCCACTTGTCTCCACGCAGAACGGCAATCATATTCGTGAAACCGTTTTCGGCGCAGAAGGTGTCGATGTAATCATATTCACAGTTGATTATAACGGTCAGTTTTCCGTTTTCGTGCTTTTCGGCAATGCCGAATTTGCCGTCACGGCAGATGATGCAAAGTGTTCTTTCAGTTATATAGTAATCCTTACAGGATTTGATATCAACACGGATTGTTTTGATGATTTTTGCGGACATAATATCACCCCTGAACTTTCTTCTCTCGGATTTTTTCGATATCAGAGCTAAGAAGAAGATTCTTTTTGATAAGTGCATTTGTAACAGCGATAAGAAAACCTTTGTTGGCGGCAAGGAGCTTTTTCGTTTGCTCATAATATCTTTCAAGCTCGGCGTGAATAACACTCTCTTGCTGAGATTTCTGACTTTCGGAATTTTCTCCTCTTGTGCATGGTTCAAGAAGGCGCAAACCGTTCATTCCAATTACGCAAACCCGTTTGGAAATTGCACGGGTTGCTCGATTAAGGTCATCCGAACAACCGTCATCTATTTCTCCGTATATAAGATCCACCGCCGCTCTGCCAGCAAGAGTCATCATAATATGTTCTTCGCATGAACAGTCTGTATATTTGACAACAAAACCGTTAACGCCTTTATTGCCGTAGTTTATACAAGCCATTCCGATTCCGCCCTTGTGCATAAGCTCATAGGCAACGGTGTGACCCGCTTCATGGCATGCAATTCTTTCGAGTTTCTGAGAATCAACGGTACCCGTCATTTTTTCAACGCAATAGTTGTTTATCATAATCGATTCAACGATGTGCTTCATATTAATCCTGTCGCAACGCTCATATGCCGCAAGAATCGCCGCCTCATTGATAACAGTTTCAAGATCGGCGCAGGAACAGCTTTTGAGCATTTTAGCAATATCTATGATATTTAGGTCATCGGATACGGCTTTCGTTGAAAGATAGTATTCAATGATTTTTATTGCCTCATCACCTTCGGGTGCTTCAACGGTGATTTTTCTGTCAAATCTTCCGCTTCTGACCAATGAATCGGGAATTTCAAGCAACTCGTTAACTGTTGCGATAACATAAACCGATTTTTCCTTTACCTCGTCAATACAAGCCTGAACGGCAATATATTCTTCATCGTTGCGTTTTTCCGCTGCAAACTTGTCCATATCGTCAAGCAGAATAACGGACGGTGCATTTTCGGCGGCAGTTGCGAAAACCTCACGCAATTCATTTATGAAATCACCGTTGGGTTTGTTTCTTCTGATGATATACGAATTTCTGCCGCATTCTTTCATAAGGCATTTAGCCATTAGGCTTTTACCCAGACCGGGTTCGCCGTCTATCAAAAGACCGTGGGACATCTTTGCGCCGAGCTTTGCATAAAGTTCGGGATTTTTGAGCATATCGCAAATCTGCATCAGCTCGTTCTTTACCTTTTCATAACCTATGATTCTGTCAAATTCGCTCATTGTTTTAACCTCCGTGTTTTTTGGTGTACCTAATATATACCATTAACGGTGGGTTAAAAACGGTGCATCTCCGTTGCTGATGGGATGAAAAATACCCACTCTTTTTCAAGGGTGGGCATTAATTTTATGTGATTTGATTGAGCGTTAATTCGTCTTGTTTACCGCCGTAAAACTTCTGCAGAACATCTGCAAAAAGATTATCCTCCGTTGCGATATAAAACAAAGTCATACTTGAACACAGTTTGAGATTATCAGGATAACCCATTACCTCAAGAGCATCGTTTGATTCGCATTCAAGAAGCGCACGGCAGATTTCTCTGAGATTCTCGCCGAGATAAGCGTCATTATAGAATTCTCTTGCTTCTTCGGTATTTTCAAGTCCGTAGAAAATCGCATTGTGGCTATAACCCAATGATTTTAACTGCGGAAAAATATACCACATCCAATGCGATTGCTTACAGCCTTCCTTGATTTCTCTCAACGCCACGTCAAAAAACAACTTCTGCGGTTCATAAAAGCGAGATATGTTATAACATTTTTCCATAATCATGTTACCTTTTATAACTCAGGTGATTTTTCAAAAAATCAACGATTTCAAGTTTGTGTTTGTTGCCTTTTTCACAGTTGATGATAAGTGCGTCGTATTCACCTGAATAATATATATTATCGTCTCCGAAATAAATATACTGATTGTCTTTTTCAAACTGAACTTTGTCAACTGCTTTTTGGGGCCAGCTCTTTTTTCGTTTTTTTTCAAAAAATTCTTCAGGCAAATCGACTTTATCAATAAAACGCTTGTTGTCATTCTTGAATTCATAAAACGAACTAAGTTTTTTGTTTTCCAGATGCAGTGGCAAAACACTGTAAAGTTCTTCATCGCTTATTATAACAATGTTTGTATTACTCAGATCATAATTTAACTTTGACTCATATCCTTCTCCGCTGAAAAGATATATTTTTTCATAAACATCCTTATCGCCAATATAATCATCAATCTTGATTTTTTGATGATTTTTAACTTGGCAGGTTATCGGTTTTTTATTTTCATTTTTATGTATCAAAACAAACTCATATTTTTGACGGTTTACTTTACAGGAAGAAGGATAAAACTTGTACCCATCAGCCTTATGCTTACGGTTGATATACTCAAAAACCAAATCCTCAAGTTCGGCATAATCCAGGCAACTTGTAAAATTGTATTTGTTAAATTTAACCGTAGGAATATCATGTGTTTTGTTTTCTGCTTTATTTTCATATGAAGCTATAATTGTAAGTCTCAATCTTTTGTTTGCAACTCTGGTTACTGTGGGGTGAAGTCTTTGAGAGAATCTGCCTACAATTTCAGAAGCGACATCTTCTTGTGACTTATATTCAATCCACCGTTCAACATCACAACGCCATGAAAGCAGGTTATTTTTGTCATTATAGCAGTAAGCTTTGCTTGATATTTTTCCAAAATAATAATGGGAATCCTTAAGGCGCACAACAACATAGTCGCCTTCTTTCATATTGCCGTACTGTTTAAATGCATTTAATGCTGCCGAATTTCCGTTGCAAGCTGATTCATAATTCTTCTTTTCATTATCAGTAATATAATATCTGCCGTTTTCGTCAGGGGTACCTTGCGGGTTAAAACATTTAAAGTTCCAACCCATTCCAAATACATTGTTTTTTATGCATTCATTTTGAAAATTTTCTACTGTTTCTGGTGTTCGGTTTTCTTTTAAGAACGGCATTAAGTATGCAATCCAGCAATCAACTCCACTGATATCAATGTAAGGTATTCCGTTTTGGGTAGTTTTCATGTCATAATCCTCACTTTCCGTATTTCTCCACTGCTTTCTGCAGTGCGGTTTTTATATCATTCACAAGGCTTTCGGGGGCGGTGACGGTGATATGCTCGCCGTACTGCATTGCCCAGAATTTCATTGCCATTTTGCTGACTCTGACTTCAGCGGTGACTTCATCTTCGGTTTCATCGCTGAATTTAACGTCCTTGCCGAACCAATCAATAATTTCGGTAACAATATATTTCTTTGCTCTGAATGTGACCTTTTCGGTCTTATCAGCAAACATATAAATATGCTCTGCCATATGCTTCGGCAAATCAAGTCCGTGTTCAAGACCCTCAACCTTTTTCATCGGCTTTACGGGAGTATCAAGTAAGCGGATGTCCGTTATTCTGTCAAGGCGGTAATTTGATACGTTGTTGTACTTGTCATAATTGCAGACAAGATAATATCTGCCGTTCGTGGCAACCATCTGATAGGGATTAACGATATATTCTCTCACCGCACCGTCACTATTTTTGCGTGGATACTGTTTTTTATCCGTACCCATATCGTTATACTTGAAAGCCACCTGTTTACCTTTGCTTATCGCCTCATCAAGAATTTCAATCGTTAAGAAAAGCTCCTTATTCTGCGGCATATTCTCGGGCAGATTGCGGATATGTTTTACTTTGTTTCTGAAATACTTATTTGAAAGCCCTTCGATTTTCTCGATAAGCTCTTTGCACTGAGAATAGGGAATATGCTTTGAGAAAAGCAGGCTGTCAATCAGCAGACGGAGTTCGGCATCGGTGAAATCACGAACAAGATAAAAATCCGAAAGAATATAGCTTTCTTCAAGCTCACCCTTTGAGTTTTTGACCATTCGCAGAGCCTCGCTGTATTCGATTTCATAACCGAATTCAATCAGATTCATCAGATTGCGCTTGATTGCCTTGCGGTCAGCTTTCATATCGTATTCTGTTTCAAGAATCTCCGCAATTTCTTTCTGGCTTAAACGGTGGTTTTCATCGGTATACTTTTTGAGAATATCAAGAATGTTGATAATGAGTAATTTTTTAGGCTGCATTGAGTCCATAACTGTCACCTCGTGTTTATTTTATCATCATTGACACCATTATGCAATATTATATGGGTCATTTTCGGGACATCACATATGTTTTAATATTGTTGCAAGAAAAAATATAGTGTGTTATATTAAAAAACGAAAGGTGGTTTTTTATGGACAAGATTGAATACGAGGTTTTAACCTTACTCAAAAAAAGATTTATCAGCCTGAATGACAAAAAGAAAGAGGACTTTCAAAGCACAAAAGAAGGTGAAAAACATTCGGCTTTACAGTTTTGTTTAAAAGATTTAAACAACAATCTTATCGAACCAATGAGTGTTGCTGTTATAAAAAGATATAACAATGGCGACGGAAATGAACTTGAATCAAAAATGAAATCAATAAGATCCTCGTCGGCTATGACATATAATCTTTTCGGAAATAAGAAAAAAGTATTGTTGTTCGGAGGAACAGGCATAAGCAGAGGAACATATAATGTTACCTTTGAGGAACAAATTTCTCCGTTAAAAAGCGGAAGAAAAGCAAACCTTGATGCTTTTTTAGTTAAAGATGATGGTACAGAAGTTGTTGCTTGTGAAATGAAAATGATGGAATGGTTTGCCAAGAATAACGGTGAACTCAGCACATCATATTTTGATGAGAAAAAATATCATAATTATGAAAAAGAGTTTATTGAATTTGCAGAAAAAATAAAAGGCGAAAAAGTGGAACGTACCAAAAAAAAGAACGGTGTTGAGAAAACAAGAACAGTTTACAAATCAAATATGGAAAGATATGATTGCTTTCAGATGTTCAAACACCTTCTCGCTTGTTATAATTACTGCACAGAACATAAAAATGTAAAAAAACTCACACTTGTGAACTGTGTGTGGGAACTTAATGATCCTACGCTTATTCAGAGCGAAAAAATGCGTAACGAGTATATTGAAATGCTTGAAACAGAACATAGGGAATTCAAGTCGTTCAAAAGCTATGCCGAATTTGTAAAAAAGCTTTTCAAGGATAACACAGGAACAGACTTTGAGGTTGTATATTATAGCTTTGCAGATTTTTCAAATATGATAGAATTATCTATAAGGGAAAAAGAGTATCTTAAACGCTATATTTTCTAACCGATGCACCATAATGACCCCACCGTCTGAATTATAATAACCTCACTATACATAGGAGGTGGCCATATGGCAAATTTCAAAAAGTTTATGTCAATCATTTCCGCTGTTGCTTTATGCATTTCACTTGTATCTTGCAGCGGTGAAACAACAACCAAACAATCTGCTGTTCAAACTTATTCCGATGAAGTTGCAACGGTAATTCAGACAGTTTATGTTCAGCCTGAAACACGCAAAGAATCATTTTATAATCATGTTGCTTTGCAAGGTGCGGTCATCATCGAACAAGACGGCAGACCGTATTTCAAGTACAAAAAGAAATGCGAGCTTTGCGGTTATATTTCGGGTGGCAGCACAGGTACAAGTGCATCAAGCGGAAAACTTAACTCTTCCTTCCGTTGTCCCGATTGCGGCAACCAACAAAAAATTCAAATTGAAACAATAAGGCAATAAAAAAACATCAAGCCGCCCGAGCATATACTCGGACGGCTTTTGATGTATTACCAACAATCGCAATGTTTTTCTGCGTGTTCTGCATCTTCTTTTGTGCGGTGGATTGTACCGTAAGGATGCTGGGGCGGTGCATAAATTGAATAGAGCTTTAGCGGAGTGTTACCGGTGTTAACAATATTATGCCACGTTCCGGCAGGTACGATAATCGCAAAATTCTCGTTGACATTCTGGCGATAATTCAGCTCGCATTCGCATTTGCCCATCATCACGCAAGCGGAACCCGATTCAATCCGTATAAACTGGTCAAGATTTGAGTGCGTTTCTTTGCCGATTTCACCACCAATCGGTATGCACATCAGAGTCACCTGCAAATGCTTACCTGACCATAAAGCTGTACGGAAATTAGTGTTCTTTTCTGCCAGACATTCTATGTTCAGAACAGCAGGATCAGCACCGTAATCATTCATGTTCATAAAATCACCTCAAGGTTATTATATGTAATGTCTTGACAGGGAGTGAAAAAAGCCGCCCGAGAAATCGGACGGCTTTGCTTATTTCTGTTATTTCAATCCCTTTGCAATTGCAATCAGATGTTCTAACTGTTCATTGCTCAGGTTTTTGGTTGCGTCAAGCAACTCCTTCGCTTTTGTAGGGTTGTTTGTTTCGGTGTCAAAGAATTCCATCGGAGTTACACCGAGATACTCGCAAATATAAAAGAATACTGTCATTGACGGAAAATTCACACCGTTTTCAATGTTGTTGATGTAGCCAGCACTCTGTCCGATTGATAAACTCATATCGCGAGCGGACACACCTTTATTCATTCTTAATTCAACCAATCTTTTGCTGAATTGTTCTTTCTCCATAGAACTCACCCACCTTTGCATATAATTATACTAAACACCCACCGCATAAATATCTAAATGAATTATCAATGTACATTGACATATCTAATATAATTAGATATAATTAACACAAACCTCTACTTTATTTAGTATTAGCAAAAACAGATTACTTAAATCTTAGATGACCGCTATACACATACAATATGTTTATATGGGCTGCGCGTTTGAATTAACGCCCCGCTCGGATGCTCCTTAAGTGGAGATGCTGCAGATAGCGAGGTCATTAAGATAGCCCGACGAACATCAAAGTCCGTCGGGCATTTTTTATTAGGGTGAGATTATGAAAGAACAAACCGTAACCTTCTTCGGTCACAGAGATACCCAAAAAGAAATAGAGCCAGCCTTGCGACTGACTCTGATAGACTTGATTGAAAATAAAAATGCAACCTCGTTTTATGTCGGCAACCACGGCAATTTCGATGCTATGGTACGCCGTCAGCTTGAGGATTTGTCAAAGACTTATCCGATAAAATATTACGCTGTCCTTGCCTATATGCCAAGCAAGAATGACACTCCCGACGATCACTCAATTCTACCCGAAGGCATAGAAACCGTTCCCCGCCGCTTTGCCATCAACTACCGCAATAAATGGATGCTCAATAAATCCGATATCGTAGTAACCTATGTCACCCGCAACTTCGGCGGAGCATGGGAGTTTAAGCAAATGGCTGAAAAGATGAATAAAACAATTGTAGAAACAAATTCGCCCCAGTAAAACTACTGAGGCGATTATCGTCTTTACCGATATTTTGATTTGAATATTTTTCACTGCTTTTCACAGCGTTTCTGTGCCATTCTTAACGGAATATAAATCGCTGCAATCAACGCCGACGCAACAAGCATAATCGACACGGTGATATCCTCTTTGATGTAGCGGATTCCCACATTGTCAAAGAAAAAGTATATGGTAAAGCACATACCGAGATATGACGGGAGTGCAATTTTTGCAAATTTTACGGGTGACATATCAAAGGCATTTGAATCTTTTTTAAGCATATTTCTGCTCATTATTTTTATCATAAACAAACCGAATATTATTGATAATACTACGGTCAGAATTGTGCCGAGAGGCTCATCATCCGTAAGCACCCCTGTATGAACGAGCAATCGTGCGAATCTGATGCCTATTGCTCTTGCAGGTGTCACGCCGAGAATGAATACCGTCAGAACAAAGTTGAAACCGAAATTGATTTTTTGATTTGAGATAAGTGGTGACATATCGCATTCGTCGTTTTCTCTATTCTTTCCGGCAGTAAGGGCAAGAAATGCCATAACAAACAGACCTATGAAAAAGCCTGTAACGAATTCCCATGTGCCCCATGTTGCAAAGCGTCTGAAGGTTTCAGAAAATTCAACGCCCTTGAAGAAGCCTGAGTCAAAGTGGCTTGAAACGAGAGGAGTGAATACGGTTGTTGTAACTGCCGTGAGCAGATTAAGAACAAGCGAGCCGAAGCCGGTATATTTGTCCTTGCGGAAAATAATGGCATATGCCGAAAGAACAATAACTGCAAGAGCATCGGAAATATGCTCAATGCTCATATAGTAGTTTTCAAAAAACGGAATGTCCTGAGTCCAGCCTCTGTCGAGAAAATGGCTCATATATGCCGCCATCGGGCTTGCATAGTTGTGTCCGTATTCCTTAAGACCAAGTGCAGCATAAGCGACCTGATCGGGGTTGATGAGCTGAATAATAAAGTGTGAAACCGTTGCTTTGAAAATCAATTGAGATACCATATATACAGCCACAGCTATTATGTAGTGCTTGATTTTATATTCCTTGCCCGAGAAAAGCGACGTAACAAAGAATGCAAAAAGAGGAATCAGGGTGAATGCCATAAGGAAAATTATCACAGCACCGCTGACATGATCAATGGGCGCATAAACATCACCGTTGGGACCTGTGAATACGGGTTCAAGACCGTTCAGCAGCTCACCCGAATAAGGCAGGTCGCTCCATACAACGCCCGCAAGCTGTTCAAGAACAGTAGCGTAGCCCGTAACACTCAAGCCAAGCATAAGTCCGCCCAAAGGTATCATTTCATATTTCATACCTTTGCGGTTGCCGTAGAAATGATAAATAAGGAGCATAAGCACAAGACCAACGCTGTAAAGACCCCACGATGAGCCGAAGCCGCCGTCACCTCTGCATCTCCACATAAATCCGCCGATGATCGCTCCGAGTATAACCGAGATTATCTTCGAGCCGGCACTGGAATTGTTCTTCATAAACCAAAAACTCCTTTCATGTTCTGTTATGCACTTGCTTTTAAAATGCGGTCATATCAAAATCCCGTTACAATGGTCAACCTCGTGCTGAATTAGTTGTGCAAAGAAGTCGATATCAAATCATTGCTCTTGTTTTTTCAAAGCCTTCAACGTAACAACAGTTGCACCGATTACTCCGAGACCGAGAGCGAGAAGCACAAACGGTGTGATTGCAAACGTTGTTGCAGATGCGATATATCCGTATGCAAACTGAATCGCAAAACCGATGCCATATGCACCGCTCATATGGTAGCCCGTGATATCAGCTGAATAATCCGCACCGAATCTTGACGGTACACTGTGAAGCACACTCGGAAATACAGGGCCGTAACCCATACCGATTAAAAGAAGACCGACAAGTGCGGTTTTACCGATTGGTAGAAGAAGCACAACCATTCCGACTACCGCAAGTGCTATACCGCCCGTTACAAGAGTATCATCAGATAGCTTCTCGGAAAGGAAGCCCGCAATTATCCGGCTTACCATAATTCCGCCGAAGTAGAGCGAAATCCATTTTGCGGCTTCGTCGGGCGAAACGGCAAGAACATTGACCGCATACGTTGCACCCCAGGTGCCTATTGTGAATTCGCCTGCACAGTAAAGACCGAGCGAGAGAATGCTTGTTACCATTCCTTTTTCTTTCAGCAAATCAAAAAAACTTTTCTTGGGTAATTCCTTTTGTACTGTTTCGGCTTCGGCAGACTTTTTCGGTTGGATGTTCCACTTTTTAAGAGAAGCCAGGATAATCAGCGCAATCGCAAACTGCAGAATCGCAATAACTCTGTATCCGTTTCTCCAGGTGCCGTTACCGCCGAGAAATGCGGACATTACTATCGGGCTGATTGTAACACCGAGACCCCAGCAACAATGAAGCCAGTTCATATGCTTTGCCTTGTAGTGAAGCGAAACAAAATTGTTCAGACCCGTATCAATCGCACCTGCACCGTAACCCATAATAACGGTGCAAATCATCATCACAACGATGTTCGGCGAAAAACTGATGCCGATAAGTCCGAGTGCGGTGAGGAGAGTTGAGAAAAACGTTACTTTGCCTGTACCGAATTTTCGCAGAAGCGGACCTGCAATAAAAGCAACACCGCCCGTGCAGACACCTGTTATGATGCTGTAAAGGGATGCAAAACTTTCGTGAGTGCCGAATTCAACGTGAACAACGGGCCACGAAACGCCGAAAAGCGAATCGGGAAACCCGAGCGAAACAAAAGCTATATAAATAACAATAAGCAATGTGGTCATAATATCCTCTGTGATTTTATAATTTTATTTTCCATTTCTGCTGCCTTATAACGGCAGGCGCTTCTTCGTTATCTTTGGCATAGAAAACCGTCAGCAAACTGCCGTCATCAAGCTCCGTTGTGGCAGGGTAGCCAAGGTCATCTGTGTAAAGATTCTCATAAAGCGCAAATTCATCGCTCCAGCTTTCGCCGCCGTCTGCGCTTAAGATAACGTGAATTCCGCAAGGCATCTCTCTGTGAGAGAAAGCGGCAATCAAAGTGCCCGAAGAATGAACAAAAAGGTGCGACGGCGCACCGCTGTCATCTTTTAAAATCTGCTTCGGTTTGCTCCAGCTGACGCCGTTATCAAGCGAAACACTCTGATAGAGCGTAAACATTGTTTTGGCTTTGCTTTCTGCCCGAAGATGGCAGATTATTCTGCCGTCAGCAAGCTGAACTGCGTGCGGCTCATAGAAATAAATATCCTCAAACCCATCACATTTATATAAATCCATTTTGCCGCGCAGGGTCATTTCGCCCGTGTCGGTGTTTATTGCGTGAGCTTCAATGTGGTTGTGTATGCCAAGAATTCTGCCGACCCACAAAACCGTTCCGTCATTGAGCACGGCAGGTCCGTGAGGAGATGAAACAGGAGATTTATAAATTTTGCCAAACGTTTCGCCGCAATCACGGCTTATTCTGAAATTAACGCCCGTTGCTTCAGCCTCATCGTCGGCAGAAACGGAATTTACGTAGTCAATGCATTCCTGCGTCTGCGGCATTTTTTCTCTCAGCGTTTCGGTGTCTTTGGTGAAAGAGGTAACAATCAAGCCGCTTTCGCCAAACACCGCAAAACCCGTATCTCTGTCATCAAGAACGGTGTCGATAACGCTTTGCGGCTTTGAATACGTTTCGCCGCCGTCATCGCTGAACGCAATAACCGCCTTGCCGAACGGGCAGATATGCTCCACACGGTATCCCGATGCGCCGACTGCAATTTTTCCGTTTTGCAGTTTCGCAACCGTAGGCCAGGCAAAATAAGGGCGGCTGCCCTCGGGGTTACTCATTATTGTTTTTTCAGAACCAATCAGTTCAATATCAAAGCTCATTTTTTCACCTTGTAAAATCTTTGCTGAATAATTTTATTCTTATGATTCTTTGGCTTTAAGCCTGAACGGAATATAAACCGCCGCAATCAAAGCGGATGCAACAAGCATAATCGGCACGGTGATATCTGTTCTGATAAAGCGGATTCCGAAGCTGTCCATAAAGAAATACACCGTGAAGCACATTCCGAGATATGACGGAAGTGCGATTTTTGCAAACTTCACGGGTGACATATCGAATGCATTCGTGCCCTTTTCAAGAATGTTTTTGCGAAGTATTTTAATCATAAACACGCCGAAAATAACGGATAAAACAACCGTCAGAATCGTGCCGAGAGGTTCGTCGTCGCCAAGCACGTTTGCGGTTACAAGAAGACGCGCAAAACGGATTCCGATTGCTCTGGCAGGTGTAACGCCGAGAATAAACACCGTCAGCAGGAAGTTAAAACCGAAGCTGAGTTTTTTGTTTTCAAAAACAGGCAGAATATCTTCTGCGTCGGCATTGCTGTTTCTGACAGTAAGGGCGAGAAACGCCATAATAAACAAACCGACAAAGAATCCGACGATAAATTCCCACGTGCCCCAGGTTGCAAATCGCTTGAACGTTGCCGAAAATTCAACACCCTTGAAAAATCCCGAACCGAAACTGTATGAAACAAGGGCGGTGAAAACGGTGGTTGTGATTGCGGTGAGAATATTCAGAATAAGCGAGCCGAAGCAAGTGTATTTATCCTTGCGGAAAATGAGCGCATAAAGCGAAAGTGCAATAACCGCAAGCGAATCTGAAACGTGTTCGATGCTCATAAAATAATTTTCAAAAAACGGGATTTCCTGTGTCCAGCCTCTGTCAAGGAAGTGGCTCATATAAGCCGCCATAGGGCTTGCGTAATCATAGCCGCATTCCTTAAGACCGAGCGCAGCATAAGCAACCTGATCTGGGTTGATAAGCTGAAGAATAAAGTGAGAAACCGTAGCCTTGAATATGAGCGATGATATCATATACACCGCTATGGCTATTATGTAATGTCTGATTTTATATTCCTTGCCTGAGAAAAGAGATGTGACAAAGAAAGCAAAAAGCGGAATCAGCGTGAATGCCATAAGGAAGATTATCACGGCACCGCTGATATGGTCAATGGGTGCATAAACATCACCGTTCGGACCTGTGAATACGGGTTCAAGACCGTTCAACAGCTCACCCGAATAAGGCAGATCGCTCCAGACAACGCCCGCAAGCTGTTCGAGAACCGTGGCATAGCCCGTAACGCTCAAGCCGAGCATAAGTCCGCCCAAAGGTATCATTTCATATTTCATACCTTTTCGGTTGCCGTAGAAATGATAAATGAGGAGCATAAGCACAAGACCAACGCTGTAAAGGCCCCACGATGAGCCAAAGCCACCGTCACCTCTGCATCTCCACATAAATCCGCCGATAATTGCTCCGAGTATAACCGAGATTATCTTCGAGCCGGAACCGGAATTGTTCTTCATAGATGAAACCTCCTTTGATGTTATGTTATGCACTTTCTTTTAAAATGCGGTCATATCAAAATCCCGTCGCAATGGTCAACTTCGTGCTGAATTATCTGTGCGGGAAAACCTGTAAAAGTCTTAATTCGGGTCTGGAATTCAGCCGTCTGCCATTGCACTTTTATTGTTTGATAACGCTTACACTTTCGGGGTCCGCCGAGCAGAGAAAGACAGCCTTCTTCTGCATCGTAGGGTCCCGATTTCTTTATGATTTCGGGGTTGAACATAACCATATATGTTCCGTCGTTATCAAAAGCAATAATCCTTTTATGCACACCAATCATATTTGCCGCCATACCGACACAGCTGTCTTTGTGGGCGGTGAGAGTATCCAGCAAATCCTGTGCTACCTGCAAATCTTCTTTTGTTGCAATCTCCGATTTCCTCGCAAGCAAAATCGGGTCGTGAATGAGTTCTTTAATCATAATATCACAGCTCACTTTATTTGAATTCAGATAACTTCAATTGATTTGGTTTCCAATTTTCCTTCAACAAGAAATGTCGTTGTTTTATCGGCATCAGAATGTACTCCCGAATACATTGCTACAGATAAGACTTTGAATATTACACCTTCTGCACTTTTTATATAAACACCATTTTTTAAGCCCTTACCATTTCCGGCAATGGAGACAGATGTGTTTGTTCCAACGATAAAACAATCCAAAACATCATATTTCATAATTAACCTCGTTATCTTAGGCATAAATATAAATTTATTGTATCACACTTGCATAATGTTGGCAATTAACAATTTGACTGTTGACCGTATTTTCTGTATAATCAAATCATAATCAACAGACAAGGAGAATGATTATGTCTCTGCGACTTTCAAAATCAAAATACTGCAATGCCGTTCAGTGTCCCAAAATGCTCTGGCTTCACAGAAACAAACCCGAAGAATTTGACAATTCTGTTATGAACGATGCCGTTCTTGAAACGGGCAATCAGGTCGGAGACCTTGCGAGGGGTCTTTTCGGAGATTTCACCGAAGTTCCGTTCGGTGATTTAGGTGATATGCTCGAAGAAACTCAAAGGCTCATTGATGCAGGCACGCCCGTTATCGCAGAAGCATCTTTTGCTCTTGACGGTCTTTTCTGCAGTGTCGATATCCTCAGAAACAAGGGCAACGGTCACGTTGAAATCTATGAAGTCAAAAGCTCAACCGCAGTGAGCGAAATCTATCTCCACGATACCGCTTATCAGCAGTATGTGCTGGGCGGTCTCGGTTACAAGGTTGACGGCGTTTATCTTGTGCATATCAATCCATGCTATGTCCGTCACGGAGAAATTGACCTTGATGAACTGTTTATGATTGAAGATGTAAAGTGTTACACCGACTGCAGACAGACGGGTATAAGAGAATTTCTCCCCGAACTCGAAAGAATAATGGAAAGTGATTATGAGCCTCACCGTGAAGTCGGATGCCATTGCAACAAACCCTACACCTGCGGATATTTTGACTACTGCACGGGCAGACTCGAACACCCGAATGTTTTCGATATCAGCAGACTTAAGTTTGATACAAAAGTGAAACTCTTCAATGAGGGCGACTATGATTTTGAAAGCCTTGTAAAGCGAAAAGAAATCAAAGGTAATCAGCGTTTGCAGGTTGAATCGCATCTTAATAATATCGGTAAAATCGATGCAAAGGGAATCCGTGAAACCGTTGACTCTCTTTCGTTTCCTCTTTATTTCCTCGACTTCGAAACATTCCAGGAAGCAATTCCTCCGTTTGATTTCACCTCACCCTATGAACAGATTCCGTTTCAGTATTCGCTCCATTGGCTTGAAAGTGAAAACGGCGAACTTCACCACACCGAATTCCTTGCCGAAGCGGGCAAAGACCCTCGCAGAGCGCTTGCAGAAAAACTCTGCAACGATATTCCGATGGATGTCTGCACAACGGCATACAATATGGGATTTGAGAAGAATGTTATCAAGAAACTTGCAGAGGTTTATCCCGACCTTGCCGACCATCTGATGAACATTCACGATAACATAAAAGACCTGATGACACCGTTTTCAAAGAAGCATTATTATCTCCCCGCAATGCAAGGTTCGTATTCGATAAAATATGTTCTTCCCGCACTTTATCCTAATGAGCCTTCGCTTGATTATCATAATCTCGAAGGCATACAGAAAGGCGACCAGGCATCGAATGCGTTCAAAAATATGAAGTCGATGTCACCCGAAGATGTTGCCGAAACAAGAAAAAATCTCCTTGCTTACTGCAAACTCGATACCTACGCAATGGTAAAAGTCTGGCAGAAGCTGGTTGAGAATTCATAATTGAATAAATTCCTGAAAAGTCGGAAAACCGCCGTAAAAAAGCAGTTTTTCGGCTTTTTTCTGTTTGCAAGTCCGTTTTATAGGACACATAACACGTTATAATACAGTCAAGATAAAAAACACGGCACCGCCGAAAAGGAGAATAATCATGATCACAGAAAAAACAATCTTCGTAATCAAGGGAAGCTCAGAATTCCACGAAAGACTCACTTTCACCAATCCTGTGCCCACAGAAACAGCACATAACATTCAGTCATACTGCAACGAACTTGTTACCCGTATCAATAACCACGAAGAAGACGAGGACATCAGAGCTGATGCTTATCTTATCATCGACGGTGTCCGTACCGATATAACAGAAGCTGATGCTTTCATTGCGGCAGCAGAAAAAATTCATGATGCACAATCTTTTGAGTTTGATGTTTATCTTAATGCTCATTACAACTCATCTGTTTTCATTGCGGACACTGAAGACAATGAAAACGGTAACGGAACAGACAATTTTATAACATGGTTTGACTGCGGACTTCATCCGTATCTTGACACCGTTAAAGATACCGTGAATTTCGAATACAAAAAAATCGCATTTCATCCCAACAGCGGTGAATTTTCTTATTGCAAAATCAAAGACGGAGAATATGTTGATATCGACAGCCTTGCGAACAAAGAATTTTCCCTTACTGTTAAGGATACTTCTCCCTGGTATTCATACAGTCTCGGTCTTGGTTGCGGCGTTGACAGTATCACTGACGAGCAGGCCGAAAAAATCCATGAAATCGTGAACAAATATCTTCCCGATGATCAGGTTGGTATCTGCGAAGAATATTGGGAGGATGATAATTCCATCATTCTCTGCGATATTCAGTGGATACCGGAAAGTTTCGCGAAAGTTTCAGAATTCCTTGAAGAAATCAATGCAGTTGTTGAAATCCCCGAAAACAAAACCCGTCAGTATCCTTTTACAGCAACTGCACGAAACGCATGGTTTGATATGAATAACTTCGGCATCATTTTCATGAAAGAAGTTGACGGTAAATTCGTTCTTCTCGGCACAGATTTCTGATAATCAGAGTTTGACTGAACAAGAAATTCTTTGTATAATTGAACTATCAAAACAAAAGGAAAATTGCGATGATGTCTGAAAAAGATTTTGTTATCAACCACGGAGTGTTGGAGAAATACACAGGTAACAGTGAAGATGTTATTATTCCTGATGGCGTTACCGAAATCGGAGCACGTTCGTTCGAGTATTGTAATCCTATCAAAAACATTATAATACCTGACGGCGTAACAAGCATAGGCGACAAGGCATTTTTTTCGTGCAAAAATCTTGTAAGCATTGATATTCCCGACAGCGTGATAAGTATCGGCGAATCAGCATTTCATCATTGCACCGCTCTGACAAAAATCACAATTCCCGACAGCATAACATGCATAAACCACGCTACGTTTTATAATTGTGCTCGTCTGACAAGCATAAATATCCCAGACGGCGTAACAAGCATAGGTCGTTCTGCTTTTTGCGGTTGTACCAAGCTCAAAAACATAAATATTCCAGACAGTGTAACAAACATAGGCGACAATGCATTTGGTTACACAGCCATTTATAATGACTCCAAAAAATGGGGAAATTCTGTGCTTTATATCGGAAAATATCTGATTAAAGCTAAAGAATCCCTTTCCGGTGATTATTCAATAAAAGAAGGAACAAGGATAATAACCGACCAGGCGTTCGACTCTTGCAACGGTCTGACAAGCATAACAATACCTGACAGTGTTACCGAAATTGCACCCTACACATTTGCAAATTGTCAAAACCTTATTTCTGTCACTCTTCCTCACGGCGTTGTCAGAATAGGCAGCAACGCATTCTATGGATGCAAGAAACTTGAAAATATTGTTCTTCCTGACAGCATTAAAGAAATAGGTAAAAATGCATTCACGTTTTGTGAAAGCATTGAATCAATAACAATCCCCGGAGGGATTTCGGTAATCCCGGAAGACGCGTTCAGACTTTGCAGAAAGCTCAAATCGGTCTCAATTTCCGAAGGTGTTACCGAAATCGGTCCCAATGCATTTGGTATTTGCGAAAATCTTGAATCAATTATAATTCCGGAAAGCGTTACAGAAATCGGGTCTTATGCCTTTTGCGAGTGTAAAAGCCTCAGATCTGTCAGCATCAAAAACAAAGAAACGAAGTTAAACGGATATCCGTTTGAAATTAATGAAAATCTTGCTGACGAAAACGGTATGATTATTTTTAACAATCATTTTTGCGGATGTGTTGATAAGAAAATAAAAAGTATAATCATACCGGAAAATATAACAGTTATATGCGACAGAGCATTCAACGGTTGTTCTCAACTTGAATCGGTAATTATTCCTGAAGGAGTTACAAAAATCGGCGATTACGTATTCTCCGGTTGCTCAGCCCTTAAGTCAATTGATATTCCCGACAGTGTAACGGAAATCGGTAATCATGCATTTGAAATGTGTCTGAAACTCAAATCAGTAAAACTTTCCAACGGACTCATCAAAATAGGCAACCACGCATTTTCAGGAATCTTCTCTTGTTTGCACCTTCCGTCAGGTGTCAAAGAAATCGGAAGCGGTGCATTTCAGGGATGTGATAAACTGAAATCGATTGTGATTCCCGAAGGAGTAACAGAGATTGAATCCAAACTGTTTTTTAATTGCGATAAACTTGAATCCGTTACACTTCCTGAAACCTTGACCCGAATCGGAAACAATGCCTTTAGCGGATGCATAAACCTTACCTCAATTAGAATTCCTGACAGTGTTACCGAAATTGAACTCAAGGCGTTTGAATTCTGTTATGACCTTACAGAAATCAATATTCCGAAAAATATTACAGAGATAGACAATACAATTTTTTCTCGTTGTGACAGTTTGAGTGTCATAAAGCTTCCGGAAGATATTGAAGGTTTTGAAGGAACAGTTCTTGAAATCGTATGGAACGCTTTTGTTGATACGGATTTCAAGCTGCCGATAATGTGTTCTTTGGTGAAACAGTACCTAAATACAATTCTTGAAACAGAGGCCATCCTGAAAAAAATAAAATCAAACAAAAGAATAATTGCAAATCAGGCAATTAACAGAGACGATGTCTCGTTACTTAAAAATCTTTTTTCGCTTTACAAAAAGATTTCTGCCGCAGATATTGAAGAATATAAAAACGACGCAGTCCGGAAACCGGCTGTTTCGGCATTCCTTGCAGACTATAATTCAAAATAGTGTTCGGAAAATATTAATATAAAAAGGAGAATTGTTATGAGTAACCAGGACTTTATAATTGTTGACGGATTACTTGAAAAGTACATAGGCAATAACACCGTTGTTATTATTCCGGAAGGCATAACCGCTATCGGCAAAAACGCATTCTACTATGATGTGGACAAAGACAACAAAACCCCACTTTCCGACATAATTGAAAAAATAATCATTCCCGACGGAGTTGTTTCTATCGGAGAAAGTGCGTTTAACAGATGCAAAAAGCTGAAAGAAATCAATATTCCTGATAGCGTAATATCGATTGATGATTATGCATTTAGTCACTGCGAGAGTTTGAAAGAGATTTTTATCCCGGATTCTGTGAAGACAATAGGAGGATATGTATTTTCTTATTGTTATTCTCTTGAAAAAGTAAAACTCCCGAAAGGTATTAAAGAAATTCCGAACCATATGTTTTGCAACTGCAGATCGCTTACAGAATTCGTTATTCCCAATAGCGTCAAGAAAATCGGATGGGATGCATTTTGCAGTACATCTTTAAAAGAAGTAAACATTCCGAAAGGGGTAAAAAAACTGGAGAGAGGTGTATTTGCAGGTTGTGCAATTGAAGTGCTTGATATTCCTGCCAATGTAACAACGCTTGAAGATTCTGTGCTGTCTCCGGCTCTCAAGAGATTGATTATCCGAGCCGATTCCGCCAAGGTAAGCAATGAATTGTTTTACGGTAAATGGCATAAGCAGTTCAATGAAGTTCCTCCTGTGGAAATTTACTGTACTCTTGAAACAAAGGCGAAAATGCCGAAGAATTTTCATCCTGCATGCATTGATATCGCCTGTCTTGACAGTTCATCGGAATATGTTGAACCGGAAATTATCAATATTTATAAGATTGATGACAAATTCCTTGCAGACCAGATAATCAGTGAAAATAATCTCGATGATGCGTTTGATAGATATGTTCCACCGAAAAATAAGATTTTCAAGGTTAAAGACGGAGCTGAAGAAATCAAGGTTAAAACAAAATTTGGCAATTCCATTAAGAAGGCAAAGTCGGAAATTGAAGATGCATGGCGTCTTTATGATATGTATGTTGCAGATGAATATCTGCTTTCAAGAGATGAGGTTATTGCCAAAATTGATGCCATAGACCCCAACAGACGTTCCGATGCTTTTGCGTTTGCTACACCTGAAATTGATAATGAAAAAGCCCCGAGACTTGGTCGAGATTCCGCAAAAAGACGTTTTTTAATTATGGCACATATAGCAGAAAAACTGCTTGATGATAAAATCATTAAAAAACTTGTGGATGAAATGCCCAGAAAGAAAGACGGTACCTTTGCAAAAAACAAAATTCTTCGCATTGCATCTTCAAGAATCGTACAGTTTCCTTGCGATATTCTTGAAATATTTGCAAAAGCCGATACCGATACCAGCTTTGCCGTAACTGCGGAATTCAGAAAGTTCAGCAGCGAGGAAGTTGCTCTTCTTGAATTTGATTTTATTTCACGAAACAGCAATATTCTCGGTCTTAAGTTTGAATAATCAGTTGCATAAAAAGGTTGCCTCACTTTATCGGTGAGACAACCTTTTGCTTTTATCATATATTATTTTTCAAGACCGCAGGCACGGCAGATTGCTTTCGCCTGCAATGAACCTGAATAACCGCATTTTACACGGACCATTTTCTGCAGTTTATTCAGACTGTCCTGACTGCACATCTGAATAAACGAAATTTGTCCGCATACAGTATTGCACAGCTCTGTTTTTTCTTCAATGTCTCCGTTAAAATTCATCAAATCAGAAAAAGCCTTGCTAGTTTCTCTGATATAACGGTCACTGACTGTGATTCGGTTTTCTTCGTTTTCAGTTTTTACAAGATTAACGCCAAGCAGATGTATTGCATCTCCTGCCTGTTTCAATGTGCGTATATATGTCTTTTTTGTGTTGAGAAACAAACCTTGTTTGCCGAGATCGTCACTCAGAGTTTCACGCACTTCATTCAATACGGAAACGCTGTTTTCTCCTCTTACAGAAATGATAAAATCGTCTGCATAACGGGTATAAAGTATATCTTTTCTTTTGCTGTATTTTCTGTCCAGTGCTACAAGGAATATATCGGATATAACGGGTGACGATACAAAACCGAGAGGCAGACGTCCGTTATAAAAACATGCCTTAAGAAGCATTCCCATGCTGTCTGAATTTTTCTGATATGTTTTGTGTCTGTTCAGAACACGTTCTGCACCTTCAAAAGTAATTGAATCGAAATACGAATGAATATCTGTCTTTAAAAACACGTCTGAACGGATGTGGACTTTTATACAGTCTATTATATTTTTCCTTTTGGCATAAGCAAACGAAGCATCTGACTGCTGATAGAGTCTGCGGATAAAGCTTGCCATATAGGTGTGAAGTTCACGCAATGCATTGCCGTTTTCGCTGTTGGCATAAGTTGCCAGTTTTCTGCGCTTGCCGTTGATAACCACTACAAAATGTCTTATATATGCATCTTCGTTTGCTGTATATCCTTCCGCAACACGGATAAGTTTATCAATTTTCTTCATTGTCAGCTTTTCCTCCCGAATTAATTTCCGATCAAATATTTTGACACGGTTTTGTTCGCCAATATATAAAGAAGTGTTTTGGCACGTGTCATGCCCACGTAAAGCAAATGCTTCTGGGATTCACGGTCAAGAGATTCAATATCAGTTAAAATTATAACGGGACTTTCCAGCCCTTTGAATGCCTGTATTGTACTGAAAAATATATGTTTATCGCTTCGTGATGCAGAAATAACCGAATCCAACTGCATTGCAACGGAGTTTTTAAAAGTGAGCGGAGAAAGAATTGTTATTTCGGATTTTGAAACACCTTCTCTCTCCAGAGTGCGCAGAAGTTTTTCAAGCTCTTCGCCCTGCTCCAGAGTTTTTTTATAGGTTTTTATTTCTACATCCGCACCGCGTTCATCTGCAGAACGGTGTTTTGTTTTTGTGCCGAAAACAGCATCCAGTTTTTCGATAATTGCAACAGAATTTCGGCAGTTATCAGTCAAAGACGAAACAGTAAAAAACGATTTTCTGTTTTTCAGCATTGATTTTATATCTTCAAAAGTCATTGAAGCGTGATAAAGATTCTGTTTTTCGGCATCAAGGAAGAAATACCAACTGCCTTCGTTAATTCCGCCTTCCAGAATTATATCAAACACATCAAGATAAGTTTCGGTCATAAGATCCTGGGCTTCATCAAGAATCAGAACTTCAAACGGAGGAATTTCAAGATCTATAAATGCCTCTGTAAACAGCTGAGGCAATGTTTCACGGTAATAAAAAGTATCTTTTTCGGATGCCTCGGGAACATCTTTTCCACCCTGAAGCGCAATGCTCTCCATATATTCCGTAAAACTTCCGCATACGATATCGGGATATCCTTTATTCTCATCCAGATAAGAGGCAAGCTGACGGTTATAGCAAAACAGCGCAACTCTTCGTCCTTCGTCGCAAAGACGGCGTGCATGTTCCAGCGCAATAACGGTTTTTCCCGTGCCTGCGCTTCCTTTTATAACACACCGTTCGTTCTCTGTTATTGTATCAAAGCACGACTGCTGATTGTCTGTCAGAGTAATCAATTGCTGTTCAACAGTACGGATCTGAGATGCAAGAGTCATTCTGCCCACAAAATCGGGACGTAACAGGTTCACGATTTCTTTTGCGTGTGATGCGTCAGGTGTTATCTGTGAAGAATTTCGTTTTTTCCAGAAATGAGCCAATCGGAGCAAATATTCTTTAAAATTCTCCGCATTGCCGCAGTCATCGCAATCGGCAATCTGTTCATCTGCAACATCAGGAAAAACCAGTTGACCGTGAACGGTAATACTCGGAAAAACAACACCGAATCCGAATACGGTTTTACCGATATCTTTGATTTCGCTTTCTGTAATTAAATAATCTTTAAGCGAATGCATTGCCGTATTCGCTTCTTCATACGGGTTTTTAATAACATGCTTAATATCGTTTCTGTCAACGGAAAACCATGTGCCGTTTTCCTGAGAGATGCCTCCGCCTTTTACCTCTAACACGAAAGTTCCGACTGAAGGAATTACAACAACAAAATCTGCTTCTCCCTGAGTCTGTTTCACATGCTTCGCAATACCGACCGAGTGCAATACTGTCCAGTCATCGGTATCAGGCATATTTTTCAGGACAGAAAAAAGACGTTTTTCTGCTGAACTTTCGGTGAATTCACTCCACTGAGGAGGTAAAATTTTAGGCATTTCTGCACCTCTTTTCAATAAAAAAAGAAGTGAGCTACTAAGGAAACCAAAGACATCTCACTCTGCAAGAGTTAGATGTCTACCTAACAGCTTGCGCTATCTCCATCTTTGATGAAAAACTAACTCACTTCAGTTTTATTTTAATCTATTTAGTTTGGTTCGTCAAATATAACAGAATTTCGCAGATATAAAGATTTCAATAAAAAAAGAAGTGAGCTACTAAGGAAAACCCTGTACGTCCTAATCTCTGCAAGAGTTTGGACGCACACCAACAGCTTGCGCTATCTCCATCTTTGATGAAAAACTAACTCACTTCAGTTTTATTTTAACCTATTTGGTTTGGTTCGTCAAGTATATCAAAAATCCGCGGATATAAAGATTTCAAAAAAGAAAGCGAGCTACTAAGGAAAACCCAAGACGTCTCACTCTGCAGGAGTTAGACGTCTGCCTAACAGCTTGCGCTATCTCCATCTTTGATGAAAAACTAACTCGCTTCGATGTATATTTTACTCTATTCTCCCGTATTGTCAAGAGTTAATCCGTGCAACATTGCTTTATTGCAAAAGAAAAATCAACCCAAACTGCTGTTTTACCCCAATAATTTCATTGCCTTTTTCAAATAACGAGCAGGAGAACCGACTCCTTGTCGTTTCAAGTCCGTTTTAACGGACTGTAACTATGTTAGACTATAGTCATAACAGTGAAAGAGGTGTCGTAAATGTACCGCTACTACTACAACATAAACAGTAGCAAAAAGGTTCTTCATTTGTATGGATGTCATTATTTAACCAATTCAAAAAAGAAAGAATACGGTGAAAAGCACAGTCTCAAAAAAGCTTTGAATAAAGGTTTTACATTGTGTAGGCACTGCTTCGCTCTTCAAAACAGATTTTTCAATGAAGATAAACGCATCGGCACTTATCTTATCAGATATAATTATTCTTGCAGCTGTCAGAAAGACTGCGTTGAAATCACAACAGGAAATGGACGTTGGAAAATACTGTACGCTGAAAACAAACAGATTCTTGAGCTTTATCACGAGAATAAACAGATAAGAAGCACCGACAGCTTAAGCCGTATACAAGGATACCATGATCAGAAAGTCACCGAGTATGAACTGAATGATATTTTGCACTACATATATGTTCATGACGGTAAGCGGAAACTACCTCCCGCAAAAGGCACAAAGCGATATAAAAAGTTGCAGAAGAAACAGGAACTTAAAACAAGAAAAGAGTCTATTAACAATGTACTTAATTTAATAGATAATCTGCATATCAATTCATCGGCAATATAGAAGGAGAGATGAGAAATGGACAATTACACTGCAATAATGAAAATGTGCAAAAAGCAGCTTGAAATGTTTCTTGATGATGTTTACTGCACTGGACTCAATAACGGTATGTACGCATCTGAACATCCCGAAAATGACGATATTCTTGCCGATTTTCCGTTTAATGAAAAGTGGCTTTCTGCCGATGCTGAACCCGCTACTCTTTGTCCTGAAGGCGAAGACGGTGACGGACATCTCACGGAATTTTTCGCACACTCCGCTATACGACATGCAGGAATAGATATTTCGGAGTCCGTAAGTGAAACCGAGAACACAAAAAATATCAGCGTAACAATCAAAAAGAAGTAAAAAGTATTTGTAATTTATTTTCAGGAGGACTTATACGATGTTTGATAAAAGTTTATTCGGCGGTATGTTTGATTTCAACGGAGACGGCAAACTGGATTCGTTTGAAAAAGCAGCAGAGTTTTCTTTCTTTATGGAAATGATGTCGGAATCAAAGAAGTCAACATGCGACACATCAACTGTTTCTTCTGACAGCTTTGATTCAACAGACATCGAAGATGCTCTTGACGATGCAGGTATCGATATACTTGATTTTGAACTCATGGACGACGAGGAACGTGCCGAAGCGTTGGCAGATGCTGGTTATGATATTGATGATTATGATTTCTGATAAATTCAGGCAAAAAATATGACAAACAAAGAAAAGATTGAATTGTTGAAAACAAAGCCGCCCAAGCCTTGCTGTCTGACTGATTATTATCAGAATCTTCTTGAACAAATCAGTGGCTTGAAACGTCAGTATTATGACTATATGATTACTGAGCCTGTAAATGTTGACGAGGAATTGAAACGCATTGAAACTGCTGATTTTGACTTGTGTGGTGCATTGCTGACCTTACTTCTTCGCGAAGATCATTTTGCACAGTATGGTTGTTTTGAGCGCAGATGCGAAAAGGGTGATGTTCAGAAAATCGTTGACAGAATGATATATGTTCTTGAAAACAGAGAATCTGAAATCAGAAAAAAACTCCAAGTCAGAGCAGCAGAATATCTGATGTTTATGGATGATTAAAAAATGGCGGCGGAATTAATCCGTCGCCAAAGTTTTTGTTTTTTCTGCAAATTCTCTTGTATATTTATATATATTATGATATATTATATTATGTATAATTATGTATAGAAACAAGCAGAGGTTTATTGCAAAAAAGCTTGCGAGAGCACTAGATAGAGGTTTAGTATGATTACTTATACATGTAAAAATTGCGAAAAATCGTTTCATTCGAACGACACAAATGCATGCGGTGAAAGCACATGTCCTTTTTGTGGAAAACGCGCAGATGAAATAAAGAGTGAATTGTTTTGGTGCGAAAATTGTAATGTTCCAATTTATGAAAATATTTGTTCTTGTGGATGCGAAGGAAAACCTTTTACATCTGATGCTCGTCCAGTGTTCCCTGAAGAGAGACTTCTTATTGAGATCTTGCTAAAAAAACCACTTGCCTTTATTAATGATTCTGTTTGGAATGGTGCAGGAAATCACTATTTTGTTAACGGTAAACGTATTTCTTTTTCCGTTTCGAAATTAAAAGATCTAGATCCGGATCAAGTTAGAGTCGAACTGGCGAAATACACCTCTGAAAATAACAGTGTAGCATTTGACGCAATGATAAAAAAATGGGTTTCTGCCAACTCAAATTGGTATAATCATATTACTGATGAAGCTCGTCAATATATTAGAAAAAAATCTGCATCATTCCTTAACGACGAATCATGTGCAATGTTTGTTTCTTTTTCGGGAGGAAAAGATTCAACGGTTGTCAGTGACTTGGTTCGAAAAGCTTTGAGTAAACCGGATATTATTCATGTTTTCGGAAACACAACACTTGAATTCCCTGAAACCTATGATTATATCCAAAGGTTTAAAAAAGAAAATCGAAAAACACCTATGCTTCGAGCCGAAAACAAGGAACAGGATTTCTTTTCTCTCTGTGAAAGTTTTGGCCCTCCAAGCCGCGCTTTACGTTGGTGTTGCACAATTTTCAAAACCGGTTTTATTGGAGAAAAAATAAAGCGAACTTTTGGCGACAAAAAATCTGTACTTACTTTTTATGGTATTCGTCGTAATGAGTCTACAAGCCGCAGTTCCTATGAAAGATCTTCTACTGGACGAAAGATTAGCCAACAATTAGTAGCATCTCCTATTATTGATTGGATTGACTATGACATATGGCTGTATCTTATGACGACGGGAATTGATTTTAATTCAGCATACCGTTACGGATATACGCGTGTGGGTTGTTGGTGTTGTCCTAACAACAGTCAATGGTCCCAATTCCTTTCTAGCATTTATATGCCTGAACAGTTTAAGCGATTCAATGATATTCTTTTAGAATTTGCGAAAAAAATGAAAAAAAATGATCCTGAAGAATATGTAAAAAGCGGTGGATGGAAAGCACGCCAAGGCGGTGCTGGAATGGAACTTAGCAAAAATGTTGCGATTGAGTTTAAACCTTGTGCAACAGATGCGAAAAGCTTTAATTATTCACTTAATAAACCTATCACACCTGATTTGTATGAATTTTTCAAGCCTTTTGGCACATTGAATTTCGATATGGGCAAAGCTAGACTAGGTGAAGTATATATTCTTGATAGTAAAACTAATCAACCAATCATAAAACTTCAAGGTAGAATAGGAAGCACTGAGTTAAAAATCACTATTCTGAACACACCTATTGCAGGAAGAAAAAAGACTGTAGAAATCGAGTTGAAATTCAAATGCCAAATCACAAAATTTCAACTTTGTGCAGGTTGCCACGCTTGTGAAAACGCATGTAAACATAGTGCAATACGACTTATTAAAAATGGTGATTCTGACACCGATTATCGATATGAAATTGATGAAACAAAATGCATTCATTGTTTTGAATGTATCAATCATTATCCGGGCGGATGCTACATGAGACGTGTGTTGCTCCCTCGAGGGAAAGGATATTCTGAAAAATGATAACGAGAATAAAAAAAGTTAAGCTCAAAGGTAATGAATCGTTTAACTTCAGAGAAGGTTGGCTCCGCAAAGGAATGCGTTGCATAGAAGAGGATGAAGCTCTCTTTTCTCAGGATAATGTTATGGAACGTTTGGGTGTCGGTAGCAAAATGGTAAAATCTATCCGATTCTGGTTACAAGCAACAGGTTTATGCGAGGAACAGTATCGAAACGGAGGAAGATCAAGAGCACAAGTTATCACCCAAAATTTTGGCGAAATAATAAAAGAAAATGATCCCTATTTTGATGATATTTTCACTTTGTTTTTATTGCATTATCACATTGTTTCTAACGACGCTTTGTGTATGCCGTGGTATATATTTTTTAATGAATTTGACGGACAAGATTTCACTAAAGATAACATGGTTTCAACATGCAAAGAACTCCTGGTCAAAAAGATGGAAGAAGGATTCACTTTTTCAGATAAATCTTTTGAAGACGACTGTTCTAGCGTCATTCGTATGTATATGAACAACGCAAACATTGAAGATCCCGAGGAAAGTTTGGCTTGTCCTCTTGCTGGATTAGGATTACTTCAAAAAAGCTCAAAAAATAAAAACGCGTATACTAAAGCTATGCCTTCAAAAGATACACTTGATAAGCTAGCGGTGTTGTATGTAATAACCTGCAATTTGTCCGAAGAGAAAAATTCGGTTAGCATTGATGATCTTCTAAATGCACCAAACAACATCGGAAGAGTGTTCAATCTTAGCCGCGTTGCTATCAATGATTATCTTGATCAACTTAGGATTTCTGGATATTTGACAATTAACCGGACAGCGGGTTTGGATATGGTTTATGTGGAATCTATGATCACGCCACAGAATATTATGAGCAAATACTATGCGAAGGCACAGGTGCAGTAAAATGAAATACAGTAAACTGATTGAGGTTAATGAAGGTTTTCAAACCTCTGTAAATCTCGAGTATGACCTGAATAAAACAAGTAAAATACGTAGCTATATTCCAACTGAACAGTCGGTAAAAGTTTTAGGTTCCTTTTTGCGTTCCTACTACTACAATTCTGAGCCTCAAGGTCGAGCCACTGTTCTGATCGGACCATATGGTCGTGGTAAATCTCATCTTCTTCTCGTTCTTTCCGCATTAACATCCTTAGATTTGCGTGCTTCAAGCGTTGAGGAAAAGGTAGAGGCAAAGAAGATTCAGTATGAATTGTGTGAAAAAATTGCGCTCGTTGACGAAGAAGTTGGTGCATTGGCAAAAGCTGTTGTGGACTCTGAAATTAGAACACTTCCCGTTATAATTAACAGCAATTCTAATGATATTAATCAATCATTTTTGATTGCAATTAACGATGCTCTTCGCAACTCAAATTTACAAAACCTACTACCTAACACTTATTTTGATTCGGCTATCTCTGTTATTGAAAAATGGAGAGAATCCTTTCCTGAAGCCTATAAAAAATTGACAGAAGAGCTCAAAAAAAGCAAAAAGACAGTAGATGAGCTTTGCGTTTTGCTCAAACAGTATAACCAGAAAGCATATTTACTGTTTTGTAATTGTTATCCCCGTATTGCTGCCGGTACAGAGTTTAATCCACTTACCAATATGGATGTTGTCAAGCTCTATCTTGCAGTATCTAATGCACTTTGTGAGCAAACCGCTTATAGGGGAATTACGATTATTTTTGATGAATTTAGCAAGTTTTTGGAAGCCAATCTTGATAAAAGCAAAATGCTTAACTTTAAGATTATACAAGACATGGCTGAAGCGTCAACTAGAAGTGGTTCATCTCAACTTCATTTCACATGTATTACTCACAAGGACATTTTGGATTACTCCTCTAGCGATAGCTTCAAGACTGTTGAGGGACGGTTTAGAAAGTTAAGATTTGTCTCTTCTTCAGAGCAAAGCTATGAACTAATTGCAAATGCAATTATTAAACGAGAAAAGTTTGAAGATTTCAAGTTGAATCACAAAAATGATTTTGAACATGTTGCTTCTTCATCTGCAATTACAAACGTATTCTCTGATTTGACTGAAGAATCATATCAGGAAAAATTAGTTTATGGATGTTTTCCGCTCACACCTTTGAGTGCATTCTCGCTCCTTCATGTAAGTGAGCTTGTTGGTCAAAACGAAAGAACTTTATTCACCTTTCTTGCACAAGATGATCAACATACCCTTCAATCATTTATCAATAAAGATGTAAATGAATTTACAACTATAACAATTGATTATATTTATGATTATTTTGAGGAGTTATTCAAAAAAGAAGTATTTAATGCGGCTGTTCATAGTGTTTGGGCAAAGACAGACTCCGCTCTTCGTCAAGTATCAGATGATACACAGCGTAATATCCTTAAAGCGATTGCAGTTATCAATATAATTGGCGACGAGAGACTCAAGCCGACCCCTTCACATATCAAATCCGCCTTAATGCTTAACGAAGATAAGTTTGCTACAGGCATAAAAAACCTCTTAAAGCTTCATATTTTATCTCAGCGTGACTCGTCAGAATATGTTCTCTTGACCGCAAATGGTGTTGATGTTCAAAAAGCCGTAGATGCTTATGTGAAAACACAATTACCTAGAATTTCCGAATGCACGGTGCTGGAAAAAGCATATAAGTTGGGATATGTACTTCCTAGAGAATATAACGACAAGTACAGCATGACACGATGCTTCAAGAGCATTTATATGGATGCAGCTGTATTTGTACAGTACAAAAATTCTCAACAACTTTTAACTCAATATCCGTATGATGGACTCATTATTCATATTATTTGTTTAAAAGAAGAACTGCGCGAAAAAGTCATGAAAAAAATCCAATCGTTCACAGGAACTCCTCAAATTGTTTTGTGCATGACTCAGCAACCTTTTATACACAATTTATTACTAAAACAGTTTGAGGCAGTTGAACATCTTTTAGCTAAAAATGAGCTTAATGGAGATCCACATTTTATTGAAGAATTGGAAATCTATGGTGAGGATCTACAGAAAAGAATACAGAATGCAGTCTATTCTATGTATTCTCCTGCTAGTGAATACAGTATCTTTTTAAATTGCGACGGAGCCCTGTCTGTAAGCAGACAAGCTGAACTAAACAAAGAAATTTCAAGAATTTGCAACAAGCATTACAATTTGACCCCTGTTGTAAACAACGAAATGGTTAACAAGCGTAGCTTAAATACGCAAAACACTAAGGCACGAGACTTAGTTGTAAGTTGGATTCTTCAGCACGCAGAAGATACAAGTATTCCTTGTATGGAAGGATCTGGTCCAGAAGTTAGTATTTTTAAATCTGCATTTAAACATACTGGCCTAGATACTTCATGTAAAGTAAAAGACCTTGGAATGAATGCTGTTCTTGAAAAAATCACAGATTTTGTTGAAGGTTGTGAAACATCAAAGAAGAATTTTGAAACCCTTTATCAAACTTTGTGTTCCGCACCATTCGGCATGAGAAAAGGCATTATTCCGCTCTATATAGCTTATGTTTTAAGACAATATAAAGAAAGTATTGTTCTCTATTTTAAAGGCAAAGAAATTGAACTTTCTGCCGCTACACTTAGCCATCTCAATGACAATCCTGAAAATTATAAAATCTTGATTGAAACAGGAACCGCCGATAAAAACCAGTATTTAGATGATTTACAGGCACTGTTTGAAAAATATACAGATGCCAGAACGCCTAGTATTAACCGTATTTACACAATAGTAAAAAACATGCAAAACTGGATGCGTTCTCTGCCAGAATACACAAAAAAATATAAAAAATACTTGGAAAACGGTGAGGTAAAAGTTGTTGATGAGTCTATTGATAGCATTCGTTCTGAACTTATGAAGTTTGAAATTAATTCTCGCGAACTTCTTTTTGGAACTTGGGTTTTAAAATTGAGTGCTCAAGAAAATTTGCGTGAATGTTTTGCAGAAGTAGCAAGGGTAAAAGGTGTTCTGGATGATCACCTACCTAAACACAGAAACGAATTAATCAAAAAACTTACAGCTATGTTTATGCCTGGATACCAAGGAGGATTATCAAACTCTGTTATTTCTTGGTATAAAAAATTATCTGATACAACAAAGCAACATGTTTTTGATGCAAACGCAAATGCTTTGTTGTCTATTGCAAGCAATCTCTCAACATATGATGACAATCGTTTATTAGATGATTTAGTTTTCGCTTTTGTCTCAATTTCTATTGAGGATTGGAATGATTCTACGGCAGATGCATTTACCAAAGCTATTTCTGATTCTATTGCCAAGATAAATGAATATATCGAAACAAAAAGCGATAGTGAGCAAGACGGACGTTTAACAATTGCTATTGATGGAACGGTTGTTGATAAAACGTTCGCAACGGATGCTATTACACCGCTCGGTAAGACGGCATACAATAATTTGAAATCTGTATTTGAAGAGTATAATGATGCTCTTGAGCCTGATGAACAACTGGCTATTATTGCCAAACTTATCGGCGAAATAATCCATTAAGGAGTAATTCTATGATTTATCTGGATAATGCAGCAACCACATTTCCGAAACCGGAATGCGTTTACAACAAAGTTAATAGTGTACAACGGACAATAGCTGTAAATGTTGGACGTGGTAGTTATAGTGTTGCATCTGAAGCTATGAGAATAGTTGATGAAACAAGACATCTTCTTGCTACTTTTGTTGGTGCTGCAGGTCCAGATTCGGTTGTTATAACTCCCTCTGCGACACTTGCATCCAACGAGATAATCCTTGGATTGGAATGGGACTCATTTAAAAATGTGTATGTAACCCCTTTTGAACATAATGCAATCGCCCGTCCACTCTTTAAAAAGTGTACAGAACACGGAATAGACTTGCAAATAATCCCATTCGATCCCAATACGCATACGCTTGATGAAGAAGAACTTATCAGAATGTTTGCCGCCAATCCACCTGATTATGTTTTTTTAAATCACGTGAGCAATGTTACCGGAACTGTTATTCCAATTGATAAGATCGCACAATTAAGTAAAATTTATAATGCGCTTGTAATTGTTGATGGTTCCCAGTCTGTCGGCCTCATACCTATAAATTTATCAAGCTCTAATATCGACTATCTCATTTTTGCAGGACACAAAAACTTATATGCATCTTGGGGAATCGGAGGCTTTATATGTAACTCGAACTATCCATTGAAACCGGTTTTGGCTGGCGGAACAGGCTCTGATTCTCTAAACTTGGAAATGTCTGAAATTACACCAACGGGATTTGAATTTGCAAGTTCCAATATTATTGCTATTTCGAGTTTGAACACTTCGCTAAAGTGGCTCGAAGAGGTGTCTGTTTCGAAAATCGCTGAGCATAAGGAAATCTTGATGCAAAAACTTATTGATGGACTTAATGATTGTGGAGTCCAACTGTATGTTCCAACAGATAAATCTGTACACACAAGTGTTTTATCTTTTAATATCCCAGACTATGACCCCGATGAAATTGGGGTGATTCTAAACGAAGACTTTGATATTGCGGTGCGAACTGGATATCATTGCGCTCCGTTTGTTCACAATTTTCTTAATACAATTGAGACCAAAGGCACAGTGCGTGTCAGCCTTAGTTATTTTAATACAGTAGATGACGTTGAGGCGCTTATTGCTGCAGTAGCAGATATTGTGGGAGGATAAGTATGAACGATTTTATCAATTATCTAAATTCAACAAACAATGTTGGAGGAAACTCCACAGGTTCTCTTGCTGAATCTCAGGTAAAAAGTAGCTACTATGATTCAGTAAAAGTAGATCGTAAACTGGGATCCTATATTGCTGATTGTGTAAATTCTGGGGATAACAAAACGTTTATACTTACTGGTCATGCCGGTGATGGAAAAACGAGTATTTTAGTTCAGGTTCTTAAAACTTTAGGTTATTTACAAAACGATTCAGGACTTTCTGTTGAAGAAGAATTTGAAAATTTTCTGTACATTAAAGATATGAGTGAAATTCCTTCGGATAATCAGGATAAGGCACTCGAAAAAGCCTTGCTTGCACCGAGCAATCAAAAGACCAGTCTGCTCATTAGCAACACTGGTCCTCTTCTTAAAACCTTTGAGATTCTTGTAGAAAAACAAGTGAAAGCAAACGGCGGAGAATTTACTGATAGAGACAAAATGGCTTTGCAGTCTAAATTGCTTACACAGCTGGACAGTAATAAGGATGAACCTATTACGGTTGGGGATTATTCTTTTATTCTTGTTAATATTGCTAGAGTTGATAACGTTCCTTTTGCTGCAAAAATATTAAAAAACATTTTGAACGATAATCTTTGGTGTTCTTGTAATAACTGTCCTTGTGCAGACAGGTGTCCTATCAAGAGCAATCGCAATATTGTCGTCGAGCAATTTGACCGTGTAGCTGCTTTTGTTGAAAACTATTACCGTTTTCTTTACGAAAACGATAAACGTATGACAATTCGTCAAATGATAGGACAGATAAGCTATGCACTAACAGGTAATTTAACATGTAACGAAATTATGTCTAAACATTTGAAGGAACCATTCTTTAATTATAATTTTGCAAATTTATTCTTTGGATACATTGGACTCAAGGTAGCCAAAGATACTACTCAGATTAAAGGTATCGAGCAAATCAGGAATTTTGAGCTTGACAGAATTGCTCTTGATGTCGATTATAAGCTGTTTGTCAGCCAAGATTACAGTTGCTTTACGCCGTTTATTCAAAGTGAGTTAAAAGCGCTATCCACAAAACATCGAAAACACTATCAAATCACAAATGAAGATCAGGTTCTTGATGAGAAAAAACATGAAAAGGAGCTTCAGCTTCGCAGAGCAATTCGTAGATTTTATCTAATGTTTAGTCTTGTAGAAGATTTTGCCGAAACAGACCACATAATGAATCAGGTTTTTGGCTCCCTCTATACAGAATATCGTACCTTGATTTCATCAAAACAAAGCAAACATGTATTGAATAAGATGAGAGCTACAATTTTCGATGCTTTATATATAAAAAATACTGGGTTCCTTCCCAACGGTAAAACAGAATTACCTTTAACTCTTCGCAGAGAAGATGATGTATTCCAAAATGTTATGATTGTTCTAGGAGAAGTGAATCGTTCTGATTTTAGTGTTATACAGATTAAATCATCCAGTAACTTCGAAGATATTGATAATAAACATGAACTTTTCTTGCGAATGGATGACAAGGATTTCCGATTGACTCTTCCTATGATAAACTATTTCGACAAGCTGATTAATGGTGCTATTGCATCAAATAACAATCCGGCATTATCACACGGCATTGCTCAGCTGGATGCGCTTCTTTTGGAACAATACGGGGAAGAAAAACCCGACTGTGAAGAAGACTGTGAGTTAACAGTAATTATTAATACAACAAAAGGTCAAGAAATTGAAAGATTTTCTTTTGATGGAAATCGACTTAATATTTCGTAAGGAGGATAACAAGATATGAAAATGTATCCTGATGTAGACGTTAAAAAGAAAAATTATCCTCTCCAAAGTTTATTGTTTGGACATCGAATCCAGCCCAGTCAAACAAAATATGAGTATCTAATTGAATTTTTACAAGTTGCAATTGCCAAAAAGGAAGGTGGAAGTAAAGATGATCCCTCTTTCTCTACTCCAACAATGTTTCCGGTCGAAGAGGCTCCTGATGGCAACTTTAGATATCTTCCCAAACTGGGAATAGGATTAAAAAGATTCATATTTCTTCCCAAAAGTAAGATAGATGGAAAAGCTAAAGTTGACGAAGAAGCTTACCGTCAGCTCATAAAAGAATTGGAAGAACATATGACAGGTGGTAATGCAATCAAGAAAAGAAACAGTATTACCATAATTCAGAACCTATTGAATGGTTTTAGTGCTGTTAATCAGAGTCGCTCATGGTTTGACCAAAATGTTTTACCTATATGTCCAGAGGTAATTCTCCCAGAAGGGATGGGAATAAAAAAGTGGCGTCAAGATATGAGCTTTTCTCATGATGAAGCTGATGTTGACGGGAAGTTTGACTATCACAAATATACATATATGTGTCGAGGTGGAGAAGTTTATTATCTTCACCTGCTTAATGCACTTGTTGAACACCCTGAATACAAAGATGAAATAGAGTCGCGACTCAATGAAATGATCTCCAGTTTTCCTCAATTTTCTTATCTGTGTAATTTTATTAAAGGAACTTGGGAAGAATACTATACTGCAAGTGGCCAAGTGCCTAATGTTATTAAAGAGCTCGGTGCAATTCCGCTTTCTTTTTCTCAAAGAAACGTCTATACCTTAAATGAACTAAAGAATTTTCTTAGCAGTAAGGCTCATCCTTTTGAAAAGATGGAGACCCTTGCAAACGGTATAATTCTTCAACTTTTGAGAATGATGTATCTTGCGGCATCAACAGAAACAGACAGCAACTGTTGGGTCATTGATGTGAATTGTTCAGGGCATGAAAACATAGAAGCAAAGAAAAGTGCAATTGCTTCTTTTAAACATAATGAAGAAGTTATAAGTACATATCTATATCAAGGTTTGACTAATTACAGAGACCTTCTTTCCGATAAAAAAGATGACCAGACTTTGATAAAAGATGCTGCAAATGATTCTTATCGTTTATTCCGAAAACTCGGAAAAATGATAGGCATTATAATTCCCCTTACCGGCAAAGGTATGAGATTTACTTTGTCAGAAGAAATTATTAAGTTTCTAGTTCTTGCGATTATCCCTCCAAAACAGATGATAACTCTTGATGCTTTTGTATCAGAATTATATAGACATTTTGGTATGGTAATTGGTCCAGAACAGTATAAAATTGAAATGCAAAAAGGTTCCGTTGCAGAGGTTGGTGATTTTTCCTTCCTTGAAGCAAATTTGGATGCATTTGCTCAAAAACTAAAAGACTGTGGGTTCTTACGTGACTTATCCGATGCTACATCAATTGTCGAAAACCCCTATGATTTAGAGGAGGTTAACGAATGAGACAGCTGATTTCTGTTATAACCAACCAAATACTCAACCAGATTAAACCAAATGAAATAAATATGGTTCGACTCGAGAGCTTTGATAGCCCTATTATATACAAATCAGTTTGTGAGAACCTTTGCCACTATGACCATATTTATAAGTTCATTCCTAAAATAACACTTGAGAAATACACACAATTTCAAAATGAAAATAAGCCTAATTGGACTCAAGCACTTGCTTATCTTCACAAGGGAGAAAACCCCGCTTACTCTGCATCCATAGATGCGTTATATTCTGATCAGAGCTATGTAGATTTCGACAAAGCTATAACAAAATGGAGAAACGAATCTCCTAATATGCCTTCAGGAAAAACATCTTTAATTCTGCTCATGGGTACTGAAGCTGCACCTGATGATGCCGGAAGCTTGAAAGACACTACTTTTGTGATTTCTCCGCGTGAAATTATAAAGTGGCTCGGAAACGATTACAGCGAGTGGTTTACTGGTGTATTAGAAGCTAATTCTATTCTTAGCGAAGAATCTAGAAAAGCAATTCGCACTTTGTACAGAACAATATTTGCGAGTGTTAACGTAAATGTTTTTAAATTTAGTGATTTTATTGATAGTCTTGATGCAATGCAGTTTTCAACCTGTCAGGAGCTTATCAGCTATATTTGTGAAACTTTAAATACAACATGGAGAATTCCCAGTATCGTTAGCAGTAAAGCTGTTCCAAAAGTACAAAAGTTAATTCAAGGTCATTTAAGTGATGCAAAAATAATAACAAATGGTATTCGATTTATTGAACGAGCCGATGATATCCCTTCTGCTTCTGCTTTAAACAAGTTGAGAGAAAAGTTCAAAAAATATGCAGAAAACAACGAGATAGATGTAGATGCTCCATTCCCTGAAGACACCACACAGTTTGACAGTTATAATTCATTTGAGCAGTGTGTCGTTGACTTTATGTGTGGAATTAATCTTACAACAAACCGCGAAGAGCTCCTGAAAATCGATTATGCTATAATTGACCAGATTATAGGTACAAAACTACCTAAAAAACAATCGCAAAAAGCACCAACAGTTACCGGTAAACCTCTGGAAGCATATTCTAAGATTTTCTTGGGTATTGCAGCCGATTTTCATCGAGAATACAACTCCTATCCGATCAGCTATATGATTAGAGTTGATAGAATATCTTTGCCTGATTGCGTAGACGATAAAAAAGAAGAGGCTTTTATGAGCCTGTGCAATTTTATGGGTGGCATTATTGGCTTTTTCAACAGTGCCGGAATAGAGTGTGATGGCGAAACTTTGGAGTTTTCTTATGAGAATGATATAGATCCCTTTGATTTCGCGAATTATGAAGCTTTTGAAGACTGTGTCCGAAGCACAGGCAAGTGGGGCGATCCATGTAAAATTCAGTTTAAAATCAAAGCATCAAATGCAGATAAGACACACAGTTATGAATATAAATGGGCGTTTTCTCCGTATAGCTCATGGCTTAATGCATTTACCTTTCTCGGAGTTGCTCTTTTCAAGGATCCCAACAGCTATTCATTGCCCACAATAACTGCTTGTAAAAACATTCAGGATTACCTCCGCTGTGAAAGCGAAGACGAATTTTATGCACAGTTAAGTCAACTTGATGCTGAAGTCTTATATCACAAACACATTAAAGAGGTTCAGCGTTATTTTTCATCCAATGAAAGTTATGGTATGTTTACTGTTCTGTGCGATTCATTTAGAAAATTCGCACTTAATTTGACTGGACATGGTTTATACTCAGCTTTAGGAGAATTAAGAAACGTAGTCTCTGCTTATACTTCTATGTTGAATTATATTCAGAACAACTACAATACCTTTACAGATGTACAGCGAGAAAAAATTGCATTGTTGATTAACAGTTTTGTTATTTCTTCAAATGAAAACGTTGTTGAAAACTGTAATATGGGTGAAATTTTATTGCCCGCTTATCACCCGGTTCTTTTGGAAAAAATTGACGCTCAACAAATTTTCCTGAGAGATGGATTCGCAGAGATATTCTCTTCCTGTATGGAAAAAGATCTCCCTGTAGAAAAAATGAAAACAAAATTGGATAGTTTGGTTCAACTCTCATCAATTACTCAAGGTGTTGACACAATCATCAAAAAGCCATCGGTCTATTTGACTTGCAAGAGTATGTGGGAATATTATGGTGTTTATTATGATGTAGACGCTGCAAACGATCTTATTTCCGGAAATGCTTTTGGTAATGCTATTGTTACAGATGATGAGGATGCATCGGCAATGTTGCACATCACCCCTATATCAAATGTTGTTGTTCGTAACATTATGGACTATATACGAACATTCCCCGCTAGGATTGATGGTCTCAATGTTGCTTTTGTTGCACCAACAGATATGCAGCATATCGTTGCTGCCATTCATTTGATTGCTAAAGAATTAGAAAAGACCGAATCTATTGCAACAATCAATCTTAAGATAATCTGTCTTAATAGCAAGAAAAATTCCGCATCTTATCTCAAACGTTGGCTGGATAGTTATTTTGATGATGAGCGAAACGTTAAGGTTAACACTTATCTTCGTAATGTTACCGTTGGTTCAGATAAGTCAGATGCAGATTGTTTTGCAGAACTTTTGAACAACTGTGACTTGTGCTTTAATTATGATATTCTTGAAACCTCTGGAGTTCAGCACGATAAAACTGGCGATGAAATCATTGACAAAGAACAAGCTAAATTCCCGATGACATTCACGCCAGATACAATTGCAGCAACACACGGAAAGGCCCGTAAAGTTAGTATTTCTCAGTTTCAGTTTTTAGCCGCCAAAAGCCATACGCAAGTAACTTACGTAATCAGCAATCCTCATAGCACACAAGGCATTTACAGAACATTCAAGACTCTTGAGCTGACTGAAATTCAGAATCATATTATCGAAATGTCTCATAACGCTTGTAAATGGGTTGTATGCGTAGATCCCGCAATTGATAGGAGAATGCTGGAATCTGATAACAGCAGAATTATTGGGTTTACAACAGGTGAAGGTTGTTATGGCGAGCTTAACGTTACTGTGTCTGCTCGAAAAGATATTCTAACTGACATTAAAGTTATGTTAACTAAGAGAATTCGAGAAAAATTCTCTAACTGGGATCAAACACGTTTGCAAAAGGCCGCTGCTTTTTGCGTCGATGAAATGTCGAAGCATATGGATGGCAGTCGAATCCTTAAAGCGTTGAATCCTTATGACTATGAAATTCATAGTTTCCTTGCTTATATTCTTACTTTACAAATGCTTGGTCTTTCTCAACCCAATGATAATTATGCAGTTAGGGCGTTAATTAGCTTGGATTCCTATAAACATTGGTTTGCTGAAGATGACGAGTTAAGCAAAGATAATAAGCGACCTGATTTTATGCTTATAGAAATTCCCAAAAGCGAGGATAATCTTGATCCAGACAAAAAGCTAAAAATCCAAATTAAAATTATTGAATGTAAAATGGGTTTCCAAAACGACGGTCACATTATAAAAGCTCAATCACAGCTTGAAAAGGGACTTCGTACGATGAGTGCGAACTGGAATCCTGATAACACAAGCATTATGCATCGATATTGGTTAAATCAGCTATACCGAGCAATTATCTTTTCTCCTCTTAATTTGGATAATACTTCTGAAGAGTATAACACCATAAGAAACAAAATCTACGGCATTCTTAGTGGTAAATATCAAATCGATTGGACCGGAGATGTTTTTGCTTTCTGGCTTGATTCTAATGCAGATATTCCATATAAATATGTTCTTGAATCTACACTTCCCAGCGAATTAAGCGACGAGGACATATCTTTGGAAGATCTCGTTTGTCATAGCTGTGGACAGTTGTTTATACAGAAAATGCTTGTTCCACCGGAAGAACGTTCATCAACATTTAGTCAGAATACTATTATTAACCCTGAAATCCAGGATGTCTTCGAAGACGATGAAGAAGATGATGAAAATAACGATAGTGTAAATGTTGAGTCAAACATTATAACTATAGGTACCGGAGAAAGCATTCCCTCATCATCAATTGTTTATAAACCTTTCTTGGACTATCTTGATGACAGCAAAGAGCACACTAGACAAGACTGTCTATCTTGGTTCTCTGACTTCTTTAGAATAGATACACAGGACAAATTGCTGGTTTATAAAAGCAACGGACATTATAAGTGGGAAACAGTGCTTGATCAAGCAATTACGTTTTTCCGACAAAATGGTCTGCTTATTAATTCCGAGTTGGCATCGTTCCACTTGACCGAAACAGGATCCCGTTTTGCATCTTTTATAGAAACTAAAGATGAAAGCATTCCTTTCCAAAAAGCATTAAAGGATTATCAAGAAACTGAGAAAAATCGAAATACTCGTGCAACAACGATTATTGATACACCCTCTAATAGTGTTGGAGAAATATCCCAAATTGAAACTCCCAAACTCGAAACTGTACAGAAATCTTCAGATAAGCCGTCTCTCGATTCCGTGCGTATGCTTTTGGGTGAAGATCTGCGCACAAGAGAAAAGTATTATTGGGAATTCGGCAACAAGAGTTTAAATAACCGACATCTTCTTATCAACGGAAACTCTGGTTGCGGCAAAACGTATTGTATCCAAGCACTTCTTATGGAAGCATCTATGCAAGGTTTGTCAAGTATCATTTTTGACTATACTGGAGGTTTTGCTCCTTCCAAATTAGATTCTGTCTTCAAGGATAAATTGGGAGAAAAGATTGTACAACGTTTTGTTCGTAAGGACAAAATCCCCGTTAATCCCTTCAAGAAACAATTAATTCAAATGGATGAAGATTTCTCATATCCTGAGGAAGATGCCGATGTTGCTAGAAAAGTAGCAGATGTTTTTAGGTCGGTTTATAAAACATTTGGTGATCAACAGTTTGCATGTATGTATGATGCCATTCTTTCAGGACTTAAGACACACGGCGATAACATGAATTTCGATGTTATGGTGTCTGAGCTTGAAAAGCTTGATAGTGCACGAGCAAACTCTGTTCTCAGCAAATTAAGACCATTTACCGATTTAAAATGTTTTGTGCAAGATGATTCTTTCTCTTGGGAAAAAATAAGATCCGCAAACGGAGAGGTTTATATTTTCCAACTTGCAAGTTATGATAGAGACACCCAGATTCTTTTGACAGAATTTTTGCTGTGGGATATTTGGAATTACTGCACACAATTTGGCGATGAATCTAGACCCCTTATTGTTGTCATGGATGAAGCGCAAAATTTAAGCCATCAAGAAAATACGCCCAGCGGAATGATTTTGACCGAAGGAAGAAAGTTTGGTGTATCAGGTTGGTATGCAACACAGTTTATGAAACCTCAATTGGATGATGCAGAAATCCAAAGATTGCAACAAGCTGGACAAAAGCTCTATTTCTGCCCTCCCGATGAAGGTGTAATGACTGTTGCTAAAAATATTGATATTTCTTCACAGGGCGCAAAAGATTGGGCAGAGAAGCTCAAAAAGCTCAAAAAAGGCGAATGTGTTACCTGTGGTAATATGGTTCGAAACGACAAGTGGACTAAGTATGAACCGAAAATTATTAAAGTAACAAGCTTGCCAGAGAGGTTAATCAATGATTAAAAGTAGTACACTAGAATTCCATGAAACCTTTCAACCCGAGATGCCATATATAGCTAAAATTTTGAGATTAGCTTCCGAAAATTATTCCGGAACCAAATTCGAAATAAGTGATTGTACAGGTATTCCAACGGGAAAACAAAAAGGTAAAGTAGAGCCTCATATTCGTTATGCAAAGTGTATGGGCTTAGTAGATTATTCAATAGATAATGGTGTATATTCTCTTCAACTAACTCCGTTGGGAGAAGAGGTCTTCGTGCAAGATTCATACTTGCACGAAGACTTGACTTGTTGGTTATGTCATTATGGCATGACAAAAAAGGGTAGTTTTGCTCCTCAATGGGAATATATTACACATTCAGCACATCCCGGATTTGGGGAAAAAATCAGTCAAGAAAGACTGTTTTCCTTATCAAGTACATGGTGTGATGTATCTCAGGAAAATCTGTTAAAAAAAGTTTTTAGTGTAGTAAAAAACAGTTATACAGAAGGTTGTTTCCAACGCTTGAACTTTTTGAGTTGGGATGGAATCATTGAGTTTCGTGAGCATCCTGAAAAATTTGACCTGGTTTTTGTGTATGCCTATGCTTTATTAGATAGTTGGGAACGAATTTATCCAGATAAGCAAGAGATAACTGATTTAGAACTAAAAAACGAAATTGGATTCAACCGAATTTTTGGCCTCAATGAGGATGAGTGTAATTATGTAATAGATTCACTCGCATATGAGGGGTTTATAACGGTTAACCGACAGTTGTATCCTGCTACGGTCATCCGTTTATCAAACTCAACAAATGTTATATCTCAAATGTACAGCAGATTACTATAATCTGGAGGATACAGTATGAAAGTAAGTCAAATTGTAAGTTTTAGCAAAGAGAGCTTCTTTAATGGTGCCGTTCAAACTGAATGGTTTTATGATGACAGTAAGGTTGGTGCTATTGCTGAAAGCTATGTTTTTCATGGGCCAAAGTATTATGGCGTCTCTAATACCGATGTCTCCGCCGGTGCACACCGATTGCTTGATACTGCTTCTTTCGCAAAAAACCTTGCTGACAAGCTTTATTGTTCTAAACCAGACAACAGCTTTGTTATGACTATCGCTGGATACGGAACGGGAAAATCCCATTTGGCAGTTTGTCTTGGAGCTTTATTTTCCGGCAAAAGCGATTTGTCAGAAAAGGTAATTCAAAATATTTCTTCGGTGGATGCAGAAATTGGTCAGTACATAAAAGATATAAATACAAGTAAAAATCTTGTAATCGTCTTAAATGGAATGAACAATTTCAATCTTGATGCTGAAATTCTTCGCTGTGCTAGATTGTCTTTGTCTAGATTTGGTATAAGTGATAAGCTCCTCCAAAAGCTCACAAAATCATACGATATTGCCAAACGTTTTGTCGAAAATATGTTTTCGCTTTTTGAAGACAAATTCAATTCTGCAGCCACTAGGAATGGATTGAATTTAACAGGAGTTGCTTTAAAAAATTATTTGTTATCTCATGCTGAATCGGATAGCAACGTACTTGAAATAATAAATGTTGTATATGAATCTGTTAACGGCGACAGAATTGCTTGGGATCGAGGTCTCTCTGCTGGAGATGTATTATTGGTTTTGCAGGAAGAACTTTGCGGAGAAGGGAAACCGTTTAATAAAATTTTACTTTTATTTGATGAGTTCGGAAGATATATTGAATATACAGCCGCGAACCCTGCCATTGCTGGAGATGCAGCATTACAGCAAATCTTCGAAGCGATACAAACCGCTAATGGAAAAATTATTTTTGCTGGATTCATTCAAAACGAATTAAAGGCATATTTAAATCGTATTGAAAAAACTGCCAACGTAACAAGATATATAGATCGTTACCGAACTGCATGCGAAAACTTATTCCTATCTTCTAATTTTGAAACAATCCTTGCTAATATTCTCAAAAAGAATGTTGTGGATTTTGATCGAGTGGTAGACGGCGCTATAAGTCGTTACAGCAATTATCATTCTAAAATCCGTTCTGTCCTTTCACGTTGGGATAAATCTGCTGTTAAAAAAAGTGTCTGGACTAATTCAGATTCATATAACTCAGTTATTTTGAAAGGTTGCTATCCTCTGCATCCTATTACCGTCTGGTTATTATCCAGTTCACATCAGTGGATGCAACAGCGCTCAACTTTAGCGTTTGTGGCAGAAATGTTTGAGCAAATTTCTTCATCATATATTGAAGGAACTTGGCTTCCTTACATTTACCCTGTTCAGTTAATTGATTCAGGTATTTTTAATGAGATGCTTAACTCTGAAGAAAAAGGGTTGGTATCAAGCCAATATTGTATGTTGTATCGCGATATTCTTGTAAAAATCGGCGATAAGTTAACTGCTCTAGAAAAAACAGTTCTTCAGTCTGTACTGGTAATCAACATAGGTCGCATGTCTTTTTGGGACAAAGAAGATGCTATTACAGCTATTCGTTACTGCTCTAACTTAGCTGAAGATGAGATTAAATTTGCACTTAAATCTTTAGAGGAAATGCACGGTGTTGTAGCATTTGATGATCATGCCAAAACCTTCGATCTCATTGCAGAAGCAAATGGATTTAATGAATTTAAGCGCGTTTTTGCTAGACATCGTATGGGTGTTAGATCAACTATTGATGATTTGGATGAAGATATTCTTATTCAAATGAATCTCACAACACCTGTTGAAACATCATTTGGACAAGATAATCAAATTTCTTCTACGGAATGGGGATTTACAAAGCAACTTATTGATTCTAACAACATTTCTGAAAGTTTCTTGCGTAGTGCTATTAGAAGCACAACGGAAAACTGTGATGGAGAAAAGCTTCGTGGAGTTTTGATTTATGCTTATTGTCATGAAAATGCAGAAAGCGAAATTGCTCGCATATCATCATTATATAGATCTTTAAGTACAAACAATTATCCTGTTATCATACTGTTTTTGAACGATAGTGATGGGGAAATTCTTTCTGCCTTGACTATCAAAAAAGCTCTTCAAAAGTTTTCTATGGCAGATAGAGAACGGTTTAAAAAACATATCGCAGATCAACAACATTCACAAAACAATAAAATCATACGCAAATTCACAAACTGTGTTTCTCAAAAATCGATGATTTGTGATACAGGAATCGAAACCTATTCTGTGAGAATCAATGCCTTATGTACCCAGTGTTTCTCCCGACTGTACAAAAAAGTGGTTTCATTTCCTTTTGACGGTTTTGAGACGAAGATTAAGTTCCAGGCAAAAGGAACACTGGTTTCAATTTGCGTAGGATTATTAAACCAGACTCTTACGAACGCGCAAGTTTATAGTTCTCTCACTCCCAAAGACAAAAATCGTGTTGCAGCGGTTATGTCCACAAAATCTACTCATTCGTGGAAAGTTTTTGATGATAACTGTCAGCTAGTAGAATCCGGTCATCCGATAATACGTAGCATTGTAAATGAAGTTACAGAAAAACTTGAAAGCGGTGAGCCGATATATGTTTATACGCTTTTTGGACAATATTTACAGGCTCCTTATGGTTTAAACGAGAACTCATTGTCGTTATTGGTGTCATATTTTATCGCTTATTATGGTAACAAATATTTGTACACCATTGCAAATGAACGTCTTTCTGAACGACATTGGACTGACCCAAAAGGCAAATTAAAACTTCCTGAAATCAAAAAGATTCGCATAGAAAAAAACAAAAACATTAATTTAGATTTAGTTGGCGAATTATGTAAAAAAATTCTAAAAACTACTTTCGTTGAACAATGTGCGGATTTGAAGAATGAACTTGAAAACATGATTCTTCAGGAAGGAGAAACAGAACAAAATAAATTCCTCGTTGCACAAGCAAAAGTACACGTTGATGAAGGAATCAGGCTGAATAACATAATATACGAAAAGATTTCTAAAATTCAATTAATCATTTCTGAAACAAAACAAAAGTTTTCAATTTCAAAAATATTAAAAGCACTAGAAACTGTGCCTCAAATATCACCAATCATTGAAGAAGGAAGTATTTTCGTATATAGCAATGATTACATCAAAATCCTTTTTCAACTGCATAATGATCTAAAAAAACTACTTGAACAATCGTATGTTTCTGTTATAAAAAAAGCTAAGTGTGATATTACTGAGCTATCACAGTTCAAAAACATTTACTCGAAATATGCAAAAACATTAAGAGAAAATGGATTTGAAGAGTTTGCCATTATTACAGAAAACAGAATTCGAGAGCTTGAAACAGAACTGCTTGCCAAACAGCGTTATGAAAGCTCTCTTGTGGAATGCGAAAAAGATCTAACACTTGGTTTTTCTGTTGTAAAGTTGCGTGAATGCGAAGAATTGAAAAGCAGACTGATTGGATGGGTATCTTTTCTTGATGGCGCAAAAGATCTTCCTGCATCCATTTCTGCACCTCTAAAAGAAAGAATAGCCGAGGCTCTTGCTATAATTGACAAAAGAATAAGAGATATAACTGAAGAGTATCATACAATTATTTCTTCTGTCGCAAACGCCAAAACAGTTTCGGAATTACGTTATATCGATAGCAATCTCAATAGATTGTCGCAACAACAATTACCTGAAAAATGGGAGCATCATATTTTTGCTTTAAGAGATGCAATCAGCAATGCAATTGTTTTCATAGACGGATTACCTCAAGAATTAGATGCACTCGAGTTAGCGATTAGCCAAATTTCTATAAAGGACAATCCTTATTGTATCGAAGCAATAACAAACTGCGCCCAAACAATAAGAAGTAATCTTGAAAAAGAAGAACATTCTTGGATAGAAAAATATGTTTTTGCCGCAGAGAAATCATATCAGACAATGTCTCCTCAAGAGTGTACTTCATGGCTTGAAAAAACAAAATCTCTTCCAGGTTGTCTGGGAGCTAGATCTAAGCAACGCTACAGTACAGTGAAAGAATTAATTGAACGTCAATTACATGCTGCTCGCGTAGAAGGATTGCTTTCAATGTATGATGCACTAACCCAACAAGAAAAGGATGAATTCAAGAAGTTGTTGGCTAGAAGATAGAATTAAAAAGGACAACCTCTTAAACGGTTGAACAAATTAAAAGTCCGAAAAAACCTTTGAAAGACAGAAAAGGTTTTTCGGACTTTTTTCATTTTAAGCAAGGGAATTTTGTTGTAAAAAAATTGTTAATAGGTGTGATTGCACTTGCGAAAAAATGAAGGTGACGATTGAATTTTGCTGTTTGGTTTTCGCAAAATTTTTGTGTATGCGGTTGGATTTTTGCGGGTGCGGTTTTGCAAAAAATTCAATTTGTTTATACAGCAATCGGCACAAGTGGATATCCAAAAGGAGAAAATCTCCTTTTGGCACACGATTTTGCATTTGCAAAGTCTAGTGTGTTATACCTTTGTTCCGGCGGCGGTGAAAAGGATGGCTGTCGCCCTACATGACAGCAGACTTTTCTTCGACGCAGAGCAGACAGATATGTTCAGGAAAGAACAGAAAAAATTTATTTTTCTGTCTGCTCGGAAAAGGAACAAATGGTATATATAAATCCCTGCCGCAGCGGAAGAAAAAATGCTTGCATCGACTACACAGAAATTGAGAGTCTGTTCACAAAATAAGACCTTATCAAATTAATTTTTGCGTGATATAATCACAACAGAAGCTTCGAGAAAATTTGAAAAAGGTGAAAACGATGAACAATATTTTCAGCGACAATCTCAAAAAATTCCGTCTTGCAAAAGGGTTCACTCAGGAGCAGGTTGCAGAAAAACTGAATGTTAATTTTCAGACTGTTTCTCGTTGGGAATGCGGAACAACTTTGCCTGACGTTCTGACCTTGCCCGAACTCGCAAGACTCTACGAAGTAACAGTTGATGATTTTTATAAAAAGAATTCTGTTGCCTACGATAACTATGCACAGCGTTTATCATCTGTTTATGAGCAGTCGCACGACCCCGAAGATTTTATGCGTTGCCGAGCAGAATATCTTAAGATTATGAAAGAGGGCGAACTTTCAACAGAGGACAAATGGATTTACGGTTGGATACACAAGTGTATGATGAACTGTTGCAAGGATGTTGCGACTGAATGGTTTGACAAAGCCGTAAACGATAATCCTGCTGATGACCCGACAAATTATCATCTTGCCTGTATGCAGAGAATGAGTTTTTATTTTCTTATCGGAAAAGGTGATGAAATTATTGCGGAGCAAACCGAAAAAGCAAAGTTGAATCCTGACAGTCCGAGAGAAACCGATAACCTTATTATCGCTCTGATTTATGCCGAAAAGTTTGAAGAAGCATATGCAGTTTTCAAAGAAGCAATCAAAAAATTTCCCGATGATTGGAGAATGTATATTCACGGCGGTGACATCGCAAAGAAGCTCGAAAAATATGACGAGGCTCTTGATTGCTACAACAAGGCAGGCGAAATCGGAACATATTTCTGTGACGAGCTTTACTGCAAAGCGAGTCTTTATGAAGATTTAGGGAACTACGAAAAAGCCTGTGCGGAGTATATGAAACTCGCTGACACTCTCCGCAAACGAGGTTATGATGTTGAAGCTGATGCAGCAGAAAAAAATGAGGAAGAAATCAAAAGTAAAATCGAAAAATAAGTTATGTTCAAATAAGCGGCGGAGAAATCCGTCGCTTATTTTTTCTTTGCAACCCGCAGGACGAAAACAATAGTTTCAACCATGAAACAAATATTTTGCATTTTTGTATTTAAGCATGTCATCATATTTGCTGCAAAAAATTATGAGCCATTCTTTGTCTTCATCATTTGGCGGAACATAGTTATTGATATATTTCCACTGCGATTCGAAATGAGTTCTGATAATTTTCAGAGCTTGTTTCTCAAGAGTTTTTGCGCGGGATTCGGATAAATTGAAATGAGTTGCAGTCTCTTTTCTTGAATGATAAATGTTGTCTTCGATACCGAAACGGTAGGAAATATATTGCCACTGTCTTTCGCTCAGGAGATCTGTTGCTTCATTGACGATGCTGTATTTTTTCTCTTTGAAAAACACGTTTTCAGGAGTGTTTCGGTAGATATCCGCTGTGCGTTCAAAGAGAGTTCGTTCGATATATTCGGCATTGGTTTCGCCGCCGTAATCATCTGTGTCATCATCAAAGCTTGTGAAGGTGACAGGGTATTCTTCATCAGTTTCTTTGTTTTTTATTGTTTTGTTACAGTCCGTCGTTTCGATGAAAAGATTGATATGTTTTACAATCCAATATGTGGCGTAGGTAAGAAATTTTGTTCCGCGTTCGGGGTCGAATCTCGGAATTGCTCTGAGCACTCCGACGACTCCTTCCTGAAAAAGTTCTTCGGCTTCTATGCCGTAATCTTTGTATGCTTCGGCCTGATCGTTTGCGATTTTCCAGATGTATTTTTCAACGTTTTTCAGCAACTCGCATTTTGCGTTTTCATCACCGCTCTGTGCAAGAACGCAAAGTTCTTCGTTGGTCATCTGTGTTTGCCTTTCTGCGGTTTTACGAAAATCGGTATCAAAGCATTGCGAAGATTATCTTTCATTTCCTGAGTAATTCCGTCGAAGCCGCTGATCTGCTCAATAACAGCATCTGCCATTTTTTCCGCTGTTATTCTTCTGTATGACAGACTGCCGCCACCTTTGGCAAGGCTCTGCCTGATGCCTGCAAAAGTATCTTGCGTAAGCTTTTTTGAATGTGAAAAATCGGTGTCGACGGTTTTCTTTATATCTTTTACGATGGACATAAATCCGTTTTCAATCATAGTTAGGTCAGCCTGATATACCGGAGTTTTTGCGTTACGTATATCTTCCGACACGTGCTTTGAAATTTCATCTTCTCCGCATACGCTTCTGCTGAGCATTTCATAAAGCAGGTTCTGCGCTGCAAATCCTTCGGCAAAAGTACCTTTGAAAAAATGAGCGATTTTATTTAACAAGGTTCCGAAGTCCGGATGCTCAAGCAGCATATTCAGAATATCGGGGTCAATCTCTCCCGTATAAATTTTCTTTGCAGCTTCGGAAGTCAGACCGAGTTCACCTATACTGAAATTTTTCGGTTCGGGATCATCGGAAAGTCCGAGGATGAAATCTGTTGACACCCCGAAAAGTTTTGCGATACTCAGAATCACATCGCTGTCGATTTTTTGTGATTCTCCCTTCTCGATTCTGCTGATTGTTGAATTGCTGACATTAACCTGCTTCGCAAGTTCTTCCTGACTCCAGCCTTTTTTCTTACGCAAATCGACAATTCTGTCTCCCGGTGTTCCGCGTAAATATGTCATTTATCAGTCCTCCTTTAATCTTTGGAAATTTCATTTATGAACACTCCAACCGACAATGCAATCAGAGCAATTACCCACATATTCAACACCTCTTATAATCCTTTTGTCCACTCTTTATAAAACGCCGATAATCCCAATAACAAGACAAATAACCATATCATATTCAACACCTCTACTCATCATCCTCGCACATCCGCACATATTCGCCTATTTCACACGGTTCAACAACATCAATACATATAATTTTTGCGCTTTTTAAATACCACTCGGGAATATCCCCTGAAAACCTGATATGCACCAATCCTTTAGAAAGGAATTTGAAACCGTTTTCATCAACAAACCAAACATTAGGCAAAGATACCACTCCATTAGGAATTGTCATAAATCCACATATCGATCCTACGTGATAATCTATGATTCTATAGTATTTCTTGCCGTTTATTGTTTTGATTTTATCATCTGATTTTAAATATTCTTCGTATTTGATTTCCATTTCACTTTTCAAAATTCTTATTCCTTCGTATTTTTCAAGTATTCTTTTGGCAGTGTCAATCTGTTCTTGTGTTGGATTGGGGTTTGTTGCGATTGGAGGGTCGTACTCCTCGACATTAGGCGGTTTTAGCTTTTTAAATTCCTCGAGTGTCATAAATTGTTCCCCCTTATTTATTGCTTCTTAAAACCCGATCTTTGCTTTGGTTTTCGGTTTGCTGTTACCCGATTCCTTTTCTTTGACGGACGGAGTATCTTTGTCACCCTCAACTTCTTCGGGTGAAAGCACAAGTGCGATAACGCTTGAATGAGTGATAAACATTGTCTGAGCATAGGCATAATCATCAATTTTGTCGTAGAGTCTGCCTGCACTGACTGTACCCGCATAAACGGTGCTTGTGCTGTTGGCAACATAACCGATTGTGTCGATAGCGGGAAGCTCGGCGCGTATTGCTTCTTCGTCATAATCGTTATCGTCTTCTTTGACAATTCTGAAAATCTTACCGACTTTGAACGGCTTCATGCCGAAATAATTCTTGACTCCTGTTATCGTGATAAAAACATTTTCCATAACTTTTTTCCTTTCTTTTCTTTGAAAATCCGAATTTCACTTTGACAATTAACGTATCTTACACCTATATAATATAATTTTTAATGTCCCAAAAAACGGACTCTGAAACGGTAAAAATCACTTAAAATTTGCAGGTTTGCAAGTTTTCGGACCAAATCGCATGGCAAAATTGCAGAAGTAGCGGATTTCAGAGGTATACACTTTTTTCACCGTATAATGATGTTGAAGGGAGGTGATGCAATGAAATAAAACCCATATAAAACTTAATATTGCTTTAACGGACTGTGAGCTTTGCTTACGGTCCGTTTTTATTCTGAAAAAGAAAGGAGTTATTTATGTCAATTTATGAGGCTGTCAGATCAAAAGTAAATCTGCACATGGCGGCAGAAAAATACGGGATGGATATCGGTAAAAACTCGATGGTCCGCTGTCCGTTTCACGATGACCGTACACCGAGCATGAAGCTCAACAACAAATATTATTACTGCTTCGGTTGCGGTGCAAAGGGTGATGTTATCAGTCTTGTCGCAGAGCATCTCGGCTTGCCTGCCTCCGACGCAGCGCAGAGAATTGCAGACGATTACGGCATTGAAACAATGAAAATTTCCGTTAATTCAAAACTGAATTTCTATAAGGAAAAACAGAAGCGGCGTGACAGATGTGCGCGTGTTCTTTGTGATTACAACCGCATTCTGCGGAAATGGATGACTGACTATGCACCGAAAACCGCAGATGAAAAACTGCATCCGAGATTTTCCGAAGCCTGCCGTATGCTTGAGGTTACCGAATACATGGCGGAGCTTCTCGACACAGACACAAAGGAAGAACAGAACGAGGTTGTTGACGACCTTTTCTGCAACAACTGTATTGAACATCTTGAAAAATATATCAAAGAAAACAAGGAGTGATTTTTATAGGCAAAGAAACAAAAAGTCAGCACGCAATAATGAGATTTGCAAAATACAAGGGTCCCGAAATCAGCAGGATTGAGGCACATAACGAGCGCACGAAAGAGGTTTACGCAAGCAATCCCGATGTCGATACCGAGCGAAGCAAATACAACATTCATCTTGTTAAACCGAATGCAAAATACCGTGCAGAAGCAGAAAGACAGATTGCAGTCGCAGGCTGCAGAACAAGAACAGACAGCGTCAGAGTTGTTGAAACGCTGATAACAGCAAGTCCCGAATTTTTCAAGGGCAAGAAGAAAGCACAGGTCAGAGAATATTTTGAACACGCACTGAAATTCATTCTGAAACACGTTCCAAAGGAAAGAATCATATCAGCGGTAATTCACGTTGATGAAAAAACACCGCATATGCATCTGTCGTTCGTTCCGATAACGGAAGACGGCAGACTGAGTGCAAAAGACATAGTGGGTAACAGAAAAAAGCTGACCTGGTGGCAGGATGAATTCTGGAAACACATGGT
>JAXJTD010000002.1:0-47239 GCA_036309745.1 Acutalibacteraceae bacterium | reverse complement strand
GAAGGAAAATTGCACAGAAAGTGAGATAATAGTTTTAACAAACAAACACAACGTTTCCTTTTCGATGGAGGGGGGCACCTGATGAACAAGGCATAAACAGATGCCCCTAGCATATGTCCACCGATTTGGAGGGTGTGTTTTGAAATAGTTTGTTGTTTTTAAGTTAATTGGCAGCTCTTAAAAGAGTGTGCCGATTGACTGGAAGAAGCTGTTGAACCAATCAACAACAATCTGAATGTAATATCTTATGCAAAGACAGAAATCAAACTTGTATGTTGCATCAAGATCAACATCACCGTCAGGCATTGCAAAAGAGATTTCTCTGTTTGAGAGTTCTTCTTCTGTAAGTCCTGTGTTGCCGTTAGCATCTTCCCATTTAACAAAACCGTAGAAAGGTTTATCTTCCTTTGCGGGATCTGTTGCGGGAGCTTCAAGCTTTACTTCATCACCGTATTTGTATTCACCGTCAACGCTGCCCGTTGCACTGAATTTCCAAGTAAGGAATATCGGGTTGCTTGTTGTGAAGTCATCAATAATGAAGTATTCGTCAACTTCAGCTTCATTGTAAATTATTGTGTATTCATAGTTACCGCTTTTGTTATAATTAAATTCAAAAGCAGTTTCATACTTGATTCCCGTGATAGGCTCCTGCGGAACACCGTCAATGGTATATTCAAGAGTGAAAGTTCCTTTGGGGCTGTAATTGCCGGAACTGTCTCTGATAATAAGACCATCGGAACCCACAGCAACCGTAAGCTTGGGAGTTAATGTTTTTCTTTTAATAACTATTTTAAACGGTAATTCCGTTCTTTCGTAGTTACTGTCGGTACGGTTAATAAGGCTTGCGGTATATGTACCGTCTTTGCAAAGAGTCTTATTTGCATTTTCAATACCAACCATACCTATGCTGACGGCATCATCGCCGGCAACATAAGATTCGAGATAATAATGAATATCGCCGAAAGTTGTACCGTATTCAACGGTAATTTCGGGAACGATTTCATTGCCGCTTTCATCGACAAATTTCATTTGTCCTTTATTTACTGTTACGGGGATTTTAAGAGAATAAGGTAATGCTGCTTCGGGGTCTGCGGGTGTGAAAACAACATCAATTTCATAAGAACCGGGATTTACTGTTCTTGTTTTCCAATAATCAGTAACGGCAAAAGCTCCTTCTACCGCTGTTCCCTCAACTTTCAGTTCAGCTTTACCGCCTTCAAGAGGAATATCACCCCAAGTAGTAACGCCATCATACTTAAGGTCTGTAGGTACGGTAGGAGCTTCTGTTATAGTCGTTTCAGGAATTTCGCCTGCTACACGAACATAGACCTGTGTTGTCATTGTGGTATATCCTGCAGGCATAAACACTGCCTCATAATATCCGCTTTCATTTACAACAATATAGGGATCAAGCCACTCCCATGTTCTTTCAAGGATTTCTGGTTCTTCCGGATTATATGGATTTGTCATTTTGCCACCCGAAAGTGTTGATGTTGAAAGTGTTGTACCAGCCTCAACCTCTGTCGCTACAACAGGGTCATTAACCTCATCAACAAAAACAGGTGTTACGGTTTCTACACTATACAATAAAGAACTTCTTTTCTTTTGAAAACCTGTGTATTCATCAGCGTTATCAGGTACAAATTGTATATGACTTTTTGCATCTGTACATGGTGACGGGATGAGAGTTGGCTCAATAAACTCAAAATGTCCTGCAACTTGATTTCCATTCTCATCAAGTACAATTTCGTCATCATTTATGATAAGACCATCGCTCAATGTTTGACCGAAATACATTTTACCATCATCACTTTTATATGAAAGTGTTGGCCACTGCGTAACATTTGATGACGTCAAAGTAGTCGCTGCAAAAGCAAATGGCACTGATGAAGAAATGATTAAAAATGCCATTACAAGTGAAAACATCTTATATGGCATACGAATATGTGTTGACTTTTTCAATTTTGTACACCTCCAATTTATCTCAAAAGCAATGTGACCTAAGAATTTACTATCTATATATTATCTCACACTGTGCGGGACAAGAAGTCACAATTCATTACAGAGAAATGGTCAGCTCCGTAATGTCGAAACACAAAAGGTTTCTTGCTATTGATTATTTATTGTAGAATTACCAAAAATAATCATAGTCTGCATCATCAATTACACCGTTTGCGACAACATCCGCAGCAATAAATGCCAGACCATCCAAAACGATTTCCTCATCGAGATGACGACCGACAATTGTTTCATCGTTAGTGTCAACAACTCCGTCAAAATTCACATCACCATATACAATGGCAGTATATGTAGCTACCACATTGAGTTCGGAATCTTTGATTTCAAAAGTCGTTCCGGTAGCAATATATGATGTTGTTGTCTGCGGATTAACGGTATAACCGTCTGCAACAACAATATAATTGAGTATATTGCGATTTTTTGCAGCTACGCCAAGAATATAATTGTTGGTGTTGTCAATGGTAACTGTATCATCTTTTGCAGTAATATAAGTTACTGATGCCGTAACGAGGTCATACTGCTTCTTGAGAAGTTCAATACGAGCATCGTTGATTGTGGTCTGAAGAAGTGTTGCAGATGTGTCGCCGTTTACTGTTATAGCCGTATCACGAGCCGCTTTGAAAGCCGCCCAAGATTCCGATGTGTAGTTTGCTTCAACAAGACCGTTTGCTGCTGAAAGAGCTTCTGCAAGATATGTCTTTACGGGAACTTTCTTGAGAAGTCTGCCGCCCCAAAGCTCAAGCTGTGCCTTTGCATAAACGATATCAAATTCAGCAACTGCGGGAGCAACGAATGTTGCTTCTTCGCCTTCGGGAGCAACCTGTGAATTTACGATGTTAGCTGCTCTGTCATAAGCATCCTCGAATCTGTCATAGGTGTAGAGCTTATAATCGTCGGGGTCAACATCTCTGTAGGTGTCAACAACTGTTTCAAGAGCTGCGAGTTTAGCTGTGTCGGTAACTGCCTTTGCGTCAAGAGCCGCAATAGCAGCTTCGATGTTCTGAACTGCTGTGTAGTAAGCATTTTCAGAGCCGTCGGGAGCGTTTACGTTTGCAAACATCTTGGTGTGGTCGGGATTGCCCTGAAGGAGAGCAAAGCCTGCTGAAACAGCATTCTGATATGCTGCCCATTCTGTGTCTGCATTTGCATAGTCGCTGTACTGACGGTTTCTGCCCATAACATCACCGAGAACGCCGTCAAGGTTGAAATCATTGTAAACAACGATTGTGTGGTTACGAGCTTCAGTAAGAGTACCGCTGTTGCCGTTCTTTGAGCAAACTTCAAACTGAATTGTTACGGGATAAATGCCGTAAGGCTGTGCAGCTTCGTTGTCAATATTTGCAACATAGGGGTTTACTGTGCCGTAAGTATCGGTTGAAATTGAAGAATCTTCAAGAGCAACGATGGGACCGCTTTCGGGGTTGTTAGCAGTAATTCCGGTGGGAAGTGTGCCTGTAACAACTGCTCTGCGAACATCTCTTGCGCTTGTAAGAAGACCGCTGTTGTTTGTAGCCATAATGCTGAACAGGGCTGCATCATAAACATCTGTTGTGTAAAGATATGTTGAGAAGCCGTCGAAAGTAACATTGTTTGCTGTTACTTCTGCACTTGATGCATCATAGTTGCCTGTTGCGGTATAGAAATGTGAATAAATTGACTTCACAAGAGGAGTGCCGTTATTGATTCTGTTTCCTGCTTCGTCAAGAAGGTAATAAGTGAGGTCAAAACGAGCCTCTGTTGTTGCTGATACTGTGCCTGTAACTGCAACATCAAGATAGCTGTTAGCCGCAATCTTTGCACCTTCTGTTACCGAAGCGGTAAGACCTGCATTGTTGGTAAGAGAAATCAATTCGATTTCATACATCTTATCCTGTGCGAGAACGCCGTTTGCATTTCTCCAAGCGGAGTTAACACCGTTTGAACGGTTGTAAATACGGAGATTTGTTGAGGGAACAGTACCGTTTTCACAGTAAACTCTGCCACTCATATCCATATCAACGTCGCTGAGGCTCTGCGGATCTGCGAAGCCGAGAAGCATTGTAACGAGATTTACAACTGTTACATCAAGACCTTCTTTATCTCTCAATGCAACGAGAATGTTTTTAAGAATAGTCTTTGTGTGAGCCATATCATTTGCAAGAAGTGACTCGAAGTTTGTGATTCCGGTGGGAACGCAAGCGGTTGTGCCGACTGTGAAAGCACCGTCAAGGATATTTGCAATAAAGTCAATAATAAGCTCATAAGCCTTCATCTGATTGAGAGGACTTGTTGACTTGTAAGTGAAGAATGTGTAGAGAGCATCAAGGTCCATCTGAATTACTGCATCAAGGAAATAGTTGATAAGGCTCTCAAATGTGAGTTCATCAGCTGTGCCGGGTGTGGTTTCGTTGTCTCTGAACATTTCTTCATAGTTCATCCACTCTTTGGGGAAGAATTCCCAAATGATAGCATCAATTTCATCCCAACCGTCATAGCTGGCTCTTGAACGAACTTCATTCAGTTTTGTTGCATCGAAAAGTCCGTTGATGTAAGGATTGCACCAAGCGATGAATGCAGAAATAAATTCTGCTGCCGTTGTATCGTAAGAAAGGTTAAGACCAATGTTTGCATTGAGATAATAAACTGCAAGGTCTGCACCGAGTTCAAGGATAGCAGCCTTGAATGCTTCTTCGCCCGTAATTTCATCTGCCTCTGCGTAAGTTCCTTCGGGAACAAGTCTGATGCAAAGTTCACGAAGTCCTACATAAGCAACTTCTTCGACACCTTCCGAGCCGTCAAAATCAATGTGCTGAACAAAGTTTTCAACAGCAACTCTTGCGATATAGTCGCCGAGTTCGGGAAGTTCGGGATTTTCTGCTTCAAACTCAAAAGTATCGCCGCCTGCTCTGATAATTGTAAGCAGAAGTCTTTCAAGGTTATCTTTAAGAACCTCAAGGGGGTCACCTGAACCCGTTGGGTTCCAAGTAAACTGACCGGGAAGAAGCATCTCATCGACAACGCCCTTAAACATATCGTTAAGCTGAGTAACGAGAGGCTGATTTCTGTTGTATGTATATTCGGAAACAACATAGTTTTTGTCAACAAGCAGATGAAGTCTGCCGCCGTCAGCCTGATTCGATTCAACCGCATTTCTGATTGTGGTTTTGAGTTCGCTGTTAAGAAGAGGAACGATAAGTTCATTAAGAACCGAGAAGATAACTTCATCAACAACTCTGTATGCGTTGTCGGTTGCAAGATTTACAGTGAAGCCGGGAAGGATGCCTTCAAAGCCAACTTCCAATGCTTCGGGGCTGTCGGGTTCTGCACCAATCTGATGGTCGAGAGCGTACTGTGCGATGCTGTCGAGTGTTGTACCGTTGGGCATCGGAACCTCATTTACGGGATGAAGAACATCCCAAAGAGTTTCTTTGAGGAACTTGGGAACATCGTCAATGATAACTCTGAACTCGGGAGGCAGGAAACCTTTGAGGATACCCCAGTTGAAGTTCTTATTAACAATGTTAAGAAGACCATCTTCTGCACATCCTGCAAGGTATGCAACCAAACTCTGAATAACATCCATATCGCTGTGGTCGGAATCTGCACGGCGGATATCAGCGATTTCAGCTCTTGAATCTTCAAGAACGCCGAGGTCGCCAACGATAAGGTCGCCGAACAGCCAGTTACCCGTAAGAGAGTAAATGGAGTTGAGCGCTGCATCCGTTGATCGGAGGTCAATGCTGCCGATAAGAGGAATATCAATATAGATATCTTCTTTCTGAAGCATAACATCAAGCTGGTCAAGAAGGATAGAAGCCTTCTGTTCAAGTTCAAGCTCAACTTTGTCAATCGAGTTGTACTGGTCGGTAATATCTTCATCAAGATATCCCGAATGGTATGCACTTGCTGCGACGGACATTGTTCCCATCATCATTATAAAAGCAAGAAGTAAACTTACGATACGAGTTGACTTTTTCATATACTCTTTTCCTTTCTGCACCCTATATATTTATTGTATATATTTGAGTGCGGTAATCATTATATTTTTTCTACTGACTTTTTCTTAATAGCAGTTTTTTTATTTTAAAATCTATCTATTACGGTCAAGCAAGAAATTCAAGGACTAAAGCCTAACCTCAATTTCTTGTTTGACACGCAACACAAGTGTGAGTCGGATTCTGGTCTTTTGTGCCAGCAATTATTGGAATACCTTGTATTCGATTTCCTGCATAAACGCATCAGCATCGGATATACTTGATAATCCTCCGTCCCTTGATGTTAATGTTACGGTAACAATACCTTCAGCACTCTCAGTTATATAGCAGTATGCCTGAAGCGGAGTGCCGTCATCATCTGTGAGCGACATTGAAAAACGCTTCATTGCAATTCCCGATATGTTGACATCCTCAACTTCACCAACCTCAATGCCTACCGCCGAATACTGACGGCATACATCGTTGATAAATTCGTTAATGTCTGTTACATCTTCAGGTGCATATCCTGTTGAATACTGTATTGTTCCTTCCTTATTTTCAAGGAGCGGGTCAACATCACCGTTTATGATTTCGAAATCCGGGAGAATTTTTGCTTCGTAAGCGGGCGTAATCATCTTATCATCTTGAATAATGAGATAATCGTCGGAGAGGACTTCTGTTACTGCGTTTCCTTCTTCATCTGTTTTCTCAACAATGATATTACCGTCGGCGTCCGTTAACCGCTGACCGTTTTTATCAGTCATCAACTCGTATGTATTTCCGTCAGAGCTGACAACAGAGGGTGCATTAACCTTGCATGAAGCAAGAGCCAAAATGCAACAGAGCAACAGAATAATGGGAATTATTCGTTTCATAACTTTTCAGTCCTTTCTGTTTTTACTTACTTGCCTCGGTGTTCTTTATTCTTGATAACAAATCGTGCAATAGCGATGTGTAAAGAACTATGGCAACCAATGTTAATCCAAAACAAAGTGATACACCGTAATTCACAGCAACGAATTCGTAAACCATAACTGCAAGAGCAGTGATTACTGAACTTAATGCTATTGATACAGCCTTGTAAACTTTTTTCTCCTTATAACTCAACGGCTTGTTTTGTGATTCTATTGGTGAGGCAAACCAAATTGTTAAATCAGAGATAATAAGTATTACATAAAAAGCTAAATCATTCCCCCATTTTTTTACAACCGAAATGAGGAATAGCATTAACATAATTGCTGCAATGGATGAAAAATAACATTTGAGATGGGTCGATGCGTGAAAGCCTCCTGCAAACCTTCTGACAACAGAGAACACGGCAAACATCAGTAAACACTCTGCGAGCATTCTAAAAACAATCCCTATGACAATAGTTGTCAAAAAATGCAGAATACTCGACAAGAGAATTTCCAACGCATAAGCATAGAGTTCCTGCTTATTTCTCTCAATTATGTTATTTTCGCACAAAAATGAAATGAATTTATTTGAAATAGTCCTCATCACTTTATGTGTTTAAAATCATCCAAGCCCTTCGGGGGGACTGGCTGGTTCCAGAGGTAACTTGTTGAAGTATTGGCACTAATTGTAAGTACGAATGCCAAACATGACGTGAGCGCAGGAGCGATTTTTGCGAGAAGTTTTATTGACTTTTTCACCTATTCACCTCCTTTATTTATAAATACATCTAAAAAATAGCATATAATTTTTCGTTTGTGTGGAATTTTGAAAAATTGACGCAAAATTTTGTAAATCCGTATCCGCCTATCACTTTTTTACAAAAAAAGTTGCATTAAGAAAAATAAAATGGTAATATGTTACACAACTTAAACAAACAATTTTGTGAGGTGCCTTTATGAACATTGCAATATGTGATGATGATTGGTCGGCTGTTTGTGCTATAAAGAAACTCGTTGATATGTATATGTCCGAACGGGTAATTGAGACGAATATTTACACCTTTAAATCCGGCAAAGAATTACTTGATGCACAAATTCGTTATGACATAGTTTTTCTCGATATAGAAATGCCGAGCATTAACGGTTTAGAAGTCCACAAGAAACTTAAAGACAGATATATGGATACTATTGATGTGTTTATAACTTCTCATAACAGTTATATTGATGATGCACTGCGACTTCTCCCTTACGGATTTATTCAAAAGCCTGTTGAAAAGGAACGTTTCTTCAAAGTTTTAACGGGATTGATTGAGGAATATAACAATCAGGATGAAGAAATTGCTATAAGAACAAATGACGGCATAATAAAAATCAAGAAGAGCCATATTGTGTATGCTGCCATTGAGCGAAGAAAAGTAATTCTTCAAACATTAGAAACCTGCATCGAGGCAAATGAGCCTTTTAACTATTGGAAAGAAAAATTAAAGGATAAGCTATTCTTTCAAGTTCACCAAAGCTATATCGTCAATATGCGATATGTTAAAAGTATCACCAAAACCACTGCCACAATGTCATATATAAATTGTGCTAAAGGCACTACGGAAACATTTGATATTTATGTTTCATCTCGAAAAAGTGCTACATTCAGAAAAGTATATTTTGATTTTATAGGAGGATAAAATGGCGGAAACAATTTGCTATGCCTTTATTTATTTGTTTGAAATTTTGGCTTATTTCATCTTTTTTGAAAACTATTATCATCGCAAAAGCAGTAAACTCTTATGCTTTTTTGTCTACTGTTTGGCTTTTATAGTACAATTCGGAATACATTTTATTTCTGTGCCATTGCTTAATTTGGTTACTTTTTTATGTGTTGTTTTTTTCATTCCTTTCGTATGTTACAAAGCTAAAATAAAGTCATGCTTTTTTACAGCATTGATGCTGACTGTTTTTATGTTTGTTACTGAAATGCTTATCGCATTTTTCTCATCATATGCTTTAGGTATTGACATCAATGCTTATGAAGACAACCTCCTTCTTTTAATTGTTCAGCCTTCGTTAAGCAAACTGCTATTCTTTGTAGTTATTTTCCTTGCATCCAAAATTTTAAACAATAAATCTGAAAACTCGTCACCAAACAAATTTACAATCATGTTGAGTGTTTTACCAATAATATCAATAATCATTTTGCATTTTCTATCTTATTGGAGCATAAACGCATTAGAATCATCACAGTTTTTTGCTCCTTTGGCTGTATGTACTATTCTTTTGCTTTTCGCCAATCTTTTTGTTTTCTATATTTATGAAATGGTACAAAAAACAAATTTAGAAATCACTCAACTTCAGCTTGAAAAACAACGTAGCGAAATAAGCAGTGAGCATTATGATTTGTTGTATAATGAGATTGAGAATTTCCGAATTTTAAAACATGATATGAAAAATCATTTAGGACATATTTCCAATAAAACCTCAGAGGGAGATCTGCAAGGAATATCAGACTACATAAAATCAATTTCTGAAGATTTTGGTCTGGATGCAAGAATTCAATATAGCGGCAACAAACTGATTGATGTTATTCTCAACAGACACATGACAAATTGTAAACAAACCGGACTGAATTTAGAAATCGGCTCTTGCGGTTCAAATCTTGAATTCATGAGCGAAACAGATACCATTGCATTGCTTGATAATTTGTTTGAAAACGCAATAGAAGCCGCTGCTAAATCTACCGACAAAAAACTCAACTTTTCAATGTACCGCAAAGCAAACAATTATACGGTTACCGACTATATAGTTATAACCTTGACAAACAGTTGTGATAATGCTCCTCGTACAAGACACGGTGAGTTGGTTACAAGCAAATTAAATTCAAACTCACACGGAATAGGTACAAAGAGCATTAAACGAATAGTTAATAAGTATAACGGTAATTTTGACTGGCAATATGATGAAGAAAATAAAGAGTTCAAAACATCAGTTATTCTTCATGTAGCTTCATAAGAAAAACAATTATTATCTTTAAAAGCTATAATATGAAAACGTTTTAAAACATATTGCGTTGGTTTTATCTTTTTCAAGACTTATTCCCCAACAAAACAGAATACAATTATAAAAAGCACTCTTTCGTGATGAAAGGGTGCTTTTTATGTTTCAGAAAATTTTAACAACTTCTTGTTTTCTTCCCACCAGAGGAATCGCTTTCCCGACATTCGAATTCTCACCTGATGTTTCATCATAAATTAAAAAGTGAGTCTTTTGCACTTGTTCGGTAGAGGCTATAGCCCATACCAACTGCAACCAATTAACGCTGCAGAATATTTCACTTTATAAAATGTCTTTTCAATAATCGGATTTGAATAATCATTGAAAAAGCCTTCCTGAAAATCTATTCTTTTCACAAATTTACTAGTTTATATTTCCGCAATTTATAATTCAACATTCAACAAAATCTGCGTTTTTGTCGAAAAACTCTGCGTTTTTGCAACAATGATTGTTTTTACTTGTAAAATTAACTAAAATAAAACCTATATGAAAACATAAAGTAAAATATACTTTGATTAATTTTGACAAAAAGCAAAATTTCTTTCTACCAGTAACCTATGACATATAGCAGATTCAGCCACTGCCAGTTTTTTGAGTTTTCGCATTGCATTGATTATATATTTTTTCAACGGTATAACTTGTTCCATATCACCAATGAATATGCAAAGTATGGCTATTATAGTTTTTTAAACAAGAATATAGATGCCAATTCAAACGACTTTTTGGTATCTTTTACGCATCAAACCCTTATTCTTCGGATGCTGTTAGCAACACTCTCTCCCTGAAATAGCAATAGAAATTTTCTTCCGTTCTTTTTGTTATCAATGTTGTGCTGGCAATCAAAACCCCGCTTCGCTATTGTACCTTGTTTCAAAATTAAATTTCTTTTTAAATTTTGCGTAATATTTTAGATTTTTTGTCAAATATAGTTTAAATAAAAATCTTTAAAGAATTCTTTTGGCAAATCCAAGGAATCAACTTGCACAAAAGCACTTGACAAAATTTTTTTCGTAGTTTATATTAAAAAAAACACGAGACTTTTCAAGAAATCGTCAGAATATTTTTGTGCTTAAAGTTCAAAATATGAAGGATGTGTTTTTATGAAAAGAGTCGCAATTAGCGTATCTTGTATGTTTGGCATCTTTTTGCTTGCATTGACTTTAATTTTGGTTTTGGCTTCTCCTCCTGATTGGGCTTTAGAACACTTTCCAAAGTTGTATTATGAGCATAGTGATTGGATATCGGTATGGCTATCTATTTTGGCAGTCATTGTATCTCTATACACTGCAATTATAGCCAACTTCATTTCAAACTTTTCATTTAATGCTTCAATTGCTATGCCAATTAAAAGTAAAGAATGGATAGTAAATCCTGTTCCCAATATGAACGAAATTGATTTAATATGGAATGATTTGAATTCACATATCAACATAACAAATGTTTCTAATCTTAAATATTACAGAATTGAAGTTGATTTAGCAAGAACGGAAATGCCTTTGCTTAATTATATTTTAGAAGAAATTTCTTTTGAAATACTTGATGATAAAGAAATAGCTTTTAAAGATAACATATATGCAGAATTTTTATCTCAGGGAGAAACTCAAAAAATGATATTGCATATTTTATCTGCAAACGAAGAAGATTTAAAAGTTTTAACCTTTTTCAGTGAGCCTTATCTGTTTCCGTTTGAAAAATATGCAGATGCTTTTGTTCGAATGAAATTTAAAGTTAAAGCAACATCCGGTCCCTACGAAAACTATATGTTAGTTAATTTGGGATTAAAAAAAGACGAATCCTCTATATATAAAATCCACAAAAATGAAACATCATTTGAAAGCAAAGATCTCACATATTATTGGAATTTCGTTCATAGTTTTTTAGTACAAAAATTTGATATAAAGGTGAAAAAATGAGTACAAACTTAAAAGAAAAATTATCCTTATCCTTATTCTTTGACAAGGAACAAATTGACATTATTAAAGAGTTCTTTGGTGAAATTATAGAAGCAACCAAAGAATACGACCTTCTTGTTTTAACTACAAGAAGGTGCTTCTGTTTTTTTTATAGTTTGATACCGTTTTTTGACCTAAGCGAAAAAGAGATAGCGTTAATTAAAGAAAAAGTTTTATCCAGTCAAGCAATAGATGTGTATTGCGAAAATTTAAAAGAAAAAAATATACTCCTTTGTGATGATATAATGATTCATGGACAATCTGTTTATCATCTATATAAAGCAATAAACTCTTATTCCCCTCAAAAAACAGATGTTCTTTTAATGCTGCGAAACATTGAAAAACCTGACTATTTTAAAATAAAAACCTCTCATGATTATAGGGCAATTTCTTTGGTATCCTATACAGATTGGAGACGTTTTTCAAACAGTATAGTCAGATTTATTCATAGTACGGGATGCTTGTATATCTCTTATGTTTATGGTTATAGAATACCGCAAAATGAATGTAACAATTTGATAACATCCAAAAATTGTTTTGAAAAACTCATGGTAAGAGATGATTTATTTGCACATGAATATTATTATGATGATAATTCTGAACCTGAGTATTATTATGTAAACGATTTTCAAAAATTGTTTAATAACGACTTTGATTTCAAATATATAAACTATGCTACATTAAGATTTTATAAGATACCCAACAATTCCGATTGTTGGGTAATACCCTACTTTGAGTTGAAAGACTTATCCTGTCAACAACTTGGAAGGGTTTTTAAAGAACTTGGCAATTATAACGCAGCTTTCAAGAAAATAAAATCTGATGCTGATAGATATAAAGCTTTAACTGCTATTGTTTCAATTTTGATGTCTAAAGAATTAATTCCTTCTGCATTAATCAAGGGATATACAGAGTATATTGATAAAAGTTACTTTGAAGGGTTCTATAATAGCATTCAAGAATTACAACCTCGAACCGTATTTGAGTTGCTTGAACAAAACCTTACTTTTCAAGTGGACTCAATGTTAAATGTTAAAGAACAAGAAGCTATCATGTATAACCAATTATTAGAATCATTTAATGTTGACCAAAGTGAGATCGAATTAGAATTCAAAAAATATTTTGCTATTATTAACAAAAAGGAAGAGGACTCGTTTCAAGAACTAATTAAACTTTCAAACTCTACTCCTTTTTTTGATGACTTTATTACTGATAGCAACAAATTTTTACCAATAAGAATTTATGATTTGCAAAAAAAGGTTTTATCAAACTATACTCAAAATGATTACATCAAAAATGTATTATATTTTATGGATAGTGGTGCAATCTCTCTTGTTTCTAAAACTTTTGGACCCAAAAGTGATTATGTAGGCGTTTTTGCAAAAGCTGGAGAACAATCATATCATTTATTTGCTGATATTGCAGGCGTTTACTATACTGCTTTCTATTATGTATACTCATATATTAAAAACCATATAAAAGGTGCTAATAACCAAAAAGAATTTATCAATAAATTTTTAAACACTATAGAATCTTCATATAGTAATCATTTAGATGTAGAACTTTTCCGTTATTTATTTAATGTAAATTTTAAATCTTTAGAAAGTTATTATTTTGGATTAAAAAATACACAGTATAAGAAAAATATTTCAAAGGAAGATTCAAATAATAAACTAATGTTGGTATGTCAAATTATACGATTGTGTCAAAGATAAAACAAACTAACGAGGATTCGCAATGGAAATAAAAAAAGAAACTTTTATTTTAGCTAGCTTGGTGAATAATATGTTTTGCAGTGGCTTCAATTGCAGATATACACAAACCAAAGTATGTATCTGCATTTCTAAGCCCTATGCTTTACATATATTTCAAACCATAGCAAAACTGTACGATTTAAATGTTGTTGAAAATGTACAATCCCCTAGTTGTCAAGTTAATGAAAATTGCATTTCATATTCAAAAATAGGTGATATTAAAAACTATGAAATTCAATATACATCAGAGGACCCAAGTTTTCCATTTGGCTTAAATAACAGTCCGGAATTTAAATTGATTATCAAGATTTTGGAACGCATCGAGTACCACAGCTTTGATGATGACAAACAGAAAATTGCCTTAGTTAATCTTATGTTGTGTTTTTTTGGATACAAGCATTTAATTAATCCTGAAGAAGTGGATAATTCTAACTGCACCAGAGTATCCGATTTAGCTAAAGAATATAAAAATTTATATTCTAAAGACTCTAACGGAAATATATATAGAAAAAATTTTTCATTTCATCTAAATTCTGAATATATGAAAACAAAAATATCATTGATAAATTGTTCGTCTAAATCAGACTATATTTATTTAAATTTCTTGAAAGTTATTGAAAAAATAAACACTTCAAATGATATGGAAACTGAAAATGGGCATTTTTTTAATACTTACCTTCTTCGCAGAAAAAATTAACATAAAAGCTCTACAGTTGTATTGCTCTTTTTTATACTTATGAAATCAATTCCAAATTATACTTGTGAAACATGGTAAAGTATAATTTTGAATGTTAGATAAGGTGTTAATACTATATCAAGGTTTTTATACTGTTAATTTTTTTAGTGTAACTACTCGTGTTACTTGTGTTATTATAAAATTTCTATCCTACTTATTTGCTTGGTTTTGGCAAGCAGTGCGAGTGTATGCACACTTGCTTAAAATCTCAAAAATTGTTTTGAGATTTTAAATGCTTGTTGGTGAATTATCTTCCCCAAACCCCTACAAAAAAATCAAATAAATTTGATTTGCTACGCTCCTGCGGAGCTGATTAAAAAAGCAAAAAAATAAAACTCCGAACCACAGAGGTAATCTGCAATTCGGAGTTTTTCATTTTTATGAAATCATTTCTTGTGTTTTGTCTTTCGTCTTTTCTCTTTTCTTGCTTTCGGAGGAAATGCCGAGTATCGTTTCAATATTGGATTTGTGAATAAGCATTTCTCTGTGCTTATCTTTCAATGAATAATATTCGGAATATGCCTTTTTCTTTTTTGCCGTCAATTCTGAATATTCTGAATTTATTGACTTGACGGTAGGTAACTTTTTTAAACCAAGTTCATTAAACTTGTTCTTTGCTGCACGGTGCAAAATGATTTCACTTTCGTGTTCTGCATAAAACTTTTTTGAGTAACCCGATGCTTTATACTTTTCAAAGGTTTCACGAGTGTTTAGATAATTTATAATCTGCTCACGAAGAACCGTTAATTCATCTATTCGTTTTTCAGAAGTTTTGATTTCTTCACGAAGACCGTTTACCTTCACAGTCATTTCATCCGCCATTTTTGAAAACTCATCATAATCAGCAAATCCGTTTTCTTGCAAATATAAAACAGTCTTTGCCATTTGCTTTAAATTAAAAACCTTTGCCCAATTCTCATATCCTTTTCCTTTACCTTCAGCAAGTTTCTGCTGAACATCAACAAGAAGACTTGAAGATTTTTGTTTCTCTTTGCCTTTCTTTTTTCGATGAACCTTATTACACCGGATAGCCGCTTTGATTTCTTCCTCGGAGTAACCTTTACCGAGAGAGCGTAATCGGATATTTTTCTTTTGCCTTGGATTTGAGAAAGTAATATGTTTTCCAAATTTTATTGAGTAACCTTTGACTTTCATTTGAGAAATGAAATCATCAAAATCTTTCGGCTTGTTTTTCAAAACCTCGTCAATATCGTTTCTCAATAAATCACGAAGGGAGGGAACCTTTTGGTATCCCTCCCATTTGTTATATGCAGTATTTCGTCTTTGCGGATTTTCAACAACAGATAAACTGTGTTCAATGCAAATCAAATCACTCAATCTTGCCACATCTTTTGAAATGAAAAACTTATCTCTGAATTTTCGTTTGCAATCAAGAGTTGTTGAGTTGAAATAAATGTGATTATGAATATGAGATTTATCTGTGTGAGTACAAACTATAAATGCGTGTTTGCCCTTTAAAAAACGTTCTGCAAATTCATATCCGATTTTGTGAGCTTCTTCGGGTGTAATCTCATTTGGTTTAAATGATTGTCGCACTTGATAAGCCAAAATATCATTTTTGGGGGTTCTTCCAGTCAAGAAATAATATTGTTTTTTTGATAACACAAATTCAGAAACAACGGTATGAGGGTCGCAGGCAAAAGATGATACGAGTTTTCCGTTTTCTGTCTTTTGCGGGTTCATTCCGTAATCTGTTCTGTTTCCTATGCTTTTTGATATTGTCATTCCTTCATTTTGGTGCATCGCAATTATTTTTGTTACTGCCATTTAATAAACCTTTGCTGTCAGCCATTCTTTGAAAAGAATGAACTTTGACAATACCCAAGTAGCGAACAATGGTATTCCCCAAGGGCTTAACAAGTACGCAAGAAGCAAAACGAGCAACCCATCTTTAACAGTTTCGGTTATCAGAACAAAGATACCGACTATAAGAAGTATCAATGCGATGATGCAGAATATCCAAGCGGCAATTCCGATAAACATAGAAAAGATTCCGATAAGGATTGTGAGCAAGAGCCATAAAGGTGCAAGAATAATTTTTAAAAAGAGTTTACCGATAAATCCTAAAACTTTCATAACAAAACCTCCGTTTCATCTTTATGTTACTGCAAGGATTAACTCTTTGCAAGGATGTCACTCCAATACAGAAAGTATTTTGAGTATTAAATCTGTTTTATTCCAAATTTCTTCTTGAAAGTTTTGAATTTCTTTGATTTCATTCTCATAAATTCTGTCAGTAGAATTTACTTTTTTTGCAATCTGATTTATGTTGTTGCTTGCCCTGCGGAGCAAAGAAATGAGTTCGCTGATTTCCGGAATATCAAGATTTATAACATAACCGTCAATAGCCATTTTTCGGAGGTAAGCACTCATATTCTGAATACCAAACAGCTCCATTTTATTTTTTATCAGTTTTAGTTCATCATCGTTAAGACGAAAGATAAAGCGGTAATTTCTTCTCTCACTCAAATCACAATACCTGCTCTTTCTTCTTTGGTGCGGAAGTAATTGGGACAACCTTTTCTTTTGCAGATTCAAGCTTCTTCAAAACAGACGGTTTTCGTTCATCTTCAAGTTTCTTGACTTGCTTTATAAAAATGTCAGTAAGACCGGGATTTACACCATCAACAACGAGCGATAAATCAATCTTTTCTTTAACATCATTCGGGCGAACAGATTTTGCCCAAACCTTATTTTCAGGAGTTATTCTTTTATCCCAATCTTTAACGATAACGGTCAGAGCAAGAATTTTCTTTACTCGGTCAATACCGAAATTCTCAACAACCTTTTTCGCACCTTCGGGATTTAATCTGTTGTCTGAATAGTTGTCACTAATAGCTGCTTCAATAGCAGTTTTACACATATTGTCTGCTCTTGAAGAAAGTCTGAAGGCTGAAACTTCCCCTCGGTTACTTGCTTCATCAAAAGGTTTTTCATAAAGAGGAAATTTACTCGGATCGTTATACGGAATAGCCTGGATTTCTCCATCAAGCATAAAGAACATTTCGGGTTCTGAAAAATACTCCGAATACTTATCAATCTGTTCGGGAGTGAGGGAGCAGAAATCTTCTTCACCAAGTCCCACAACAAGAAAAGTTCCCGAAACAATATCATAGATGATATTCTCATCATCACGCAAAGCACGGTTTAACTGGAAACCGTTTATCTTGCCTTCTTCATTACAGACAATTCCGACAGGTTCTTCAAACGGATAAATAGCTTCTATGTATCCGCCAACCTGCTGTTGTAAGCTTTTAAGTCCAATAGGGATTGTTTCAACAGACGGTTTTTCTCCCGGTGCTACAACAAGAACAGTCATTGCCTTTTCTGCTTTCGACTGCTGAAGCTCAAAGTTGTGTTCTGCTGTTTCTGTTATTGAATCCCTCAAAGTCTGCATATAGTCAGTTTCTTTGTCGCTAAAAAGGTCATAAACTTCCTGCAACGGTGCGGGAGATTCCAACAAAGCTCTTGCAAGATTTTCAGGAATTTCAATTTCGGAAAGTGCCATAAGAATATCCTCACGCACGGTATATTCCTGTGTATGATTCAATATTTCTTCGGGTGATTGTTTTAACAACCAGTCTTTGAATTTTTCCTGCTCTGCAGACATCAAATCATACAGTTTTTCATTTAAATTGGTTGTGTCCATTGTTTTACCTCCTATTTCATTAAGCTGTTTTTCAAATGTTACACGGTCATACGCATAGACATAAAAGTTATAATCGCCTTTGGTATCGTTGCATCGCAATATATAACTGTGGTTATCCGTATCCACTCTGAAACCGTATTCTGTTGTATAGTTACCTTCAATAGCTCCTTCGGGATTACTGCGACAATAAGCAGAAAGAGAGCTTCTGTCTTTCAGAAGCTCTCCATAACCGTATCGCAAGGAATTGATAACATCATCAAATTCTTTTTTGAAATCGTCAGTTTTCAAAAACTTTACTTTATCCTCCCAAGTAGTGTAAAAACCTTTGCCACTTGTATCAAAATCCCCACGAAGAAAACCGATACAACCGCTTTCAATATTGTCATTCTGGGATTGAGTATATGAAAACGGTATTTCTTCGGGTTTAACTGGTCTGATTGATAAATCCATTTATAACACTTCCTCTCTTTTTGTTGTTTTACCGATTTTCTTATCGCTCATAGCTTTACTCTGTGCCTTTGCATCTTTCAGCTTGTCAAGAACAGACGGTCTGCTGCTTTTGGCTACAATCTGGTCAGGCGAAATTTCACCCTTGTCTGCAAGGTTAAGCAAAGTATCAAGCTCGGTAAGACGGGCAACCTTTTCTGTCAATTCTTGTTCGTGTGGGAAAGGTTTACCAACCTCGGATTGTGCAGCATCTCTCTGTTTATAAAGGTCATCAAGATACTGCCGTGCATCTTCCAATCGCTTATCAAGATTTCCGAGTGTATTGTCAATACGGGTAATATTACCCCTTGCATCCGTTCCGAGAGCCGTCTTATGCGACATTTCACCACGCAGAGTAAGTTCGTGCTTTTGCTCAAATGCGTTATATGAAGCATACATATCAAAACCTCGGTATTTACCGATTAAAACAGGTTCTTTTGTCTTTACATCTCTTAAAGCATCAAGCAAAGCTGCACCCGCATTTTCTTTGTCCGTAAGTTTATCACCACGAACTTCCATACCGATAAATCCTTCAATGGGTAAAGGATATTTTTCAAGAGTTACCTTGTCGGCTTCAAATCCCTTAATATAACCCTTGAAACTTTCGATAGTCTGTGGAAAATATCTCAAAAGATTATCTTCAAGACGGTATTGGTTGCTTTGGTGTTCAGCCTTCATAACCTTCAGCTTTGAAACATCAACATCCAAATCCATTCGTTCCTTTATTCGGGGGTCACCCGCACAAAGAGCCTTAATTTCAGCATAAGACAATGCGGCTTCGTCAACATCTTCGCAGGAACGCACGGGAGATTTTGAGGTCATAATCTGTGAAATGAATTTTTGCTTATTTTCAATCGTCTGCCACAAATATGCGTCGAATGTACCTTCGGTTACATATCTGCAAACGTGAACCTTCGGATTCATATTGCCTTGTCGCTCAATTCTGCCTTTTCGTTGAATAAGGTCACGGGGTCGCCAAGGGCAATCCAAATCGTGAAGTGCAATAAGTCTGTCCTGAACATTAGTGCCTGCACCCATCTTTTGAGTTGAGCCAATAAGCACACGGACTTGACCGTTTCGCACCTTTCCGAAAAGGTCATGCTTTTTTGCTTCGGTGTCTGCATCGTGAATAAATGCAATCTGTTCAGGCGGCATACCGTTTGCAATTAACTTATCACGAATATCATCATAGATGGTGAACGGACGGTCTGCCGTTTCTTCAGCCGATTCCGTTAAAACTTCAAGTTTTGTTTTACCTGATGTTTTACCTTTCGGAGTTGAGATGTCACAGAATACGAGCTGTGTCAGTTTGTCTGCTTCACCGTCACGCCAATACTGAAAAATGTTTTTAACGCATTGATTGACCTTTGTTGTTTCCTCATCGGGGAGCAAAGGACTGATTATTCGTTGGTCAAGACCAAGTTTTCTGCCGTCAGAAGTAATTTTTAGCATATTATCCTCAGAGGGGTCAACAGAACCGCCGTGTACCTTTGAAGCTCGCTCGGAAAGTAGTTTAACCATTTCTTGCTGTGTTTCCGTAGGCTTACTTACGCAATTATGGTACTCAACTTCGGGAGTGGGAAGATTTAGTTGGTCTGCTGTTTTGATGTCAGCAACTTCCTTAAACATATTCATAAGTTCGGGGAGATTGAAAAATTTTGCAAATCTTGTTCTTGCTCGGTATCCCGTACCTTCGGGAGCAAGCTCAAGAGCCGTTGTTGTTTCACCAAATCGTGATGCCCAACAGTCAAAGTGTCCCATTCCCATTTCCTGCAATCGGTCATACTGCAAGTATCTTTGAATTGTAAACATCTCTGTCATCGAGTTTGAGATCGGAGTACCCGTAGCAAATATGACACCCCGATTTTCTGTTATTTCGTCAAGATAACGGCATTTCAGAAACATATCCATTGATTTTTGTGCTTCGCTTGTTGAAAGACCTGCTACATTCCTCATTTTTGTGTAAATGAACAAATTTTTGAACATATCCGATTCGTCAACAAATATACGGTCAACACCGAGCTGTTCAAAGGTAACAACATCATCTTTCTTGTGGTCAGCTCGCATTTTTTCAAGCCTTATTTCAAGTTTCTTTTTTGTAATTTCCAACTGCTTTACCGAGAAATGGTCACCGTTATTGCTTTTCATTTCAGTAATACCCGAAGTGATTTCTGCTATTTCTTCTCTCAACAGTCTTTCTTGTCTTTCAAAAGATATGGGGATTTTTTCAAACTGTGAGTGACCTATGATAACTGCATCGTAATCACCCGTAGCAATCCTTGCACAGAATTTCTTGCGGTTGGCAGGCTGAAAATCTTTCTTGGTGGTAACAAGTATGTTCGCAGAGGGATAGAGTGAAAGAAACTCGGTTGCCCATTGGTCTGTCAAATGGTTCGGAACAACAACCATAGATTTACTGCAAAGACCGAGCCTTTTCAGCTCCATAGCAGAGGCTACCATTTCAAAAGTCTTGCCGGCGCCGACTTCGTGAGCCAATAAGGTGTTACCGCCGTAAAGAACGTGTGCAACAGCGTTCTTTTGATGTTCACGCAGTTCGATAGCAGGGTTCATACCCGAAAATGTAATATGACTTCCGTCATATTCACGGGGTCGCAGACAGTTCATTTCTTCGTTGTATTGCTTAACAAGTGCCTGCCTTCTGTCGGGATCTTTCCAAATCCAATCTCTGAAAGCATCTTTTATGAGCTGTTGTTTCTGTGCTGCAAGAGTTGTTTCTTTGATATTCAGCACTCGTTTCTCTTTACCATCTTCATAAATCACATCAAAAACTCTTGACTCACGGAGGTTAAGAGAATCTTCAAGAATTTCATAAGCACTTTTTCGTTTAGTACCGTAGGTGGTGTGTGCCGCTATATCTTTATCGCTTATGTTTGTTTTACCTTCAATTCTCCATTCAGCAGTAACGGGAGAATATTTTACTGTGACATAGTCTTGTAATCTGTACGGAGTTTCAAAAGTTTCCTGCATAAACTGCTGAAAATATGATTTGTCAATCCAAGTTGTACCGATACGAACCTCAATATCACTTGCTTCGAGGTCTTTCGGCTGTACTTTTTCAAGTGCATCAACATTGATTTGAAATTCAGGGTTATTCTCGGCAATCCGCTTTGCCGTGCGTAGCTTCGCACGGACATTACCCGATAAATATTCATCAGCAGTCTGCCAACCATTTGCCCAATTCTCTCCGTTTTGGTCATAGTCAAAAGAACCCGTTACGGGGTCTTTGAAAATAACCCCTCTTAAACTCGCAACGATTTGCGGGATTTTATCTGCACCGCCCATAAGCTGTGCCATATATCCGAGGTCAACACAGGCTTTTTCACCTATTGAAACTGCAAGTGCCTCACTTGCCGTATCAACTCTGTCAACGGGATTTCTCTGTCTGATTGTCCTTTTGGTAAACATATCGGCTTTTCTTTTGAGCTTCTTGTTATCGTCAAGAACCTCCAACGAGCAGAGCAGATAATATGACGAATCACTCTCAAATGCTAATCTGTTCGCACGGTCATTTATAAGACCGTATTTCTTTGAAAAGGTATCATACAGATAATTGAGTTCCGCCTGTTTTTCCTTGATTTCATAATCCGTAGTTCTTTCATCCATCTGCAATGCAATGAGTTCATTTACACAATTACGCAATCCGACCATTCCTTTAATGCGTTCCTTTGCGGTTGCATTAACATCAGAGACAGCCATAATACTGTTCTCACGGTAGTAAACTTCATTGTCAACAACGGTGAAAGAGTAATTTTTCACATCCGGGTCTGCGGGTATGGACTTGGAAACCTTAACTTCCGCTTCATCGCTCAAATCCGTTATCTGTGCTTCGGTATATGTACCGACGATATTCTGAATGGCATAAGCAAGCTGTCTTGAAAGCGGTAAATTCTCATACGGTTCTACGGTGTAATCCATACCGTGAGCTGTGCTTCTTTCTGTTTCTCTGCCCATAACCATTTCGGGATTATCAAGGAAATATCGGTTGACTGCATAGCCTTGTTCATTTGTTCCGAGAGCTACCCAGTCGGGTTCTATGGCAATGGGACTTTCTCTTTTCTGAAGAAAGATAATATCCGAAACAACCTCTGTGTTTGCATTAGCTTTGAAAGTATTATTCGGTAAACGGATAGCACCGAGCAGGTCTGCCCGTTGAGCAAGATACTTTCTTACATCCTGATTCTTTGAATCCATCGTGTGACGGGAAGTAATGAAAGCAACAACACCGCCGGGACGGACCTGGTCAAGTGCTTTGGCAAAAAAGTAGTTATGAATATTAAAACCGAGCTTGTTGAAAGCACGGTCATTAACCTTATACTGTCCGAAAGGCACATTTCCGATTGCGACGTCGTAAAAGTCTTTTCGGTCTGTTGTTTCAAATCCACCGATAGTAATATCGGCTTTAGGATAAAGCTGCTTTGCAATTCTGCCTGTAAGACTGTCAAGCTCAACGCCGTAGAGCCTTGAATCTTTCATCTCATCGGGGAGCATACCGAAGAAATTACCGATACCCATTGAAGGCTCAAGGATATTACCTTTGGTAAATCCCATATTTGCAAGAGCATCATACATAGCTTTGATAACTGTGGGACTTGTGTAATGTGAGTTCAGAACAGTTCCTCTTGCAGCTTCGTATTCTTCGGGCGAAAGTGCAACAATAAGCTCCTTGTATTCATCTGCCCAATTCTCTTTTGTTTCATCAAAGGCTTCGGGCAAACCGCCCCAACCAACATAACGGGATAAAACCTCTTGTTCTTCGGGAGTTGCATTTCTTCCTTCAAATTCAAGTTCTTTCAGAAGATTTATGGCATCCATATTCATACGGAATTTTGCTTTTGCTCCGCCTTCACCGAGATGTTCGTCAGTTATATGAAAATTTTCTCTTACAACCGTTTCTTCGGGTATTTCGGCTTCTGTTGTTTTGATAGTTTGCAGAACAACATCATACGGCAAACCGTTTTCAACGGCGGGATAAACGGTATCTGTTTCAACTGAATATTCGCTTGTTTCCGTAGGCGGGTCTTCCCGTCTGCTCCACCAATCAACCTCTGTTGCCATAATCTCGGCAAACTTTTTTTCGTCATTTGGAGTGAGTTCAGAATGTTGTTCCAAATACGGCACTAATATTTCAAGTCCTCTTTGAAATTCAGCGACTTTTGTATCAACAAGATCTCCACCGCCTTCACTCTGCCATACGGCATACATAGGATTGTTTGCCTGCAAAGAGTAATTCAGATTGTTCTTAATATGAGCAATCAAGTCACCTTCGCCGTCACCGATATCAAATCTGCCCGTATAGGTGAAATCTTCACCGTCAATAACGGCATCTATTCTGAAATCTGTTTTGTGATACCAGCCTATCTCTTTTTCGTTTCGTTCTCTGTGCTGTTTTTCATCAAGCACACCGAGAAGTCTGTTGCCGAGAGCAAAGGATAAGTCTGTAAATCTGTCATTGAGCTGCTTGTCATAGAATGCAGGATGTTCGGAAAATCCGATAGTGAGCCTCAAGCTGTCAGGCTTTATTTCTACTACATCAGATACTTCGGGAGCAGATTTTGCCTGCGGATATTGTTCAAGAAGCCTTGCGAAACTTTCTCTGCTTTCAGCTCTGCTGATGGGATAAACAAGAGTTGTATCCCTCATTCGTATATCGTGTTCTCCGATAACTTCAATGACAAACGGTGTGTTATCTTCAAGATATATAACATCTCCGACATTGTACGGGAATTCGGGTTCGGAAATTTCTTTGACAACTGCATTTTCAGATGCAATTCTGTTCTTTATTTCCTCTAAATCCGCAAGTGCTTCTTCTTCGGTATCAAACCAATGTGTAAGGTTATCATCAGCAATATAGAAATCGTTGATTTCATTATCGTAAACTGCGAATTTATCCCCCTCATAGGGTACGGAAATTTCGTGAATTTCAAACCTTTCCGGCAAAGAAACAGACTGTTCGGATTTTACGGTAAAACTACCCGAATCAAGATATTTTTCAAATTCTTCTCTGCTCATTTCAACCGCATCTTGTTCAGGAAGGTCAGGGAATGTGTAATAGATATAATCTTCTGTTACATCTTCAATCTGAAAAACAGCAGAAGGCTCATTGTTATCCCACATTGTAACTATTTCATCACCGAGGGAATAGTTGTGTCCCGCAGGCGTTGTAAAAGTTGTTGTTACATCGTTCATCACTTGCTGAATGAACGGAGCATTTTTCAATGCTTCGGGTTCAACTACTTCACCGTTTACTATTCCGTGTTCGGCAAGATTTTCACGAATGGCAGCAGGGTCAACATCTGCAAAGTCGTCATATTCCTCTGCTTCATAAGTATGTGTTCTGACGGATTCATCGTATGAAGATAATCTGTACTGATTTCTTTCACCGTTGGTTATACCGGAAACAATAACATTGAAATGTTCACGAAGTTTCTCGACATTCTGTTCAAGTCTGTGTGAGGGTATTCCGCACATAAGCACGGTTCCCATTTCGGGAATATATCTTGTTGTAGCAATCAATCCGAGCTGTTCAACTGCAATTTCGGCATCTTCACAGTACATTTCAAAGAAATCACCGACCTGAAAGAGAATAACATCATCGGGGTTATCAGCGATTATATCCGCAACCTCATCAAAATATGATGATTTTGACGGTGCGTTTTCCTCTATCTTCGGTAACGGTTCAAGTGGTGCATCTTTTCCGTAAACGGAATATCTGCCCTCTAAATATGCCGTCATATCTTCAAAGCCTTTTTTGCGATACTCATAATATCTGTCATCGGGATTTGTTTCGTTCCATACGGGGAGCATCATATCGTTATATATCTCTCTGACCCTTACGGGGTCTGTGAGCTGTTGCTGTATTGTTTTTACATTCTCCCAATAATGAACAGCATCATTGTCTGGAAACGGCTTATTTTCACTAACACCGAAAAAGAAACTGTGAATACTCGCTGCCAATATATGCCTTTCGTAGTCCGGCATATTTTCCTTGTCTTTTACAGTCAAATATCTGTCAGCCTTAATAAGTTCCGCAATTCGTTTGGTTGCTTTTTTCCAAGGCAACTGAACTTCCGCATAAGGGTTGATTATATCGCCGTGTGTAAATTTTATTCCTTTTGATGTGTATGTAAGATTGTCATTGCCGGAATGAGAGCCGCTGTATTCCCCGTGTGATTTGCGAAGGAATTTCATTCTTTCTTCGGGATCGGGGTGTGTGATGAAATATGAATATACCTCTAAACGATATTCCGATGTATTTCTATAGGATAAAATATTGTCTATTTCGTCTTGAGATATAAAGCATTTGTGTTCGGGTTCGTAGCTTCTGTCGGCCGAGAAAACAAGTTTTTCTGCCTGCATATCTTTAAGGCGGTCAAGAAGTTCTTGCGGTCTGTAAAATCTGAAACGAAGTATGTCGCTGTTCTGCTTGTATGCAGTCAAAAACAATTCCATTTCAGCAATTATTGTTTTCAATTTCTGCGGATTATTGAGATATTCAAACAGCACCTGTGTTTCCTCGGGATAACCTTTTCTTAAACCCCTTATAGCACTAACGGAAGGAATAAGATTAAGACTTTTTCCTTCCTCTGAAAAATCCGCTGTCATATACAGTAATCTATCCGCAACATCTTTTGCCTCAAAATTTTCTGCACGGTCTATTTCTCGTTGAGGCATATATTTACCTTCATCGAGAAGTTCTTTTATTCTCTCCGCCGCCTGTTCCCAAGTAACGGTTGTTGCATAAGGTTTATTTGCCGTTTCACCGTCTGCTATCTGAATGCCGCCTATGCTGTACCACATAGCATATTTACGCCCGTTCACATAAAAGCCTGCGCCGTTAGTTTTATAATGTTCAGCGAGAAAAACGGCATTTTCTTCAAGCGGTTTACCTTTCATAAAATGAGCACATATCTTTATTCGGCTTTCTTCATCATTTGAACCAAGTCGCAGAGCTTCATCAATTACATCTTGTGAAAGAGTGTTTGTAAAAGAAAAAACGGAGGGCAAAATGCTCTCCGTTTCGTCTATCATTCGGATTTGTTCAGCTTCGGAAGCAAACAGACTTAACTGTTCGCCTTGCTGACTGTCAAAAGTTAGCTGTATATCAGTTCTTTCAGCACTATTTCCTCGACTGTCTGATGAATGCTGTTCATCAACTGTATCCACTTCATTTGGTCTTTCGCTTTCAGTTCCTCGGTCACTTCGTACTGCTTCATCAACTGTGAAAGAAGCAGCTCCATGCGGCTTGTTGCCGATTCTTCCACTTCGTGAAGGTGGTCGTACAGTTTCTCCGACAATGTGAGGTGATTCCACAGTATCGGGTTGTGTTCCTTCAGATACGATTTTCTCATCTTGCCGTACTTGCCGAGAGGTTTCTTCTCGCTGTCCTTCAATTTGAGGTTCGGAATGAGATAATCCACGTTCTGTCTGTAAGTGATTTCTGCCATAATCTTTGCTCCTTTCCTTTTCAAAGGTTCGTATTGTAATTTCGATTTGCCTTAAAACATCTTCGGCACATTCGCTTACCGCTGAGCCGAGAACCGCAACCGTTCCGGGGGTATTGAAATCAAAAACACTCAAAAAATCTTCGTGTTCAAAATACCCATCGGGGTCAAGTCCGCATCGGGAAAGCAGAGCGTATGTTGTACTGACTACACCTGCGTTTCGGAAAGCCATACCGATGTTATCTTCATCGTACTCTTCCAAAAAAGAATCGTCAACGATGCCGATTATCGTTCTTTTATGGTTATTCCAAAACTCATCAATAAGCTGTGCTGCAATACTTTCAAGCTGAACGGAAATACCGCTGTTTTCCGAAACATCATATTTTTTCGAAAGAGCTGACATTACTGCCTGCTCGTTTTCATCGGTAAGAATCCATTGGTTTACAGACCTCGAATTTTCTCTTGTTCCCGTATCGGAAACATCAAAAACATAACGGATTTCGGGGTTATCTCCGTCATTGTTAAGGAGTGCGATACCTTTTGAACCTCTGCGAACATACCGATTCATTCGCTGATTCCATATATTGAACTCTGCACAAGCTGTTGCTTCGGGTCTTTGAGCATAAATCATAAGCTGCTCGTTATACGGATATTTATAGAGCCGTGAGGCAGTTGTAAGGAAAGCAGTCCAGCTCTGCCTTGAACGAGTTAGATTCTTTTCGGTACCAACAGTTAATTGAGAGATTTCTTGCAGTTTGGCTTTATTGTCAATTTTGTTGTTCATTTATAACCTCCTTCATTCTTTTGATAAATTTGTAAATAATCATATTGTGTTGTGAATTTTACACTAATTTCCCAACAATATTTTGTAAAAAAATGGAAAATTAAAATTTTTAAAATTTTTTGTGTAACAAACCGTAAAATTCGTCATATGTATATAGGTTGTTTTGAAAGGAGAGCAACCTAACCAATTAAGCAACAATAAAAAAGAAAGGGAATTTGTATGTCAGAAGTAATAATTGATAACTTAGGTCTTGCTTCTTGCGGGTTTAAGTTAGATTGTTTTGAAAAAAAATGTAATAACTGTGATGGATATTTTTGCAACAGTTCGCTTAAATCAAAAAAACAATTAGCTTATGTTGGCAAAATTTTATAACCAGTATTGTATTGTGGGATAAAGTACGTGCCAATACTTGTTATGGTGAACCACTGTTTGAATATAAAAGTGATCCAGAATTTTATATATCCGACATCTTATTGGCTGGTCATTCTATTTCAATATTAGAATACAAAGGAATGGAAACCTTAAATAAATACTTAAATAATGAGGAGGTATTCCAAACAAATCGCTTGTTTGATGAAGAATTAATATCTAAAGATATATATAGCGAATTAGAAAAAGCTTGGTATACTACTCATAAAAACAAACACTTGTTATACGATGATGAACTAAGTTTTAGGGGCTACATCTATGCTCTTCAAGCCAACCTTTTAGGATGCAACTACTTGCCTCATCCAATGAGAGCACAAGAATTAAAAGAATCAGGTTTATTTAGCTATCCTTTAAATGCCAATTATTTCTTGGACATTATTGATAAAGAGGTATATGATTTTATTGATGCACTAAACCAAGAAAATAATGGTGAAATAAGAAACATAAGATTTCCTTTGCTGTATGAGTTTATAAGCAGAAATGCTAACAACCCTAAAGAAGAGATCGAACTTGCATTAGAATTACGAAAGCAAAATAGTGTAAAAAATTTCAGAAAGAGCATTGATGAAATTGATAAATCACTTGAAAAAGGTAATTACCTGGAAGTTAAAGCCGCTACAGAACAAGTGAAACAAGTGTGTGCCGATATTGAAAATCAAATATATAAAAAGCAAAAAGGTTTTATTCTCACATTAGGATTCACCCCCAAAATTACCGGTCCCAAATTTACTGCTTCATTTCAACGCAACAAACCAGATAATGCCACCCAAATAATAAAAAGCAAAAAAATACATACCACTTTTTTATGTAACCTTGCAAAGTTTGGGTATATGGGAAAAAATAATTTCCCCAAACGCATGTGGAATTGGGACGATATTTAATAAGACAAACAAACCAAATCGTCAGCGAGGGATTGTGGCTTAACATAATCCCTCGCTGACGATTTTAACATTCAGGGAACAAGTCAAGCTCGGAGTATTCGTCATCACTCATATTTCGGAGTTTCGTGACTGCTCCTTCGCTTAACAGGCGAAGCTCCGCTTCGTCGGTTTCAAGATACTGCATCATTTCTTCAATTTTTCCGATTGTTTCCTCACGAGTTTCACCGCTGTAGAGAGCTACGATGTTGTTTTCTTCAAATGTCAATTTCATTGTATCAAATTCCTTTCTGTTTTCTTCGGCATAGGATTATCAAGTGAACCCGCTTGTTTCTTTGCATCTTCAAGCCTTTTGAGAACAGACGGCTTCTTGCCTATGTCATTCTGTTTTGATTTATAGTCAGTTTCGGGTTTCTTTCCGTTGTTTATAACCCCGTCTATCATACCGTAATCATCCTCGGTGGATATTTCGGCATTTTTGAGATAGTTTCTCTGCGGAAGGAAATCGTGAACGGGAGTAAAACCGATACTGTCAACATAATAGAATGATACATCATTACCTCTTTTTAACGCAATGATGTCGCTTACCGAACAAGACTGACCTTTGTAATCAATAGGAAGATGAATATTGAAATCCTCATATATACTGTCAAGCACCTGCACGGTTTCACCTTGCTTTTTAAGTTCACCCGTAGCAATAAGACTGTAATTATCCCTTGAAATTTCAAGACCGTGCTTTTCAAGAAATTCCGTATTCATAAAACGGTGTTCATCTGTTGCTTCAGAGCGAATGAGCTGATAGAGAGCAAACGCATCTGACGGACTTTCAAGAAAGGTTTTTTCCTTTTCTTTAAATGATTCAAGTGCTTTTGCCCAATCAGCTTTTTCTATACCGAACATACCGTCGTGCTGTCTTAATGCTTCGGGAGTTTCGATAAGCGATTCCGAATTATCGGTGTAAATGCAATAAACGGGAATATCCTGCATAAACAGTTCTGCTGCTCGGCTCTTTGTTAAAGGGAGCATATTGTCATCGGTATATCCGAACAAGAGTAATGCTTCACGGCTTATGGCGGGGTCGGGAACGGGAATATCGGATAAATCTTCTGTCTGCGGTGTTTCTATGGCAGGTTCTTTAAGTTCCGTGTCAGTCAGCTCCGCACCACGCTCTTTGACAATCGCTTTATAATTTTTTTCGATAGCGGTAATCAGATCTGATGAGGTCTTATTGATAATATCAAGACTTTCTTTCAGTTCTTTGAGTTCCTTATTCTGTGACCAAGAAGCAAGATAACCGAAAGAGTTTTCACCCGTTTCAATTCCGAAATATGCACAAACCGTATATGCAATACTTTCCGCTTGTACTTCTTCATCACTTCGGGATAGCTTACTTTTATCATCCGTTTCAGGAATATTTGCGGGATTGTGCAGTTTTGCGTGTGCCGATTCGTGTATCATCGCACATACCGTCTGCACTTCACCCATACCCTCACGGATAACAATTTCTTGTCTTTTGGGACTGAAATATCCGTCTGTATCGGATCTTAAAGGTTTAAATGAAATAGGAACGGGAGCAGAACGGCTGATAGCTTCTTTGAGCATATCAAAATTTTCTACTTTTCCGTTCAAATCCGAAGCCAACGTCGGGAGTTCTTTGCCCGAAGTCTGACTTACATCAAACACAGTAACGGGTCTGAAAGAAGGGATTGAAACCTCTTTTTCTTCCTTAATGATTTCACCGTTTTCATCTCTCATCGGAAGTTTTGTATCGGGGTCGAGAACATCTTTTTCAATCTTCTTTTTGTACGGAGTGGGAGCAATGATTTTAATACCTTTTTCGCCCTTATTTACATTTCGCTCAAATTTATCCTTCCATTTGTTGAAACCCGCAACAAGAGTTGCATCCGGCTTTTGCATATATATAAGCAAGGTGTTATTGAAACTGTAATTATGAAATCGGCTCATTACCTGCAAATACTCTGTATATCTGCCGGATTCAAACACTTCCTTTATGCCTTTTTCTATGCTGTCGATGATTTCTTTCAAACGGTCTTTGTTGTTTCTGAAATTACCTGTTTTTTCAGACATAAAAATCTCCTTTCTAAACAAAAAAAGAGCTGTATTCATCCGCCGAAACGAACAAATACAGCTCAACACTTTATTGCTTTTGTAACGCCTTTCTATCTATTTTTGAGATTCTAATGATATTCCATTAAAGCCTCTGCTAATATGTTGCGGAAGCCTTATATATCAACTGTTTTACAACTTTGTTTTGCGTAGATTGAAATAGCGTTTTCTTTGCCTTTCGGCTTCTTTTTCCCTTCGGCGTTTTAATGCACATTCGGTGCAGTATTTCAAAGCATTGTTTTTTGAGAACAATGGTTTACCGCAAGTCTTACAAAACTTCGTTGCATTGATTTTGTAAAGCTCTGCTTGAAGTTCTGTGTTTGTCGGAAGAACGGCATTTATGTACCAACGGCAAAGCAGAGAGTACGAATGGCATTGAACACACCAAACATAATCTCCGTCATCGAGAGCTATACAATTACCGTTATCGTAATTACAACACAGTTTCTTTATGTGCCTTGATACTTTTCGTTTCTGTGTTTCCGTCATCCATATCCGTTCAGACATTTCCTGTTACACCACGCTGTACTTTGTTCTTTCACCGTTATCGGTCATAATAAGTGAAGCTGCATAATATGAATCGTTTTTCTCGGAGTATACCTTCGGAATCCTGCACCTGCCGCTTTTGAGAAGTTCAGAAGCAATTTCTTTATCAAGCAGGATATGTTTGGAATCAAGATAACGGTTATCTCTCCAAAGACCGAAACGGCACTTTGCGTTTTCACAGAAAAAACCGAGCTGACTTTCGGTGACATTAGCACCGCAACGGGGACAAGTGCCGATTACTTCTCTGCCGGACGGAAAAAGTTTGTCTGCATCGGGTGAGATGACATAATTTTTACAAATATCAGTTACCATATCCGCAATACCGGAAAGGAACAAATCTGCATCCAAATCACCGTTTTCAATAAGCTTCAGCCTATGCTCCCATTCTGCCGTAAGCAAAGGTGACTGTATGTGTTCGGGTACAACAGAAATGAGCGATTTTCCGATTTTGGCAGGAACAAGTACAGCACCTTTTTTGCCCTGTTTTCGTTCAATATATCCAACGGAAACGAGCTTTTCTATCATATTTGCTCTTGTTGCAGGTGTGCCTAAACCTTTTCGTTCTGCATCTTTCGGAGCTTCTGCTGCACCTGCATTTTCCATAGCAGAGAGCAGCGTATCCTCTGTGTAGTGAGGTTTCGGTTTGGTTTTGCCTTCTTTTACCTCTGTTTCAGTTACTTCGTAAACATCACCGATTTCAATACCGTTTTCAATGATGATTTCATCTTCATCATCGGATTTCATAAAATCCTTCCAACCGTATTCGGTTATGTCTTTGTACTTGACTTTGAAATCTGTATTTCCGCAACGGATAACCGCCGTTTCGGAATAGTAAACATAGGGTTCTGCAACGGCGCAGATTAAACGCAGAGAAATCATTTTGAGAATATCTCTCTCGCCCTTGTTCAGTTCAAAGAGGTCTGCTTTGCCCGCAGTAAGAGTGGGAATTATTGCGTGATGGTCTGACACTTTCTTGTTGTTGCAAACCTTGTAAGTTATAAACTCGTGATTTTTAAGGTTGCTTGATGTGAGCCTTGACGACACTTTTAAAAGTGCATCAATCGTTCCTTCCATATCTTCCGTAAGATAACGGGAATCGGTACGGGGATATGTGCAGAGCTTCTTTTCATACAGCGACTGAGCATAGTCGAGTGTCTGCTGTGCTGTATAACCCAATATGCGGTTGGCATCACGCTGGAGCGTTGTGAGGTCATAGAGTAACGGTGCTTTTTCTTCCTTTTCTTCACCGTTTACTGAAATAACGGTTGCAAGCTGATTTGAACATTCCGCAATAATTTTCTCCGCCTCCGCTTTATCGGAAAGTCTTTCAGATGTTGCTTTGAGTTTTCCGCAGGTAATCTGTGCGTTGTAATATGTTTCGGGTACAAATTCTGTTCTCTCTGCTTCTCTTGAAATGATAAGAGCAAGAGTGGGTGTAACAACTCTGCCAATGCAGAGCTTTCGGTGGTAAAGCACCGAAAAAAGCCTTGTAAGATTTATGCCGACAAGCCAATCGGCTTTTGCTCTTGCATCCGCCGAGTAATACAGATTATCGTACATCTCCGAGGGTTTAAGGTTTTCAAAGCCTTTCCTTATGGCTTCATCTTCCATTGATGAAATCCAAAGTCTTTTTACGGGTTTATTACATTCCGCAAAGTTATATGCGTTTCGGAATATCAGTTCACCTTCACGACCCGCATCGCAGGCATTGATGATTTCCGACACATCTTTTCTGTGCATTGTTTTTTTGAGAAGCTGAAAATGCTGATATGTTTTCTTTCGCAAACTGTTCTGCCACTTGTCGGGGATGATGGGCAAATGCTCATATCTCCAATAGGCATAGTCGGGGTTATATGCCGATGCGTTTGCGACACCTGCCAAGTGACCTATACACCAAGCAACGATATATCCGTTGCCCTCATAAAAGCCGCTTTTCTGTTTTCTCGCACCAAGCACATTTGCAATAGCTATACCAACCGAAGGCTTTTCAGCTATAACTAACTTGAACATTGGTTTTTCTCCTTGTGTTTTTCTTTAAACTTGTCTTTTCAGATTTTATATTTCCAAATATCTTTTTTAAAAATATGTGTATATCCCATTGAAAAGTTATCATAATTATGATAAAATATCAGCAGGAGGTAGATATTATGGAAATGATTAGACCTGTATCTGATTTACGAAACAATTTTGCCGATATATCAAAAACAGTACACGAAACATCACAGCCTGTTTTTTTAACAAAGAACGGTTACGGTGATATGGTTGTTATGAGTATGGAAGCATTTGAAAAGCTCCATTTTGACAGCGATGTTTACTGCAAACTGCTCGAAGCAGAAAGAGAAGCTGATTTAACGGATGTTCGTTATTCATCAAAAGATGTGTTAAAGGCTATGCGTGAAGCAATCGGAGAGTAATGATATGTATAAAGTTCAATTTCTTCCGTTGGCTCAAAACGATTTGGTTGAAATCGTCGGATATATTGCAAACGAGTTGCACAACAAGCAAGCCGCAAACAGATTGGCTGATGAAATAATAAAAGCGACTGATACACTTGCGGATTTTCCGTATGCTTATCCTTCATATACTCCAATTCGCCCAACCAAAAACGAATACAGAAAAATCAGCGTTCAGAATTATTTGATTTTCTATACTGTTGATGAAAAATCTAAATTTGTAACTGTTTCAAGAGTTGTTTACGCAAAAAGAGATTATGACAAGTTGATTAAATGAGTAAACCTGCCAACCATTTGCGGTTGGCAGATTCTTTTTTATTCTTCTTCTGTTGCTGTTTCTTCCTCAACCTCATATTCTTCCTCATCATCGGGGTCAGTATATGTATCGGAAGAACCGCCGTTATCGTTTGTGCCTTTACCCTTGAATTTGAAATGGTAAACGGCATATCCGCCTGCTGCTAAAGCGACGATAACAAAGATGATTATTCCGCTTTTACTCTTGTTTTCGGATTCATCTTCATTTTCGCCTTCACCGTCAGCTTCGGTTGTTTCTTCGGCGGGTTTCTCTGTTGTTGCTTCGGGAGCAACACAGCCTGCAAGATTGTTCTTGCAGATCTGACATTCTGTGTTTACCTTACCGTCAGCACACTTTTCTTTACATTCACATACGATTTCAACTGTTTCGCCATCTTCGATAAGCGAGAGCAGGTCAGCCTCATCTACCATATTGAGAAAGTGAACATTCTCTTTATCGCCCTCACGGTCAATAACGATATAGAAGGTGTTGCCGTTTTTGCTTGTTACGGTCAAAAATTGCTTACTCTTGATTTCTTCATCTTCCTTGCTTGAAGTGATGTATCCGCCCGACTGCAAAAGGTCATCAATGAGCGAAAGATTACCTTCGGGAGTGAGTTCAAAAGAGTTTTCACCTGTGTTCGGAATATCCACATCAACCTTTGATATGGTAAGCGTGTCTATTGAGGACGGAATTTCGGCATTACCGCTTTCATCGGATGCGTAGCAGTCCTCAGCGGCAAATGCAGAAACAGAGAGTGTTGAAATACAGAGGATTACAGCAAAAAGAATGTGAATAAGTCTTTTACTTGTTTTTCTTCTCATAAGAAATCAGTTTCCTCCTTTGGTTGCTTTGGCAGAAGAAATTAGTTTAACTATTTCTTCAATAGTTAAATCTGAAGAACGAATCATACCGATAATATCGGTGTTTTCATATTCCAGTATTTTTCGGTCTATTTCTTCGTTTCGTTTCTCTGCATTGGCAATTTTGTTCTGCCAGCCATTGATTTTTTCTATATTCTTCTGCTTTTCTTCTTTGAGTTTTTCAATTTTGGGATTCATAAAAAACTCCTTTACGGATTTGGCATTCTGCCGTAGGCATAGAAATGTTCTTGCCAATAATCCTTCGTTAATGTGTCATACTGAATGGGATCTCCGCAATGTATCATCATATTGTTACCGACATAAATGCCGACGTGCGTAACCGTTCTGCCTGCATCGTAAGTACCTTCAAAGAACACCAAATCACCGGGTTTTACATTAACAGCAGATATAGGTGTGCAAATGTCATAAAGACCTTGTGCCGTAGGTCTGCCGATGTTCCAACCGCTGTGATTGAAAACCCACGAAACATATCCCGAACAGTCAAAAGATGTACTCGGTGAGCTGCCGCCGAAAACATAGGGATAACCTAAATATTTCTCGGCTTCGGCTATAATAGCCGCAAACCGTTCATCGGTTAATACTTCTGCGGGTATCTCATATTTTGGGTATTCGGTGTTTATGTATTTATCGGTGTACTCCGATTCGGGGAACAGGTCGGGACGGTTGCCGAGTGTTGCCATATATACGGAATATAATTCAAGCTCATCTTCTGTCAGCACTTGTGAGGGAAGATGCGAAAGATCATTGTTTTTCAGAGTTACATAACAAATGTAGTAATTGTACGGTACTTGAACCTTGTATGATACAAGTTTCGGGATAAGATTTCCTTCTTCATCAAAATACCATTCAACCCTATATCGTGTTTCTTCTCTGTACCGAACCTCGGTTATGACCTTTTCCGTTAGAGTGTACTGCTTATCGAAAAGCATCTGAATTTCATCTTCCGCTTGGTCGATAGTCCATTCTCCGCTGTGCAAAGCAGTAAGGGTAGATATGAGTACATACGGATCGTGTTTTATCTCTGCAAGGTCATAATGGTATTCATCGTAACCGTGCGTTGATTCATAGTTGTTTAGTTTGTTCTGAAGCTCCGCTTCAAGAGCCGAATACATATCCTCGGCTGCGTTCATCGCTTCATCGGAACTCGGATATGTTGTCATTCCGACAGCACCTACACCCGATTGAACAAGAACAGAGCCGGAAGAAAACATTGATACGATAAGAAGAAGGGCAAGAAGGACACCGCCCACAACGAGCAGTCCCGTTTTATGATTTGACACAAACTGAACCGCTTTCTTCGTTGTTTCTTTTGCCTTCGTTGCCCTTTTTGCGGATTTTGCCACAGTTTCCGATGCACGGATAGTATCGCTCGCACCTTTTCCTGCCTTGGCTGCGGCATATTCTTTCTTAATAGCTCGCTTTTGCTGCCAACGGGAATACGGATTTGAAGATAACTGCGGATTCTGCTCCTTTGAATGCTGATAGAGAGCATCAACATTGGCTTTGTCAGACTTTTTCTCTGCACGGGAAGTTTCACGGTACGGTTTCAGTTTACGGCTTCTGTTAATGCTTTTTCCCGTTCTGACCGCACCTTCAACACCTTGCTCGATTTTGTGAACGCTCTCTACACCGACATTATCATCTTCGGTTTCAGCAATCTTTTTGTGAACCTTTGCCGAAGCGACATTCACGGGAGCTTTCTTTATTTCACTCGTCAGCTTTGATGACGGCTTTGGTTTATCCACATCTTCGTGAAACATTTTCTTTTCGGCTTTTTCAAGTTTTTTTACGGCTTTATCAGCCTTTTGAGCAGCTTTCTTGACCTTCGGAGCTTTCAGTTCTTCATCATCGAACCTTAATCTCGGTACACGCTTGCTCATTGAGAATTAACCTCCGTTAAATAAGGCGGTATCTTTCATCGCCTTCATCGAGATAGATACCCTCGATGGAAACGAAAATACCGTGATTTTCGTGAAGCTCCTTAACGGTTTTAGCGAAATTATCAAGAGCTTTTTCCGTTTCTGTATCATTCACATCAACCTCGCAACTCATACTGTCTGCTGTTTCTTCCTGTTCGGTCATAAGAGCAATTTTTGCTTCAAATGCCTCCTTCATATCTTTAAGGAAAACGACATAATCGCAGGCATCGTCGGTTCTGCTGTGTCTGAAAAGACGCAGAGCATCGTGAAAATCAATGAAGTTGAGAAACTGTTTTCCGCTGGGTGTATCGTGCAGAACACGGTTCAGCCTTTTACAGCAATCCGAAACAGATTTGCGGGGGTCTGCAAATCCCATTGTCCTTGCAACATCTCTGCCGCAGAAAAGAACTTCATCTTCGATAAACACAAGGCGGAGAACGCCGAAATCGTCACTTGTGACTACACCTCTGATAATGGGTGTTTTGATTGAATTGCACATATTTTTATACTCCTTATCTTTAATAGCATTAAACCGCTTTTTCCTGCGGTTTTGTTGTCATAATCTTGTAAAGCTCCGTATCCTTCGGGAAACGGTCTGTAAACGGCAATATCGTACTGCCGTAGAAAATAAGTCCTTCACCTTCGCCCGACTGTGTTACATACGAGAGCTGATGAGGGGAAATGTTGAGCTGTCTTGCGAGAATCTGTCTGTCACCGCTTGCCTGATTGAGCATATATATGTAGTCCGAGTTTTCAAAGATATTTTCGATTTCTCTTGATGAGAGTAAGTCTTTGACATTCTGCGTTATGCCTGTCGGAATACCGCCCCACTTACGGAAACGCTTCCAAATTTCAACCGTGTATGCAGCCGTCTGTTCCTCTTTGAGAAGAAGGTGCATCTCGTCAATGTAATAACGGGTTGACTTGTGTGCTTCACGGTTTACGGTAACTCTGTTCCATACTTGGTCTTGAACAATGAGCATACCGATTTTTTTGAGCTGTTTGCCGAGTTCTTTGATGTCATAACTTACAACACGGCTTCTGATGTCAACATTTGTGCGGTGATTGAAAACATTGAGTGAACCCGTAACATAGATTTCAAGAGCAGTAGCGATATACTGTGCTTCTTTTTCTTCCTGTTTGCGGAGTTCGTTATACAAATCCTCAAGGATAGGCATATTTTCGGGTACGGGGTTGAGAAGATAATCACGGTAAATCTGCCTTACACAACGGTCAATGATTGTTTTTTCAACGGGCTGCAATCCGTCTTTGCCTGCAACGATGAGTTCGCACAGAGAAAGAATGAAATCGGATTTAAGGGTCAGCGGATTTTCGTCATCCGAATAGTTGAGGTTCAAATCCATAGGATTTATATAGTCATCGGATGTGGGAGAAATCTTAATAACCTGTCCGTCAAGTCTTTCAACCAATGCTCCGTACTCGGATTCGGGGTCGCATATAATGATGTCGTCATCTGTTACGAAGAAAACATTTGAAATCTCTCTCTTTGCCGAGAAAGATTTACCCGATCCCGGAGTGCCGAGAATAAGACCGTTGGGGTTTTTGAGCAGTTTACGGTCAACCATAATAAGGTTGTTGGAAAGAGCGTTCAGACCGCAATAAAGAGCTTCTTTGCTTGTCTGAAACAACTCCTGCGTAGTAAAGGGAATAAAAATAGCGACGCTTGATGTGGTCAAGCCTCGCTGAATTTCGATTTGATTGTAACCGAGAGGTAAGCAGCTCATAAGTCCTTGCTCCTGTTGAAAATCAAGCCTTGTGAGCTGACAGTTGTATTTCTGTGCAATCGAGCCTGCCTGAAATACAGTGTTGTCAAGATGCTGCTTTGTATTTTCAACATTCATAACAATAAAGGTGAGCAGGAACATTCGCTCATTTCGGCTCTGCAAATCCTGCAAGAGTTTTGTTGCCTCATTGTTGTATGTGGCAAGGTCAGAGGGAATAATATCCATATCATAACCGCTTCTCACAGCCTTTTTCTGTTCTTCAATCTTCATTTTCTGAAGGTCTGTAATCTTGCGTTTTACCGTTTTAATCGCATTTACTTGGTCAACTGACTGTATGTGCATTGAAACGATAAGATTCGTTTCCATATCAAGGAAATCCGCAAGCAGACGGTCATTGAGTTCGGGTGCGAGAATTTGCAGGAACGATACTGCACCTACCTTTTTGCCGATACCGAAGGTTGAACCCGTTTTGAATTCAAATGAACTCGGTGCTATGTAGTCCTTAACGGAAAGACCCGAAGGAACAAGATCATCCCACGAAAAACGGAACGGGATTTTTTCATCCAGATGAAACATTCCGTGCATAAGTTTAAGTCTTTCATATCCGTTAATGGGTTCTGCCACAACACCCATTTTCTTGAAGTTTGTCAGAATATCGCTTTCAATTCTTTCAAGACGAGGTTTCGCTATTTTCAGCGATTCAGCTTCGATACCGAAGGTGAGATATTTGGTTTTAATCAAACCGTTGTTGCCTTTGGCAAGCTGGTCACGGAGAAAGGTCTGATACTCTATTGCAATACCGTCAAACATATCTCCACGAACCGGAATTGAGATGTTTTCGGAATAAGTTTCTTTCGCTCCTGTCATATTCATAAAGGAAAGCTGAAACTTTACCGAGCTGTCGAAATAGTTGAGGAAATCACACCACGCATCGAAGATGGCGTTTTTGTCCTCATTGTTGTTGAGCTGATAGTTAATATCGAGAAACTTAACCGTTTTGGAATAAAAATTGTCCGTTACTCGGCAGATACCGTCTTTAAACATTCTCTGAAACGGTATGCTGTCCTGTGCGGACATCTGTTTTTTGTCACCCTTCGCTTTTGAAACAGCAGAATTTATCTGCTTCTGCTGTTCTTTTGAAAGGTTATTGTTATTTGCCTTTTTTGACAATGCGTTCAACCTCCTTGTTCAATTTATCTTGCTTTTCGAGCAAGGAATAATAATTGTTTGTTTTGTAAGGTCGCTGTTTCGGTCTGATGAACAAAACATTGATTATGTTTTTAGCAACCTTTTCAAACGGCTGTCCGTTCTTTTCATACATTGCAAGAAGCATAAACGGAAGCAAAACGATTATCATTATAATTGCCGCACCGCTTATATTGATATGAGCCTTCAAAATGAAGAAAAGCGGAACGGCAAGAACAAGTCCCGAACCGAAGCAGATAAGCTGTCGTTTCGTAAGGTTAAACATTGCCTTTGTTTTTACGGCATTAAGGTCTTTGGGTACGGGTACATAAGCCATATTCGTCACTCCTTCCGTTAGTGAGCATTAAATATGGATTTTGACAAAGAACCTGTTTTGAACAAGCTGAAACACAGAAGTACGGTGTAACCCATACAAGTCCATATTGCATAGGAAATATCGTCTGTCACGGCAATGTTTTCAACAAGTGCCGCATAGATAGCTACGCATACCATAATGAGGAACGCCTGAAAAGCAAGTGCGAAAAGTGAACGGATATAGTTCTGTCCCATATTACCGCTTTCCTTGCTTGTCATTGTAGCCATCGGTATCGGTGCAACGGAAGTAACGAGATATATTTCAATCATTCTGCCGAATGTTACAACGAGAATACAGATTTGCAGTATCCACATACAAATCTTTACTATTCCCGACTGCATCCACAGTCCTATCAAAGCACCAACACTTAAAGCATCTAACTTTGATTCTATATCTCCGAGTATTTCTGCCATATCAATAGTTGTATCGCCTATGACAACTCCCGATGCGTTGTTTATGACCTCTTGCCCGAGGTCAAACACACCCATAACGATATTCCAAGTGTTCGTCACGATAAGAACAGCACCCGCAGTTTTAAATACCCACTTGAAGAAAGCGAAGGTATCAACATCTCCGTGAAAGTTGTTTCTTTCAATTACCATCTGTATGAGTTCAAGTGTCATAACAAAGGCAAGGATTACTGCTGCAATGGGAACCATTACATTATCGGACAGGCTCTTAACCATATTAAAAATGCTTGCATTCCAATCTTGAGGAGTGGAACCGACGTGGTCAGCAATCTCTCCGACCTTCTGATTTACTTGGTCAAAAAGTCCGTTGAGATTTTCCATAATGCCGCTTGTGAGAATTTCTCGCAGCCATTCTTCCAATGCTTCTTTTATCGCATCCATTCGGGTAAATCACTCCTTTTTACTCAAAGCGGGAGCTTCCGCTTTTGAACGGAAACCCCCGCAGATTAGTTCGGGTTATCGGTTGCTTTTATTAACCGAAAAGACCCGTGAGTTCAGGAACGAGAAGAAGACCGATGAGGGCGACACCGCCGCCTGCCATAAGCTGCTTCATACCCTGTGACTTTGCACCCGGGTTGTCATTACCATATCCTTCAAGAAGGTTGATAACACCCCAAATGCCGAGACCCGCACCGAGAGCGATAACGAGTGTCTGAAGAACATCTACTGCTGAGTTGAAAAAATCCATTGTAATTATGCTAATGATAAATTGAGTGCATCTTTAGACCGTATTACATATCATAAGCACTCCTTTCTGTTTTAAAAATTAAATTGTTTAGACGGTCATTTTGTCTTAATGTTGCAAAAGGAAATATATATTTAATCCGTTGTTTTGTTGCGGGGACAACGGAATTGTTGTAAATGCTTTATGCACTTACGCTCTGTTCTTCATCAACAGAGATTTCATAGACATCAAACTGTTCATCAGGCTTTAATTTCAAGCGGGTAGATAAAAACTTTTCAATGTCAAATTCGTTTTTCTTGTCATAGTCAGACAAGTATTTATACTTCGGGTGCTTGGTTATATCAAACTTGTTTGACATAAACGGACGAACACCACGAAGCTGTAAAATGCACTTTGAGCCATCCAAGACCGCAAGTTCATCAACAGAGGCAAGCTCCTTGCCGAGTTTCTGATAATTCAGACTGTGCGAGGTTTCTCTGCCTCTGCTTTCGCCCGTATTGAATGTATCAATAGTTTCCTTACCGAGAGCTACCGAGAGTTCTTTAAGAGTTGTAGGCTCTGAACCGCCGAGGAATATACGGCTGTCACAGTTACCGATAATTGTATCGGCGCTGTCTTTATACAGAGCCTTTAACTGTGACTGTGCCTGCAACACAAGGCAGGCTGATATTTCACGGCTTCGGATTGTTGCCATCAGCTTTTCCAAATTCGGAATCTGACCGATATTTGCCGCTTCGTCAATAAGACATCTGACGTGAACGGGTAATCTTCCGCCGTAAACATCGTCAGCCTTTTCGCAAAGCAGATTGAAAAGCTGTGTGTATGCCATTGATATGAGGAAATTAAAGCTCGCATCGGTATCGGACATAATGAGGAAAAGAGCAGTTTTTCTGTCACCGATTTTGTCAAGCTCAAGCTCGTCATACATAGTGATTTCTCTTACCTCTGCAATATCAAACGGTGCGAGCCTTGCAGCACAGGAAATTAAAACTGATTTCGCCGTTTTACCTGCGGCAAGTTTATATTTCTTATACTGCCTGACTGCAAAATGTTCGGGTTCTTTATCTTCAAGTTCCTCAAACATTAAGTCAACTGCGTTTTTGAATGTTTCATCTTCCTCACGAACTTCCATAGAATTTATCATAGTTATGAGGGTAGAGAAGTTTCGCTCCTCATCGGGAGCTTCGTACCAAAGATAACCAATCAACGCACAGTAGAGCAGAGTTTCTGCCTTAACCCAAAAATCGTCACCTGCTTTACCTTCGCCCTTTGTGTTGGCGATAAGTGCGGTGACGATTTTCAATATATCTTTTTCTGAATTGATATATGCGAATGGGTTGTAGTGCAGTGATTTCTTGAAATTGATAGTGTTGAACACCTTGATTTCGTAGCCTTCTCGCTGAAGCATTTTGCCCGTTTCTATTGCAACCGTACCTTTCGGATCGGTTACAACGAAACTTACGGGATATTGTTTTGATGTGCATTGCATCAAATTCGGTTTAATCCAAAACCTTGTTTTACCTGAACCTGAACCGCCGACTATGAGAACATTTTTGTTTCTTGCGTTTTTCGGTTCTTTAGGGCGGTTGCACATCATAAGACTTTCCGTTTGCGTAAGAATGATATTGTTATCAAAAACGGGGTCAATAAAGGGAGCGATATCTTCGTGAGTTCCCCAACGGGCAGAGCCGTATTCTTCGTTCTTACGATATTTCTTTGCATTTTTACTTTTAACATATACTGCAAGTCTTATTGCAGCGGCAATTGTTGCTCCGATTAAAATATCGAAAAGATTGAAGCTCGGAAATATATCCGCAAAGGCGTAGGTGAAACCCTCCATAATGTGCATAAGTTTACCTTCAAAACCTGTGCCGGGTGCAAGCCTTATGGCTTGACCGACCTTTGTTGCGAATAACCCGATTGCGAAATACGGAATATTCGGAATTATGAGTTTTTTGAAGTTTATTTGCTTCATTACAGCTCCAACTCCTTATGCTTTTTCTTGTTCGGGAGGTCTTTAATGTTTTTCAAAATCTCCTGAAGCTTTGTAACAACAGATTCCTTGCGGTCTTTCTTTTTGACGGTATTTGCCGTGTATTCTCTGAAAGCCGCTGTTAAAGCATCTGTGTCCTTTGCTTTGAAGAAAACAAGATAGTGAGGCGGCTGAACGGTCTTATCCTTCTTGACGGCATAATCAACACCGTATTTTCTTGCAACTCTGTCAAAATCCTTGATGTTCTTGTCTGTGATTTCAATGTTCGTCAAACCTTGATTTTGTGCTGCAAGCTGTTTAACGGTCTGTTTGCCGTGAGGTGTTACATCTTTGAGTTGGTTATTCTGAATATGCTTATTTTTCTGGTAGGCAAGAAACTTGCTTAATGCTTGTTTGAGTGTTCTTGCTGTAAGCTTCGCCGTATTTACGGATATTGTGACTGTCCTGCTTTCAACTTCTTCCTGCAAGGGTTATCACTCCTTCCAATCAACAACAAAAACGACATTCATAATCTGCTCGTTTTCAATCGGGACGGAGGTTGCCGATATGACAGCATCATAGGTAAAAGATTGATATACACCTTTTGAAATACTCCAATCGGTAAAGTTTAATGTTTCGGTCTGACCCGATGATGATGTTTCAGCATTTTTCAGTTTAAATCCGATTAACTTTGAATCTACTTTTGCAGATGCAATAGCTTTTTCATCATACTTTGTCAGCGACCAACCGTTGACTGTTTCAAGCCTTACCTGCTTGACGGAAACGGGAGCTGTTGAATTGTTAAAGATCTTCACCGTATCCGCTGAATACACTTCACCCGTCTTTGACATAACGAAATTCATCGTTGTCGGGAGTGTTACGGAAAACCTTGTCATATTGTATCCGCAATCGTCACAGTATAAATCAGAGTTATTATCCCTGTGGTCGGAATATGTGATAGACACATAATCGCAAAAACAAGTTTTTGAGTATTTATGCTGTGTTTCAGAGTACGGCTCATATACAGTAGAAGTGTATCCGTGATTTTTGATTTCTGTTCGTGTCGTTCCGCATAAAGAACAGGTTAATGTCTGTTCGTGCTGTGTATCAGACAAACAAACATAATTTGTGGTTGAGAACTGATGCTTGTTGTAAATGAACACTGTTTTCCCGCATACAGAACATTTTTTTGAACGGGTGCATCCGTCATTTCCCGAAGGCTCCCAGCTATCCTCAATCCATACCCAATAATCATCGTGTGACTGTGACACCATTTCCTCATACGAGCATTTTGAGCAAGTTATTGTTCGCTTATGCGTAGCTCCTTTGTCAGAATCGTTGCTGTCCCATTCCCAATCGGAATAAGATAAATCGTGAATTTGTGTCACGGTTTCCGAATACCCGCAATCGGAACAACTGACTATTCTGCTGCAAGTACCGTCACCGTTATCAACCCAATCACCATATGACCAAGTATGCGTTTCCAAAACGGCTGTTTCTTTACCGCATCCAAACTGACCTTGATAAATAATAAGTTCATTTAATGTTTCATTATCAATTAGTGCATTTTCGCCACACAGCTCCTGCGTCAAAGCGTGAACATAAGAGCCGTTTATTTCTTTTGCGTGGTCACATTGTTTGTTTGCATAGTGATAATATTCGTTGTATTGCGAATAACTCTTTGTAGTATATCCGTGCTGTGCGAACATCAAAGTCATTGTATGCCGTAACAAACTTGCATCATTGATGTCAAATTTAGGACAGTAAAAAATGTGCAGATGATAGTCTTTGTTTGTTATGTTTCGGTTATCCATTACACCCTGTAATGTCATACCGCCAAAATACGGAACTTCGCTGTCAATTATTTCATCGGGGTCGCTGTAAGCACCGGAAATAACAAGGTCTTTGGTGCAAAGAGATTTCGGACAATCATAAGAAATAGTTTCGGTTGAATAAGCACTTGCTTTTGTTGCAACTGTTGAGAATACGAAAGCGATTGAAAGAATAAAGGAAATGACCTTTGTGAATTTTCTTGTTTTCACATTGATACCTCCTTAATCTGCGATTGCAATAGTAAATACCACCTTTGCGATTTCAGCATCCTTTTCCGTTGATGCGTCTTTCGATACTTTGGCGAAATATTTGAGATTCAGACTTTCCTGTGGAGCGATAACGGGGAAAGCCGTTGAGCTGATAAGCATTGAGCCATCATCTTTTGTGGGAATACCGTTGATTTTGAGGGCAACTGTTTTCTTGCCCGAAAAGTTTTCGTAATTGCCGATTTTGTATGAACCGTCTGTAACCGTTACATCGGTAACTTTAATACTTCCGTATTTTGCGTTGTTCGTGATTTTTGCATTATCGGCTGTGATAACCGTTCCGTTTACAATTTCAATCGGAAATGAAGCGGGAACAGTAACACTCACGGCTCTGTATTCATTTGATACCGTCAGCTTGACGGGTACTGATGCTTTGGCATAAGATGCCGCAAAAGCATTTACAGATGTGAGTGAGAAAACGAGAGCGAGGGCAAGAATAATTGCCGTTATTTTCTTATGTTTCATTGATTATCCTGCCTTTCTTAAAGATAAAGCGGCAACCGTTTTGGTCGCCGCTTTGATTTTATGTTTTTGCTTTAATTAAGCAGCTGTATCCCATTCAACGATGAATACAACACTTGCGATTGTCGCTTCTGTTGCTGCAACTGAAAGAGGAGTAACGATTGCATCGTAGTTTACTGCAACGCTGTTGTTTGCTGTGTCACCGACACCGGTCATATAGCAGCCTTCAACGGGAGCAGAAATGAGAGTCTGTGTGTTTACATCTGACTTATCTGTTGCAACCTGAGCACCGTTGCCGATTGTCATTGCAAAGCCGAGCTGATCGCTGTCAACCTTTTCTGAAGCAAGTGTTTCCTTTGCACCGAATGCTGTGAGTGTCCAGCCGTTTTCGCCGTTGATTGTAGCAGTCTTAACTCTTACTGCACCGAATGAATTGTTTGTGATTTTGCAGTTGTCAGCGGTAGTAACTGTACCGTCTGTGCCGACAGCCATAGGAAGGGCGGTGGGAACTGTTACGGAAAGAGCTGTTGCTGCGGGGTCGCCGCCGAGTGTACCGTCATCGGTTGAAGAAAGGTAAACGGGAGTTGAGCCGTTACCGCCGTTGGAAGTGATTTCGGCTGCGAATGAGGGAATTGCCATACAGAATGCCATTGAGAGTGCAAGACCTACTGCGAGGATTTTATTAAATGACTTTTTCATAGTAAAATTTCTCCTTTTTGCTTTAAAAATATTGTTTTGTTTTTATTTGTGTTTGGTTCATCAGTTAAGAACCGTGATTTCGATTTCTGCACCTGCACAACCGAGTGAAGCACCCGTTTCGGGGTCAACGTTGTGGAACATTGCGGTGCATTCATAAGTACCCGCGGGAAGAACAACATCAAGCTTTGCTTTTTCGATTTTACTTCCCACGGCAATTCCGTCAGATTCGTAAATCGTTTCACCGGTATCATTTCGGGTGAT
>JAXJTD010000001.1:0-69413 GCA_036309745.1 Acutalibacteraceae bacterium | reverse complement strand
TTGATAAGTGTTATTGCACCGAAGTAGAAGTCGCCCTTGATGTAGAATCTTTCTTCAAGTATCTGACCGGGTTCTACATAGTAGTCGGTAAGCACTTCATCAGTTGTATCAGTGCTGAGTGTACCGTCTTCGGTTTCGATTTCATAAATATCTGATGCAAGATAAATGAAGTTGTCATACTGTGCTGCAAGAGACTCGTATGACTTAACCTTTGAGGTACCGTCTGCTGCCGAAGCATCGGGTGTTGCAAGACCGCCCAGCATAGTGAATGAGCCTGCAAGCATTGCAATGCAGAGCATTATGCTGACAATCTTTTTGAAAGTGGACATAAATTTTCCTCCTTACTTTTTTCGGGAATAAATTCCTCAGGACCGAATGCCTGACGGCACTTCAATCCATTTTATCGATTCATTATTGCACATTTATTTAAATAAAGCAATAGACAATCCTTAAAATTAACATTGTAAAAATCCTTTTTGTTAATTTTAGCTAAATCGCAGCGTTTATATTCGTGCAATTCCACAACTGCGTGCCGCCTCACCTACTGCCTTTGCAACAGCAGGACCTACCCTTTCATCAAAGGCTTCGGGGAGAATATATTCGGGGCAGAGTTTATCTTCTGAGACAAGATCTGCAATGGCATATGCCGCCGCAAGTTTCATCTGCTCATTGATATCCGATGCACGCACATCAAGGGCACCTCTGAAAATTCCGGGGAAAGCAAGCACATTATTAATCTGATTGGGGAAATCGCTTCTGCCCGTGCCTACAACCGCCGCACCTGCTGCAAGAGCTTCATCAGGCATAATTTCAGGTGTGGGATTTGCCATTGCCATAACAACAGCCTTATCAGCCATTGATGCAACCATTTCTTTGCTTACGATACCTGCCGCAGAAACGCCGATAAAAACATCCGCACCCTTCATTGCATCGGCAAGGGTACCCGTTATGCGGTTTTTGTTGGTGAAATCTGCGAGTTCATCAAAGGCAGGGGTCAGATCCTGACCCTTGCAGATAATTCCCTGACGGTCGCTCATTATTATGTTACCTGCACCGCAGGCGTTGAGGAGCCTTGCGATTGCCGAACCTGCCGAGCCTGCACCGCTCATTGCAACGGTACAGTCTTCAAGCTTTTTGCCCACACATCTCAGGGCATTGAGTACAGCCGCAAGCACAACAACCGCCGTGCCGTGCTGATCATCGTGAAAAACGGGAATATCGCAGATTTCTTTGAGCTTTCTTTCAATCTCAAAGCACCTCGGAGCCGCAATATCTTCAAGATTTATACCGCCGAAGCTACCTGCAAAAAGGGAAACCGCCTTTACTATTTCGTCGGTATCCTTTGAGCGTACACAGAGGGGAATTGCATCAATACCTGCAAATTCTTTGAAAAGCAGGCACTTACCTTCCATAACAGGCATGCCTGCCTCGGGGCCGATATCACCAAGACCCAGCACTGCCGTGCCGTCGGTAATAACCGCCACCGTGTTCCATCTGCGTGTAAGCTCGTAGCTTTTATTTACATCCTTCTGAATTTCAAGGCAGGGTGCCGCAACACCCGGTGTATATGCAAGAGAAAGCTCCTGCTTGTTTGAAGCGGTTGTTCTTGAACTGATTTCAAGCTTGCCCTTCCATTCGTAATGAAGTTTTAATGATTCTTTTAAATAGTCCATTCAGTTATCTCCGTTATTGACGCACGCATAATTACGATTTCCGCATCACGCATTGCGAATTATTTTGCCCAACCCATTGAACACTCAACCGCACGCTTCCAATCCGCATACACACGGTTTCTCTGCTCAATATCCGTTTCGGGTGTGAATACCTTGGCAACCTCACGGTTATGCTTGATTTCGTCTATGCTTTCCCAAAGACCCGATGCAAGACCTGCAAGGTATGCGGCACCGAGAGCGGTTGTTTCAACATTCTTCGGTCTGTTTACATTACAGCGTATCATATCTGCCTGAATCTGCATCATGATATCGCTGACGCTTGCACCGCCGTCAACACGGAGTTCGGTGAAATCAATACCCGAATCCGACTTCATTGCTTCAAGCAGATCCGTTACCTGATATGCGATTGCTTCAAGAACGCTTCGTGCAATATGCGCTCTGTTGACACCTCTTGTAAGACCTACGAGAGTACCTCTTGCATACATATCCCAATAGGGTGCACCCAGACCCGTAAAGGCAGGCACAAAATATATACCGTTTGAATCGGGAACACTTTCAGCAAGCTCATCGCATCGCTTTGCGGTATCAATCATATGAAGCTCGTCACGGAGCCATTTGATAACCGAGCCTGCATTGAAAGCGGAGCCTTCAATAGCATATTCAACCTTGTCGCCGATACCCCAGGCAACACCTGTAAGAAGATTATTCTTTGATTTTACACGGGTTTCACCTGTATTCATCAGCAGGAAACAGCCTGTGCCGTAAGTATTCTTTGCCTGACCTGCTTCAAAGCAGCCCTGACCGAAAAGTGCCGCAGGCTGGTCGCCGATAGCACCGCAGATGGGGATACCTTCAAGGAATTCAAGACCAAGAATGCCCTTTGAAACCCTGCCGTAAATTTTGCTTGAAGGTACGGGTTCGGGGAGGATTGACATAGGTATACCCAGCTTTTCGCAAAGGTACTTATCCCAGCAAAGGTTATCAACATCAAAAAGCATTGTTCTTGATGCATTTGAATAGTCGGTAACGTGAACGCTGCCGCCTGTAAGATTCCAGATAAGCCAGGTTTCAACCGTACCGAAAAGAAGTCTGCCCTGCTCGGCAAGCTCCCTTGCACCGCTTACATTATCAAGAATCCACTTGATTTTGGTGCCTGAAAAATATGCATCAATAAGAAGACCCGTCTTTTCTTTTATGTAATCTTCAAGACCCTGAGCTTTAAGCTCCTCGCAAAGCTCTGCCGTTCTGCGGCACTGCCATACGATTGCGTTATAAACAGGCTTACCCGTCTGTCTGTCCCAGAGAATTGTTGTTTCACGCTGATTTGTAATGCCGATGCCCGCAATGTCACAAGGGTTGATTGCCCCCTGCATTATGCAGGATGAAACCGCCTGAAACTGGCTGTACAGAATGGAAAGAGGGTCGTGCTCAACCCAGCCTGCACGGGGATAAATCTGCTCGAACTCATTCTGAGCCTTGCTTACAATATTGCCTTTTTTATCAAACACTATTGCTCTTGAACTTGTTGTTCCCTGGTCAAGAGCGAGAACATATTTTGCCATATTTACACCTCAACGCCGAAGTATTTTATTGCATTGTTATATGAAATATCCTCTGCAATTCTGCATATTGCTTTTTCGTCATAAGGATAAAGACCGTCGGCAACCATATCACCCAGAAGTCCGCACATGATTCTGCGGAAATACTCGTGCCTGGGATATGAAAGGAATGAACGGGAATCCGTTACCATACCTACGAATTTGCCGATTGCACCAAGGTTTGCAAGAGCCTTCATCTGCTCTCTCATACCGTCAATATTATCATTGAACCACCAGGCTGAACCGAACTGAATCTTGCTTTCCGCATCGCTGTTCTGGAAGTTGCCGAGCATTGTACCGAGAACATAATTATCCTTGGGATTGAGAGTGAAAAGCACTGTTCTGGGCAGGCACTCTCTCACTGCAAGGCTGTCAAGGAAGCGTGAAAGCTTCTGTGCGATTTCTCTGTCGTCAATGGAGTCGAAACCTGCATCCGCACCGATTTTATTGAACATCAGTGTGTTGTTGTTTCTCATAGGTCCGATGTGAAGCTCCATACCCCAGCCTCTTTTTGCATATTCCTCTGCAAGGTATGCAAGAAGTGCGGTTTTGAATTTATCCGCTTCAACAACACTTGCCTCACCGCCGTCTCTGACTTTTGTGAAAATCCTTTCAAGCTCGTCAGCGGTTGCTTCTTCGTAAGGCACGTAGGCAAAAGCGTGGTCGCTTGCACGGCAGCCCATTTCAGCAAAGAAATCAATTCTTTCACGGAGTGCCTCGCAAAGCTGAGCAAATCCGTTTATCTCTCTGCCTGCGGTCTTTTCCATATCGGAAAGCCAGCCTCTCCACGAGGGAAGGTCAATTCCCAATGCCTTGTCGGGTCTGAATGCAGGGAGAACCTTGCACTTAAAATCACTCTGAGCAATAAGCTTGTGGTATTCAAGGCTGTCAGCAGGGTCGTCGGTTGTGCAGAGGTGCGAAACATTTGATTTTTCAATAAGTTCACGGGGAGTAAAGCCACCTGCTTTTATTGCTGCGTTTGCTCTCTCCCATATGCTGTCTGCATTTTCTTCGTTGAGAATATCCGTAATTCCGAAATATCTTCTCAGTTCAAGGTGACACCAATGATACATGGGATTGCCGATGAGATTGGGCATTATCGATGCAAATGCCTTGAATTTCTCGTATCCGCTTGCATCACCCGTGATATATTTTTCATCAACTCCGCAGGAACGCATCGCACGCCATTTATAGTGGTCCCCTGCAAGCCACAGCCAGGCGATATCCTCAGGCTGTTTGTTTTCGTATATCTCCTTGGGCGAAAGGTGGCAGTGCCAATCAAAAATCGGCATTTTATCAGCCGCTTCAAACATTTTAACGGCAGGCTCACTGTTCAGAAGAAAATCCTTACCCATAAATTCTTTAACCATCGGTAACTCCTCCAATATACAAATATACATAATAATTATACCACATATATATGCAGTTTCAAGTGCAAAATAAAAAACAGCCGCATCATACACGACACGGCTGTATTCTGATTATTCATCAATTCCGAGAAGCTCGTTTACGGTCATACCAAGAACTTCCGAAAGTGCTTTAAGCTCAAAATCCGTAACATATCTGAGCTGACCTTCAAGCTTTGAAAGACCGGATGCATTAAGGTCAATACCTTTGATCTGAAGCTGAGTGAGAAGATCCTTCTGCTTCATGTTGATTGCTTTGCGTCTTGCCTCTACTTTTGCTCCCACTATGTTTCTGTCCCCGAGAGTCTGTTTTCTGATTCTCATTTTATACCTCCTGTATGGTTAAGAATACGCAAGATTTTATACAATCTGTATAAAAAAGAGCGTTTTCGGCTTGTTTTTGTGTATTCTTCTAAAATCCGTAACAATTCTAACACACTTATATTGAAATTGCAACCGATTTTTCAGACATAAAGCATTTTTTGTATGATAATTGAGTTGCTTTCACAATATTTTTCGCAAAAGGAAAAATATCCGTTTTTTCATTAAATCTGCCGATTTGCGCAAGTTGTTTTTTGTTTGAAATGTATATTGTAATATACGGATTAATGGGAGTATAATATTTTCAACATCCGATGAAAGGAAACAGATTATGAATTACACAAAGCCTCAGCGTAATCTTACAATGCTTACGGATTTTTACGAAATCACCATGGCAAACGGTTATTTCAAAAACGGTTTTGAAGATACCATTGCGTATTTTGATATGTTTTACCGCAAAGTCCCCGATGGCGGCGGCTTTGTTATTATGGCAGGTGTTGAACAGCTTGTTGATTACCTTGCCAACCTTAAATTCGACAATGAAGATATTGAATATCTCCGCAGCAAGGGCTTTGGTGAGGACTTCCTCAATTACCTTGCAAACTTCGAGTTTGCCTGCGATGTATGGGCAATCCCCGAAGGCACTCCCGTTTTCCCCGGAGAGCCTATCGTAAAGGTAAAGGGTCCCGTTATTCAGGCACAGTTCATTGAAACAATGCTTCTTCTCTGCATTAACCATCAGAGCCTTATTGCCACAAAAGCAAACCGCATTTCCCGTGCTGCGGCAGGCAAAGCAGTTATGGAATTCGGTTCAAGACGCGCTCAGGGTGCCGACGGTGCAATTTACGGCGCGCGAGCTGCTTATATCGGCGGATGCTCGGGCACAGCCTGCACTATCAGCGATGAGATGTTCGGCGTACCCGCACTGGGCACAATGGCTCACAGCTGGGTTCAGCTTTTTGACAGCGAGCTTGACGCTTTCAGAGCATATGCAAAAGAATATCCCGATGCCTGCACACTGCTTGTGGATACCTACAACACCCTCAAATCAGGTATACCCAACGCAATAAAAGTGTTTGACGAAGTGCTGAAACCCCTCGGAAAGCGACCCAAGGGAATCCGTATTGACAGCGGCGATATTGCCTACCTTTCACGAAAAGCAAGAAAGATGCTTGACGAAGCAGGCTACCCCGACTGCGGCATTGTTGCCTCAAACTCACTTGACGAATATATTATCAGGGATATGCTTCTGCAAGGCGCAAAAATAGATTCGTTCGGCGTAGGTGAAAGACTTATCACCTCATCATCAAGCCCTATGCTTGGCGGTGTATATAAACTTTGTGCCGTTGAAAAAGACGGTGAGCTTGTGCCAAAAATCAAGCTCAGCGAAAACGTTCAGAAAATTACCACACCCGGCAACAAACGAACCTACCGCCTTTACGACAAGGATACAGGCAAGGCGATTGCCGACCTTATGACCCTTGCAAGCGAAAGCATAGATGAATCACAGCCCTATGAGCTTTTTGACCCCGACTACACCTGGAAACGCAAAACCGTTACAAACTTTACTGTACGCGAGCTTCTTGAACCCATTTTTGCAAAGGGCAAGTGCGTATTTGAAAGAAAGAGCGTAAAGGAAATCCGCGATTACTGTACCGCTCAGGTTGACACCCTCTGGGATGAAGTAACAAGATTTGAAAATCCCCATAACTACTATGTTGACCTTTCACAGCCCTTGTGGGATCTTAAACGCGAAATGCTCAGCAAAAACGGTAAATAAAACACCAGACCCCCCGACATTGCGTCAGGGGGTCTGATTTATGCAATAAAATTGAAAGACGAATCAAGCGACTCTGTGAGAGCCTTTCTTGCTTACAACCGTAAGCACAGGTGCCTCTGCCTCTTCGTAAACATCTTCGGGAGCTCTCATCTGAACCTTTGCGGCATATTCAGCCTGAGCCTCTCTCTGCTTACGGAGACGGTAGTTGCGGATATGAATTCTGATTGCTCTTGCAAGCTTGACTTCAAAAGCAATAACCTTTTTTTCATTTATAAAGCCCACAATAAGAAGAACTACTGCGGCAAGTTCAAGGAATGTTTTCATTATTTCTAAGAATGTCATTTTGTATACCTCCTCGGGAGAACAGGTGAAACATTTGTTCTGTGACTCTATTATAGCAAGTGAACATTCGTTTGTCAATACAAATGTTCGATTTTTTCGGATATTTTTTTACGATGCTATTTTACCACAACATATGCACGAAGTCAAACAAACCGACCACAATAAGTGCTATTTACGGCAAAATGCGGCACCTGCAAAAATATTTTTTGTGCTTTCAGGAGTGAACAAAAAAATTATTTCGGTCTGTTCTGTTCAATTCATATGCGGAAAGTCACGGATATATGCTTGTTTTTTTCTCCCTTTCTTTATCGTGACTTCATTATATCCGCTTATGTGTCCTATAAAAAGGACTTCGGCACGGATTGACAAAAAAGATTTACGGAATATAATATAAATGTAATTCTTGTAAAGGCGGTAATACATATGCAGAATATTCTCTATAATGTATGGGGATTTTTCAGACAGACAGCTGTAAGGCTTCATCTTTCAATGGGAAAAATCATTTATAAAATCAGCGGCGGTAAACTTCCCAGATCCCTTTTCTGTGTAAGGGCAAACCCCGAAAAGGTGGGCACAGATGTCAGAATCATTTCAAGCGATAAACATTCAACAACCATTGCAAAGGTTGATGAAAAAGGCAACATCAAGAGCGATGATTTTGTAATCGTAACCTCAACGGATTTCCATTTCAGCGAGGACCACGACCTTAACACCAAAGCAGTTAACCGTTTTGTCCGTCACATAAAAGAAGTAAAGCCTGACCTTGTAATAATCACGGGTGACAACATTCTTTCAAAATATCAGCAGATTGATGCCATTCAGTTTGCACAGATGATGGAAGAAATCGGTGTTTACTGGGCGGCAACCTTCGGCAACCACGAAACAAGAGAAGACAGAGGTTTTTATAAATGGCTCCTCTGGAAAAGCTTCTGCGATTATGATCACTGCCTTTGTAAATACGGTCCTGATGAGCTTTTCGGCTACGGTAACTACACAATCAACATTCTGGGCGAAGGCGGCAAGCTGAAAAAGGCCCTTTTCCTTATGGACTCAGGCAGAGATATTCTTGAAAGAGACAAAGCAAAATATAAGCTCCCTGCCGATGCCAAGGGCTACGACTTCCTCAAAAACGAGCAGATTGATTTCTTCAGAAACGAATCGGATAAGCTTGCCGCAAAATACGGCAAGGCAGAATCCTTCCTTTATTTCCACATTCCCCTTGTTGAATACAACAATGTATTCAGGGCGGATGAAAACGGCAGATATGTTCCCTCCGGTGAAGCTGAAATCCTTTACGGTGAGCAGTACGAAAGCACAGGTTCATCCTGCTACAACAGCGGAATGTTTGACGCTATGCTCGAAAAGGGCGGTCAGGCAGTTTTCTGCGGTCACGACCACGTCAACGACTGGTGCGCAATTTATAAGGGCGTTCACCTCACCTACAATCTCCCCGGCGGCTACGCCTGCTACAATATGGGCGATAAAACGGGCAAGCCCGAAACCGAGTGGGTTGAAGGCGTAACCGTAACAGCAATACACAATGACGGTACCTTTGAAATTTATCCCCGATACAACAGAATCTATCTTTAAACAATAAATACCGCCTCACCAATCGGTGAAGCGGTATATTTTTTATCCTCTGCTTTTAACAAGCTCCTTGTAATGATTGCCCTTATGTTCAAAATCTTTATATACATTATAACTTGATGCGGCAGGTGACATTATGCAGCTTTTGCCGGGAAGTGTATATCTGAATGCCGCATCAACCGCCTGCTCCATATCCTCTGCAAGAATAATATTTTTTTTGCAGCCTCTTTCAAGCAGAATGTTGCAGAGGTTTATGCCTGTATCGGGCAGACCGATAAGATTTTTAACTTTACAGGTTTCGAGATATTTCACAAAACCCGAATAATCAATGCCTCTGTCCATACCGCCGAAAATGAGGGTATCAACATCCCCGAGTGCTTCAACGGCACACTCAACTGCGTGAGGAATGGTGGCAATGGCATCGTTGTAGAATTTAATTCCCTGATATTCACCGATGGGCTCCATGCGGTTTTCAATACCTTTGAAATTCCTTACGGCTTCAAGAATATCTTCGTTGCTTACGCCGATACATCTTGCGGCAGTTGCGGCAAGGCAGACATTCTGTCTGTTATGCAGACCTTTGAGCCTTTCGTTTGCGGCAGCAGCGTCAACAATCGGTGCATCGTCATCACTGCCGTCAAGAAAGACTTTAAGCACCGTTGACTCCACGTTTGCGAAATTGTGGTATTTGTCAAAATCCTGCTGAGCATTGCAGATGAAATAATCGCAGCCCGTCTGATGGCGGAGAATATTGAGCTTTGCTCCCACATAGCCGCCGAAGCCGTTGTAATGGTCAAGATGCTCGGGGTAAATATTGGTCATAACCGCAACATGAGGGGATGCGGTTGTGAATTCAAGCTGATGTGATGACATTTCAATAACCGCAACCTCGGTTTCACCCTCTGCAAGGTTATCAAGCACAGGTACACCGATATTGCCTATAAGGCTTACTGTTTTGCCCGACTGCTTCACCATTTCATAAATAAGGGTTGAGGTTGTTGTCTTACCCTTTGTGCCCGTGATACCCACGCATATACACTTTGAAAAACGGAGAAACAAATCCGTCTGGCAGGTAACTTCAACACCCTCAGGCACGGTTACATCCCTGAAAGACATACCGGGGGTTTTTACGATTACATCATAATCACCCATTGCATCAAGGTAGTTTTCACCGCAGTGAAGGGTAACATTTTCATCGTTAAGGTCAAGGTCACGGCGGTCTGCAATGCCTATATGTTTATCGGGCAGATTGCGCCTGATTACATCATAGGTTGAGCGTCCTTCTCTGCCGAAACCGAGAATAAGAACCCTGCGGCTGTTAAAATATTCAATCAACTGCTGAAACATAATATTTTTCTCCCGAATTAAACTTGCACATTATTATATCAAATATTTAACGCATATTCAAGAAAAAAAGGTCTGCAATGCAGACCTTTCATCTTTAATAATTCTCAGAAACCGAAGTTTGCTTCAAGCCACTGGCTTACTGCTGCCCAGATGGGGTTCCATACGGGAGCAAAGAATGTAAGAAGTGTTGCGAGATAATCAAAGTTGAGAGTTTTAAGGTCAAGATTTGCAATCATCTCAAAAAAAGTAAAAATAAGTTCCTGAAGTCCTGTGGTATCGATATTCATTGAATTATCCCCCTTTTTATTATGTATGCATTTCTGCACACACATTATAAACCATCAAACATTTATTGTCAACTGTCAATAAATGAACATTTTGTTACTTATAAAAATTCAGAATGGCTGTTTCATCTGTTCATTCCACGCAGTAATCCTGATATCGGTCAATCATGGTTACATCTGCAACAAGTTCAAAATAAAGCCCGTCTGCTCTGTATTCTTCAACATTTATAACACTGTCCTTACGGAGAATTGCCGCCGCACCGCCGTCGGAATAGGGAATAAGCATTTTTGCCCTTGCCCTTGTGGGAGGCAGTGCCTTTGAAACCGCATCAAGGAGTTTATCAAAGCCCTTTTCTTCAAGTGCGGATATCATAACAGCATCGGGTTCGTGAAGAAGATTATCCATTGCCCCGGGCTTGTCACACTTGTTGAAAACGGTTATTACGGGCTTGCCTGCACAACCAAGCTCGTCAAGGAGTTCCCTCGTAACGCTGATATGCTCGCCGCATTCAGGGTCGGAGGCATCGCACACATTGAGAATAACCTTTGCGCAGGCAGCTTCTTCAAGTGTTGACTTGAAAGCCTCAACAAGATGGTGAGGCAGACGGCGGATAAATCCTACCGTATCAATAAGCATAACCTTCCTGCCGTCGGGAAGAGTCAAAGCTCTTGAAGTGGGGTCAAGAGTTGCGAAAAGCTTATCCTGAGCAAGCACGCCTGCCTGAGTGAGAGCATTCATAAGAGTTGATTTGCCTGCATTTGTATAACCTACTATGACAACGGTTTCAACTCCGTCCTTTTCGCGCCTTGCCCTTGCAAGACTGCGCCTTTTTTCAAGGGCTTCAAATTCTTCTTCAAGGGATTTGATTCTGCGTCTGATGTGACGTTTGTCGGATTCAAGCTTTGTTTCACCGGGACCTCTCGTACCGATACCGCCGCCGAGCCTTGAAAGCTTGACACCCTGACCTGTAAGCCTGGGCAGTGAATAGCGGAGCTGAGCAAGCTCAACCTGAAGCTTGCCTTCGTTGCTTCTCGCTCTCTCTGCAAATATATCGAGAATAAGGGTTGTTCTGTCGATAACCCTTATTTTTGTTGCTTTTTCAATGTTGCGGAGCTGCGCGGGAGAAAGCTCGCTGTCCGCAATAACAAGGTCAATTTCATTGTTTTCGCAGAATTCACCCAGCTCTTCCAGCCTGCCCGAGCCGAGAAACAGTGCATTATCGGGCTTATCCCTTTTCTGCCACAGTCTGCCTATAACCTCGGCACCTGCGGTTTTGGCAAGCTCTTCAAGCTCGTCAAGGGATACCTCGCAGTCATATTCTCCCGTATCAACGGCAATAAGCACCGCTTTTTCGGGTTCTTGCTTGTTTTCGTAAAATTCCATAATTTCACCTTAAAAAAGTCAGCCGCAGGATTTTGCGGCTGACAATGTTTTTTAGTTAATTTTAATTGAGTCAGCGGCAATGATTGCGCCTTCACCCTCGTAGGTGACTGTTACGCTGTCGCCCTTGTTGAGAATAACAACGGTTTCATCCTTTGCGGCAGTGATTGAGAAGTAAGCCCCATTGGAATCAAGCTTGATATAGTAGTAGCTGTCGCCGCCCTTAACAGCCGTTCTGATTTCGGTAACTGCACCTGTTGCGGTAAGCTTCTGAGCAACGGGTTCATCAGCAGGATTTTCGGGGTTGACGGGGTCAACAACCTGACTGGGGTCTATGTCGACCTTGATGCCGCTTTCTTCAAGTGCCGCAACATAGCTTGCAAGACACTTTGAAAGGTCTGTACCCGTAGCACCCATCTTATTGTTGTTATACTGTGCAACATTAATCAGTGCATACTGCTGAACGATGTTGTTGGTGGGGTCTTTAAGTGACATGAAGTAGGTGGGTTCACCGCCGATATTAAGAAGCAGGGGGAAGGTTGCACTGTAACCAAGGTCCTTTACACGGCCTTCTGCTGCCTGCTGTGCCGAATACTCGGTACCGCCTGTAACTCTGTAATAAACAGCTTCCTTTGTTCTCTGATTGATAAGAACAAAGCCTGTGATTGACTGGTCAGATGTAACGGAAGTAACACCTGTATACATCCATACGTCATCGTCTTTTGCAAGGTAGTTGTAGTTGGCTGTTGTGGTGATAACACCCTTCTGACCGAGAATTGAGTTCCAGAAGCCGTCCTGATACTTGCCGTAGAAATTATACTGCTGAACAAGAAGGTCTGAATCGTAGATTCTGTCAAGCCATTGAAGCGATGCTTCGCTCTTGATTTCATCGATTGAATAATATGCGCTTTCGCCTGTTGCACTGTCTGCCTTTACAACAACCGCACCGATAACATCCTTACCGCCGAAAAGACCGATTGTGTTGTCAACACGTGCGCAGATCCAGTAGGGATTGCCTTCGTCGTCAATTTCAAAGGTTGCCTCTGCAAACATATATGTGGGATATTCAAAACGGAGATGACGTTTGAGAAGCTTGTTGAAATGCTCGGCAGGTGAATACTTGATGCCGTTTTCAACCTCAACAAACTGAGTTGATTCGTTAGCCATATCGATAACAACATAACCGGGCAGGCCGTTCTTTGTGTTGGTGAACCACTTGATGATGTTATCATATTTAAGAGGAGCAACTCTTACGGGAGTATCCTTATAGTTAATCTGGGTATACTGAGGATAAACAGCAAACTGCGAAACATAGCCCTTTTCTTCAAGAACACCGAGAGCTCTTGTTGCAAGCTGTGCAGCCGCATCTTCGTCAAGCTTGGGAATAACACTGAAACTGCCAGCATCCTCTTCGGGAATTTCTTCGGAGAAGTTACTGTCGGTTCTTACGCCGATAATTTCACTGTAACTTGAAGCTCTGAAAAATTCGCTTGATACAAGGTAGCCTATGCCTACCGCAACAACAAGAATGCCGATAATCACACCGGGCACTATTGCATGCTTTTTAACATAGGGAATATATTCGGGCTTAGCCATAACGTTGGCAAAAAGACCGTTGAATACAACATATGAAGCGGCAACCATACCGATATAAAGGTAAAAATCATAAGCCTTCACATTGATGGCGGGCATCATAACATAAAATGCAACCACTGCAAAAACAAGGGTGCAGAGTATGCTGATAACGGTTTTGAGAGCAGCTTTTTCGGGAGGAATTACAATTTCCTTTTTGCCGCTGTTTTTCTTGGAAAAATCAACTTTGATAGGATCCATTGATACAACTCCTTAAATGTGTTATCATACAGTATAACCTATTTATTAAAATAATACAAGTATTTTTTGTTAACAATGCGGTTTGACACATATTTGACTTTTATGTTATTATCTTTAATGTGAAAGAATATTGTAAATACGAGGTGTTTTTATGTTCCCCGATTATATCGATACCATCGCTCACGTAATCAAAGCAGACGAAGAAGTAGGCCTTGCAATGCAGGCAGAGCTCAGCAGACAGAGAAGAAACCTTGAACTTATCGCATCGGAAAATATCGTATCCCCTGCCGTTATGGCTGCAATGGGCAGTGTGCTTACAAACAAATACGCAGAGGGCTATCCCTCAAAGAGATACTACGGCGGCTGTGAAAGCGTTGATGTTGTTGAAACCATTGCTATCGAAAGAGCAAAGAAGCTTTTCGGTGCCGAGGCGGCAAACGTTCAGCCCCATTCAGGTGCTCAGGCTAATATGGCGGCTTATGCGGCTATCCTTGAACCCGGCGACGTTGTTATGGGTATGAATCTTGCCCACGGCGGTCACCTTACTCACGGCTCACCCGTTAACGCAAGCGGCAAGCTTTATAAATTCGTTCCCTACGGCGTAAATGACAACGGATTCATCGACTACGACGAGCTTGAAAAAAACGCAAACGAAGTAAAGCCCAGACTTATTGTTGCAGGCGCTTCCGCATACCCCAGAGTTATTGATTTTGAGCGTATCGGCAAAATCGCAAAATCAGTGGGCGCATACTTTATGGTTGATATGGCTCACATCGCAGGTCTTGTTGCCGCAGGGCTTCATCCCTCACCCGTACCCTATGCAGACATCGTAACAACAACAACTCACAAGACCCTCAGAGGTCCCAGAGGCGGTCTTATCCTCTCAAAAGCAGAGCTTGCTCCCGCTATCAACAAGGCAATCTTCCCCGGCAATCAGGGCGGTCCTCTTATGCACATCATTGCAGCAAAGGCAGTCTGCTTCGGCGAGGCTCTTGACCCCTCATTCAAGGTGTATCAGGAAAACATCATAAAGAATGCCGCCGCACTTGCAAAGGGTCTTCTTTCAAGAGGCATCAACCTTGTTTCGGGCGGTACTGACAACCACCTTATGCTTGTTGACCTTCGCTCAATGGGTATCACAGGCAAGGAGCTTGAACACAGACTTGACGAAGTATATATCACCGCAAACAAAAACGCAATTCCCAACGACCCCGAGAAGCCCTTCGTAACAAGCGGTGTAAGACTCGGTACTGCCGCAGTTACTTCAAGAGGTCTTAACGAAGAAGATATGGATAAGATTGCAGAATTCATTTATCTTTGCGCTACGGATTTTGAAAACAGTGCAGATAAAATCCGTGAGGGCGTAAACGAAATCTGTCAGCGTTATCCTATTTATGAATAATTGACTGAAAATGAGGAGCTTAAACATAAGCCCCTCATTTTTTTATTTCGGTTCTGATTATATTATAAGAATTATAATCAACATAATATATAACATCCTTGCCGTTTACCCTGCACTCTGCATAAACGCAAAGCCTTTCTCTGCCGTCAATATCCGCAAGGCAGAGGATGGTTTTTTCGCTTCTTGCACCCTGCGGCAGAACCGGGCTTATATCGGGCACTCCGCCGCCGTAAATACCGGTACGGTAGTTTTTTATATAATTTCCGCCGTCAAAATAAGTAACCCTGCCGCTTGAAAGGCAGACTTCAACCGTAACTGCACTTGTGAAAAGCAAAACGCCGTTAACCTCAGGCACAAGCAAAACTCTTGCTGTAAAGGTCTGCAAAGCGGTATCAAAAGCCGTCAGTGTACCGTATCCGCACATCGCGGCAAATTCCGCCGCCTTTTCTGCTGCATCGGATTCGTTCAGGATGCTTTTATCACAGGCAACGGGGCTCACAAGCCTCACAAGCATTCCGCCCTGCCTGCTTATCTGTGCCGAAACATCACCGTGATAAAGGTTATATACCCCATCCCCGTCATCTTCACTCCGCCACAAAACAGATTCGGTACCCGTGAGCCTTTCCGCCTCTTTCTTTGCCTGCTCAATGGTAACGGTCTGCCTGCCTGAAAGAACAAAGCTGTGATACTGCGCCGAAACCGATGAGGTGAACAGCTCATTTTCACTGCCGTCTGAATAATCCAGAAAATCTTCAAAATACGGCTTTTCATCAGCGGTATAAATACTGCCGTATTCTCTCATACGGTATTCACCGTTCATCACCGCAACGGAAAGGTCACTGAGATGATAATATATTTCTTCCGCATAATCGGAAAGCTCCGATGCCTTTTTTCTCTTATTCTCACTTGCGGAATAACTCTCTGAAAACTCATAAACATATTCGATGAATGTATTTATATTTTCAATCCGTGCAGGCTCAAAGCAGGCAGTGCACCCCTTTGCACCCAAAGCCCGTGACCCCACATAATACGCAGTTTCTGCGACGCTCTCCCCTGCTGAAACCGAAAGCAGGCTGAGCCCTCCGCTGATTTCGTGCACATATTCGCAAAGAGAGGTCAGACTTTCAAACCTGTAATTTTCAAGCTTCGCCTCATAGGTTGCCTTTGCACGGAAGGTCGCATAGCCCGTTGCCGCAATAACAACACACGCCGCAACAAGATAGGAAACCGTTCTTATATATTTTCTGCGTTTTACAGACATAAAAAATCACCCTTCACTTTAATTGTGGAGGGTGATTGTTTTTTTATACAAGGAAATTTATTTCACAATAAGGCTTTCACCTGTCATCTGTGCAGGCTGTGCAATACCCATAATATCAAGCATTGTGGGAGCAATATCGCAAAGCTTGCCGCCGTTTTCTTTCAGCTTGCAATCGTGACCTACAACAACGAAAGGAACGGGATTTGTTGTGTGTGCGGTGAAAGGTGAACCGTCGGGCTCATACATCTTATCTGCATTACCGTGGTCGGCAGTGATAAGCATTACACCGCCCTTTGCGGAAACAGCATCACAGATCTTGCCTACGCAGGTGTCAACAGCCTCAACTGCTGCAACAGCTGCTTCAAACACACCTGTATGACCAACCATATCGCAGTTAGCGTAGTTGAGAATGATAACATCATATTTATCTGTACCGATAGCTTCAAGAAGCTTTTCGGTAACTTCGTATGCGCTCATTTCGGGCTGCATATCGTAAGTTGCAACAGCAGGTGACTTAACAAGGATTCTGTCTTCACCCTCATACTGCTTTTCAACACCACCGTTGAAGAAGAATGTTACGTGAGCATACTTCTCGGTTTCGGCAATTCTCAGCTGTGTAAGACCGTTTGATGAAAGATATTCGCCAAATGTGTTATCAAGAGTCTGGGGCTTGAATGCAACATGAACATTGGGCATTGTTGCATCATACTGAGTCATGCATACATAGTAGAGATTCTTGATCTGCTCACGCTCAAAGCCGCTGAATTCACCGTCAACAAAAGCTCTTGTGATTTCTCTTGCTCTGTCGGGACGGAAGTTGAAGAATACAACCGAGTCATTATCTGAAACGGGCTGTGCATCCTTTGAAACTGCGGGAACAATGAATTCGTCGGTAACATCGTTCTTGTATGATTCTTCCATCATTTCGCAGCCGCAGTCAAACTTAACGCCTTCGCACTTTGTCATTGCATCGTATGCCTTGACAACTCTTTCCCAGCGGTTATCTCTGTCCATTGCATAATATCTGCCGATGATGGTTGCAATTTTGCCGACACCGATTTCAGCAAGATTCTTGTAAAGGTCGGCAATGAAATCCTTACCCGAGGTAGGAGGAACATCTCTGCCGTCCATAAGGCAATGAACAAAAACCTTCTCAACGCCCATATTTTTCGCCATTTTGACAATGTCGTAAAGATGAGTGTTGTGGCTGTGAACGCCGCCGTCTGAAAGCAGACCCATAAGATGAAGTGCGGAATTATTCTTTTTGCAGTTTTCCATTGCACCCACAAGAGCTTCGTTCTCAAAGAAATCACCGTCACTGATTGACTTTGTGATTCTTGTAAGCTCCTGATATACAACCCTGCCTGCACCGATATTGGTATGACCAACCTCACTGTTACCCATCTGTCCGTCGGGCAGACCTACATCCATACCCGAAGCGCCGATATATGTCATGGGGTTTTCAGCCATAATCTTATCAAGATTGGGAGTTTTTGCGGCACAAATGGCGTTACCGTAATCGCTGTCATTTCTGCCGAAGCCGTCCATAATGCAAAGAAGAACGGGTTTCTTGCTCATAATATATCTTCCTTTCATCAAATACAGGGGTCGCGTGACGACCCCTGCAATCGGTTGTTTTTTCTTATTTTGAAGCTGCTTCAACGATAGCTGCAAACTTCTCTGCAACAAGTGATGCACCGCCGATAAGACCGCCGTCAACATCATACTGAGCGAGGAGCTCTGCTGCATTTGCATCGTTCATTGAACCGCCGTACTGAATAACGAACTTGTCAGCTGCATCCTTTGTGTAAAGCTCTGCAATAAGAGCACGGATAACAGCGCAAACTTCGTTTGCCTGCTCGGGAGTAGCGGTAAGACCTGTACCGATAGCCCATACGGGTTCATAAGCGATGATGATGTTTGCAAGCTCAGCTTCGGATACACCTGAAAGTGCAACCTTTGTCTGCATTCTTACAACCTCTGCTGTAATGCCAAGCTCTCTCTCTTTGAGAACTTCACCAACGCAAAGGATAACTTTAAGGCCTGCATTGAGAGCAGCTCTTACACGGTCACGGACTGTTTCGTCTGTTTCGCCGAAATACTGTCTTCTCTCTGAGTGACCGATGATAACATAGGGAACGCCTGCTGCTTTAAGCATTTCAGCAGAAACTTCGCCTGTGAATGCGCCTTTTTCTGCCCAGTGGCAGTTTTCTGCACCGATCATAATGTTTGAGCCCTCAGCTGCTTCCATAGCTGCATAGAGGTCAATATAGGGAGCGCAGATAACAACGTCGCAATCAGCGTCTGCAACGAGGGGCTTCATAGCTTCGATGAGAGCCTTTGTCTGCTCGGGATTGTTGTTCATTTTCCAGTTGCCTGCAATAACAGGTCTGCGAAGTGATTTATCCATTTTAATAATCCTTTCGATTTATAAATCTCTTTTGGTTTTACTGAATAACAGTAGAATTTTCGATGAGATTTGGCTTTCGCAGTGAGCGTAGCGTATTAAAGATACGTAAGCGAGCGAGAAAGTCAAAGATCGCGAAAATTATTTGTCATTAACTGCTTCGATACCGGGAAGAGCCTTACCCTCAAGGAATTCAAGTGATGCACCGCCGCCTGTTGAGATGTGAGTCATCTTGTCACCGAAGCCGAGAGTGTTAACAGCTGCTGCTGAGTCGCCGCCGCCGATGATTGTAACTGCATCTGTTTCAGCAAGAGCCTTTGCAACTGAGATTGTACCTGCTGCAAGAGTGGGGTTCTCGAAAACGCCCATAGGTCCGTTCCATACAACGGTCTTTGCGCTCTTTACTGCTTCTGCATAAAGCTCTGCTGTCTTGGGGCCGATGTCAAGGCCTTCCTTGTCAGCGGGGATTGCATCTGCTGCGAAAACTTCTGTATCGATGGGAGCGTCGATGGGGTTGGGGAAGCCCGCTGCTGTAACAACATCAACAGGAAGAAGAATCTTAACGCCCTTTGCGTCTGCCTTTGCAAGCATATCCTTGCAGTAATCAATCTTGCTTTCGTCAAGAAGTGAGTTGCCTACGCCGTAACCCTTTGCAGCAAGGAATGTGTAAGCCATACCGCCGCCGATGATAAGTGTGTCAGCCTTGTTGAGAAGGTTTTCGATAACGTTGAGCTTATCTGCAACCTTTGCACCGCCGAGAATTGTAACGAAGGGTCTTTCGGGATCTTCAACTGCGTTGCCGAGGTATTTAAGCTCTTTGCCCATAAGGTAGCCTACTGCTGCTTCTTCAACATAAGCTGTAACGCCTACTGTTGAGCAGTGTGCTCTGTGAGCTGCACCGAATGCATCGTTAACATACATTTCGCAGATGCTTGCAAGATCCTTTGAGAAAGCTTCGCCGTTCTTTGTTTCTTCTGCACGGAAACGTGTGTTTTCAAGAAGAACAACATCGCCGTCGTTCATAGCAGCAACAGCAGCCTTTGCGTTTTCGCCTACAACTGTATCGTCAGCAGCAAAAACAACTTCCTTGCCAAGCTTCTCGCTGAGTCTCTTTGCTACGGGAGCAAGTGAGAACTTTGCTTCGGGACCGTTCTTGGGCTTGCCGAGGTGTGAGCAAAGGATAACCTTTGCACCGTCATTTATAAGTTTCTGAATTGTGGGAAGAGCAGCGTTGATTCTGTTTTCGTCTGTGATAACGCCTTCTTTGAGAGGAACGTTGAAGTCGCAGCGAACAAGCACCTTCTTGCCCTTTGCATTGATGTCGTCAACTGTTTTTTTGTTAAGTAAGCTCATTTTTTTCAATCCTTTCAAAAATTTTGTAGGAACATACTTTACCAATTACTTATTTTATAATATTATGTCAAATTTTTCAAGCATTATTTATCGGCAAAACGCCGAATATATATGATATTACGGCGCATTTTTCGGCTTGACTTTACAATAGGTTTTTGATAGAATGGGTAAGCTGAATAATTTAAATATTTGCCTCCTTAGTTAAATGGATAGAAGAACCTGACGCTGACGCGTCAGAACCTTGTTACTCGCTTTGCTCGTAATAACAGGCCCTCGCCGTAATCAGCATAATAATTTGAATATTTGCCTCCTTAGTTAAATGGATATAACAGGCCCCTCCTAATTGTTTGTTATGTCGTTCACCTTTTGATGAAAAGTGATTGACAGCGAGTTAATTTAATACCGTGTAATACCATAAAATTGGTATGAGCCTCCTTAGTTCAATGGATAGAATAAGCCCCTCCTAAGGGCTAGATATCGGTTCGATCCCGGTAGGGGGTGCCATTTTTTGAAGCCGAGACTCCTTGATTCATCAAGGGTTTGCGGCTTTTTTGTTTTTTGCACATTTTCAAAAAATTTTATCAAATTACGATTTTTTCGTTAGCAGAATCGCCTCCCCAAGTTGGAATAACAATCACCTTCAAGGTGATAATCCTTGCTAATCAAAATTAGCAAGATTTCTTGATTCTTGCTAACGATTTTGTTTCCCTGCTAATTTCAAGCTTTTGTCTCATCTTTTTTTGCTAATTTAAAAGGTGATTGTCATATTGTTATATAGTTCTTTTTTAACCCTATTTGACTCATTTTTTAATATAGTATTAAAAACATCATATTCCACTGTTATTCGCTGCTTGTTCCTCTTGTTGGAGCAGGCAGCTTTTTTATTTTTTTCAAAATTTTTCAAGTTTTTTCAAATTTTTTTGAAAAAAGGCTTTCAAAATGCCCTTTCCCAGTGCATACATAATGAAGGGTATTTTTTTCAAACACCTTTCAGGAACATTGAAAAGTGAATACCCACTCACATAGGACTTTATTTCTGATGAGTAGCTACGGTAGCAGGTACGCCTTGATTTCCGAAAGTGGAAAGAGCGATAACCCCTGCACGATTATCGGATTGCAACCGATATGGCGATGACAGTCAGAATGATAATGATACTTCTCTACGGAGCTGGCGGAGTACCCGGCAGAGGTGAGATTCCTATGATACGGTTTAGCAAACTGTAACCTATGTGTTTCCCATAAAGCAAATGCTATGCAGGGGTGTCGAGGACAAATACTGCATTTTAACATAAGACCGATTCGCCAAGAACGGGTTTCGGTCTATTACATAGCCGTTCAATAACATTGTCGGCTATCTTTAAAATGAAAGGAGAGATAAGAATGTATATTCTCGATGGACTTTAGTAAAGAATAAAGTCACCCAAAACAAAGTTTTGTAAGAAGGAGGAAAAGTAATGATTCACGCTTTGCTTGTACTGCCCGGTCTTTACGGTGCAGTAATTCTTCAGACAATCAGCGAAATCGTTTCTCGCTTTGGCTTCTAATTTAAGATGAACATACAGAGCGAGGAAAAAGTAGTCCAAATCCCAATCAGCCAAATCCGAGATTTCCCCGAACATCCGTACAAGGTCAAAGACGATGAGAGCATGAATGAGCTTGTAGACAGCATTATGCAGAGAGGCCTAATACAGCCGGTCATCATAAGACCAACGGAGGACGGGAACTACGAAATGGTATCGGGACACAGACGAAAACGAGCCTTTGAAATTGCAGGGATGAAAAACATCCCTGCAAGAGTAAAAGAAATGACGAAGGGCGAAGCAATATTAGCAATGGTTGATTCAAACCTTCAAAGAGAGGTTATCCTACCAAGCGAAAAGGCATTCGCATACAAGATGAGGTTGGAGGCTATGAAACGACAGGGAGAACGAACAGATTTAACTTCTGTGCCAGTGGCACAGAAGTCCAAAACATCTCGTGAACTGCTCGGCGAAGAAGTCGGCGAAAGCCAAGACCAAATTCGCCGATATATCCGATTAACCAACCTTATCCCCGAACTGCTTGAACTTGTTGATGAGGGCAGAATCGCAATGCGACCTGCGGTAGAAATATCCTACTTGCCCGAAGAAGCACAAATGCAGTTGTATGAAACCATTGACTACAATGACGCAACACCTTCGCACTATCAGGCTATCCGATTGAGAAACTTTCATCGTGATGGCAAATTAACACCAGAGGTTATTGAAGCGATAATGTCAGAGGAAAAACCGAACCAAAAAGAAAAATCCCCGTTTCGGGACAAACGTATAGTCGGAGTAATTCCCAAGAACATACCGCAAGAAAGACATTGCGAATATGTAATAAAAGCAATAGATTTCTATAACCGCCATTTAGAAAGAGTAAGGAATAACCGTTCACGGTAATTCTTTACTCTATTTTTTTATCTAAAAAAGAAAGGAACTAAAAAATTATGGTAATCAAAACAACCATTAAAAAGATGTTCAACAGCGACAAGCCGCTTAAAGCTTTTGCCGATGTTGAGATTGACGGCTCCATTGTAATCCACAGTGTTGCCGTTATGGAAACCGAAAAGGGCAGACACATTTCTATGCCCTACACCAAGTGGAAGAACAAGGACGGCGAAGAAAAACAGCACGACGTTGTTCATCCCATCACTTCATATGCAAGAAGGCAGATTGAAGAATCCGTACTCGCTGCGTATGACAGCCACATCAAAGAATAATTAAAATAAAGTTGAGGTAAAAATTTATGTTTAAGTCAATCAAATCATTTTTCAGAAGCATCAAGGCAAGAGCAAAGTCTGCCTACAGAAGAGCAAGAGCCTATTTCAGAAGTCTTATCAGAGGCACAAGAGTGAACAGTGTTCTCTGCGGCACAGCTGCCGAGGCTTACGTTGATACAGGCGTCAAAATCCTTATCGCTGTTGTAATCGGCGCTCTTCTTCTCGGCGGTCTTTACACGCTCTTCAACACAACCATTATGCCCACCGTAACATCCAAAATCACAGAACTCTTTAACTACAAGGGCTAAGAAACAGGAGGTAAAAAATATGTTTAACAAAATCAAGTCAGGTATCAGCAAGGTATGCTCAAAGGTTAAGTCAGCGTTCACATCCGCAGAAGCTGCAGTAACAGCAAAGGCTCACGAAGTTCTCGACGGCACAGTTGCCGAGGCTTATGTCGATACAGGTGTCAAAATCCTTATCGCCGTTGTAATCGGTGCCCTTCTTCTCGCAGGTCTTTACACGCTCTTCAACTCAACCATTATGCCCACAGTCACAACCAAGATTGAGGGACTCTTTAACTACAAGGGTTAAAAAGCAAACGGCAGGGCAGTAAAACTGCCCTGCTTAACTCTTTAAAGGACTGATTAAAATGCCTAATACTTTAATAATTAACCCCGTAAATCCTATCGGACACGGACTCACTCACGTATTTGATTTCAAAACATTCACTAATATTCTGTTGTCAAGTATGCTATGTGTCCTTGTGTTTCTTATTGTGAAACTCATAATCAAGAAAACACCGCAACAGGAAATGGAAGAAAAGGATACTTCTCTTTGCTATCTTGTATCAGCAGTTGTATTTGTATTGCTATTTATCGTTTTCGGTTGGTCAGTACAACTCGTTAAGGGTGCTGTATTCTTCTTTATACTGCTCTATGCCTCCCTATGCGATATTCAGACACGCAGAGTTAAAGATGTTGTTTCGGTGATGATTTTCATTTCCGGTTTCATCTCATTATCTCTGTTGGAAATATTCACCCACACTATCGGTGCATTTCTTGTGGGCGTTATTATGTTTGTCTGTGCTTTGTTTTCTAAAAACAGGCTCGGCGGTGCAGATGTCAAGATAACAGCAGCCAGCGTTTTTGTTCTCGGTATGTGGAACGGTATCGCAGGCCTTGTTATCGGTCTTATTCTATCCGTTATCGTTACACCTATTATCAACAGAAAGAAGAAACTCAAAGAAATGAGCCTCCCTCTTGTCCCTTATCTTTCAATAGGATTTATGGCAATGTATTTAATCCAAGGAGGAATTTAACCCAATGAAGAACAGAACAGCTATCGGTATTGTCTGTATCATTCTTGCGGTTGCGGTAACATTCGTTGTTTCACCGTTTGTCAATAAGATTTCGGAACAGAAGGTTGAAGTTTTCCGATTCACAAAAGACATCTCGCAGGGTACACAGATAACCGATGCAGATTTTGAAATTGCAGAAATTCTCAAAGCGAATGTTCCTGCAAATGCCATTACCGAAAAAGATAAGGTAATAGGCAAATACGCAAGTACCGATATTCTCATCGGTGACTATGCAACATCGGCAAGGCTCACGGCTGATGCAAATTCAGCCTCACATATCCTCGGCTCACTTAACGGAGATAAGGTCGCAATGAGTATCACTATCAACTCTTTTGCAGGCGGTCTTTCGGGTAAGCTTGAAAACGGAGATATTGTCAGCATTTATGTTACCGATAAAGACGGCGAAACAACCGTTCCTGGTGAACTGAAATATGTAAAGGTTATCACTACCACCACAGCAGGCGGTATTGATGAAGCAGAGGTTGTCCCAAATGAGGACGGCAGTTTTGAGCTTCCCACAACCATTACTGTTCTCGTTTCGGTAAAGCAGGCTTCAATCCTTGCCAACTATGAAGAAAATGCTTCAATGCACGTTGCCCTTGTTTACAGAGGTGACGATGCAAAAGCACAGCAGTTCCTTGATGCGGAAGATAAGTTCCTTGCAACGGCAAAACCCGCTAACGGAGGTGACTCCACAAATGGCTAAAATCATAGCGGTTTGCGGCTCACCTAACGGAGGTAAAACAACCGTTGCTTTTAAACTCGCACAGGAAATGTATTGCAATACGGACACAGGCGGTGTCATCTTTCTTTCACCCTCTATGACAGTTCCCGCACTCGGACTCCTTTTTCCCAACTATACTCCCGACAGTCTTTTTTCTCTCGGCGGGGTATTAGATAACACGGACATATCTCAGGAGAGTATTCTTGCTCACCTTGTCACGGTAAAGGATATGCCGAATTTCGGCTGTCTTGGATATAAGTCGGATGAAAACAAACACAGCTACGCAAAATTAACGGACGATAAAGTAAATGCTTTTTTCAATGTTCTGTCAGAAATGGCGGGATATGTGTTCGTTGAATGTACGGAAAATGACGATGACCTCATATCGAGAAAAGCCATTAACTGTGCAGATTCGGTTGTATTTGTTCTTTCTCCCGATCTGAAAGGAATGACCTATTACACCGCAAACAAAGGACTTTTCGGTAGTGACGATGACAGAAGTTTTAAGGTTATAAACTCGACCGACAATGACCTCTTTCTGCCGATTGAAGATGTGAAAGCACATCTCAAAAATGTGTCCTGCACCTTACCTTATTCCAGACAGGTAAGACAGCAGCTTCTTGACGGTCAGTTATATATGAGAGTAAACGACAAGAAGTACCGCAAAGAACTCTCAAATCTCATTTATCAAATAATGTAATAAAGAAAGGAATTATAATCTTATGAAAAAATTTATTTGTATTCTCACAGCACTCTCAATCCTTGTATGCTTCGGTGCAGTAACCGCCTATGCCGCAGAAACAACCGAAACACCTGCAACCGACAGCACGGACACAACACTTCCCGAAAGCACAACCACAGACAATGCCGACGGCGAAGATACAACCGATGTCAGCAACCCCTCAACAGAAGATACCACAACCGACAGTTCTAACGATGAAATAACTGACGGCTCTGACGATACAACAAACGAGGATAACTCTGACACAACAGAAACTCCCGAAAACGGTGATACAACAGACACACCCGCCGACGGTGATGAAACAACAGACAACACTGAAACACCCGATGACAGTACAACAGATGACGGTAACACCGATGAGGAAGCAACTCCCGGTGATGCAACAACCGATGACGGTGCAAACGGCGAAGATACTACAGATGAAAACACCGAAAACAATGACAATCCCGATGAAGATAATACCGATAACAATGAAACACCTACTGATACTCCCGATGAAGATACCACAGACAGTGACGGCGTCGGCGATGCAGGTACAATCATTGAAGGTGATGACACTGATAATGATAACAGCAACAACGGCACACCTAACCCCGGTGATGAGGTAATCACAATTCCCGATGACCTTAATAACCTTATCGGCGGTATTCTCGGCGGTCTTGTAAACGGTGAACTTGATGGCGATAACAACGGAAACAACAATACTGCTCCTGACGGCTACAACAACCCTGACATTCCCGACACAGGTGCCGAGTCAGCAGTTCCCGCTATTGCTACACTTATCACATCTGCTGCAACCGCAGTAGGCAGTATTCTTTTCAAGAAAAAGAAAGACGGCACACTTTTTTCAAAGGGAGAATAAGAGATGATACAGCAAAACATTGATTTTGTGCCGCTGCTGTCAATGACGCAGGAACACATCTCCTCCCGATATGCAGCGGCTTTGACCGACACAAACAAGCTCTCACAGTTAAGGTCATATATCGAAAAGTTTGTCCGTGATTCCAATTATACTGTTGAAGGACTTACCTTTTCAGAACTTTGCGACAAATTGTATTCCGAAATGGCGGAATACTCAATCCTCACAAAGTATCTCGGCAAGGACAGAATTGAAGAAATCAATATAAACGCTTGGAACGATATTGCGATTACCTACACAAACGGTAAAACAGAAAAGGCAAAGGAACATTTCTATTCACCGAGCCACGCTGTAGATATTGTAAAGCGTTTGCTTCACCATTCAGGAATGATTATCGACAATTCCACACCTATGTCACAGGGACACTTACCCAACAATACCCGAATTACTGCTCTCAAAGAGCCTATTGTTGATGATGAAATCGGCGTAAGCGTTTCAATCAGACTTTTGCATCCTTCAAGAGTCAACAAGAAAGAGATTATTAAATCGGGCAATGCCACCGAGAAGATGATGGACTTCCTTTGTATGTGTTTAAGATACGGTGTATCCACCGTTGTAGCGGGTGCAACAAGTTCGGGTAAAACAACACTTCTTAATGCTCTTTTATCCACTATCCCCAACGGTAAGCGTGTGTTTACCATTGAAAGCGGTTCAAGAGAATTAAGTCTTGTAAAAACAAGGGGCGGAAAGGTAGTGAACAATGTTGTTCACACCTTGTCCCGTCCTTCCGAAAATGAAACTTATGACATAACGCAGGAAGACCTTGTTGTTGCTTCACTTCGTTTTAACCCCGATATAGTATGTGTCGGCGAAATGCGAGATGTTGAATGTTATTCAGCAGTTGAAGCAAGTCTTACGGGACACACGGTTGTATCAACAGTTCACGCATTTGCGGCAGATTCCGCACATATGAGAATTGCCCTGCTTTGTCAGAAGCGTTTTCCCATTGACTTCAAGACCTCACTTATGCAGGCAGGACAGGCATTCCCCATTGTCGTATATACCCACAAACTTGAAAACAACCAAAGAAAGATAATGGATATTTCCGAATGTGAGATACTTCCCAACGGTGAAAGGCTCTATCACACCTTGTTCAGATTTAACATCACCAAGAACGAGATAGTGAACGGCAGATATGTAACCGAGGGATATTTTGAACAGCCGGAAATAATGTCAGACAACCTCAAAAGGAAACTTCTTCAGTTTGGCGTTCCGCAGGAGGAACTCAACAAATTCTTGAAGAAAGGGGCTGAATATGAATGATTTTTCCTATGATAGCCTCTGTTTTTCTCATTATTGCTATTGTCTGTTTTCTCGGCTTAACGCCTACACAGATTTCAGATGACTTAATGAAAATAACAACCCCAAAGAGTTCTCTGCGAGAAAAAGCGAGAGCTTTGAGGGCGGGCAAAAAGAAAAAGAGCCTGGGCAGCAGGCTCATTTATGTTCAGTCAGCACTTGAAGCAACGGGCAAATCGGGTAAGTTTGCCCTTGTCTGTTCTGCCTCACTTGTCCTTTTAGCGGCAGGTGCGGTTGTTGCTATCCTTATTGATAACGTATTCCTTGTTCCCGTGTTAGCTGTTGCGTTTGCGATGATACCTTTTATATATGTAAGAAACACTCTGTCATATTACAACAAACATATACAGGACGAGTTGGAAACAACTCTTTCAATCATCACAACCTCTTACAACAGAAACTCGGATATTGTTTCGGCGGTAAATGAAAACCTTGCATATATCAGACCTCCGCTGAAAGAATGCTTCACCGCATTTGTGGGTGACGCTATGGCTGTTTCATCGAACACAAAACAGGCATTGAGAAACCTTAAATCAAAGGTTGATAATGAGATATTCCACGAATGGTGCGATACTCTCATTCAGTGCCAAGATGACAGAGCTCTCAAAGATACTCTGTTGCCCATAGTTACTAAACTCACCGATGTCAGAATAGTAAATAGCAAACTTAACACAATGATGTCAGCGGTAAGAACGGAATACTACACAATGGTAGGTCTTGTTGTGGGTAACATACCCCTGCTTTATGTTCTCAACAAGGATTGGTTTCACACTCTTATGTACGAAACTGCGGGTAAAGTTGTACTCGGCGTATGCGGTGCGGTTATTCTTGTAACCTATATGTTTATGCTCAAATACACAAAACCCGTAGAGTACAAACGGTAAAGGAGGCGGTTAAATGGTTGGAGTTATAACAGGAGTGTTCTGCGGTATTGCCGCTTATTTCATCTTGGCAGACATTTACCGCATACCGTATATGCGAACTTCAAAGGCTGTCAACAACCTTGCAAAACAGCAGAAGGAAAAGACAAGCAGCCTTGATGTATGGCTTTCAAACATAGCCTCATTTATCGCAAAGAAAATACACCTTAACGAGTTCAAGCGTATGCAGCTTGAATCGGATTTGAGAACGGCACAGATGAACATTTCACCCGAAATGTTTATGGCTAATGCTATTGTTAAATCCCTTATTGTCGGTATTTTCGCAATACCGATGCTTTTCATATTCCCCATTCTCTCTCCCGTAATTCTTTTTCTTGCGTTCATTCTTTACCGAATGAATATGAAAGGAATTGCAAACCGAATTAAAGCAAAAAGAGCAAAAATCGAGTATGAGCTTCCCCGTCTTGTATTCAAGATTGAAAAGAGTATATCTCACAACAAGGATGTACTTGGTATGCTTAAATCATTTGCACCTCACGCTTGTCCCGAACTCAAACACGAGCTTGACATCACAGTAGCGGATATGCGTTCCGGTAATCTTGAAGTTGCCATAACAAGACTTGAATCAAGAGTAGGCTCACCGCTTATGAGTGATGTATGCCGAGGACTTATTGCTCTTGTCAGAGGTGACGATAACACGGTTTATTGGTCATCTCTCTCAATGAAGTTTGCGGATATTCAAAGACAGCAGTTAAGGCTTGAAGCACAGAAGATACCAAAAAAGACAAAGAAACTCTCAATGAGTTTGCTTGTCTGCTTTATGCTTATGTATGTTGTTGTCATCATCTCACAGATTATCAGTTCTGTCGGCGTTCTTTTCGGATAACGGAGGTGAAAGGATATGAAGAAACTTATTACTTCCCGAAAGGGCGAAGGCTATATTGATGTAGCTATCGGCTTAATTGCACTTATGATGGTGCTTGTAGTAACCCTTAACATCTATTCCTTTTTAACTCTCAAGCAGGATATGGACGAGATCTGCGGACAGCTTATTGAAACTGCCGCATTTACAGGCTCATTCGGTGATGAGTTTGAGGAACGGTGCGAGGTACTCAAAGGCACTTTCTTTGATTTTGATGTAACCACTTCTGCAACAGAATACTATAACGAAACATACCAGCGTGTGCAGCTTGGAGATACGATGACTCTGACAATCTCTGTTCATACCTATGTGCAAGGTGTCGGAGCTTTTAAAATACCCATTACAGTACAAAGTACAAGGTCGGGTATTTCGGAAAAGTATTGGAAGTAGGTGACGGAAAATGAAGATATTGAAAGACACCAAGGGCGAAGGCTATGTATCAATATGTGTACTAATCATCGTAATTGTCGCTATCTTCTCGAGCATTTTCACTTATGCATCCGCAATCTCGGTTATCAATGTCACACGGGAAAACAGCAAGGTTGTTTTGGATAATTTCGTCACCACAAATTCCACTCTCATATTCAACAGCATAAAGCAAGGTAACGACTACACCGAAACACTTGATTTTCCCGAATACACAGAAAAGCTCTGTGAATTTTGCACATTGGATTTATCTGCCGATACGCTGTATAGTTATGACACAGACGGCAATCTGCAATATTCAATGACCGTTCCTCAGATGAGTTTTCAAAAGGAAAATCAGCTTGAAATATGTGTCAGATATACCGTTTCTGTGCCGATACAGTTTGCAGGGAAAACGGTTACGACTGCAAATGTACCGATAGAAATTGTATCAATATTAACCGAAAAATTTTAATTGTTTAGGAGGCAAAAGAAAATGAAAGACAATTCAAACTCAAAGCATAGCAACAAAACCATCTTTATCCTTGTGGCGGTACTGCTGATAATTCTTGCACTAATATTTGCACTTTTCGGCAAGTCCTGCGGTAAGGATACAGACACAGAAACGACTACCTCAACCACACAGCACGTCACCGATAACGATAATCTCAACCTTGAGGACATAACCATCGGAACAAATCTGTATGTTGAGGAATCGAAGAAGGTTGACGAGAATATGATAACTCTCGCTGCACCCGAAAAAATGACAAAGCCTGATAATCACGGCTCAGTCGAAAAAACAACGAATAAGCAGGCGGAATCAGTAAAACCGAATGACGGTCCCGGTATTGTAATCATCGGCGATGACGATGCAAACGCCTATAACTGCGGTGTCAAGAAACATAACTGTGACAGCAAGGAAACTCACGATTTCATCGTAAGCCTTGAAAAGAAAGGCTGCTCAATCTGCGGCTCTCACACCTGCAAGAGCTTCTATGCGGTTGATGAATGGGGTAACTCCTGCTACGATATTACCAAGTGTCCCAAATACACAATAAAGAATGACCCCACCGTTTATTGCAGTACCTGCGGTAAGAAAATCGGTGACGGCTCAAACGGAACTTGCGTAAGATATGTTGAAGACACTGTTTGCGAGATTTGTCACGGTGCGGTTAAGGGTAAAACCTGCCACTCGCACTAAACCAAAAGAGATGATGACCTGATGTAATGTCAGGTCATTTTTTTGTTTTTTAAGAAGGAGATGATTAGTATTAAACGAGTAATATCTATTATCTTGGTTGTGTGTTCTCTACTCTGCATGATACCCACTAACGCCTTTGCTTTGTCTTGGGACGGCAGTTCTGCAGGCGGCACGGGCGGTACTTCATCAGCATCACCTAACGGATACGCAATCAGAACAACAAGCGATAACTGTATAGGTTATCGTTTCAGTGCTGTAACCTCATCGGGTTCGATGAAGGTCAGCAAGGTTATTGACGTGTTCCGAAACACAAGTTACGGTAATCTCGGATACACGGACGGATATAAGTTCAGCACAAAGAATAACAAAAAACAGCTTATATCCAAACAGAATAACGGCTTTACAACAGCAAAAAGCACCTCTAACTGCTACAAGGAAAGCTCACAAAACTTTTCTACAACCCTGCCCGCACCTTCGGGAATGGAAACTTGGCAGAACAATGAAAACAACATCAATAAAGTTCTTTCTCTGCTCGGTGTCGGTAGTGTAGCAAATATGTCAAAGGGTGATAAAGTTATTGTTGAGCCGATTTACGATATAAGGCTGGAGAGTGTTTATCACTCCATCACCGTAACTGAAACAGCTTTATACGGCAAATATATCCTCGGTGCATCAAGTAACGGCGGTACAAGTAACACCTCTGCTACTTGGGGATTTATCGCTTCATACACAAACAGAGTTTATCCCAATGCACTATATACACCTGACGGGCAAGGTCTTTGGACTTCCGCTTCTTCAATCGGAAGCAGCAGCAAGGAAACCTTCTATAACATAATCAACAAAGGTTACGGTGTCGGTATCGCATATCAAGAAACAAGCGGCAGTTCTTCATCCTCAGGCTCATCAAGCTCAACGAGTTCAACCTATACCATTAAATATAATGGTAACGGAAACACAAGCGGCTCTATGTCAAATCAGACTGTTACTGTCGGCAGTTCGACCAGATTAAATTCAAACAACTTTAAAAAGACGGGTTATGAGTTTGTCGGATGGAACACGAAGTCCGGCGGTACGGGAACGAGCTATGATAACCGTGAGTATGTAAAGAATCTGACCTCGGCAGGTGGTACAATAACCCTGTATGCACAATGGCGTCCTGCCGTACTTGAAGTTCATTACGATGCTAATGACGGCTCTTTGAGCAACTCAAGCTACAGGTTGCTTTTGGATACGATTTACACCGCTTCTCCTTATTCAAAGTTCACGGATAAATGGACTTATAATAACACCAAGTCGGGCGGTCTTTGTAATGCTTCAACCTTCGGTCTTTATCGCACAGGATATACCTTTACCAAATGGGGTAAATATTCTTGGGGCGGAACTCTATTCGACCAAGACGATTCGTCGCTGAAGCCTACGGATTTGAAATCGGGTATCACAAGCGGTGACACATCGCTCACACTCTATGCACAGTGGCAGCCTAATACCTATACTATCAGATTCAATGGTAACGGAAGTACAAGCGGCTCAACTGCTTCAATGAGCATGACATACGATGTTTCCAAAAACCTCACGGCCAACGGATTTACAAAATCCGGTTATGCCTTTGCAGGTTGGAATACGAAAGCCAACGGCACGGGGACAAGTTATGTCAACAGAGAATCGGTTAAAAATCTGACCTCTACCAACGGCGGAACTGTTACTCTTTATGCTCAATGGACAGTCAGCAACTATTCTATTGCGTTTAACGGTAACGGACACACAGGCGGCTCTACCGCTTCAATGTCGGTGAATTTCAACGCCTCGGTAACTCTCCGTGCAAACGGATTTACAAAGACGGGACACACCTTTAAGAATTGGAACACCAATTCAAGCGGTACAGGAACATCTTACTCGGATAAACAGACGGTAACAAATCTTTCCTCAACCGCAGGCGGAACGGTATATCTCTATGCACAGTGGAATCCGAACTCATATACCATTAACTTTAACGGTAACGGAAACACGGGCGGCTCTACCGCTTCAATGTCTATGAGATACGGAACCCCGAAAAACCTTACTGCTAACGGATTTACAAAAACGGGTTATGTGTTCAACGGTTGGAGTACCAATGCTGACGGCACGGGTACAATCTATTCCGACAAACAGCAGGTAAACAATTTGACTTCAACCAACGGCGGTACTGTTACCCTATATGCAAAATGGAAACCCGCAACTTACACGGTGCAATTCAACGGCAACGGTAATACAGGAGGCTCAACGGCTTCTATGACTATGACATATAATGTTGAAAAAGCACTTACCGCAAACGGATTTACCAAGAGTGAATACAAGTTTACGGGTTGGAACACAAAGGCAAACGGTACGGGAACGTCATATACCGACAAGCAGAAGGTTAAAAATCTTTCATCCGTCAACGGCTCAACCGTTACTCTTTATGCACAGTGGATTTATGACCCTGTTCTTGATGTAAAGGAATGTGATGCTTACAGCGGTGCAAAGAATAATAAAACAAAACTGTTTGGTATAAGCACAGGTGCAACCTTTGATGAATACGAATATAAAAACGGTTATGCCACTATCGGTGATACAGTATGGTTTAATGTGTACTTCCCCTATGAAACAAAGAACATAAGGGTAAGGCAGTATGTCAAAAACGGCGGTGATTGGATTACAAGAGAAGTTAATCTCAATCCCGATTATCCCGAAACACTTTGGTTCCCTGTTCAGTTCACGGATAAATACAAAACCGTAACCGCAGATATTGAGGCTTACGAAGTACAAGCCAAAATGGATTGGGTTGATGCTGAAGGCAATGTTCTCAAAAGCGGTACTGTTGAAACCTTCTATATCCCCATAAAACCTGTTCTTCACAGAAACGAGGTTAAGATCCGAGGATATGAGGGCGGATATGTTGCGTATAACGGCAAGAACGGTCTTTACGGCAAGGTATATCACGGTCAGCACGCTCGCATTGAATACTACTACGGAACAGACAGCACTTGGAGTCCCCGTGTCTGTATGAGAGGTTCTTTGTATTACAACAACGGTACTGAATGGGTTAATGCCTATACCGAAAACAGCGGTTATGATGCGAGTGCAAATAACCGAGGCATGGGCAGCAAATCATCTACGGGTATAAGCAGTGTTCTTAATCCATATACCATACCAAAAGTAACGAACAGCACATTGAGGTTTAAACTTGAAACTTGGTGGTCAAAAGATAAGGAACATACTCACGAAACTACTTGGATTGAGATACCCGTTATTCCTTGTGACATCGAACTGTATGAAATTCAGTTCAAGAGAAAAGGAACGGGCATAATACTTGACCCCTATGACCTTGTTGCAGGTGAAACAGTACAGGTTAGTTATATTTACAGAAACAACACAGACTCAAGAGTATATATAAACGGTTTCAGAGATGACAGAACACAGATAGACGGTGTTTGGTCATTAAGTGCCAACTCAAAGGCATTTCTTCCCGGTTACGATTTTGTAGTGCCGAACAAGAGAACATTCGACTTTTGGGGCGGTATCTATCTTGAAGGTATGGGTATATATAACACTCAATACGAAACCAACGGTAAAAACAACGAATTGACATTGAAGTGTAAAGTACGGCATCCGCTGACACTTACGCCTATTGCACAAAATGCAGACTACCGTGAGAACACCGAGGTAATAACGAGCTTTTGGCTCAACAACACCTACACGGACGATTACACGCCGAGCAACAATATATCTATTCTGTTTAAGGTATATAACGGCACAAAACAGATAGCCACATACACAAAAAAACAGGCTGTTGTTCCCGGTCTTGAAAACAATCTTGTATATTTCAAGTGGAAAGTTCCTGCAGGTCTGAATGGTGCAAAGGTAAAGATTACGGGTGAAATCATCGAGGACGGTGTATCGTACAACCTTTCATCCGCAAACTATACCACAACACCTGCAACTGTATCTGAAACAAACGATACACAGTTTGAAAAGACCAAACCCGCAGGATTTACCATTCCTCTGTCAAAGGACAACAAGAGCTATTCTGCTTCTTGGTGGGAATGGACTTATTCATCGGGTGCATTTAAGAAGGTAAGCTATGCTGTAGGTATTGCGGACAGTTCCGCAACTCTCACACCCGCAACAGGCTCAACGGCTGTTAAAAACGGCAGTTCTTGGACTATGAAATCGGGTTACGGTTTATCCTTGGCACTTATGAATAACAATAAATCCGTTTCGGGTTACACTATGCCGTCATCGGCGGCATACACAAAACCGCAGTTTGCCTATGCTCTTATGCCCGAATTTGACTACTCGACCAAAAACGGTGAATACCGAACACTTGATTTGGTATCGAGCGAGTGGAGATTCAGACCAAACGGAACATACGGCAGAGTGCATTTCACACCCGTTTGGTATCCCAACGGAAAGTATATTATGAGTATAACTCAGAGTGACTGTTGGACACCTGCAGGTATGATTACAAGAACAATAAACACAAACACAATCAACATTTCCGAATCAGCCTACGATGATTGGTATGTCGGAAGATAAACACTAAAGGGCAGTCAAAAGGCTGCCCTTAACTTTTTGGAGGTAAATATAAATGGTATGTAATTACAGTAACACTATTGCAATAAAGCACGGTATCAATTCCGCACTTATTGCAGGATTTATCAAACACCTTTTAACGCATACGAACAATATATTTGAGAGTCAAATATCTGTACGTATAACACAAAAATCTCTGACAGCCACATTTCCCTTTATGGGTGAAAAGGCTGTACGAAATGCGATTAAACGCCTCGTTAAAGCAAATGTTGTTTCAATAAATCAATTGGAAAAATCCAAGTTTGACCACGCATATTTCTATACTCTCACAGAGTACGGAAAAGCGCTCATGGAAGGAGTTGAAGATATTGAGTGAAAAAAGAGTGGTTGAGGGTTATGAGATAACCCAAGCCTTTGAAATCGGTAAAACCGAAATTATACTCGGCGAAAATCCCAATGCACCCGACAATATGATTTATCTTGTTGCCAGCTGCGAACACAACGGTATTTTCACAAGATACAATGATGTTCTCATTGATGATGATTTTGCCGAACTTGCAAAAATCTTTGCAGAAAGGATTGAGGCAGAAGCAGACAGAGTTATGGAAGAAAACGCAAAGATCTCTGTTGATAAAACTCCGCTTACTGCCGAAGATTGCGAAGCTGTTGACTACAGACAGTCAATCAAAGACAAGGTTGTAGTTATAAAGGCAGATATATTCAAACCCGAATACAGAATTTCTGTAAATCAGCTTTGTCTTTGTACGGGCGGTTTTGGCTCGTCTGCAAATTCAAGAGGTACAGCGTGTTTCTGTACTAATCTTTACACGGGGGAATCCGTGCAGTTCAAACGTCAGGATGTTCTCGGTACTATTGAAAAAGACAAACTCCCCGATTGGGCAAAGGAAGGTCTTGAAAAGGTACTGAAAGAACGAGCTGACAGAAGAAAGGAAAGGGATGCAAGATGACGGATTTGTATGTAACACCTATAACTACCAATCTTGAAAAATACACATTCAGACAAAGTCAGCAGTTATATCAGCAGACAGGCTGTATAGGTTATCTCCGTGCGGATATGGGATATAACGGACAAGAGTTCAATTCCACTTGGAATGACGTCTGTACTTTCTTCAAGACAGATGAGTTCAAAAAGGAATTTGACGATGTTATCAACGCACTCCGCCTTGATGACACTTACGGCAGACTGCTCAATGACAGAACAAGGCTCAGCCGTTATTGTCACGAACACGCAAAGCAGTACAGTGGTGCGGATAATCAGTATTACGGCGTAAGAGTTGATACAGATAAGCATACTTATCTTTTAAGGCTCAATCCGAGGCAGGGCGAATACAACCTTTACTGCTACTGCTTTGTCAAGCAATATTTTGAAACACATCTTGTTCACGCAAGTAAGGGTATCCGCTTTATTACTTCCTCATACAGACCTGTTTTCACCATTCCCGATGGCGATAAAATCAGAATCCATCGCCTTGACGGTGAAAAGGTCGATAAATATTGCAGATTTATTGACGAGTACCACACAGAGGTCGGCGACAGACTTTATCACATTTGTGAATTTGCCGAGATAATGGAAAGAAACGGCAGCAAGGTTATTCCTTTGCGTTCATCACTTCCTGAAAGGTGCTATTCCGTTTCACCCTCAAACGGTCATCTCGTTATTATCACAAAGGGCGAAAACGAACATTCTGATGTAAATGACAGCAATAACTCACCCGAAAAGAACAGAGAACTTGCTGACGGTCATAACAGCGAAATGGGAGTAACCAAAGCACAGGAAGCGGCAATGCTCGCAGGCTCTTTAAAAGGTTGGAACACTCCCGAAGCAGACCCTCACAACTATGACGATAACGGCACACCCGTTAAAACAAAACACAAAGACCGAGGTGATGCACGATGACGAGAAATGTTATCGGACACCATGAAGGTTAATATGAATAAACTCGGCTGCAAAAAATGCATATACCACAATGAAAATGTTTGCAATATTTGTTGGAAACGAGTTTATAAAGAATTTGAAGAAAGGAAGGTAAAGAAGAATGGCGAAAGTACCCAACGAAGTAACCAAAAGGTTGAAACTCCTTGAAAAACTCATTTCTCTCGGATATACCACAGAGGAAGATATAAAGAAGCTCACGCCCAAGGATATTGCCGTAATTGATGATATATCCTTTACGGATATTATTGAAATTCAGCAGTTGCAGGAAAGCGTTAAGTCGAATAAGTTATTCTCTTATCTTGCTAAAACCAATGAAAAGTGAGGTGGCTTGATTGGCAAGTAAACTGCAAATTGTAACTGCCGTATTCAATGATGAGGTTATTAAGGCTACTGAAAATCAGCAGAATTGGACTTCGTTTTTGAGAACTGCAGCAAATAACTATAAATACAGTTTCCCCGACCAAATCCTTATCTTTGCTCAAAAGCCCGAAGCAACCGCTTGTGCGGAAATCAGCTTTTGGAATGAAAAATTCAACCGTTGGGTAAACCGAGGTGCAACAGGTATCGCTTTGTTAAATCATTCAAGCACATATCCTAAACTTCGATATGTTTTTGATGTGTCTGATACCAATTCAAGACAAAACATAGAAGTACCGTCTTGGCAGGTAGAAGAAAGATTTGAAGCTGAAATAGCCGAGGCTCTTGAAAATGCCTTCGGTGATGTCGGTGACGGCTCACTTGCTTCAATCATTGATGATACTGCACAGAATATGGTTGACGATAATATCCTTGATTATCTCTATAGCTTGGATGAGGTTAAACACGGAAGTTTCCTTGAAGATTTTGACGAAGATAATATAAGGTCTGTGTTGAGAAATACTCTTGTCAGCAGTATCGGATATATGATGATGACAAGGTGCGGTATTAACGCTGACGATTTCTATGACCCCGAGGATTTCAAAGACCTCTATAATTTCAACACTCACGAAACAATAGTTGCATTAGGCTCCGCTACAAGCGAAATAGCCGAAATGGGACTTCGTGAAATTGAAACAACCGTAAAAGCACTTCAAAGGGAAGAAAAAAATAAAAATCGCACATTTGTCAATTCATATAATTTCGGATATGATGAGGGTGCAAAACAAAAAACAGACACCGAAAGGAGTAATGAGGATGTCACAGATAACTTACAGACAGGTCGGAGATTACAAAATCCCGAACATCACACTTCCGAAAGAGGAAATGAACGTTACACTTGGCAAGTACGCTACGATGAGGAAAAAGTACCTGATGAATCACAAGAGAGTGTTATTCAACATTCTGCTGACGAAGGGCGAACTGACGAAACATCTTTCGGAAACAGAACAGCAGGCTCAGAAGATGTTGGAACAGTTGACCGAACAGATGATGAAAGCCGAGGGAGTAACGGAAGCCTTGAAGGAAACCGACCAGATGAGGTGGGTACAGTTGATGAACAACATCAAACAGGCAGCCGAGGAAACGGTACTCAAGGAACTGATTTACAGTTAGGTAATCACGATTTCGATGCCCGTTGGAACGGCATCGAGTATTTCCACCAAGATCGAGAAAAAAACGAGCTGATTAAAAACTTTTTGGCTCCGCATACAGAAGAAATCGCTATGTTCTATGAAAGTCATTCCGACAAAAAAGAACGTAGCGATTTTATTATGTCTTTCTTTAATTCAACACCCTATGAAATTACACTTTCAAACGGTGTAAACGCAGGCTTTGAAGCCTATTCCGATGCCATCAGATTATGGCGTAATGACGGAACTGAACTCCGTGAAGCGTGGGAAAAATGGTTCCAGATTGAACGAAGCGTTTTCGGACTTATGCTTATGGAGGAATGGACAGAGCCTCAGGCTTTGCTTTTACCCGGTGTTGAAAAGCAAATGGAACTTATCGGCACGGCAGTAAAGAATGAAGCTCCTTTGTTTCTGCCTCAATCTGCCGTTGATTATGTGCTTTGCGGCGGTAGTGGCTTTAGCGAAGGTAAAATGCGGGTTTACAGGCAGTTTGCCGAAAGCCTTTCAAAAGATGAAAACATAAAGTTCCTTAAAGACGAATACGGAACGGGAGGTCATTCAGATGCACTTCCCGGAAGTGGATTTTGGGAAAGTCACGATTCAAAAGGCATTGAAATATCCGACCACTACAGCGTTCCTCTGAGAAGAGTGTTATTAAAGTGGAATTATATCGAAAGCCGTCTTTCAGCACTTATAAAGGCTGACAGATACTTAAACCCAAAAGAAAAGGAAATGTATCCGCAATGGCTTGAAAACAGATTGGCACAAGAGGCTGAGTGGAAAAAAGAAAGTGAAATTCGTCAGCTTATTCGAAATGCCACTGAGGAAAAAGAAACACCAAAAGAATACAGATATGAATATAATCTCGGCGATACCGTATATATCGGTGCGGATGAGTACACTATTCTTTCACTTGAAGACCCCGTTATACTCAGCAACATCCAATATCCTCTTTTCACGGAAGAATTTTCAAAAGCAGTATTTGAGAAAAGAGTAAGAGAAAATCCTGCAAATAATCATTTGAGAATAGAAGTTGATGTTGAAAGACCTGCCGTTAAAGACGAAGCCGAAACAGAAATTGACGAAAGCGGTAAACCCGATTTCTTACTTCAATACGAACAAGTACAAAAGGAAAACCCGGATAGTGTTGTTCTTTTACACACAAGAGGATTTTATAACGCATTCGGCAAGGATGCTGAAATTCTTGCAAAGGTCACAAACTATACCGCACCGGGAAAAAACCTTTACGGAAATGTTTTCACGCCCTGTTGTCAGGTTCTTGATTTCAACCTTAGCTATGCCACAAAAAGACTTCTTGAAAACAACATTGAAGCGGTAGTTATGGCATTAGATAAGGGCGTTATAGACAGGTATTCTCCCCACTCATTAGATGAGGTGCAAGAGCCGTCTGAATATGATGACGGACACGCTGCTGTTGCAGATGTACTCTATGACGATGCTTTTTATGTTGACCGTGATAAAGAAATTGTTTCGTGGATGTATTACAACCCTGATGGTAATGACGGTAAAGGACAGTTTGTTACAAACAGTTTCCATTTTGAGGTTGTTCTGGAGGCTGCACAGAAGCACGCAGATTTCAAAGACTTCTTTGATTATCTCGGCACAGTAAGCCAACAGGAATTTGCAGACTACGGCAGTGAGTTTTTTGACGGTGCAAACGAGTATTTTCACGAGCAACCTGATTATACCGAATGTTCACTTGAAACTATGCAGGCTCTTGTTGAAGAAGCCAAGGAGTTTGAAAAAGAAACCTCCGCAAATGTCGAAATCAGCCGTAACAGTTTCTTGGATGAATACAACGAAATAAAGGCGGATAATCCCAATTCAATAGTGTTGTATCAGGTTGGCGATTTCTTTGAAGCATTCAATGATGATGCAAAAACTTTGGCTACTTCGCTTCAACTTGTTCTTACTTCAAGAGCAGTAAATGATGATGAACGAGTGCCGATAGTCGGTTTTCCTGCTCACAGACTTGAAGCATATATTGATGAAATTACCAAAAAAGGCTTTGACGTTGCCATTTCAGCCATTGAGAACGGCGAAAGAAAAACCTACTCTATTGTTTCCTTATCTAAAGAAAAAGCAATAAAGGAAGCCCCCGTTGAAACTGCTCCCGCAAGTCCGAATGTTGAAAAAACACTCGCTGAAAGACTTGTTGATTTTTACAAAGATTTTGATTTCTACGGATTCAGAGATACTCTTGAAATCGGCGAGTCAGAAGAAGATGCCGCAAGTAAACTTGCTGCTGACCTGCAAAATCCGAAATCAATAGACTCGATTATTGCTCAACTGAAAAATATAGTTGAAGAAGCGGAAACCGATGACAAGGAAACAGCCGAACAGTTGATAGCAGAATTAGAGCAGGAAAAAGGAAAACTCTCATATATTCCTGACTCGGAACTCGTCGGAAAAGAGGTAATAATTGACGGTGCGAAATTCGTTATTGAAAAGATTGACCCCGTTTTCGGTGATGTTTCAATGCGTGACACCTCTGTTCTGTACCCCATAAACAGAGTTGAAAAAATCGCTCTTGTCCGTGAACTGCTGAATCAGCAGACCGCACCAACCTATTCTACTGAAAAGGTTGCGGAAATACCCGCCGAAGAAAGCGGACTACCCTTTGATGTGACAATCCAGACACTTCGCACGGAAGAGCCTGCTCTTACTCCTCCTGTATGGGAAGAAAAGAAAGAAAAGGTCACAACTCTTCATCCTACCGTTCCCGACAGTGAAAAACATAATTTCAGAATAACCGATGATAACCTCGGTGTCGGTGGTGCAAAAGAAAAATTCCGTAACAATATGGCTGCTATCAATCTTCTGCACGAGCTTGAATTTGAAAACCGTCTTGCAACTCCCGAAGAGCAGGAAATACTCTCAAAGTATGTTGGCTTCGGCGGTCTTGCAGATGCTTTTGATGAAAGCAAAACAAATTGGGCAGATGAATACAAAGAACTTATTGTTACACTCTCTCCCGAAGAATATGCCGCTGCAAGAGAAAGTACGCTTACCGCTTTCTATACTCCCCCCGTTGTTATCCGTGCTATGTATGAAGCACTCGGCAATATGGGATTTGAAAACGGTAACACCCTCGAGCCTTCGTGCGGTACGGGTAATTTCATAGGTATGCTCCCCGACAAGATGAGTGAAAGCAAATTCTACGGTGTTGAACTTGACAGCTTAACGGGCAGAATTGCACAGCAGCTTTATCAGAAATCGGGTATTACGGTACAGGGTTATGAAGAAGCAGCATTACCCGACAGCTTTTTTGATGTTGCGGTAGGTAATGTTCCCTTCGGGCAGTTTAAGGTTATTGACAAAAAGTACGATAAACACAACTGGCTCATACACGATTACTTTTTCGGCAAGACCCTTGATAAAGTACGCCCCGGCGGTGTAATAGCTTTTGTTACTTCATCGGGTACTATGGACAAGAAAAATCCTGCTGTAAGAAAGTATATCGCACAAAGGGCAGAACTGCTCGGCGCCATTCGTCTGCCAAACAACACTTTTAAGGCTAACGCAGGTACAGAGGTAACATCGGATATTCTCTTTTTACAGAAAAGAGATACCCTTGTTAATGATGAGCCTGATTGGGTACACCTTGACCGTGATGAGAACGGTAACGAATATAACAAGTATTTTGTTGACCATCCCGAAATGGTACTCGGTGATATGGTTATGGAGTCCTCACAGTTTGGTCAGTCACTGACCTGCAGACCTTATGAGGGCAGAGAACTCTCCGATCTTCTTTCAGAAGCGATACAGAACATACACGCCGAGATAAAGGATTTTGAACTTTCCGATGTCGGCGAGTCCGAAGATTTATCCGTACCTGCAGACCCGAATGTTAAGAATTTCAGTTTTACTGTTGTTGAAGATAAAATATATTACCGACACGACAGCAGGATGACACCCGTTGATGTTTCTGCAACAGCGGAAAGCCGTATAAAAGGTATGATTGAAATAAGGGACTGTGTGCGTGAACTTATAAGGCTTCAGACAGACGATTATCCCGATTCAGCTATTCTTTCGGCACAGGAAAGATTGAATGAAATCTATGACAAGTTCACAAAGAAATACGGTCTGCTCAATGCAAGAGCAAACCGCCTTGTATTCTCTGATGACAGTTCATATTGTCTGCTTTGTTCACTTGAAGTTATCGGTGAAAACGGTGAACTCAAACGCAAGGCAGATATGTTCACCAAACGAACAATCAAGCCACATATCGCTGTAACATCAGTTGAAACGGCAAGTGAAGCATTGGCAGTATCAATCGGTGAAAAAGCCTGTGTTGATATGGACTATATGTGTAAGCTAACGGGCAAGACAGAGCAAATGCTTTTTGAAGAACTCAAAGGTGTTATCTTCCTTAACCCCGAACACACCTCCGAGGACAGCAGAGTACCGAGGTATCTTACGGCTGATGAATACCTTTCGGGTAACGTCAGAAAGAAACTTGAACTTGCAAAACGGACTGCTGAAATTTATCCCGATGATTACAGTGCCAATGTTGAAATGCTTGAAAAAGTACAACCCGAAGATTTGACGGCAAGTGAAATCTCTGTCCGTTTGGGTGCGACTTGGCTCCCGGTTGATGTTGTTGAACAGTTTACGTTTGAACTCTTACAAACACCGAGATATGCTCAATGGAATATAAAGGTACACTATTCACCGATTTCCGCAGAGTGGAATATCGAAAACAAAAACTATGACCGTATGAATGTTATTGCCAACACCACATACGGTACAAGCCGAATAAATGCATATAAGATTATAGAGGAAACTCTTAATCTTAAAGATGTGCGTATATTCGATTATATTGAAGATGAGAACGGCAACAGAAAACCCGTTCTTAACAAAAAGGAAACTGCCATTGCACAGGGTAAGCAGGAAATGATAAAGCAGGCTTTCCAAGATTGGATTTGGCAAGACCCCCACCGCAGAGAGAAACTTGTCCGCATATACAATGACAAGTTTAACTGTATGCGACCCCGTGAGTATGACGGCAGTCACATCAATTTTTCGGGTATGAATCCCGAAATAACCTTACGACCTCATCAGGTTAATGCGGTTGCAAGAATTATGTACGGCGGTAATTCACTTCTTGCACACGTCGTCGGTGCGGGCAAAACCTTCACGATGGTTGCTGCGGCGCAGGAGAGCAAAAGACTCGGACTTTGTAACAAGTCACTCATTGTTGTTCCTAATCATCTTACGGAACAGTGGGCAGCAGAATATTTACAGCTTTACCCATCGGCGAATATCCTTGTTGCTACCAAAAAGGATTTTGAAACCAAAAACCGTAAAAAGTTCTGTGCCCGTATTGCTACGGGTGATTATGATGCTATTATTATCGGTCATTCGCAGTTTGAAAAAATCCCGTTAAGTCTTGAACGGCAAAAGAGGATGCTTGAAGAACAGATTGATGAAATAACCGTTGGTATCGGACAAATCAAGTTTAACAAGGGTGAGAAATTCTCTGTTAAACAGCTTGAAAAAACTAAAAAGTCCTTGCAGGCAAAACTCCAAAAACTCAACGACCAAAGCCGTAAGGATGATGTTGTCACCTTTGAAGAACTCGGTGTTGACAGGCTCTTTGTAGACGAGGCTCACAATTTTAAGAATTTGTACCTCTACACAAAAATGCGTAATGTCGGCGGTATTGCCCAGACCGAAGCACAGAAGTCCTCTGACCTCTATATGAAGTGCAGATACCTTGATGAAATCACAGGCAGTAAAGGTGTTGTTTTCGCTACGGGTACACCTGTTTCAAACTCTATGGTAGAACTCTATACTATGCAGAGATACTTGCAGTATGAAACTCTTGTTGACCGTAATCTGCAACACTTTGACGCTTGGGCTTCAACCTTCGGCGAAACAGTAACCGCTATTGAACTTGCACCGGAAGGTACGGGATACCGTGCTAAAACCCGATTTGCGAAATTTTATAACCTGCCCGAACTTATGATGATGTTCAAGCAGATGGCGGATATTCAGACGGCAGATATGCTCAATCTTCCCGTTCCCAAAGCCAACTATCACAATGTTGCGGTTAAACCAACCGAACAGCAGAAAGAGATAGTTGCTTCTCTTGCAGAACGAGCCGAGAAGGTAAGAAATAAAATGGTGAGTTCCAACATAGACAATATGCTGCTTATTACAAATGACGGCAGAAAGACGGCACTTGACCAACGCCTTGTTAATGAGTTGTTACCCGATGACCCATCGAGCAAGGTATCTGTTTGTGCTGATAATGTTTTCGATATGTGGAACAAAACCACTCCGCAGAAATCCACACAGCTTGTATTCTGTGACTTATCTACTCCGCATAATGACGGTAAGTTTAATGTGTATGATGACATTCGCAAGAAGCTCATAGCAAAAGGCATACCCGAAGCAGAAATTGCCTTTATACACGATGCAGATACAGAAGCGAAGAAGAAAGAACTGTTCGGAAAAGTCCGTACAGGTAAGGTGCGAGTGCTTATTGGCAGTACAGCCAAGATGGGTGCCGGTACCAACGTACAGCAAAAACTCATAGCAATCCATCACACCGATTGTCCGTGGCGTCCTGCTGACCTTCAGCAGAGAGAGGGCAGAATTGTCCGACAGGGCAACGAAAACCCTGAGGTCGATATTTTCAGCTATGTTACCGAAGAAACCTTTGACGCATACTTGTATCAGTTGGTCGAGAATAAGCAAAAGTTTATAGGTCAGATTATGACCTCAAAATCGCCTGTGCGTTCAGCAGAAGATGTTGACGAGCAGGCGTTATCTTATGCCGAAATCAAGGCACTTGCAACTGGTAATCCCCACATCAAGGAGAAAATGGATTTGGATGTCGCAGTATCTAAACTCAAACTTTTGAAACAAAACCATTTAAGTCAGAGATATGCTCTTGAAGATAAAGTCATTATGTTTTATCCCAAAGAGATATTGAGATTGGAAAACCGAATCAAGGGATATGAGGAAGATATTAAGACAGTGGCTGAAAAGTCCGTTCCTAATTCTGACGGCTTTTGTCCTATGGTTTTGGAAGGTATAACCCATACCGAAAAGAAGGCTGCAGGTTCGGCAATTCTTGAAATCTGCCAATCTATGAAATCGCCTGAGCCGAAAGCAATCGGCAGTTATCGAGGCTTTGAATTGGAGTTATCTTTTGACACTTTCCAAAAACAATTTATCTTAACTCTTGTCGGCTCACTTCGTCATTCTACTCCGCTTGGCTCGGATGTTCACGGTAACATCACAAGACTTGATAATCTTATCGGTGACTTTGAGAAAAAGAAAACCGCTTGTATCGAGCAGCTTGAAGATACCAAGACACAGTTTGCCAATGCCAAAGAACAGATTGAACAGCCGTTCCCGCAAGAGGATGAATTAAACGCAAAGATGGAAAGGCTCGGAGAACTCAATGCACTACTTGATATGAACCATAACGATAATGAAATTGATGACGGTGATATTGAAGAAACAGAGCGACCAGAGAAAAATAAGATTAGAGAAACTACAAGGTGAAAATAAATAACATAATATAGAGTAAATAATGGTTATTTCAAGCAACTTGTTTTTATTCTAAACATTTAAAAGCACAAACATATAGGCTTTAAATATGCCGTATATATTTGTGCTTTCTAAACTTTATATTTGTTTTAATTCTTCTATCTTTTTTTGTAATTCGCTAACATCTTCTCGAAATAGCGAGCGATGGTTTGGTTCACAATTATTTTCTTGCATGCATTCGTTAAATAGTTTCTCTAAAACACATATTAAAGAAACAAGTTCATATTTAGATATCAAATTACCTTTCGAACTTATAGATGCCGAGTTGCGAAAAACAGTTTCTATTGTTTTTTTCTGAATTCTACTGTTTGAACAGAAAATTGCATGTAATTTGTTAATGCAAATTGCAATGTCGTCAGAATAAAGCAATCCAAAAGAAATTTTAGAAAAACCATTGTTGAACACAAAGGCGATGTTTTGAACCTCTCGTTTTGTATCATTAAAAATGCTGATTACTTCTCTGTTGTTGTAAGTTGGTTTGCGTTTGTGACGCATTGATTGGATTTTATATATGATTCGTGGTAAAATAATAGATAGTAATATCCAAATAGCTAAAAATAACGAGATGATAATTAACAATTTAATAAAAAAAGGAGTTTGGCTTATTTCTACAAAGGTCTCCACTTTGTTGATTATTCGTTTTTCGTAATATGATATAGATATTTCACTGTATAACAGTTCTGTAAGTATTCCAGATACAACAGCAATTGTAGCATCAAGTATTTTGTTTTCTTTTTTCAAATTAGACACCTCCAACTATAAAATATAATGCGTGTAAATTCTGTGATATTACCCAAAATAGCACAGCTGTACTATTTTGGGCGTAAGGGTAACAATTATTCATCGTAATCGTTGTGGTGTCTTATGGGTATCGGAGGAAATTCGGTCTTGTCTGCGGATACTTTACGTTGGCTTGATATTTCGTTGAATACAACCTCATAGCATCCCAGCAGGAAGCAAGCAACGGGATCTTTGGGGTAGTCATTGCTATAATCTTTAACAACATTGTAAACTGCAGTTATGCAGTTTTTAAGATTATCAAAATCATAGTTAGGGATATCTTTTACGATGCCAAAGATAATATGAAAAATAACAAAAGAATATCCGGTTATTTTTCCTTCTTTATCTTCAAAAGCTCTAACCAAACTTTTGATTTGTCTTTTGGATATGTATTGACCTAAAGACTCTGTTGAATAAGCTTTTTCGAAATCACTTATAAATTTGTTGGCTTCTTTAATGATAAGCTTTTTTATGCGTCCCATATAGAAGTCTTTTTCTGCAGAGTCTTCGAACTCTTTGCGTTCAAAGAGTTTATTGTCGTTTTCGTCTTTTACTCTGCATTCTGCAACATCCTTTAACACTCTATCTATATCGCAATCAGGAAAATTTACAAAATAGTCCCTTGAGAGATATAAATAGATTCTGCTGAAAAGTCCAGGCATAATTATTCCTCCTTTTTGCCTTTTTGTACTTTCTTTTTTCGAAAACGAGTGTCGCACTTTCGAAAACAATATTATATTAAACTGAAAGTCGTCATAAGTCAATGGTTTTTGTAGCTGTAATTTTATTTTCGGCAAGAATAAACACATTCCGCATGCAATATTTGTTTAATATTACCAATAGCATCTTGCGTTAACGCACGATTTGTCAAAGTGATTGACATTTTATCTGATTTGAGTTAAAATAATCAAAAAAGAGCAGAGAGGCTAATATAATGAAAGAAGATAACAAAAAATTTATTGACCCTAATCAATTTAAAGATCGAATATTAAAAGTTATGGAATTAAAAAACATAACAATGGACGAACTACACTATATATTGAATCATGAAATAAAGTATGAAATATCAAAAAATAATATAGGAATTTATATTCAAAGATCTCCAAATACTAATTTTTTGTATGCTCTCTGTAAAGCTTTGGGAGTATCGTCAGATTATTTACTTGGTCTTAGCGATGAAAATATATTAAATTCAGGATTTGATTATAAATATAGAGAAAAAAGATACAGTAAATACACCTGTGATAAGTATTATTTTTATTACTATCCCACAGTATCAAATTCGCCCACGAAAGTTAACGTTGCTAATCTATCCATAATATATGACGGACGATATAAAGCTGAATTGAATATTCAAACAGATGAAAACGAACAAAAAAGATATATTGGCGAACTTGTTCTTTCAAAAAATTACGAGGTTGGATATATTAATCTTATAGGTGTAAACATAGGCGAGATTGTAAACCTATCATTTCACGACCCTAATATAAATGGTGATATGCAAACAGAAATTTTGGTAGGTGCTATGCTTTCGGTTTCATGTGGAGATTTTAAAAGAGCACCAGTTATGTCTAAGTTCATTCTTTCTCGTCATGAAATACCGGATGAATATATCGATGCAATAAAAGCAAATCTAACCTTAAATAATAAGTATATAGAAATTGATGAAGATTGTTTTAAAGAAGCATTCGATAGTTTAGATTTGGATAGCTCATTAAAAGAAAAAATAATGTCAAGGTTGACTAGTGCTTTTCAAGGAAATAACCATTTTAAATTTGAAGAAGCAATAGCGACACTAGATTTAAACGATTTGTTGAAAATAAAGATGTTTTCCGAACTAACTAGTTTGCTTCATTCAAAGGATTTTATCGAACTTGAAAGCACTATAAATAATATGAATTTAAACGAATCAATTAAACATAAAATAGTGACCGATTTAGCTAATAAGTTTCAAGGTAATACTTATTTCAGATTTGAAGAAGCTTTCATTCTGAATACAGTAACCAAAGATTTCAAGTTATCATTTGAACAATCAATAAAAATTTTGAACGCTTTAAGAATTAAATCAATCTCAAATGCAAATTGCAAAATCAATCACAAAGTCGATTCTAGACTTTTTGAATTTTTAAAATCAAACAATTAATTTTAATAGTTTACAAAAAGCTGGCAGAATATAAACTGCCAGCTTTTGTCGCATTAAGCACATAAAATACGAGGAGTTGATAATATAACAAGTGAACAATTAAATACAGCTTTATATGAAAAGTTGTATGCCGAACAGGAAAAATTCAAATCAATGCTTCGCAGTTCATCACCCGAGGTTGTTATGCAGCACTCTTATGAACTCGTTATGCGTGAGGATATTCTGTTATCCCTTGAAGAAAACGATTTGACACCGAAGCAATGCAAGGCACTTCTCAAACAGAAAGAGCCGTTAAGTGACCTCTTTTTAGCTTGGGAAAACGGTGAAAGTAATCATATGCAGGAAATACTTTTTTGCATTGAGAACAAAGCCGATGAGCTTCACAGCTTACTTAAATCAAAAGCAAGTCGGGAGTGCAGATAACTATGCAGTTTATTGACTCCGACACCGTTGCCCGTGTCAAAGAGATTGACCTGCTCACCTATTTGCAATACTGTGAGCCTGATGAATTGACAAGAGTATCCCCCAACACTTACTCAACCAAAACACACAGCAGCTTAAAAATATCCAACGGCAAATGGATGTGGTGGTCGAGAGGGATAGGCGGTAAAACCGCTTTGGATTTTCTTGTCAAAGTGAGAGGAATGGAATTTACAGATGCAGTTTTACAGATAGCAGCATTTGAAAAAATACCCGTTACCACTCACGAAACCAAGCAAACGGTAAAGAGTTTTTCTCTGTTGCCGAGAGCACCCAATAACGATAAGGTTATCTCTTATCTTCTTAACAGAGGAATATCCCGAACGGTTATAGACCACTTTATCAATGAAGGTTTAATCTATCAGAGTTCGCAGAGAGATAACCTTGTGTTTGTAGGCTATGATGAAAAACACAAGCCGAGATATGCAACCGTAAGAGGTACAGGAAACAACCGTTTCTTTTATGACCTTGCAGGAAGTAATAAAGAATTTTCTTTTCGGCAGGTAAACAATAATACCGATTCAGTACACCTTTTTGAGAGTGCAATAGATTTAATTTCATACGCAACCCTTTGTGAAATGCAAGGCTCAGACTATAAAAGTTTGAGCCTTGTTTCTCTTTCGGGAGTATATAACCAAGGCAGCAATGAGCAAATTAAAATACCCGTTGCACTTTCATCTTACCTTGCAAAGCACGACACAAAAACTATCCATCTTCACCTTGACAATGACCGAGCAGGACACAATGCTGCAAGAGCATTAGCTAATCTTCTATCAGATAAATACTCGGTAAGAAGTCACTTCGTACCCGTAGGAAAAGATGTAAACGATTACCTTCGCTACACTTTAAACATACCATACAAATCTCAAAAAGAAAGGAGAGATTGCCGATGAAAGAGTTTGAAGTTGTTATAACTGAAACATTGAGAAAGTCTGTAAAAGTAATGACAGACAGTTTGGATGAAGCACAACAGCAAGTCACAGATGAGTGGTATCGAGGTGAGTATATTCTTGATGCCGACAGTTTTGACAGCGTGAATTTTGAAACAACAGAACTGCTTCCCGAAAAAATAAAGGTTGTCCTTTTAGAGCCGGGTAAGCTCGCACAGGTTACAGAAATTGGCTACAAGTTTGAAGATATGAAGAAGGTAGTTGAAGGAAATATTGACATCATTCCTTTTGACGGCGACACCGTTATTGTTTACAACCGTGACGGAAAGACGGAGGGTTTACCACTCAATCGAAGTTTAAGAAACAAGGAAGGTCGAGTAACGGATATTATTGCCGGCAAGTTTTTTATTTGCAAAGGTGACGGTGATGACTTGGCAAGTTTAACCGATGTGCAGGTCGAAAAAATTTCAGAGCGATTCAATAAGCCTGAAAGATTTTACAGGCAAGGTGAGGAAATAAAAGCAATTCCTTATGTGCCGAACAAAAAAGATTTGGAAAGATAGGAGGTGAGATTTTAATGAAGGACTATACAGTTATCGTAACCGAAATCAAGAATGTTGAACTCACAGCTACAGCACCTTCAGCAGAAACAGCACTCAATATGGTAAGGACACTCAAAAGAAATACTACCGTAATTGACAATGCACCCAACGCAGAAACAGAAACTATATACCGTGTGTTTGAAAACGAACAGGATGAAGATGACGAGGACACAACATCTGATGTTCCGTCTTGCTTCAACGCCTGCCCCAACTGTCCTTTTTCTACTGAGGACGATGAAGAAAACCTTATAGACGAAATCTGTTAAAGGGATAGCTGATTTCGTGGCATTTGTCTTAACGAGCAATGGATTTGTATATTCAAATCCGCACGTTAGGGGTTTCACACCCCTAATACCCCGTGAAGAAAGGAGGAGATTCCAATGAACACATTAAGTATTGTTGCCGTTGCAGTTCTCGCATTTGCATCAAACGCAACCGCAACAGTAATCAAAAATAAGCTTCAGAAGAAAGGAGTGATTGAATGAGAAAAAGACCCATTGCAGTATTAGTTTACTACAATAAAAAAGAGTTCAACAACCTTTGTAAGCTCTGTGAAGAAACCGGATTATCAAAATCAACTGTAATTCGGCACTTGACAAACGGCTGTGTCCCGAAGCAAATGCCGCCTGCCGATTACACGAAACTTTTCAAAGAGTTCAATGCAATCGGCAGAAATTTAGACCAGCTTCTTGTCGTTGCCCGTACCCAAGGTTATATCAACACACCCGAGTTAATGAAAGCTCTCGATGGAATAAATTTATTGAAAGATGAACTTATTTCGGCATTCGATCCAAACGAAAAATAGCTACTACGAAACTTTGGAGTATCAAAGGAAGAATTGATAAAGCTCTTGACTATGCCACCAATCCCGACAAAACAAGATACACGGATGAGGAATTGCAAGCTCTTTATGATGTTATGGATTATGCGATGAATGACTCAAAGACAGAGCAGAAATGCTATATCACGGGACTGACTTGTTCGGAAAATAATGCTAGAGATAATATGATGGCTGTTAAGAAAAAGTACGGCAAGGTTGGCGGAATTTTAGCTTTTCACGGCTACCAATCTTTCGCACCCGACGAGGTAACTCCGCAACTCGCACACGATATTGGAATTGAACTTGCGACAAGAATGTGGGGAGATAAATTCCAAGTTATCGTTGCCACTCATCTCGACAAAGAACATATACACAATCACTTTGTCATCAACTCCGTATCGTTTGTTGACGGCAAAAAGTACAACTCTTGTAAAGAGAGCTACAGACTTTTGAGAAAGACTTCCGATGATATTTGTCGGGAGTACGGTCTGTCGGTAATCGAAAAACCGAAGTCCTCTGAACGAGTTCCGCATCATATTTATGAGCAAGAACAAAGTAACCATCTAACCAAAAACAACTTTATGAAGAATGACATTGATGAGTGTATTCTGCTCTCGGTAAGTGAGCAGGATTTCTTTTTTCACATGCAACGCAGAGGTTACTCTTTCGACTTCAACCGCAAGTATCCAACCATATCTCATCCGTTCTATGCAAAGGCAAGACGATTGTATAAGCTCGGTGAGGACTACACTCCCGAAAGCATTTTAAGAAGAATACAACAATCACCAAGAAGACAAAAAATCAATTTTCCTATACAGGACAACTTGGTGGATAAATACTTTTTACCTATGAAAGACCCCTCATACCAAGAGGTCTATGTTCGTTTCATTACTGTTGCAAAGATAGTAAAGAAACGGGCAAATTCAAACCGATATTTGTACTCGGCTCTTTATACTGAAATCAAAAAGCTCGACAAACTTATTGAACAGCAAAACCTTTTATGCGGTAACAATATTGATACTCCCGAACAGCTTGCCGACTTCAAGCAATCCCGAAAAGATGAAGTAAAGGAACTTGAGGAAGCAAGGAATGTTTTGAGAAATAAACTTAAAGTTGCTGACCGCAAAGGTGATGAAGAAGAAGTCCGCAGACTTAAAGAACATATTTCAAATCTCTCCGCCCGTATATCTGTACTGCGGAGAGATGTTTTAGTTTGTGAGAGAATTGAAAGTCAGAAAACCGTTATTGACGAGCGAATTGACGAGTGCAAAAAAATGAATATAAGAAAGGAGATTAACCACAATGAGCAGTTCAGGCGAAGCCGCTGAACAGGTAATGCGGATAACTATGGACGGCGTGCAAATGTTAATCAAGCTGTCAGGTGACAGTGCTGAACGATTGCAGCGTATGATTACCCTCGCTCTCAAAGACAGTAATACAACATCAAAGGGTAAAGCATCTCTCAAGAAAATGCTCAAATCCAACAGTCCCGTAAAAGTCTTTGAACTTAATGACAGAGATTTGAAAAAGTTTTGTGAAGCTGCTAAAAAATACGGCGTAATGTATCACGTTCTCAAGGATAAAAACAGTAACGACAAGAAATGTGACATTATGGTAAGAGAAGAAGATGCCGCAAAGGTAAACCGAATTTTTGAGCGTTTCAGCCTCGGCGCAAACAACAAAGCTATTGTTCGTAATGCTCTTTCTGAGGCAAAGAAATCTCAAAAGGAAGTGCCGATGAGAAGCCAGCCCGGTAAAACACCCGATGATAAGTTTGTCGAAATGCTGTTCGACAATCCACCGCAGAAGGAGAAGTCGTTTATAGACAACCCTTCTGTGGCAAAGACGGAAAAATCCCGTCCGTCCGAGCCTACTTTCGGGGGACGAAGCAACCATATATCCCCCTCAGAACGGGAGTGGACAAGTTCCAAACCTGAAGCTCGCCCGTCAGTTCGTGCAAGGCTGAAAGAAATAAAAGCCGAACAAAACAGAGCAAAGAGCGAAGCCGCAGAAATTAAAGTACCAACAAAAAAGAAATCCAAAAAGAAAGGAGTCAAAGATAGTGTCAGAACTTGACGATATTATTATGAATGAACAGAACGAAACGCAGGGTGATAAAAAAGAGCAGCCTGCGGAAACCAAATCCGAAAAATCTTTTAATAAGGAGGCTTGGGCAAAACGTAGGCAGGAAATAAAGAACGATGTTTACGCAATGCTTGACAAAGCATCAAGCGGTCTTTCCGACCCGCTTAACTATGTGCGTTATCTTGCAGTACAGAGCCGCTTTGACAGATATGCCGTAAGCAATTCTCTGTTGGTTGCACACCAGATGCCCGAAGCACTTAAACTCCGTGACTTGGAGGCGTGGAATAAGTCAGGTGTATATGTCAAGAAAAATGAAACAGGCATATATATTCTCGAGCCCGGTAAAGAATTCAAGCGTGAGGACGGTAGCGTAGGAACTTACTATGAGCCTAAAAAGGTTTTCGACATCACACAGACAACCGCCGTTCAGAAAATCCCGCCCAAGAAAAGATACAATGAACGTGTGCTTATTAAAGCACTTGTCAACACATCACCCGTACCCGTTGAAATCCGAAATGACCTTCCCGAAAATGTTTCGGCTCTTTACAGAAGCGAAGATAAGGTTATTCATATCAGACAGGGTATGAAGGGTGACGACATCTTCCGTGCATTGTCAAAGGAAATTGCCCATGCGAGATTGGACAAGGGCGATTACAGCCGTGACAAGTGCGAAGTAGCGGCATACGGTATTGCTTTTATCTCTTGTGCAAGAGCAGGTATAGACCCTGCTGACATTGACAGAAAGAAAAATCCGTTTGAGGGTAAAACCCCGAAGGACATAAGACAGGAGCTTTCTGCAATTCGTGATGAAGCAAACAGTATGTCACAGAGTATGTCAAAAATACTTGATGCAAAGAACAAAAACAGAGATGCAAGATAAAGGAGTTTGCCGATGAAATCTGATAAACGAGTAATAACCGTTGACAGCTTTGAACACGATTTACTCATAAACGGTTTCAATGAGTTTCGCAACAAACTTCTTGAAGAGGATAAGCCGCTTGAAGATGTTGACAATCTTCTTATCAAAATCATAGACGCACCGTTCGCAAAAGAAAAGAGGCGATTTGACCGTGAGGCAAGATAAGTTTTCAAAGACTAATCTCATTCTGTATGCCTGCGGCTTAATTCCCGTTGTTTGGCTCGGTATGCTGATAGCACCATATATAAACGGTGGACTTGTCAGTATTGTAAATAATCTTTCCGTTGCTTTTGCTAATCCCCTAAACATAACATTTTGTGAGGACAGCTTAAAAACTGTCCTCATTTTAATTGTGGTGTATGTCATAGGTATCGGCATCTATCTTTCAAGTGAAAAGAATTACCGAAGACGGGAAGAACACGGCTCGGCAAAATGGGGTAAAACTGATGTAATAAGGAAAAAGTATCTTAATAAAGAAGATATAACCCAAAACAAAATCTTAACTCAAAACACAGCCATAGGACTTGACGGCAGAGTACACAGACGAAATCTTAATATACTTTGTTGCGGTGGTAGTGGTGCGGGTAAAACCCGTTTCTTCGCCAAAGTCAACGTAATTAATGCTAATACCTCTTTTATAGTCCTTGACCCCAAAGGCGAATTACTCCGTGACACGGGAAATCTTCTCAAAGCAAAAGGATATGAGATTAAGGTTATTGACCTTATCAATATGGAAAAGAGTGACTGCTATAACCCGTTTGTCTATATCAAAGATGACAATGATATTCAGCGACTCGTCACCAACCTTTTCAAGAATACAACTCCGAAAGGCTCTCAATCGCAAGACCCGTTTTGGGACCAAGCGGCAAGTATGCTCTTGAAGGCACTCATATCTTTTTTGCACTACGAAGCACCGCCTGAAGAACAGAACTTTTCAATGGTACTTGAAATGCTACGAGAGGGCGATGTTAGTGAGGAGGATGAAAACCTTGAAAGTCCGCTTGACAGGTTGTTCAACGAACTTGAAGTAAACAAGCCTAATCACATCGCACTTAAATATTACCGTTCTTATCATAAAGGCTCGGGTAAAACACTTAAATCAATTCAGATCACACTACTTGCCCGCCTTGAAAAGTTCGATTTAACATCTCTTGCATCTATGACACAAACCGATGAAATGAACTTGACGAGCATAGGAGAAAAGAAAACTGCCGTCTTTGCGGTTATCCCCGACAATGACAGCAGTTTTAATTTTATAGTCGGTATGCTCTACACACAGTTATTTCAGCAGTTATATAACTTGGCTGACTTCAAGCATTCGGGCAGACTACCCGTTCATGTTCATTTCATAATGGACGAGTTTGCCAATGTTGCCTTGCCCGATGACTTCGACAAACTTTTGGCAACAATGCGTTCCCGTGAAATATCCGTGTCAATTATCATTCAGAATATGGCACAGTTAAAGGCACTGTTTGAGAAACAATGGGAAAGCATAGTCGGTAACTGTGACGAGTTTTTATATCTCGGCGGTAATGAGCAGTCAACACACGAATATGTTTCAAAGCTGCTCGGCAAAGAAACCATTGATACAAATACCTACGGTCAATCCCGAGGACGTAACGGCAGTTATTCAACAAACTATCAGATTACGGGACGTGAGCTTCTCACTCCCGATGAAGTGCGAATGCTGGATAACAAGTATGCTCTGTTATTTATCCGAGGTGAAAGACCGATTCTCGACCTAAAGTATGACATACTAAAACACCCTAACGTGGGACTTACAACAGACGGACACGGAGAGCCGTATATTCACGGATTCTCTGAATATTCTGTCGGTAATCTCACTTGTTCAAAATCTTCTCAGTCTGAAACAGAGAATGTTAATGAAACAACTGATGAAGATGCAAATTATATCATTTATTCAAGCGAAGAAATTGAAGATTTTTTAACAAATTATAAGGAGGAAGAATCTAATGAAGAATAATTCTATCACAAAGAAGGAAAGAATGCCCCTGCAGGGCAATGTAAGAAAGGGCTTTAAACTGTTTGTGTCACTCGTTGTGTGCCTCACAATGATTTTCACACTTGCAGTTACAGCCTTTGCCGCTGATGACCCCGTAGCCGTTGTTAATAATCTCTCGACCTTTATTTTCGGTCTTATCCGTGCAGTTGGTCTTATTATTCTCGGCTTCGGTATTGTGCAGGTCGGTCTCTCGCTCAAATCTCACGACCCCTCACAGCGAGCTAACGGTTTTCTTACAGTCGCAGGTGGTATTGTGATTACCTTTGCAAAAGAAATTCTTGATTTAATCGTAGGATAACGCAAAACGGCGAGGCAGTAATTCTGCTCCGCCGTACAATCCGAAAGGAGGGATTTAATGGAGTCAAGTAATTGGGTAGTACAAAATTTGCAAAACTCTCTTGAAACTTGGAATGACAAACTCAGTGAAATATGGCTTCTTATAACTCAATCTCCCGAAGAATTCAAAGGCGGAACAATTTGGAATGTAATAACTGATATACACGGCGCACTTCAAGCGATAGGATATTCGCTTTTAGTGCTGTTTTTTGTTGTCGGTGTTATGAAGACCTGCGGTAATTTCGCTGAAATGAAAAGACCTGAAATTGCCGTAAAGATGTTTATACGATTTGTTCTCGCTAAAGCTGCAATAAGTTATGGTTTGGAGTTGATGATGGCTCTGTTTAATATCGTGCAAGGAGTTGTTGCTAAAATTATGGCGACTTCGGGACTTGCAGATGTATCTCAAACAGTTTTGCCGGAATCAATTATCAAATCAATAGAAGAGTGCGGGTTTTGGGAAAGTGTACCGCTATGGGCAGTTACACTCATAGGCAGTTTGTTTATAACTGTACTTTCGTTTGTAATGATAATGACCGTTTACGGACGTTTCTTCAAAATCTATCTTTATACCGCAATTGCACCTATTCCCTTATCTGCATTTGCGGGTGAAACATCATCTTCTATTGGCAAAAGTTTCATAAAGTCATACGCTGCAGTTTGTTTGGAAGGAGCAATAATCGTACTCGGTTGTATTATCTTTTCTATCTTTGCCGATTCACCGCCCGTCGTTGATGAAACGGCAGCAGCAGTAAATCAGGTATGGAGTTATGTCGGAGAACTCATATTCAATATGATAGTTCTTGTCGGCACAGTAAAGATGGCAGACCGAGTAGTCAAAGAAATGATGGGATTGTAAAATGTTCTCAATTTTTGAATATCGGAATGCTAAAAATTAGCGTTTTGGATAAATCAAGTAAAAAAAATTAAAAAATTAAATAAAATGAGTTGAATTTTTCTTAAATTTGCTATATACTAATTACAAAGAGGTGTTTAGCATGTTATTAGAATTTAAGTTTCAAAACTTTAGATCTTTCAGAGATGAAACCATATTGTCATTAGAAGCAACAGGATTATCTGCGTTTAAAGGCTCTTTGATAAAATACGGAAGTAAAAATCTTTTGCCCGGCATTGCTATTTTCGGAAAAAATGGTGGCGGAAAAAGTAATGTTATTCGTGCCTTTTGGCTGGCTGTTCAATTTATAAAAAATGCGCAACGAACACAGCACGAAAATTCAGAAATTCCTGTAAATCCGTTTGCACTAAATGATTATTCAAGAAACGAACCTACAGCGTTTGAGTTTGTTTATACTCTTGATGATATTTTATATGTTTATGGATTCTCTGCAACTAAAGAAAAAATAGTTTCTGAATATCTTTATCATTCACCTAACGGTCAAAAGGCTCTTGTGTTTTCGAGAGACTATCAGAAATTCAGTTTCACAAACAAATCAGAAAAAGCAAGAAGAACTCTAATAAGTGAAACTGTTGCAGAAAACCAACTTTTCTTTTCTATCGCCTGCACAATGAATGATAGCGATTGTATAAGAGCGATGCGTTGGTTCAGAGAGTTTGTATATTTTTCAAGAGATTATACTGATATTTCAACACAAATTTTTGAAAACATTGATGACAAGAATATTATCAACGCTATAACAAGCTATGCCAAAAATGCAGACATTGGTATTTTGGATATGAGTTTTGAATATAAAAGCAAAGATGTATCATTTCCTGAAGATTTACCTGAAGGAATTAAAAGTGCATTGATGACATTACTTGCCAATTTATCTGCAGGTGCCAATGAATCTGAAGCAAAACTGAAAATGGGTGAAATTGTTGCAACTTCATTCCACCAAGGTGTTAGAAAAGACGGAGAAAATGAAACATATATGCTTGATGTTTCTGATGAGTCTGATGGTACAAGAAAGCTAATGGCTTTAGCCCCTGCTATTGAAACCGTACTTCAAAAAGGCGGAATTTTAATGGTTGATGAAATAGAAAGAGAGCTGCATCCCCTTCTTGTAAAATATATAATTTCAAAATTTCAAAGCAAAAACACGAATAAAGGCGGAGCACAAATAGTTTTTACAACACATAATACCGAACTGATGAATTTAGATATTATCAGAAAAGATCAGTTATATTTTGTTGATAAAGATAGTAATGAAGGAACTTCTGAGCTTTACAGTATAAGTGATTTTTCTACCAAGACATCTGAAAATATAAGAAAGGGTTATATTGTTGGAAAATACGGAGCTACTCCTGATGTTGAAATTGAGGAGGTCGAATGATGGGAAGAAAAATCAAACACATCAAACCTCTAATCTATGTGTTTTGTGAAGGTGAAAGTGAGCAAGTATATTCTGATTTTCTCAAAGAAACTTTTAAAAATGTTGCGGTTATAAAAAGACCGAATCAAACAGGCATTTTTGAAGTTGCGGATGCAATGTTTAAGAAAAATCCTAATTATCGGGATAATAAAGAGGTTACGGATGAAATATGGTTCTTTTTTGATGCCGAAGAAAAAGATAAAGATAAGTGGGATTCGCGTCTTAAAATAATGAAAAATCTAAGCCGCAAACCCGGAAAAGAAAAAATAAAAATCAGACTTCTTATGACAAAAGCTTGTATAGAATATTGGCTATTGCTTCATTACAAAAAGACCAATCCCGATATACAAACGCCGGAAGATAAATCAAGAATTACCAATATGCTTAAAAAATATGAAGCATCATATGAAAAAGGTGATAAAATCTCAACATATTCAATAGCTTCAAACTATCAAACAGCAGTTTTAAATAGTAAACAGATATTAAGTAGTTTATCTTCACAAGGTATTCCGACCTTGGAAGATAACGATGAAAGAAACAAATGGCTTTATTCTTGCAGTAAAACATTTTCTACTGTTCATGAAGCTATTGAATATTTGCAAAACTTAAATAAATAAAAACAACAAATCAAAAAGTCACTGTTTTTCAGTGGCTTTTTTGTTTTAAGGAGGATTGTTATTGGAAGTAAAAATAAACCGTGAAATTCGTGATTACACGGAAGCTGTATATTTCGGACTGTCATTAAGACAGTTCATTTTTTCAGTTCTTGCCTGCGGTGTTGCCGTAGGCTTGTACTTTTTATTAAGACCGTTTTTCGGTATAGAAACCTTAAGTTGGGTTTGTATTTTGGGTGCCGCCCCATTTGCGGCAATAGGCTTTTTCAAGTATCACGGTATGACAGCAGAAAAGGTGTTATTCACATACCTTCGTTCCGAGATACTTATGCCAAAGGAACTCAAATTTATATCTAAAAATATTTATGATGAAATTGAAAGGAGTGATGCTGATGTTCGACCTTATAGGAACAATAAAGAAAAAAATAGGCTTCGCAGAAATACTCGGTGACGGTTTAACTGTTCCTAAATCCGTGCAGGATGTAATCAGAATTGATGCTGTATATTCAGACGGTATCTTTATGACAGGTAAAGAACTTTTCTCAAAGACATTTAAATTTACGGATATTAACTATGCCGTATCAAGTAAAGAGGATAAAGAAACAAACTTTTTGAGGTACAGCGAGAACTTGAACTCTCTTGAAAACGGTGTTTCAAGTCAGATAACCATTGTCAACAGAAAGCTCAAAAAGACCGAGCTTGAAGAAATGGCTTTACTTGAAAACACAAATGACGGCAAAGACAAGTACCGTAAAGAAATCAACGATATGCTGACTATGCTCGCCAACGGTGCTAATGCTATCGTGCAGGATAAATATATTACTATCACCGTACAGAAAAAGACCGTACAGGAAGCAAGAACACATTTCAGCCGAGTTGGTGCGGACTTAACTGCTCATTTTTCAAGGCTCGGCTCAAAATGCACAGAACTTAATCTGACCGAGCGACTTCGCATTATTCACGATTTCTGCCGACCTAACGAGGCCGCAGATTATCGCTTTGATTTAAGAGATACAATGCGAAAAGGACAGAACTTTAAGGACTATATTGCCCCGGACGGTTTTGAGTTCAAATCGGACTATTTCAAAGTCGGTGATAAATTCGCCCGTGTTCTGTTTATCCGTGATTATCCGTCTTATGTCAAAGACAGCGTTGTATGGGAGCTTACGGACACAAACCGCAATATGATATTCAATTACGATATTATACCCGTATCAACGGAAGAAGCACAGAAATTTGGTGAAAAGCAGGCTCTCGGCATCGAAACCAATATCGCAAACTATCAGCGAAAGCAGAATGCCAACAACAACTACACCTCTGTTATTCCTTATGACCTTGAACAGCAGAGAAAAGAAATCCGTGAATTTCTTGATGACCTCACAACCCGTGACCAAAAGATGTTTAAGGTTGTGCTTACAGTAATGCACACCGCTGATACTCTTGAAGAACTCAATAATGATACAGAAGCTATTACAGCGACAGGCAGAAAGCACATGTGTCAGATTGGTATTCTCAAATATCAGCAGCTTGAAGGCTTTAATGCCACACTTCCCATCGGCACAAACAAGATTGAAGCAAGGCGCACTCTTACAACAGAGAGCCTTGCTGTTTTTATGCCCTTTAAGGTGCAGGAAATTCAGCACGAAGGCGGAATATTCCAAGGCGTTAATGTTATCTCCAAGAATATGATTATCGTAAACCGAAGATTTCTTCTTAACGGTAACTCATTTATTCTTGGCGTTTCGGGCAGCGGTAAGTCATTTACGGCAAAGGAGCAGGCGGTATCCTTGCTGTTGTCAACGGATGCTGATGTTATAATCATCGACCCCGAGCGAGAATACAAGGCACTTGTTGAGGCTATGGACGGTCAAGTTATTCAGCTTTCGGCAACAAGTAAAAGCCACATAAACTGCCTTGATATAAACAAGAACTATGCTGACGGTGCAAGTCCTATTGCATTAAAGGCAGAGTTTGTACTTTCGCTCTTCGAACAAGTTATGGGACAGGGAAAGGTTGAAGCAATGCAGAAATCTATTATTGACCGTTGTCTTTCCAATGTGTATGCACCTTATCTTAAAAGAAGTTTTAAAGGTAAACCGCCTACACTTATAGACCTTTGCGAAAACCTCAAGGAGCAGGAAGAACCCGAAGCACAGGAACTTGCAACTGCAATGGAACTCTTTGCAAGCGGATCGCAGAACACCTTTGCAAAGCAGACGAATGTTAATATCAATAACAGACTTATTTGTTATGATATTCTTGACCTTGGAAGTCAGCTTATGCCCATCGGTATGCTTGTAGTTCTTGATAACATTCTTAACCGTATTACCGCCAACCGTGCAGCAGGTAAAGAAACATATATTTTCATTGATGAAATCTATCTTCTTTTCCAACACGAATACTCGGCAAACTTCCTCTTTACCCTCTGGAAAAGAGTAAGAAAATACGGAGCCTATTGTACCGGTATAACGCAGAATATTGATGATCTTTTACAGAGTCATACAGCACGAACAATGCTCGCAAACTCCGAGTTCATTGTAATGCTGAATCAGGGCGGTACTGACAGAGAAGACCTTGCAAATCTTCTGCAAATCAGCGAAACGCAGATGACACACATCACAAATGTTGAAGCAGGTCACGGACTTGTTAAGGTCGGCTCTGCTCTTGTCCCCTTTGAACGCAAATTTCCCAAAGATACAGAACTGTATAAACTTATGACTACCAAGATGGGTGAATAATATGGGCAAAGGTATTAAAACCCGTGAAGTAGTAAAAGAAATCAAAGTTCACGATACTGCGGTAAACGTTGGTGACAGAATAAAAGACATTGGTATTAAGACTAAGGAAAAAGTCAACGAGAACACAACCCAACCTGATTCCGTATCTCCCGAACAGTATGCAACGGACAAAGTTACAGAAGGTATGCGAACAGGTGCGGAAACCACAGTAACGGGAACAAAAAAAGTAGCTCAAAAAGGTGTTGAAAAGATAAAAGAAAAACGGGCAGATACGAAGGCAAGGAAAGCATTTGAAGAAGAACTCAAGCAGGCAAAAGCTGAAGATGTTTCCGACCCTTCACCTGCACCTGATGGTGATAAGCCTGATACCACAAAGACAAAAGAAAAACAAACATCAAAAAAGAGTCCGAAGCAGAAAGAAACCAAAGCCGTAAAAGAAAAGACAAAATCTGCTGTGAAATCAACGGATAAAGGAACCTTACCCAAATTGCCAAAGCAAAGGCAAGGTAAATCCGTTAAGGAAAAACCAAATACCCCCGAAATAAAAGAAAAGGTGCAAAGCACACCAAAGGTAAGGCAGGCAGAAAAGCCAGAGGTTATTGATGAAATTAAGAAACCCCGACAGAGAAAACAAACACCTCCTAAAACCAAAGCACCTGCAACCGTTAAAAAAGCAACCGCAGAAAACAAAAGCATTCGCACCATTGGTGCGGATGCTCACAAGGTTAAACAATCCAAACGAAGTATAGATAACTCACGAAAGGGTATCAAGACGGCAAACAATGGTGTTAAAACTGCTAAAAAGACTGCAAAGACATCTAAAACCACAGCAAAGCAATCAGCCGAAATTGCACAAAGGACAAAACAAGCCGCAAAAGTGGCAGTAAAAGCAACTGCAAAAACCGTCAAGGCTGTCGGTAAAGCCATTGTTGCAGGCACCAAAGCATTGGTATCCGCAATCAAAGAAATAGGTGCAGCTATTTATGCAGGTGGTCCTGTTGTCCTGATAATAATTATTGTAGTCTGTCTTATAGCGGCTATTGGCGGTACTTGTTTCGGCATTTTCTTATCTAATGACGAAACAACCGGAACTGATAAAACTATGTCACAAGCTATATCTGAATTGACATCCGAGCATTATGCGAATCTTACAGCGATGAAAGCATCGTATTCCTATGACTTGTTTGAAGTACAAGGAAATTCCTCTATAAATTGGAAAGATGTTCTCGCAATATACGCAGTTAAGACCACAACATCAACTGAGGATGCTATGGAAGTAGTTACTCTCGATGAAAAGAAACTTGAACTGCTTCGTGAGATAGTCAATGATATGAATACTATGACGGGTGTTGTTACTCCTAAACTTGTAGCAGAAACTACAGTAACAACAGATGCCGAAGGTAATCCCGTAAAAACCACCACTTATGTCACTAAAAAGGTTTTAACGGTTTTCATCGCACAGCTTAACGCAAATCAGACTGCCGAGATTTATAAATTTGACGATGAACAAAAATCACAGTTAGCAGAACTGATGAGTGAGGAATATGACCCGTTATGGATTGAACTCATAGGTGCAAACGGCGATATTATCATCGGCGAAGGAAGTTGGCAAGGAACAGATATGTTCACTTGGCCACTCGCCGTTGACGGTACAATAACCTCCCGTTTCGGCACAAGAAAAGACCCTATATCGGGAGAAATAAAGACTCACGGCGGAACAGATATAGCAACAGCTACAGGAACATCAATTCTCGCTGCTGCGGATGGAACTGTAATCTCTGCCACTTGGCATAACTCTTACGGTTACTATGTGAAGATAAAGCATAATGACACATACTCAACCCTCTATGCCCACTGTTCTGCACTTCTTGTTTCGGAAGGTCAGCAAGTAAAACAAGGTCAGGTTATTGCACAAGTAGGCTCAACGGGTTACTCAACTGGACCACATTTGCATTTTGAGGTTATTCAGAATGGAGTAAGAGTTGATGCGTTATTATTTTACAAAAGTAAATAACATTGCAAGAATTTGATGAATACAATTCACCAAAGAGTTTTTACTCTAAAAAAACCTTCTGCTGTCATAAACGTAACAGTTTTATATTACAACATATATTTCTTGAACACCGTACTCCATCTGTCAAGTCTAAAAACGGCTTATTATATCGAGAGTTTGAGGTTAGATATCATACAATTACTAACATATAATAACGGAAAAAAGTTATTATCGATATAAAAACAACCTCCTTTAATTTTGTAACTGCAGTTACAAAAATTAAAGGAGGGCATATTGAAGGTGTTAATAAGTAAACGAGATACTATTAATATAAAATTTATTTAAACAGGAACAAAAACACCCAAACATAAATATGTAAAATATTTTTCTATATCAAATCGCTATTAGTATAATTATCTGATAATCCTAAAATTTTTGACATATCTAGTGTTTTATCAGTATCAATTAATCCATCATAAATATTATCTGCTCTATCCTCTAATGTAGCAAAACACTCCAAAATAATATTTGTAATTCGTTTTTCATATCGATTAATAGTTTCTTTTAACATATCATCATACAAATCTTCTGCTTTTTCAAAATATAGAACAGCATAGTTTTTCAAAAAGCCAAGCCTAATTGAAGTAGATGACTCGAACGAAACTTCTGATGTTGTCATATGTTGCATAGCCAATAATTGTAGATTCAACAATTCAATAAACAATGCTTGCCCTGCAAGAACCTTAATATTAATATCATTAGGATATTGCGATTCAACATAAGAAAAAACCATTGCGTATGCAATAGCATCAGCGAAACACTCTTCGTGTATACTATTGTTATTTCCCCTTATAATATCGCCTTGTTCTTTGAGTATTGTAAAATATTCTTTATCTTGAAATTTCTTTTCGTATTCAAGGTACAATTCACACAAAAGTTTCTTTATATCATTTAAGAGTACGCTTTGATTTCTATCAAATTTTATATTAAAAACACAGTTTTTATTAGGATTAACAGAATTTTTATAAATCCAATGTCCAATTTCATGAGCAATAATATATCGCTCCTGTACTTCTAGGACGAAATCTAATATAGTATCATTAATACCATTTATCTCAAAAGGTCCCAGTGCAATTTTATTTAATCCGAAATATGTGTATAGTACTGTATCTTTGTTTAAAAAAGCATCTTCCGCAAACAATTCATAAGATAATTTCCAAATATCATGTTCAGAATTATTTTCCGAAAAGAATATAGAATCTAATTGCTGGTTAATTCGATTCAAATAACAATCATAAAGCAAATAATATTTATAATTATCTTGGTTAATTCGAACTGGCAAAATAGCACTGTATTTATTAAACGAATTACAAATAATTAGGTCGGGAATAATTTCATCAGAAAACTCCTTAAGTATGGATGAAAGACATTCATCATATATCCTTTTAATTTGATGCTCCTTATCATCGGTTATTTCATCGTGCTTAACACCAACCCTTGAACATTCAACAAATTCTAATACTATATCATTAACATCCATAATGCTTATTATTTCCCCTCTAATAATTTTTGTAGCACTTCTTTAGCTTTTTCTTCCTGCTTTTCATTAATGAGTTTTTGTGCTATCTCAATAGTTTTTTCTTCGTCACCTTCTATTTCAAAACCATCATTTGAAACCTTAATTTTAATTTTCTTTTTATTTTTGATTAATTCAATAATAATTAAAGTGACGGCAGAAATAGCATATGGTGCGAGTGAAACAGCAATTTGTATAACTGTATTTAGATCACTGCAAAAAGATCTAGGTTCTTCAACAACAATTGACATTTCCGATAATTGACTTATTCTTTCAGCATACTCGGAATCTTCTTTATTGATTTCAAAAATAATCATTTTATCTTAACTCCTTGTTTTATAAAAATGCACTTGATTTTTTAATATTATACACCAAAAGTAATTCATTTTCAACAAAGTAATGTGCGTACAAAATTGAAAATTTATATTTATATGTTATAATGTAAGGAAAGAATTTGTTTTGCATTGTATTTAATTTTTATAATGTGCAAAGAGGATGAAATATGAGGAATATTGAAAATTCAAAAACATGGGATTTAATTATATCTGTAATTGATAGAGTTGTTATCCAAACCATTGAAACAAAAGAAAACGAAAATCTTATCGAAGAAAAGTGCTCTGAGCTTGCCTTGTATTCGTACAAAGCAGATATTGAAACCGCTAAAATAACAAAATATGACCTATATAAAATGGAATGTGAGGGCAAATTATTTGGTAGCAATATTTTTGTTAGATTAAAAAGATATTACTATATACTTTCAAATATTCAAAATATGAATTATGATAAACAATTACAGTTATTAACAAATTTAAGTGCATATTTAGGCAATCGATTTTATTATAAAGTAGAAGAGAGAACAATAGAACAATTGTTGATTTATGGACTAAAGTTGCCGGATTTTTCAATAGATACGCCTCAAATTCAGCTTGACAGAATGATAGAATCTGCCAATTTTTTAAAAAGCTATGGTATTAATCTTGATATGGAGTATACCGGGTTTTCTTATGATGAGGAGACTTCACAGGATTTATTTAACTTGGTTGAAGGAAAAATTAAGTCTGTTAGTGGAAATTATATTTTTAGTAGGTTGTTTAGTGAATTTTCCACTAAATATATATCCATTCTTGATTTGTATTATATATCGAGAAATGTAAAAGATGAACGTAATGAACCCATAAACATTTTACTCAATTTATCTGCAAAGCATCTTCGCACCAACATTACGAGTAATAATTTGAGTTTAATAGAAAGCAAGGTAACCGAAATCTTTCAGATTACAAGAGCCTGGCTTGATATATTAGATATACAAATTGAATCCGAAATGGAATACTCTATGATAAGTGCAGAAAATTTTCCTTTGTATTTTAATAACGAGATTATTTATGATAAAATGTGTACTCCAAAACAATATACAAAAAAATATATATTACTGTTATTGGACTATTTAATTAAACCGTTTTTTAATAAGGCCGAAAAAAGATATAGTTTCAATGAGTATTGTCGCGTAGCGGAATATTTAATGTCATTGGAACAACCTTATGCGTTTTTAAACATAAATGATATTCATAAGAAAACAAAGATTGCTTACTATAAGATAAATCTCATACTTGAAGATATATCGAGACCGATCAAGGAAGTTAACAGTAAGTTTAAATCTTTGGCGGGGGAAACAAATTTTTACACAAGACCAGTTATTAGATTTCCTGTTGAAAAATATTTGTATGTTGATTATCACTTTACAGGCTTTGGTTTTTATATTGCTGCTTATGATATGATAAAGGCAAAATTCGACATATTAGACCGAAAACTAGGTCCTTTAGTGGAAGATATGCTGCGTTCGGAATTTTTAAAAAAAGGATATTCTTTTTATAATGGTAAATACACTACGAAGGACGATGAATCTGATTGTGATTTGGTAATACAAAGTTCTAATAGAATTTGTTTCATTGAAGTGAAAAAGACCAATATTGAAGATGAATTTAACAAATTAGATGATGTAGCAGCATTGCAGCAATTATCCAAAGGTATGGTTAGGGCGCAAAAACAAGCTTTTAGACACAAGAAGAATTTGCTTAAAAACAGGAAATTGACTTTGTATAATAAACAGAACAAATTTGAAGTATCTTATTTAGGTGATGAACATATTTATTTATTCAGCATATGTTTACCTGAATATTCGTTTTTAACGAGTAAAAGTTTCAGTTCAAAGTTGCTTAATATTATTTTACTTGGTGGCTTTTCAACTATAGATCCAAATAGACAGTGTGAGGT